>DASVUV010000001.1:0-2500 GCA_036386875.1 Allosphingosinicella sp.
CCGTCACACCATGGGAGTGGGTTTTACCAGAAGTAGGTAGCTTAACCGCAAGGAGGGCGCTTACCACGGTAGGGCTCATGACTGGGGTGAAGTCGTAACAAGGTAGCCGTATCGGAAGGTGCGGCTGGATCACCTCCTTTCAAAGAGATGACGCAAAGGCTTCAAGCGTCCACACTTATCGGCTGCCAGAGCTACGCTGGCTCGGAAATACAAAGCTGGCGCTAGTTGGCTGAGGTATCTGCGGGTCTGTAGCTCAGCTGGTTAGAGCATCGTCTTGATAAGGCGGGGGTCGATGGTTCGAGTCCATCCAGACCCACCATTGGTTCCCGGCTTGTAGCCAGGACCGTTGGTGATGCAGGGATTTCCGGGGGTGTAGCTCAGCTGGGAGAGCACCTGCTTTGCAAGCAGGGGGTCATCGGTTCGATCCCGTTCACCTCCACCATCGTCTCCGGGCGAGGGTTGAAATTCGGATGCCCGGCTCTAATCTTGAATGCAGTACCGAAAGTAGCTTGCCGCGTCATTGCAGGCCACTTCCGGTTCGAGCATTCGAACGATCGGCTGTTCTTTAACAATTTGGTAGTAGTCGACATGTTGTTCCTTTGCCGGAACAACAAATGTGATTGCGTCGAACAAATGTCTCAGCAAGTTCTCAAGTGGAACTGAGAGGCGGCGAATTTAACGCAAGCTTGACCCTTGACTTGGTTCTCATGTCTCCAAGTCCGCAAACCTATAGGGTCAAGTGAATAAGTGCATGTGGTGGATGCCTTGGCGATTACAGGCGATGAAGGACGTTGTAGCCTGCGATAAGCTGCGGGGAGCTGGCAAACAAGCTTTGATCCGCAGATTTCCGAATGGGGAAACCCACCCGCAAGGGTATCGTTAGCTGAATACATAGGCTAACGAGGCGAACGCAGTGAACTGAAACATCTAAGTAGCTGCAGGAAAAGAAATCAACCGAGATTCCGAAAGTAGTGGCGAGCGAAATCGGATCAGCCTGTACGTGATAGTCGATTTGTCAGTGGAACGGTCTGGAAAGTCCGGCCATAGAGGGTGATAGCCCCTTACATGAAAACAGATCGGTGGTACTAAGCGTACGACAAGTAGGGCGGGACACGTGGAATCCTGTCTGAACATGGGGGGACCATCCTCCAAGGCTAAATACTCGTAATCGACCGATAGTGAACTAGTACTGTGAAGGAAAGGCGAAAAGAACCCCGGGAGGGGAGTGAAATAGATCCTGAAACCGCATGCATACAAACAGTAGGAGCCTCGCAAGGGGTGACTGCGTACCTTTTGTATAATGGGTCAGCGACTTACGTTCAGTGGCAAGCTTAACCGTATAGGGAAGGCGTAGGGAAACCGAGTCCGAATAGGGCGAATCAGTCGCTGGGCGTAGACCCGAAACCAAGTGATCTATCCATGGCCAGGATGAAGGTTGGGTAACACCAGCTGGAGGTCCGAACCGACTAGTGTTGCAAAACTAGCGGATGAGCTGTGGATAGGGGTGAAAGGCTAATCAAACTTGGAAATAGCTGGTTCTCCCCGAAAACTATTTAGGTAGTGCGTCATGTATTGCTCCAGGGGGTAGAGCACTGTAATGGTTGTGGGGGCCATCGCGGCTTATCACGCCATAGCAAACTCCGAATACCTGGAAGTATGAGCATGGCAGACAGTCATCGGGTGCTAACGTCCGGTGGCAAGAGGGAAACATCCCAGACCTACAGCTAAGGTCCCAAAGCATGGCTAAGTGGGAAACGAAGTGGGAAGGCTAAGACAGTCAGGATGTTGGCTTAGAAGCAGCCATCATTTAAAGAAAGCGTAATAGCTCACTGATCGAGTCGTCCTGCGCGGAAGATGTAACGGGGCTAAGCCATGCACCGAAGCTTAGGATGTGACCGCAAGGTTACGTGGTAGGGGAGCGTTCTGTAAGCCTGTGAAGGTGTCTTGTAAAGGATGCTGGAGGTATCAGAAGTGCGAATGCTGACATGAGTAGCGTTAAAGCGGGTGAAAAGCCCGCTCGCCGTAAGCGCAAGGTTTCCTACGCAACGTTCATCGGCGTAGGGTGAGTCGGCCCCTAAGGTGAGGGCGAAAGCCGTAGCTAATGGGAAGCTGGTTAATATTCCAGCACCGATTTCTAGTGCGATGGGGGGACGGATCGTGAAAGGTTGTCCGGGTGTTGGATGTCCCGGTTCCTGACCTGTAGGTGTCTGGTAGGTAAATCCGCCAGGCGTATGCCAAGGGGTTGGGACGAGTGAGCTTGCTCGCGAAGCAACTGGAAGTGGTTCCAAGAAAAGCCTCTAAGCTTCAGCTAGAAACGACCGTACCGCAAACCAACACTGGTGCGCGAGATGAGTATTCTCAGGCGCTTGAGAGAACTCGGGAGAAGGAACTCGGCAAATTGACACCGTAACTTCGGAAGAAGGTGTGCCTTGGTAGCTTGAGGGTGAACAACCCAAGGGTGAAGAGGTTGCAAAAAATTGGTGGCTGCGACTGTTTATTA
>DASVUV010000002.1:0-12757 GCA_036386875.1 Allosphingosinicella sp.
AGGAAACTCCGTCCCGCTCCTCCGTTGATCGTCGAGGTGCTTGATGATGGACAGGGGCGGCACGACATTGATGTTAAGTTGTCCGTGAAAGTTATCGCGGGCCTGAAGGAGTAAGACATGCCGTCATTCGCCCGCGAACTCGAACAAACGCTGCATACGGCGCTCGCCGAAGCGAGTGGCCGCAGGCACGAATATGCGACGCTGGAGCACCTGCTGCTCGCGCTCGTCGAAGACGACCACGCCTCCAAGGTGATGGCCGCCTGCGGCGTCGACCTGAATGAGCTGCGCGAGGCCGTGAAGCTCTACCTCGACAACGAACTCGAAGCGCTCAAGGTCGAGGGCGAGACCGACCCCTCCCCCACCAGCGGCTTCCAGCGCGTCGTCCAGCGCGCCATCCTTCACGTCCAGTCCTCGGGCCGCGACGAAGTGACCGGCGCGAACGTGCTCGTCGCGCTCTTCTCGGAGCGCGAAAGCTACGCCGTCTACTTCCTCCAGCAGCAGGACATGAGCCGGCTCGATGCGGTGAGCTACATCAGCCACGGCGTCGGGAAGGGTGAGACTTCGTCGGAGCCGCAGGAGGTGAAGGGCACCGAGGAAACGAAGCAGGAAGAGGGCAAGAAGAAGACGGAGTCCGCCCTCAAGCAGTTCACCGTCAACCTGAACGAGAAGGCGCTGGCGGGCCGCGTCGATCCGCTGATCGGGCGTGGGCCGGAAGTCGACCGGACGGTCCAGATCCTCTGCCGCCGCTCCAAGAACAACCCGCTCTACGTGGGCGATCCCGGCGTCGGCAAAACCGCCATCGCCGAGGGGCTTGCGCGCAAGATCGTCGAGGGCGAAGTGCCCGACGTGCTTAAGGAAGCGGTGATCTACTCGCTCGACATGGGCTCGCTGCTTGCCGGCACCCGCTACCGCGGCGACTTTGAAGAGCGGTTGAAGGCGGTGGTGAACGAGCTTGAAAAGCTCCCGCACGCAGTGCTCTTCATCGACGAGATCCACACGGTGATCGGCGCCGGTGCAACCTCGGGCGGCGCGATGGACGCGTCCAACCTGCTCAAGCCCGCTCTATCGGGCGGCACGATCCGCTGCATCGGCTCCACCACCTACAAGGAGTTCCGCAACCACTTCGAAAAGGACCGGGCCCTGCTCCGGCGCTTCCAGAAGATCGACGTCAACGAGCCCACCGTCGAGGACACGATCAAGATCGTCACCGGCCTGCGCTCGGCGTTCGAGGAGCATCACCACGTCAAGTACACGCCGGACGCGATCAAGGCGGCGGTGGAGCTGTCAGCCCGCTACATCAACGACCGCAAGCTGCCGGACAAGGCGATCGACGTGATCGACGAGGTCGGCGCTATGCAGATGCTGGTGCCGCCGTCCAAGCGCAAGAAAACGATCACCACCAAGGAAATCGAAGCGGTGATCGCCACCATGGCGCGCATTCCGCCCAAGAGCGTGTCCACGGACGACAAGAAGACGCTGGAGCATCTCGACCGCGACCTGAAGCGGGTCGTGTTCGGCCAGGATGCGGCAATCGCCGTGCTCGCCTCGGCGATCAAGCTCAGCCGCGCAGGCCTTCGCGATCCGGACAAGCCGATCGGCAACTACCTCTTCTCGGGCCCCACGGGCGTCGGCAAGACGGAGGTTGCGCGCCAGCTTGCCACGATCATGGGCATCCCGCTGCAGCGCTTCGACATGTCCGAATATATGGAGCGCCACTCGATCAGCCGGCTGATCGGCGCGCCGCCGGGCTATGTCGGCTACGACCAGGGCGGTCTCCTGACGGACGCGGTCGATCAGCAGCCGCATTCGGTGCTGCTGCTCGACGAGATCGAAAAGGCGCATCCGGATCTGTTCAACATCCTGCTGCAGGTGATGGACAACGGCAAGCTGACCGATCACCACGGCAAGACGGTTGATTTCCGCAACGTCATCCTGATCATGACCACCAATGCGGGCGCCAGTGACATGGCGCGCGAAGGGGTCGGCTTCGGCGCCCAGACCCGCGAGGGCGAGGACGAGGAAGCGATCAAGCGGATGTTTACGCCGGAATTCCGCAACCGCCTCGATGCGGTGGTGCCGTTCGGCTACCTTCCGCCGGAAGTCGTCGCGCGGGTGGTGGACAAGTTCATCCTTCAGCTCGAGCTTCAGCTGGCGGACCGCAACGTCCACATTCACCTCGACGAGGAGTCGCGCAAGTGGCTCACCACGCGCGGCTACGACAAGCTCTACGGTGCGCGCCCGATGGGCCGCCTTGTGCAGGAGAAGATCAAGCAGCCGCTCGCCGAGGAACTGCTCTTCGGCAAGCTTATCCACGGCGGCGAGGTCAAGGTAACGATCAAGGACAACGCGCCGTCGTTCGAGGTTATCGCCGCCCCGCCCAAGCCCTCCAAAAAGAAGGGCAAGAAGATCGAGCCCGAAGCCGAACAGGGCGAGCAGGGCACGGAGGAGAAGCAGGCCTAAGGCTTGGGCTTCTGCCGCCTTTGAAAAGCAGGAAGCGGGATTCCCGCTTTCGCGGGAATGACGAAGAGGTGGTTGAGCCTCGTAACGTCACCCCCTGAAAGCGGGGGTCCCGCTTCTTCTTTTTGAAGCAAAGACTCCCGCAGCTTGCCTCGTCGAGTTAAGGTTCAACCCAGCCACACAGGGGAGCCTCAGCCATGTCCGAACCGCTTACATTCTACACCAACCCCCAGTCGCGCGGCCGGATTGCGCGGTGGATGCTGGAGGAGACCGGCTGCGCCTACGAAACCGTGGCGCTCGATTACGGTACCACCATGAAGGCCGCGGACTATCTGACAGTGAACCCGATGGGCAAAGTGCCTGCGATCAAGCACGGCGAAACGGTGGTCACCGAAACCGCCGCGATCTGCGCCTACCTCGCCGACGCCTTCCCGGATGCAGGCCTCGCGCCGCCGCCTGGCAACCCGAGCCGAGGACCCTATTACCGCTGGATGTTCTTTGCCGCAGGGCCCGTTGAAGCGGTGATCACCGGCAAGGCGCTGGGCCTCCTCGCCCCGGCCGACAAGAAGGGAATGGCCGGCTATGGCAGCTATGAGGAGGTGCTCGACGCGCTGGAGCGCACCGTTGCGGGCGAAGGCTGGCTGTGCGGGGGGCAATTCACCGCCGCCGACCTGTACGTCGCCTCGCAGCTCAACTTCGGCCTTCAGTTCGGCATTCTCGAAAGGCGCGCCGCCTTTGAAGCCTATGTCGGCCGCGCCGGCGCACGGCCCGCCTTTGCGCGCGCGGGCGAACTGGACGAAGCGCTCGCCGCGGCCATGAAAGTCAGTGCCGGCTGACCCGAGCGCCAAGCCGCACCGGCCGAACAGCAAAGGGCCCGGCGTCGCCGCCGGGCCCTTGTCATTCCAGACCGGTTTAATGCTGGCCGCTTAGTCGCGGTTGCCGAGGAAGCTCAGCAGGAACTGGAACATGTTGATGAAGTCCAGATACAGGGTCAGCGCGCCGAAGATCGCAGCCTTGCCGAGCATCTCGGTGCTGCCGGCGATCTGGAAGTAGACGCTCTTGATCTTCTGCGTGTCGTAGGCGGTGAGGCCGGCGAACAGAAGCACGCCGACGAAGCTGATCACCATGCTCAACGAGTCGGAGCGAATGAAGATGTTGCCGATGGACGCAACGATCAGGCCCACCAGGCCCATCAGCAAAAAGGTGCCGAAGCCCGACAGATCCTTTTTGGTCGTATAGCCCCACAGGCTGAGCGACACGAACGCGGCCGAAGTCGCGAAAAAGGTGAGGGCGATCGACGAACCGCTGTAGATCAGCGGGATCATCGACATCGACAGGCCCATTACGGCAGCGAAGCTCCAGAAAAAGGCCTGAAGCCCACCGACCGACATATGGTTCGCACGGGCGGCGAAGAAGAAGATCATGATCAGCGGCGCGAACAGCACGGCGTAACGCAGAATGCCCGCCCCGAAGAAGATCGTCTCGGCCACACCGCTCAACGCCAGCGCGTAAGCGACGATGCCGGTCAGCAGCACGCCCGAAGCCATATAGTTGTAGACGGACAGCATGTGGGACCGCAGGCCCGCGTCTACGGCGACGCTGTCGCGGCCGGCCGTCCCGGCACTGTGCGGCGCGGCGGTTGCCCGCGGGTCAAATCCGTTAGCCATTTTCGTATCTCTCCTTTGCCGGCGCACAAGCGCCGCTAAACGCTAATATCGTGCGGATGGCGCCCCGGTTCAAGGAAAACCGGTATCGCCCTTGGGGCAGCTTCGGCTAGGCGGCTCCTTCTATGCACCGCCTGTTCGTCGCCATCCGCCCGCCAGAGCCGATCCGCGCCCGGCTGCTGGACCTCATGGGCGGGGTCGCCGGCGCCCGCTGGCAGGATGAGGACCATCTCCACCTCACCTTGCGCTTCATCGGCGAAGTGGACGGCCGTGTGGCGGACGATGTCGACGCCGCGCTCCAATCCGTGATCCATCCGCCCTTCGATCTGGCCCTGGCCGGCACCGGCGCCTTTGAGCGCCGCGGCCAGCCGGCGACGCTGTGGGCCGGCGTCGCCCCACACGAACTGGTCAAAACGCTCCACAAGAAGATCGACCACGCATTGACCCGCGCAGGCGTGGAGCCCGAGCGCCGCGCCTTTCACCCGCACATCACCCTCGCGCGCCTGAACCGCGATGTTGCGCCGCTCCAGCCGTTCCTGGAGGGGCATGCCGTCACCAGCCCGGCTTTCACCGTGGCCGAATTCCGCCTCTACGAAAGCCGACTTACCCCGGGCGGCGCGGTCCACACCCTGGCCGCGCGTTATTCCTTGGGCTGACCGGAGCCGCTTGGGGGACGGTGTTCGGCAATGAACCCCGCAATCGCCTCGGCGATCCCCGGGGCGAGCGGCAGCGCCGGATCGGCATAGGCCGCGGCGTTCGCCGCCCGATCCTCCGAATCGACGGACTTCAGCACATGGTTGACTCCGGGCAGCAGGATCAGCCTGGTGCCGGAGCGCGCTGCCGCCAGCCGCCGGGCGTCGGCTTCGCTCACCTGCAGATCGCGAAGCCCCTGCACCACCAGCATCGGCTTTTTCACATTTCCCGCGAGCGCCGCTGGATCGTAGGACAAGAGGCTGATCATGAAGCCCTGCACCTGCGGCGCGAACAACGGCAGCAGCGCCGGATGCATCGACTGCGTGTCCACGCGCCGCCCCGCCTCCAGCGCCGCGATGGCGCCAAGCGCCTGATCAAGCACCGGCGCGTTGGCTGGATTGGCCCGAAGCTGCTCCCGCAGCACGTCTCCCAGCTTCCGCCCCGGCGCCGCGACCAGAACCACTCCGCAGATCCCCTCGTCCTGCTGCACCGCCGCCAGCGCCACCAGGCCGCCCTCGCTGTGGCCAAGCAGCCAGACGCACGGCGCCTTCGTCTTCGCCCGCACCGCACCCGCCCACGAATGCACATCGGCGGCATAGTCCGCGATCGTCACCGCATTGGCGTCGGCGACCGCCGGAGCGCTTCCGAACATGCCGCGCTTGTCGGTTCGGACAGTGGTGATGCCGCGCCCCGCAAGCGCCTCCGCCAGCAACCGGTACGAGCCGGCGCGGAGCCCGAGCGGCCCGTTCCCGTCGCGGTCGGTTGGGCCGGAGCCCGGAATGATCAGAACGGCGGGAGCCGGTGGCGATCCCTCGACCTCGATGATGGTTCCATGAAGGGGCGCAAGGGGTCCCTTCGCTTCGATCTCGGTGCCCGTCGGCGCCGGCGCCCCGGCCCCAAGCAGAGCGGCGGCCATCAGCAAGGCGGTGGTGCTCATCAATCTCTCCCGGTCGGCACTGGAGAATGACCGAAACAGCCTATGGAGAGCAAGCCTCACGCACCCAAATCGCTCAGCAAACGGTCCACCCGTCCCGCATATGTCGCTCCGAACAGGCGCAGGTGCACAAGGGCGGGGAAGAGCTGATACGCGGCACGCCGCTCCTCCCAGCCCGCCTCGGGCGCGCCATACGCCTCCCAAAAGGATTCGCCCGGCGTATCGAACAGGGTCAGCATCGCCAGATCCACTTCAGCGTGGCCATGGTAGCAGGCTGGATCGATCAACGCGGCGAGGCTGCCGTCACGCACCAGGATGTTGCCGGTCCACAGGTCGCCGTGCAGCAGGCTGGGCAGCGGCGCCTCGGGCAGCACCTCGCCGAGCCGCCGCACCAGCGCCGACACGCGCTCCCGCCACGGCCGATCGAGGATGGCGGCGGTGGAAAGAAGGCGCTGCTCACCCCAGAAAGCCGGCCAGTCGCTCCGCTCGCGGTTTTCCAGCGAAACGGTGCCGAGCTGATAATCGACCGGCCATCCGTAGGTCCCGCCCGTGCGGGCATGCAGGCGGCGCAGCGCCGCGCCGATTGCGCCCCAGGCCCTTTCGCTGAACACCGCGTCATTTTCGATGTGCTCAAGCAGCAGAACGCCGTCGAGCTCGCCCTCGACCAGCGGCACCGGCACGTCGCCGTCCGCCAGAGCGCGCAGCATCGCCGCTTCTGTGGCCACCGCGGAACCGCCCTTGGCGACGCTTAGCCGCCCATCCGGCCGCCGGACGAGCAGCACTTCCGAAAGGTCGCCGCCGGAAAGCCGCTCCAGCCGCTCCGGCGCAACATGCGCGGCATCGGCGACCTTGCGGGCAAAGGCCGTCACTTCGCCGCCGCCAACTCGGCGGCAAGCCGCGCCGCGCCCCCCGCTACGTCCCGCCACGCAACGTCGAAATCCGCATCCTCGCCATAAAAAGGATCGGTCACCGCCTGCCCTTCTCGCCCGGGCACATGGTCAAGCAGCAGCGACAGCGTCGTCGAAGCGTCGCCTGGGCGCATCGCGTGCAGATCGGTCAGGTTCCTCGGATCGAGTGCAACGAGGTGGTCGAATCGCCGAAAATCCTCCGTCGCCACCTGCCGCGCTTTGAGATGCCCGATTTCGACACCGTTCCGCGCCGCCACCGCCTGCGCCCGCGGATCGGGAGGGCGCCCAACATGCCAGTCCCCCGTCCCGGCGCTGTCGACCTGAACATCCAGGCCAAGCCGCTCGGTCTCACGACGGAAAGCCGCCTCCGCTAGCGGCGAACGGCAGATGTTGCCCAGGCAGACGAACAGGATCGCGGTCATCGATTGCCTTCTGTTGCCAAAGCCGAACGCTCTGCTAGCCATAGGCCAAAGCATAAGAAAGAGAGAGGCTCCATGGCGACCCCGTTCCCCGAAGACGCCCGTCCGCCCTCGCGCATCGGCGCCTACGCCTGGTACGCACTCTTCGTCTTCGTTGTCGTCTACGCACTGAACTTCATCGACCGGCAGATCCTGTCCATCCTGGTCGGCGACATCAAGCGCGACCTCCAGGTCAGCGACGCGCAGATCGGCTTCCTCTACGGCACCGCATTCGCGGTCTTCTACGCCCTGTTCGGCATCCCGCTGGGCCGTCTCGCCGACAGCTGGTACCGAGGCCGCCTCATGGCCATGGGCCTTGCTCTCTGGTCGTCGATGACCGCTTTTTCCGGCTTTGCCAGCAGCTTCGGCATGCTCGCCGCCGCCAGAATCGGCGTCGGCATCGGCGAGGCAAGCGCGTCCCCCGCCGCCTATTCGATGATCTCCGATTATTTTCCCAAGGAGCGCCGCGCGACCGCTTTGTCGATTTACTCGAGCGGCCTCTACATCGGCGGGGGCCTAAGCCTCCCGATCGGCGGCTTCGTGGTCAGCCGCTGGAACGCGGCCTATCCCGACGCCGCCGCGGCCCCGCTTGGCTTGGCAGGCTGGCAGGCGGCCTTCATCGCGGTCGGCCTCCCCGGCCTCCTTCTGGCGCTCTGGGTCCTCTCCCTGCGCGAGCCGCAGCGCGGAGCCTCCGACAATCTCCCCCAGCCGGTCGTCCGCCCGAACGCATGGTCTGAATTCGGCCGCGAACTCATGGCGATCCTGCCGCCGCTCACCCTGTTCAGCGTCGCCCGCTACCCCGGCGAACTCGCCCGCAACCTGGTGGTCCTCGCCGCCGTGGCGATCGGCGCCTCCGCGCTGATCTGGCTGACCGGCGATCTTCCGCAATGGCTTGCTTACGGCCTCGGCGTCTACGCGATCGTGTCCTGGATCCAGTCCCTCAAGCATCGCGATCCGGCCGTCTACCGGCTGATCTGGGGGACGCCCGCCGTGGTGGTTCTCACCATCGCCTTCGGCAGCATCTCCTTCGTCACCTATGCGACCAGCTTCTGGATACCCTATTTCGTCGAGCAGACCTTCTACGCAGGCCCGATGGGTCCCTCCGCGTACCTGAGCGGCGTCACCGCGAAGGAGGAAGTGGGCGTAATCGTCGGCTGGGGCGGCGCCTTTTCGGCGGCGATCGGCGTGATTCTGGGCGGCTACCTGTCCGACCGCTGGCGCGAGCACAACCCCCGCGGCCGGATCTACGTCAACATGATCTCGGCGCTGGTACCGCTCCCGCTCATCGCCTTCATGCTGACCACCGACAGCCTGGGCGCATTCTACATCACTTTCCCGATCGCCCACATCTTCGCCTCCGCCTGGGTAGGCGCCGCGGTCGCAACTCTGCAGGACCTCGTTCTTCCCCGCATGCGCGGCACGGCCGGGGCGACCTACATCCTCGGCACCACCATGGTCGGCCTTGCGCTCGGGCCATACTTCGCCGGCAAGGTGTCGTCGCTGACGCACGACCTCCAGCTCGGCATCGCGGCGCTTTACCTCATGCCGCCGCTCACATTGCTTGGCCTCTGGTATGGCGGCCGCCACATCGCCGAGCTTGAGGCCACCAAGGTCGAACGCGCCCGCGTCGCGGGCGAGCCGATCTAGCCGGTCAGCGCAGCACCCCGCAGGCGATTCGGTCGCCCGAATTGCCGGACGGGTCCGTGCGGTAATCGTCGGCCCGCTGGTGGATCACCACCGCCGCCCCGTCCATGTCGAGCATCGCGCTTGCGCCGCCGCCCCCGATCGCCGCGCCGAGCACGGTGTATTCGAAGCTGCCCCGCCCGTCGGTCCCGACCAGCAGATTGGGCAGGTCGCCCTTGTGCATGCCCGCGGGATTGTCCTTGCCGTGCTGCTGCGCCGTCGGGTTCCAGTGCGGCCCCGCCGTGGTGAAGCCCGGCGCGTCGCAGCGCCCGATTGTGTGAACGTGCGCGCCGTAGGCACCGGGCGCCATGCCTTCCGCTTCGATGCGCAGGCGAACGCCCTCGCCCGCTTCTTCCGCCGTCGCTCGCGCGACCACACGCCCACCGGCATCCTTAATCTCGGCCGCCGCTGCCGCCGGCCCAAGCGGCACACCCGCAAGCGGCCCTTCTTCATCGCGCTGGTTCGCACAGGCGCTTGCCAGCAGAGCCAGCCCGGCCGCCGCGCACAACTTCATCCGCATCATCTCGTTCTCCTTGCTCGCTCACCTGAACGAGCCGCCGCCGCAACGGTTTCAGATCGCTAAATCACGCCTTCGCGGGCCGCCCGACCGAATAGCCGCGAAGGCCCGCTTCCGCCACCTCGTCGGGCGGGTAGACGTTGCGTAGGTCGACGAACACCGGCTGGGCCATGCTCCGCGCCAGCCGCGGCAGGTCGAGCGCGCGCAGCACGTCCCACTCCGTCACCAGCACCACCGCATCCGCCCCGTCCGCCGCCTTGTAAGCGCCGTCGAAGAACTCGACGTTGGGCATCAGCGGCCGCGCCTGCTCGGTGCCTTCGGGATCGTAGCCGCGCACGGTCGCGCCGGCATCCTCCAGCGCCTGAACGATGGACAAGGACGGCGCGTCGCGCATGTCGTCCGTGTTCGGCTTGAAGGTCAGGCCGAGCAGAGCCACCGTCTTGCCGCGCGCCTCTCCGCCCAACGCCGCGATGATCTTGCGCCCCATCGCCCGCTTGCGCGCTTCGTTGGATTTCGCGACCGACTCAACCACCCGAAGCGGCGCGCCATGATCCTCGGCGGTCTTGAGCAGCGCCAGCGTGTCCTTGGGGAAGCAGGAGCCGCCATAGCCCGGCCCCGCATGCAGGAACTTGCCGCCGATCCGATTGTCGAGGCCGATTCCGCGAGACACGTCCTGCACGTCGGCGCCGACGATCTCGCACAGATCGGCGATCTCGTTGATGAAGGTGATCTTGGTCGCTAGAAATGCATTGGCGGCATATTTGATCAGCTCGGCCGTCCGCCGGCTGGTGAACAGCAGCGGCGCCTTGTTGAGGTACAGCGGCCGATACACCTCACGCATAATTTCGGCCGCGTCCTCGTCCTCCGTGCCGACCACGATCCTGTCCGGCCGCTTGAAATCCTCGATCGCCGCGCCCTCGCGCAGGAATTCGGGGTTGGAGACCACCCAGGCGCGGGCGCCGGGATTCACTTCGCGCAGGATCCGCTCGACCTCGTCGCCCGTGCCCACCGGCACCGTCGATTTGGTGACAATCGCTGCAGGCCCGGTCAGCGCCTCGGCGATCTCACGCGCGGCGCCGAAGACGTAGCGCAGGTCGGCATGGCCGTCGCCGCGGCGCGACGGCGTGCCGACCGCGATGAAGATTGCGTCGGCGCCGTCCACGCCCTGCTTCAGGTCCGTTGTGAAGGAGAGCCGCCCGCCGCGCACGTTGCGTTCGACGAGCTGGTCCAGTCCCGGTTCGAAGATCGGCATGACGCCGCGCTTCAGCGCATCGATTTTGCCTTCGTCCTTGTCGACGCAGGTCACGTCGTGGCCGAAGTCGGAGAAACAGGCTCCGGAAACAAGACCGACATAGCCGGTCCCGATCATCGCAATGCGCATCTTTACTCCCAAGGGAAAGAACAAGGCCGGCGGCTTATCGCAGCAGGCTCCGCAGCAACAGGCATTTTCTCAGGCCGAGGAGGGAGGGGCTTCTACCCGCCCGGCTCGCGCTGAAGCCCAGGCATGCGCCTCGCGCTGCCGGCCCCGCCGGCAGAAAGGTCGCCAACCGCCAAATTCCGGAAGATCGGCAAGGCCGGGCGCACCGCCGACCCCTTGTTACCATCGAAATGGACGCCGGATGCTGGAGCAAAGGCGCTGAGCAAGGCCGTGGAGCAGGGCGCGCGAGATGGACGCCGCGCCGAACGCCGCCCATGCACAAAAAGAAGGAGCCGGTTCCGAAGAACCGACTCCTCTTTTTTTGGTCACTGGAGCCCGCCGAAGCGGACAACCGCTTACCAGCCGGAGCCGGGACCGTAGGTGATTTCCACGCGCCGGTTCTGCGGCTCGCGGACACCGTCCTGCGTTTCCACGAGCGGGCGGCCTTCGCCGAACGCTTCGGTGGTCATCACACCGTCGGGGATGCCGCGGCCCGCAAGGTACGAGCGGACGTTGGCAGCACGGCGCTGCGAGAGGCCGACGTTGTACTGGTCGGAACCCGAACGGTCGGCGTGACCGGCAAGCATGACCTGAGCCTGACCGCAGGTCTGGTAAGCAGACGCTGCGTTGTCGAGGATCGCGGAAGCCTGCGAAGTGACGTCCGACTTGTCCCAGTCAAAGAAGACCATGAACGGACCGGCGACGCACGGAGCCGGCGGCGGCGGGGGAGGCGGAGGCGGCGGCGGCGGCGGCGGCGGGGTTTCCACGACCGGCACCACAACTTCGGGCTCCACAACCGGAGCACCGCCGAAGTTGAAGGTCAGACCGCCGAGAAGGCTGTGCGACCGGAAGCGTGTCTCGGTGTCCTGGCCGTTGAAGGCGACCATGCGGACCTTGTCGACGTTGAAGAAGCGATACTTCACGCTCACGTCGATGTTGTCGGTAACCGCCTGGCGGACGCCGGCGATAGCCTGCCACGCGAAACGCGAGTCGCTGTCGTCGAAGAACGGTGCGGAGTTGTCGAACACGCGCTGGTTGTTCGCCTTGACGCGCGCCATACCGGCACCGCCGCCAACGAAGCCCGAAAGGCCGTCGTCGTCACCGAAGTCGAGCATGCCGTTCAACATGAAGCTGAGCGCGCTGGTGCTGCCACCGGCGAAATCGCGCGAACCCGGGAACGTGCCCGAATTCTCGCCCGGAAGAGCGATCAGAGTCTGGAAGGACTCGATGTCTGCTTTCTTGTAGGAGACTTCACCCTCGATGCGGAACGCGCCGAGATCGTAGCCAACGAACACGCCGCCGTCATAACCATATTCATGGTCGAGGGTAACCGCGTTTGCACGCGTCCCAACGTCGGTTTCGGTATCTTCAACGATCATCGCACCGAATTCGCCGCCAACGTACCAGGCGCCATCGCGCGCAAAGGCCGGAGTTGCGAGCAAGGTGGATGAAAGCGCCAATGCGATGGCTAGCTTCCGCATATATTCCCCTTTCTATTGCGTCCCTACAGGAACGGCTTGAACTCATTACGGGATGCGAGGTTTCGGCGCAAGCGCGCTTATCCCCACAACTGTTGCCGGATCGCCTCAGTCGCTGCTTTACACATGCTGAGACCCTCCCCGACAGACGGTCCGCAAACGACGCTCTGCGAGCTTGGTTTCACGGTTGCAACAAGATTCCTCAACTGATCAGGCCGTGTGACTTTAATGTCGCAATCAACGCGTTGAGGGAAGCCCGCGCCTCCGTATCGATTATCGTTCCCCCAGAAGGACTTGGCGGCGCCGGAAGCGTTTCGCCGACCACTTTCACGCCATTTACGTGAATCGCGGAACCTTCGACTTCCCCGCCGCTCCAGGCGGAACCGCCCCATCTTATTGTGTAGCCGGACGCCTTGTTCCACACATTGGTTCCGGCATTGGGCGCGCTGAAACGCCATCCGCTCGCCGTCCACATGGCGACGCCCCCAGCCTTCCCGGCGAAGCTCCCGGATGGCCCCGCATCGACCGCCCAGCACTGCCCCTCCGAC
>DASVUV010000003.1:0-3879 GCA_036386875.1 Allosphingosinicella sp.
CAAGGCGGCGCCGATCGTCACTATGGACAGCGCATAAAAGGCGATCGCCTGCAGATCCATCGGCGCTCTTTGCGTCCTCTTCGCCCCGCCGCTCGCAGCCGGGGCGCCCCACCACAAAATCAGGGCCGGCGCATCAGCAGCGCCGGCCAGAATCGCGCCCGCCTTCTAGCGGTAGGGCGCGTCCAGTTCCAGGTTCTTGGCGATCTCGCGCTCCCAGCGGTCGCCGTTCGCGAGCAGCTTGTCCTTCTGGTAGATCAGCTCCTCGCGCGTCTCGGTCGAGAATTCGAAGTTCGGCCCCTCGACGATCGCGTCCACCGGGCATGCCTCCTGGCACAGGCCGCAGTAGATGCACTTGGTCATGTCGATGTCGTAGCGGGTGGTGCGGCGGCTGCCGTCCTCGCGCGGCTCGGATTCGATGGTGATGCACACCGCCGGGCAGACCGCTTCGCACAGCTTGCAGGCGATGCAGCGTTCCTCGCCATTGGGGTAGCGGCGAAGCGCATGCTCGCCGCGGAAGCGCGGGCTGATCGGGTTCTTTTCGAACGGATAGTTGATCGTCGCCTTCGCCTTGAAGAAGTATTTCAAGGTCAGGGCGTGCGCTTTCACGAACTCCCAGAGAGTGAACGATTTGATCCAGTGGGCGACGATGCTCATCGTGTTTTCAGCTTCGCGTTGAAGGTGTGGGCGCGCGCAAACATCAGGATCCCCTCGTCCCACCGCCAGCGCTGCCGTGCAGGTTGTTCATGCCGCTGCGGCAGGAGGGGATGTAGCGGTCCGCCTGCTCGTCGGTGCGGATCGAGGCGAGCGTCGCCGCGTCGGTTGGGCAGGCTTCCTTGGTGGCGAGCAGCCAGCCGGAGACCAGGAACACCCAGATCAGCGAGATCGGCAGGAATATCTTCCAGCCCAGCCGCATCAGCTGGTCGTAGCGGAAGCGCGGCACGGTCGCCTTCACCCAGCTGAACACGAAGAAGAAGGTGAGGATCTTGGCGAAGAACCAGAAGATGCCGGGCACGTAGTAAAGCGGCGCCCAATCGATCGGGGGCAGCCAGCCGCCCCAGAACAGAACGGCCGTCATGCCGCACATCAGGAGAACGTTGCCGTACTCTCCGAGCCAGAAAAGCGCGAAGCTCATCGAGCTATATTCGGTTTGGAAGCCGGCGACGAGCTCCGACTCCGCCTCGGTGAGATCGAACGGGGCGCGGGCCGTCTCGGCCATGGCCGAGATCAGGAAGATGATCGACATCGGGAACAGCAGCGGATTGAAGCCGAAGCCGTTGAAGATCCAGACGTGGCTGCGCTGCTGCTCGATGATGCCGGACAGGTTGAACGTGCCGGACCAGAGAATCACGCCAACCAGCACGAAGCCGACGGAGACTTCGTAACTCACCATCTGCGCGGCGGCGCGCAAGGCGGAATAGAATGGATATTTGGAGTTGGACGCCCAGCCGGCGATGATCACGCCGTAGACGCCGAGCGACGACACGGCGAGCAGGTAGAGCAGCCCGACATTGATGTTGGCGAGCACCATGCCGTCGCCGAACGGCACCACCGCCCAGCCGATCAGCGCCACCGTGAAGGTAAGGATCGGCGCGATGATGAACAGGCCGCGGTTGGCGCCCGAGGGAATGATGGTTTCCTTGAGGAACACCTTCAAACCGTCGGCGAAGCTTTGCAGAAGGCCAAAGGGGCCGACCACGTTGGGGCCGCGGCGAAGCGCCATTGCCGCCCAGATTTTGCGATCGGCGTAGATGATCATCGCCACCGCGAGCATGAGCGGCAAGGCGATCATCAGGACGAGAATGGTGGTCGCGGTCAGCCAGCCAAGGCCGTAGCCCATCCAGGTGCTTTGGAACCATTCAGTCATTCCGCGGCCTCCTCGAAGACCTGGCCGTGAAGGATTTCGGCCGAGCAGCGCTGCATCGTCGGGGACGAGCGCGCGATGGGGTTGGTGAGGTAGAAGTCATCGATCGGGTAGGCGATCTCGCCGGACACCGGCGGGGCGCCTGCGGTGGGCGCGGCGGGAGCCGGGAACACGGTCAAACCGGGCTCGCCCAGATGCGGGTGATCGGCCCGAATTGCGGCGCGAAGCTGGCCGAGATCGTCGAACGGGAGCGTCTTGCCGAGCACGTCGGAAAGGGCGCGCAGGATCGTCCAGTCCTCGCGCGCCTCGCCCGGCGGGTGGACGGCGAATTCGGCGAGCTGGACCCGGCCTTCGAGATTGACCCAGGTGCCGTGCTTCTCCGTGTAGGCCGCGCCGGGCAGGATCACATCGGCATTGCGGACGCCGCGGTCGCCGTGGGTGCCGATATAGATGTTAAATGTGTCCTCGAAGTCTCCGTCGAGCGGGAAACCGTCATCCACCCCAAGGAAGAACATCACCCGCAGGCGCCCGTCCCTGTTCGCATTCACGACCGACCCCAGTGCACCGTCGGTTGTGAAGCCGATGTCGAGCGCCCCGACCCGTGACGCGGCGGTATGAAGCAGGTTGAACGTGGCTCCGAGAGCCGCAGCGACCGCGCGAGACGCTTCATAGACACCTGGCCGCGACAACGCTCCCATGCCGACGATCACGGCGGCATTCTCCTTGCCTTCGAACGCGCTCCGAACCTCGTCGGACAGTTGGGCCAAAGCGGAAATGTCAGGGCCGAGCTCCGTCACCGGATAGGTGAGATCAACCGGCGGGCCGATCCGGAACACCTTGGCGCCGGCTTTCACGGCCTTGCGGATGCGGGTGTTGACCAGCGGCGCTTCCCAGCGCGGATTGCTGCCGACCAGAAGGATCGCCGGAGCGGTCTCGATACCTGCTATGGTCGAATTGAAGCGATAAGCTGCAGGGCTCGACACGTCGAAGCGTGCGTCATCGACGCGGCATTCGTGCGTGGTGGAGCCAAGGGCATTCAGAAGCTTCTTGAGCGCGTATACCGATTCAACTTCCTGGAGATCTCCGGCCAAGGCGCCTATCTGGTCGCCGGAAGCCCCGTGCAGTTCCTTGGCGATCGCTTCGAAAGCCTCCGCCCAGGTCGCCGGCTGGAGCCTGCCTTCGCGGCGAATCCAGGGGCGGTCGAGGCGGCGGCGGAGCAGTCCGTCCACGGCGTGGCGGGTCTTGTCGTGCGCCCACTCCTCGTTGACGTCCTCGTTGAGGCGGGGAAGCGCGCGCATCACTTCGCGGAAGCGGTGGTCGATGCGGATGTTGGTGCCGACCGCGTCCATGACGTCGATGCCGGGCACCTTGCGAAGCTCCCAGGGGCGCGCCTCGAAGCTGTACGGCTTGGAGACGAGCGCGCCCACCGGGCAGAGATCGACGACATTGCCCGAAAGCTCGGACGTTACCGCGCCTTCGAGGTAAGACGTGATCTGCATGTTCTCGCCGCGACCGATGGCGCCGATCTCCTCGACGCCGGCGACCTCTTCGGCAAAACGGACGCAGCGCGTGCACTGGATGCAGCGGGTCATGATCGTCTTGACCACCGGGCCCATATATTTGTCGGTGACCGCGCGCTTGTTCTCGTCGAACCGGCTGCTGCCCTTGCCGTAGGCGAGGCTCTGATCCTGCAAGTCGCACTCGCCGCCCTGATCGCAGATCGGACAATCGAGCGGATGGTTGATCAGCAGGAACTCCATCACCCCCTCGCGCGCCTTTTTGACGGCGGGGGTCATGGTGGAGATTTCCTGTCCTTCCGACGCGGGCAGTGCGCACGACGCCTGCGGCTTGGGCGGGCCGGGCTTCACTTCGACCAGGCACATGCGGCAATTGCCGGCGATCGACAGCCGCTCATGGTAGCAAAACCGCGGGATTTCCTTGCCGGCGGCCTCGCAGGCCTGCAGCACGGTCGCGCCCGCAGGGACCTCGACCTCGATCCCGTCGACGGTAAGTGTTGG
>DASVUV010000004.1:0-92196 GCA_036386875.1 Allosphingosinicella sp.
CTAAGACAACCAACGCCGGCTGGGGGAACAAGTTCCGCAAGCTCTTCCGTTCGCGGGACATTTTCTTCCACGACGGTGCGACGCTCCGCCGCGTGCGAGTTGGTGCCGGGGTCCAGTTTTCGGCGGCGTTCGCCGCAACCCTCACGCTGTCCTGGTCGGCATTCGCCGCCGCTCAGCTTGCCTCCGCCGAGTTCGGCGTGGCCGAGCCGGTCCGGTCGAGCGCGGAGATCGTCCGCATGGAACGCGAAGTCCGCGCGATGCAGGCCGACGTTGCCGCGATCAAGGAAGCCGCGCAGAAGCGGTTCCACATCACCGCGCACGAAGTTCGCAGCCTCGGCCTCGATCCGGCCCGCCTGCAGGATCAGAACGGCGTCGGCGGCCCCTATGAAGCAATCGACGGCAATCATGCTGCGGATCCGAACTTCAAGGCACTGTTCATGAGCTGGAAGCAGCTCGACAGCCTGGAGCAGGGCATGATCGCCATTCCGTCGCTCGAGCCGGTGAAGGGCACCCGCTTCACCTCCGGCTACGGCGTCCGCTCCGATCCGTTCAAGGGCCGTGCCGCGATGCACGCCGGCATCGATCTCGCCGGCCCGATCGGCACCCCGATCTACGCCACCGCCGACGGCATCGTCGGCCGCTCCGAGTACAATAGCGGCGGCTACGGCAACCTCATCGAGATCAACCACGGCCGCGGTATCCAGACCCGCTACGGCCACCTTTCCCGCTCCATGGTGTCCGCCGGCCAGCACGTGAAGCGCGGCGACGTGATCGGCCTGATGGGCTCCACGGGCCGCTCCACCGGCAGCCACCTCCATTACGAAGTGCGGCTCGACGGCAAGGCCGTGAACCCGGTCCCTTTCATGCAGTCCACCGCCTACCTCCAGTCGGTCCAGCGCCGCGCCTCGGCCGTCGCCGTCGGCGGCCCCGCCACGGGCGCCCGCTAGAAGTTTCAGTTTCAGGAGAGGGCCAAAAGGCCACGGGCCCCGGCGGAAACGCCGGGGCCATATTTTTATCAGCCTCATCGGGGATGAGGCTGGTGGACAAGCTGATCCCCCTCCCTTGCAGGGAGGGGTGGATCAGGCTCTTCTGGGATGGCGGCAGGGACTCCCCTCCCTGGAAGGGAGGGGCAGGGGTGGGTAAGCACCGAAGCGGCTCGATGCCGCTGAGGGGCTGTGGGCGTTTTCGGAGGGCTGGACGCCGCCGCGGACCTATGCGCCTTCAGCGACATCGAGCCCCTTCAGCCGCTACCCACCCCCGGCCCCTCCCTTCCAGGGAGGGGTGGATCAGGCTCTTCTGGGATGGCGGCAGGGACTCCCCTCCCTTACAGGGAGGGGAGCAGGAAGCAGCGGCGGCGAACCACTGATCTCCCCTCCCTGGAAGGGAGGGGTAGGGGTGGGTAAGCACCGAAGCGGCTCGATGCCGCTGAGGGGCTATAGCCGTTTTCGGAAAGGCTGGACGTCGTCGCGGACCCGGGCGCCTTCAGGGGCATCGAGCCCCTTCAGCTACCCACCCCCGGCCCCTCCCTTGCATGGAGGGGAGAGATGCAGGCGGGACGGCTAACCCGGGCGAAAGTACCACTTTCGCCCGAAGTCTATTTCCCCTTCTTCGCCCGGTGCTCGTCCAGGTCCAGAACGCTGTTGGTGTCGCCTTCGGGCAGGAGCCCCATGCGCCGCGCGACTTCCTGATACGCCTCGGCCTCGCCGCCGAGATCGCGGCGGAAGCGGTCCTTGTCGAGCTTCTCGTTGGTGGCCATGTCCCACAGGCGGCAGCCGTCCGGGCTGATCTCGTCGGCCAGGATCACGCGCGCATAGTCGCCGTCGTAAAGCCGGCCGAACTCCAGCTTGAAATCGACCAGGCGGATGTTGATCGCCGCGAACAGGCCGCACAGGAAATCGTTCACGCGCACCGCCATGTCGGCGATGTCGTTCATCTCCTCCTGGCTCGCCCAGCCGAAGCAGGCGATATGCTCGTCGGCGATCATCGGATCGCCGAGCGCATCGTCCTTGTAATAATATTCGATAATCGTGCGCGGAAGCTGGGTGCCTTCCTCGATGCCGAGGCGCTTGGACAGGCTACCGGCGGCGACGTTCCTCACCACCACTTCGATGGGAATGATCTCGACCTGGCGGATCAACTGCTCGCGCATGTTGAGGCGGCGGATGAAGTGGGTGGGAATGCCGATCGTGCCGAGCAGGGTGAAGACATGCTCGGAGATTCGGTTGTTGAGCACGCCCTTGCCGCTGATCGTGCCGCGCTTCTGCGCGTTGAAGGCGGTCGCGTCGTCCTTGAAATACTGGATCAGCGTGCCGGGTTCGGGACCCTCGTAGAGGATCTTGGCCTTGCCTTCGTAGATCTGGCGGCGGCGGGACATACGCGTTCGTCCTCAAGGCTTGGAAAAAATCGGCCCCGGACGCCGAACGGCACCCAGGGCGGCAATCCACGGCCCATAGCGAAGCGCTCCCGCCTGCGCAACATAACGGGCCGGGCGGGAGTGTCTCAGTTTGAATTTGGGTGGGCCGACGGCGACTTGGCACGACCACCCGAAGTGACGACCATCCTCCGCCGACCCGCGACCGTCATATCACGCTGCTCGTTTTTTGTAAGGCCCGCGCGGCTTCGGCGCGGGGGCGTCGGCATCGATCCGTGCGACGATATCCTCCAAGGACCACAGCCGATCCGTAATGCCAGCGGCCATGGCGGGGGACATGCGGAGCGTTTTGTGGATGCGACAGAAGTTATAGAACGCGAAGTAAAGCGCCAGCGCGTGAATGTGGTTGTCGAGCTTCTTGCTGAAAGCGTTGGTGAGGCGGGTGAACCGGCGCATGGACATGCGCATGGTGAGGTTCTGGCGCTCAACGTAGGAGGTCGAAACGTGCGCCACGTCCGGGTTGCCCTCACGCCTGATCTTCTTGATGCCGGTGCATTCGGCGGGGCTGTAGCGGCCCGGCGCACCGATTGTGGGGCCGTACATCTTGACGAGCTGCGCATAGTCCACGTCGCCGCCGAAAGCGCCCTCAACAGCCTCCAGATAGGCCCTGTGGCCGTCCGTGGTGAGCTGGACCCGGTTGGCAAGGCGGCTGCGCAGATCGTCCATAAGCGCGATAGCGGACTCACCGGAGCGATCCCCCACGAAGTAGGAGACGATCAGCTTCGTGTCGGCGTCGATTGCGGTCCAGGTCCACACGTCGCCAGCGCCTTCCGGGGCTGCCTTGGCGGTGGCGACGTTCTTCTCTTTGGCGTGGCAGAACGACCAGATTTCATCGCATTGAATGCGGCTCGCCTTCACGTTGCCGACCGTCTCATCATGGATTGCGAGGCAGGCTTCCCCGGCTTCGACAAGCAGCTTCGACACGGTGTTGATCGACACGTCGGCAACGCGGCTGATCGAGCGCATGGACGAGCCCTCACACAGCATGGCGAGGATTTGAGTGCGCTTGGCGAGAGGGAGCTTGTTCATGTCATTCTGATATGAACTTTTCTGCTTAGGGTCAAGCGTCATAATGCAAGCATCCTCCGGAAATCGGTGCTTGCTTTGCTGCGGCACCTGCTCCATTAATGCAAGCACCACGATTCGAGGATGCTTGCAATGACAGATGAACCGGTCGGTCGCGCGAAGGGTGGAGTGGCCCGTGCGGAGAACCTTACGCCCCTTGCTCGTTCAGATATTGCGCGGGCAGCGGCGGCGGCGCGGTGGGGTAAGCTTCCCCGCGCCAGCCACGTAGGCAATTTTAAGGAGAAGTTCGGGATCGACGTCGAGTGCTACGTCTTGGGCGACTTGGAGAAGACTGCGGTGATCAGCCAAACTGGCATGGCCCGTGTTCTTGGCCTCTCCCCTAGGGGCAACTCGTTTCCCAGCTTCATCACGTCACGGGCGATGGCGAAATACGTCGGCGGCGATTTGCGCCAAAAAGTCGAAAATCCCGTTAGATTTCAATGGTCACCCCCCGGCGGCGGCGTGCCCCCTATGACCATCCATGGGTTCGATACGGCACTGCTGATTGACGTGTGCAACGCGATCATCGCTGCGGCGTCTGATGGATCGTTGAAGGCTGCACGATACAAACAGCTTGTTCAGCAGGCGCATATCATCGTCGGAGCATCCGCCAAATCCGGTATACGCCACCTCGTCTATGCGCTGGCCGGCTATAACCCCACCACGGAAGAAGTGGTCGCAGCCTTTAAGCTTTACGTGCAGGAAGAGGCCAAGAAATATGAGCCGGAGTTCCCAAGTGAACTCTACATGGAATGGCACCGACTATATCAAATTCCGGTTCCAGAGCGGGGCAAGCCTTGGCATTTCAAGCATCTTACGGTGCGCCACATCTATCATCCCCTGGCGAAGAGTAGCGGTAATTTACTCAGACTGCTTAAGGCGATTCAGTCCGCGGACGGCGGTAGGAAGAAGAAACTGTTCCAGTTCTTGAATGAGGTTGGCGCTCGTGCGCTGCGTATACACCTCGGCAGGGTACTCGAAATGGCCGAGTCCTCACCAGACGCGGCAACTTACGAGCATCGGATCAAGCAACGCTTCGGAGATCAGAGAGAACTTGAGTTGGTTCTGCCATCGACAGGTTCCGCTACTCCTTCTCCGCTCCCCATCGCGCCTTTGCCGCTTTTTGAGCGATCTCTGCCCGCCGTTCCGGCGTCATAGTTTCCGCGCGCTTCTTGCCGCCCAAGCTCCCGAGCTGGGCGGCAGCGCTTTTCACGTCACCGCGCTCGTCCACAATCTCGCCGGTGGCTATCTTGCCGATCATGACGGCGAGGCCGATGGCATCGGCCGGGCGCTTCTCCCCGCGTGGACCCTTAGGCATCCTCGCGCCTTTCCCAGCCTGATGGCAGCGGCGCGTTGTCCAACTCGGCTTGATCTAGCATGCGGCCGCTTGCGTCGAAGACTTGAACGTTCTCGACCCCCTGGTCGGCCATCTTGTGCGCTAAGTGCGCGGCGTCAGCCAAGCTGTCCTTGTGGTGCTCCAGCGGTTCAGCCCCAATCCCCGTCACTCGATATCGCACTCAAGCCTCCTTGCTTTGCGCTAAGCATATAGGAGGAAGGCGGCTGGCGCGACAGGGATCAGCCGCGAAATTCAAACTGAGATACTACCGGCCGGGCGGGGGCGTCGCCGCTGCCGATGCGGACGATCCTGCCGCGGCCTTCCACACCCTCGTCATTCCCGCGACAGCGGGGATCCCGCTTCTTCCTTCTGCTGCTCGCATCTGGGAGAAAAGAAGAAGCGGGACCCCCGCTTCCGTTGGCGTTGTTATATTGAACGTACCCATGGCGTGAATTTCTGCTCCGACCCCAAGAGGTGACAGATCACTCCTTGAAATAGTCAACCTGCACCCGAGAGCGTCTCGCATCGGCAACAAGCCAGACGTGCCCGCCGTGAGGAAACTCGGGCGGATTCTTAACGGAAAGGAGGGTGTTGATGGCAAACTTCGGGCCAAGTTTCGGGCCCATGGCATAGCCATAACTGTCGCCGCTCGCGAGGACTGCGGTAAACCGCCAGCCTGTCGTCAATCGAGGGAAGTCCACCGGATCGATATCAAACGTGCAGGTTGTAGCAACGTCGGTCACGGCCCACGATTCGCATTCCGCGTTCCGAACTGAGGCGGGCACGCTATCGAGGCGCAGCGTGGAGCCGATGCGTTGCCTCGGCTGCGTTTCATAAATGTAATTAGCGCAGTAGCCTGCCGGAAGGACGAGGATCAGGGCCGCTAAGCCTCGGATCACGTTTTTACGGTTCGTCCTCATGAGGGCTTTGTACAGCTTAGCTATGCAGATGATATGCAGGCTGTGCCGCTTTCGATCGTGGCTATCCGGGTTGTCGCTGTAGAGGGGCAGGCTCTATGGCCCGGCCATGCTCCGATCGCTCACCCTAGCCGATCCCATACCATTCCTTGCCGGCGCGGGATTCTGGGTCACGGATCGGGAGGACGGTGGAACAAGATCGGCGCAATCGGGGAAGCGGCGAGGCTGAGGTACATCAAGTAAAACAGTGCTGTTTCGTGAGGGCGACGGGAAGAAGAACCACGCCTTCTCCCCGCCCACCTTGCTCACCGCGTCCCGATCGCCTCCGCCAGGCCCGGCGCGTATTCGGCGCCGTGCGGCACCTGCGCGGTCGACTCCTTCAGCGCCGCGCCGATCGGCTCGGCGCGGCCGCCGAGGCAGCGGGCGAGGAAGTTTTCGGCCACCGCGTTGAAGGCGATGTTGTTCACCGGCCGGGCGAAGCCGTGGCCTTCGTCGGGGAACACGACGTAGGTGACGGGGATGTTCTTCGCCTTCATCGCGTTCACGATCTGCTCCGATTCCGCGACGTTGACGCGCGGGTCGTTGGCGCCCTGGCCGATCAGCAGCGGCCGGGTGATCCGGTCCGCCTTGTAGAGCGGCGAGCGTTCCTTGAGCAGGGCCAGGCCTTCCGCGGTGGTCGGGTCGCCCATGCGCTTGTAGAACTGCACCTTGCCGGCCTCCCAATAAGGCGGAATGGTCTTGAGCAGGGTTTCGAGGTTCGACGGGCCGACGATATCCACGCCGCAAGCGAACTTGTCGGGCGTGAAGGCAAGGCCCGCCAAAGTCGCGTAGCCGCCATAGGAGCCGCCCATGATCGCCACCTTGTCCGGCGAGGTGACGCCGCGCTTCACCGCCCAATCGACTGCGTCGAGCAGGTCGTCGTGCATCTTGGTGCCCCATTGCAGATCGCCGGCGGAGATGAACTTCTTGCCGAAACCGGTGGAGGCGCGGAAATTGGGGGACAGCACCGCATAGCCGCGGTTGGCGAGCCATTGATGGGTGCCGTTATAGCCGTAGGCGTCGCGTCCCCACGGCCCGCCATGGACGAGCAGCACCATCGGCACCGCCTTGTCCGGCCGCCCGTCGCCGTCCGGATCGCTGCCCGGCGGCAGGGTCAGGTAGGACACCATGTTGAGGCCGTCGCGCGACTTGATCTCCACCGGGTGCATGGCGGCAAGCGGCGCGCCCTCCAGCTCGGGCCGCGTGGTGTAGAGCTTGGTCAGCCTCTTGGCCTTGCGGTCGTAAAGGTGCGTGCTCGACGGCTGGGTCACCGGATCGACCGAGACGATCCATTTGTCGTCCGCGTTCGTGCGCGAGGTGACGGCGATCTCGCCCTTCAAATTCTTCTCCAGAAAGGCGAGGTCGCCCTTCACCGCCGCGCCGAGCGGCGTCCATTCGTTCTTGAGGTAGTTGACCGCATAGGCTTCGACCCTGCCGGTCTTCGGGTTGGTCAGGGCGTTGCCGATATCCGCCTTGGCGCTTTCTGCAATGAGCGTCTTTTTGCCGGTGGCGACATCCTGCGCGATCAGCGCGGCGGTGTCGCGGCCGCGGCTGTCGATCCAGTACAGGGTCTTGCCGTCGGTGGTGAAGCCGACCGGCTGGGTGGTCTGCGAATCCTCCAGCGTGACTTCCTCGAAGGGCTGGGCATCGACCTTGTTGCCCGACACCCGGAAGAAGGAGCTGCCGCCGTCGGCGCGCGACTTGCTGGCGACTCGCACGACGAGCTGCTCGTCGGCGAGGAAGCCGGCATAGCCGCCGTCATTCTGGAGCACGGGGGTGAGCTTGCCGGTCTTGAGATCGAGGCTGTGGACGTCGTGCCAGCGCGGATCGCGGTTGTTGACCCCGATCAGGATGCGGTCCGGCACGTCGTTCGAAATGTTGACGATCTGCACCCGGGTCTTCTCGAACGGGGTGAGTGCGCGCTCCCGGGCGGAGGCGATATCGACGCCGTAAAGCAGGAAATTCTCGTCGCCGCCTTTGTCGTTGATGAACAGGATCTGCTTGCTGTCGGGCGCCCAGAAATACTGGCGGATCGGCCGCTGGCGCTCGTTGGTGAGCGGCTTGGCGGCGGCCGGGTTGGACGCGGGGGCGACATAGATGTTGAGCACGCCGTCGCGCGGCGCGATCCAGCTCAGCCACTTGCCGTCGGGCGACAGGCGGCCGGCGGTCTTGGTCGGGTTGCCGAAGATCGTCTCGCGCGGGATCAGCGGCGCCTCGTTCTGGGCGAGCGCCGGTACGGCGGCGAGCGGCAGGGCCACCGCGGCGGCGGCGGCGAGCAGGATCGTCTTCTTGGTCATGTTGGTCCCCTTCCGGTGAGTCGTTCCGGAAAGGATGCTAGTGTATTATGCACCTAACACACAAGAGGCTTTGTGCGGGGGGCTCTCAGGTGACCTTGCCGCGCACCGCGAAGCGCGGCTCGCGCCAGCGTCCCGAGTCGAGGATGTCCGCCATGCGCTCGGCCGCCTGCCAGATGTCCTCGAAGCCGAGGTACAGCGGGGTCAGGCCGAAGCGGATCACGTCGGGCGCCCGGAAGTCGCCGATGACGCCGGCGTCGATCAGGGCCTGGCAGATCTCAAAGGCGTGGGGGTGGCGGAAGCTGATGTGGCTGCCGCGTTGCTCCGGCTCGGCGGGCGAAATGCACTCGAGCTCCGGGCAACGTTCGGCGGCCAGCGCCGCGAACAGGTCGAAGAGCTGCACCGACTTGGCCCAGAGCGCCTCCATGTCGACGCCGTCGAAGCTCTCGACGCCGCTTTCCAGCGCCGACAGGCTCAGGATCGGCGGGGTGCCGACCAGGAAGCGGGCGATGCCGAGGGCGGGAACGTAATCGTCGGTGAAATCGAACGGCGCGGCATGCCCCATCCAGCCGCGCAAGGGCGGGATCAACCGCTCCTGAAGATGCTCGGCCACGTACAGGAAGGCCGGGGCTCCGGGGCCGCCGTTGAGATACTTATAGCCGCACCCGACCGCGAGTTCGGCGCCGTCACGGTTGAGATGCAGCGGCACCGCCCCGGCGCTGTGCGAAAGGTCCCAAAGCGTCACCGCCCCCGCCGCCTTCGCCCGCGCGGTGACCTCCTTTATGCCGAACCGGTACCCCGCCTTGAAGTGCACATGGGTAAGTAGAAGAAGGTTGGTCTCCCCCGAGATCGCATCACGCACCGCGGCACGTTCGACAACATCCAGCCGCTTCCCCGCAAGCTCCGCCGCGCCGCTCGCGATGTGCAGATCGGTGTGGAAATTGCCCCCTTCCGACAAGATCTGCGGCCGGTTGGGCGACAAAGCGGTGGCGGCGACGATCAGCTTGAACAGGTTCACCGAAACGCTGTCGGCAACGATCACTTCGTGCGGCTTGGCGCCGATCAGCCGGGCGATTTTCGCGCCCACCCGTGCCGGAGCATCGATCCAGCCGCGGCTGTTCCAGCTCCGGATCAGCTCGGAGCCCCATTCCTCGGCCACCACCTTGCGCTGGCGCTCTACGGTGGCCCTGGGAAGCACGCCCAGCGAATTGCCGTCGAGGTAGATCGTGCCCAGCGGCAGAAAGAAGCGGTCGCGATAATGGCGCAGCGGATCGGCTGCATCCCGCGCGCGCGCCGCCTCGAGGCCGGTCACCGGCCGAGCGCCTTTTCGATCTCGCGAACCGCCACCTTCCACGCGTCGGTTTCGGGAGCAATCAGTTCGACGTGGCCGGTGCGGTCCACCATGCGCACCGTCACCTTGTCCCCCGCCGCGCGCATCGGCGCGGCATAGCGTTCGGCATAAGCGGGCGGGATGATCCGGTCCTGAAGGCCATTGACCAGCACCTGGCGCACGCCGAGCGGCGCCAGCCGGGGAACGGAGGTCTCCGCATATTTGCCGCCGCCGGAAATCTGGTCGATCACTTCGGTGCCGCAGCCGCTTCCCGGCGGGCGCGCCGCTTCTTCGAGGTCGGGCAGGCCGCCAAGGCTGACCACGGTGCGGATCGCAATGGGAGCGCCGGCCCGCAACGGGCTGCCTTCCGGAAGCTTCGAACGCCCGGCGAGCCACAAGGCAAGGTGCCCGCCGGCGCTGTGTCCGACCGCAACGAGGCGCGACACGTCGAGATCGTGCGCCTTGGCATGGCTGCGCAGCGCATCGGCTGCCGCGGCGGTGTCGAGGAAGGTGCCCGGATAGCCGCCGCCGGCGCGGTCGACGCCGCGATAGTCGATGTTCCACACCGCGATGCCGCGCGCCCGCAGGTCGTCGGCAATCCAGTTCATGATCCGGCGGTCGGCGATCTCCGTCTGCCAGCAGCCGCCGTGGATCATCAGCACGGTCGGGTGCGGACCCTTGCCCTTGGGGAGCCACAGATCGACGATCTGCATCTGGTCCTCGCCGTAGCGGATCGAGGTGGAAGGCTCCGGGCGCTCTCGGGAAAGCAAGCCCGGCCATTTCATCAGCTCGGGCTCAGGCGCGGGCTGGGCCGTCGCGGTTGCCGCCTGCTCGGAAGAAGTGTCCACGGCGCAAGCGGCTAGCGCGGGACAAAGGGCGAGGGCAAGGGCGGAGAGGATGCGCATGCCCCCGCTCTAGCCCCCTCGGTGCAAGGCGGGAAGGGGAGCGGCTCGCACCGCATCCCCTTCAACCCCGTCAGGCGCCGGTGCCCGGATCGGCCGGCGGCGTGTCCACACGATTGCGATCGGGGAAGAAGCGCCGGCTGACCCAGCGCAGGCCCAAAGCGATGGCAAGCGCCGCAAGCATCCAGGGCAGGATGTAGAGCAAGGCGATGAGCAGGATTCGCGCACCCGTCCAGAACGCGTCGAGGGCCTGCGCGGCCTGCCCACCGAGCGACTCGTCGGTCTCCCCGGCAGCGTATCGGAAGATTATCGGCGTGGTGGCGAGCAGCTTGCGGCGCTCGCCGATCGTCTGCGCGCTCGCCCGCATTGATTGGCGCAGCTCCTCGGCCTGGCGCTGGAGCTCGGCCCGCTCGGATCCGGAGCGGCCCTTCTGGGCAAGCTGGCCTTCGACGGCCTTCAGCGATTCCTGCACCTGGCCCTGGACCTGCTGGTCGCTTTCGATGGCGCTGCCGACATCCTCGCCGGTGATCTGGGCGCTGGTCACTAGGCCTTCTGCACGCGCGACCACATCGGAGGCTTCGCGGCCGAAGCGGCGGGCGAGCTGGGGGTCGAGCTTAAGGACCAGTTGGGCGGAAACGTCGTCCTCGCCGTCCTGTTCATAGGTCATGCCGGTGATGCGGCAGCGGTCCGGACCCAGTTTCTCGCAGGCGGCGGCATGCTGTTCCTGCACAGCGCCGATGCGGGTGGGGGGCAGGCGGAAGGAGTATCGGTAATCGAAGGCGACGCCCGGCGCCGCCGTGGGGGAGACTTCCGGAGGGCGGGGCGGTGCGCCAGGAGCGTCGGGTGCCGACGCATCAACTATACCCTGCTCCTGGACATCGAATGTAGCCAGATGATTGTCGCTGCGTTCCGCTTGGTCGCTGCTTCCGCACGCGGCCGCCGAAAGAAGGAGCAATGCTCCCAAAGCCTTGCGCATCCTCGTCTCCTGTTTTCTGCCGATCTCCCGCCGGCCATGTAATAGTATCCTTTTGGTAGACAAAGGCAAGCGCCCCTCGCATCGGGCGGAATCGGCTGCTATCCCTCCTCCATGTCCGACCTTTCCGATGCCGCCACGCCGATCGATCCGATCGAGAATACCCCGTTCGACAAGGCGCTTTCGCAGCGTTACCTCGTCTACGCCCTGTCCACGATCACCGCCCGCTCGCTGCCCGACGTGCGCGATGGGCTGAAGCCGGTACACCGCCGCCTGCTCTGGGCGATGCGGCTGCTCAAGCTCGATCCGGCGTCCGGCTACAAGAAATGCGCCCGCGTGGTCGGCGACGTCATCGGCAAATACCATCCCCACGGCGACCAGTCGGTCTACGACGCAATGGTACGCCTCGCCCAGACCTTCTCGCTGCGCTACCCGCTGGTCGACGGCCAGGGCAATTTCGGCAACGTCGACGGCGATAACGCCGCCGCCATGCGCTACACCGAGGCCAAGCTCACCGGCGCCGCCGCCGATCTGATGGCCGGCCTTGACGAAGGCACGGTGGATTACCGGCCCACCTACAATGGCGAGGAGGAAGAGCCCGAAGTCTTCCCCGGCCTGTTTCCCAACCTTCTCGCCAACGGCGCGAGCGGAATCGCGGTCGGCATGGCAACCTCCATCCCGCCCCACAACCTCGCCGAGATCGTCGATGCCGCCGCTCACCTGATCGACAACCCGGGTGCCGAGCCGTCAGCGCTGATGGACTTCGTCTCAGGCCCCGATTTTCCGACCGGCGGCGTGATCGTCGACAGCGCCGACGCGATCGCGCTCGCCTACCGCACCGGCCGCGGCGCCTTCCGGGTGCGGGCGCGGTGGAGCATCGAGGACCAGGGCCGAGGCACCTGGACGGCGATCATCAGCGAGATTCCGTATCAGGTGCCGAAGTCGAAGCTGATCGAGCAGATCGCAAGCCTGATCTCCGACAAGAAGCTGCCGATCCTCGCCGACATCCGCGATGAATCCGACGAGCAGATCCGAATCGTGCTGGAGCCGCGCAGCCGAACCGTGGACGCAAGCGTGCTGATGGACAGCCTGTTCCGGCTCACCGACCTTGAAGTGCGCGTGCCGTTGAACATGAACGTGCTCGACGCCGATCGTACACCGCGCGTGATGGGCCTGAAGGAAGTGATCTCCGCCTGGGTCGCGCACCAGTTCGAAGTTCTGGTCCGCCGCTCGCAGCACCGCATCGCCAAGATCGACGACCGGGTGGAGCTGCTCGAAGGCTATCTGGTCGCCTATCTGAACCTCGACCGGGTCATCCAGATCATACGCGAGGAGGATGAGCCCAAGGCGGTGATGATCGCCGAATTCGCGCTCACCGACCGCCAGGCCGAAGCGATCCTCAACATGCGGCTGCGCTCCTTGCGCAAGCTCGAGGAAATGCAGATCAAGAAGGAGCGCGACGCGCTGATCAAGGAGCGGGACGAGCTTATCAAGCTGGTCGGCTCCCGCGATCGCCAGCGCACCCGGCTGAAGAAGGACCTCGCCTCCCTCAAGGCACGCTACGGCGAAGAGACAGAGCTTGGCCGGCGCCGCACCACCATCGAGGAAGCGGGGCCGACGCGGGAAATTCCGCTGGAAGCGATGATCGAGAAGGAGCCGATCACCGTCATCATGTCCCAGCGCGGCTGGATCCGGGCAATGAAGGGCCATGTCGATCTGTCCAACCCGGAAGCGATGAAGTTCAAGGAAGGCGACGGGCCGCGCCACTTCTTCCACGCCCAGACTACCGACAAGATCCTGCTCGCCTCCACCGGCGGGCGTTTCTACACGCTCGCCGCCGACAAGCTGCCCGGCGGCCGCGGCTTCGGCGAGCCGGTACGGCTGATGGTGGATATCGAAGGCGAGGGCGATATTGCGGCGCTGTTCCCGGCGGTGTCGGGAACGAAGCTGCTGCTTGCGACCACCGACGGACGCGGCTTCGTCACCACCGCTGCGGGCGCGATTGCCGAGACCCGCAAGGGCAAGCAGGTCGTCAACGTCCGGCCCGGCGCTCGGCTGTCGGTCGTGCGGGCGCTGAACCCGGACGAGGATTACCTCGCGGTGATCGGCGACAATCGCAAGATGGTGGTGTTTCCGCTCACCGAGCTTCCCGAACTGAGCCGCGGTTCCGGTGTCCAGCTTCAGCGCTACCGGGACGGCGGCCTGTCGGATGTGCGGACCTTTCGCTTCACCGACGGGATCAGCTGGACCATGGCTGGGGATACCGGCCGAACGCGTACCGAGGCGGATCTGAACCCGTGGCGCACCGCGCGCGGCGCGGCCGGGCGGATGGCGCCTCTCGGCTTCCCCAAGAACAACCGGTTCGAGCCGGAGAAGAAAGCCTAAGTGTCGGCCAGCGCCCGGGCGACGGCTTCGCGGGCGATGGCGATCTGATCGGCGCGGTCTTCGGGGAAGCCGGCTTCGGCCCAGCGCCCCTGCACATCCTGCATGGCTTTGGCGACGACCGGCCCGGGGGTTAGGCCGAGCTCGATCAACATCCCGCCGCTGACCAGCAGGCGCGGCCGTTCCCAGGCGGCGATGGAGACGGCGAGCGCCGGATCGCCTTCGCCGAGCAGCAGCCGGTCGACGGCTTCCTCGCGGCCGATGCGGTAGGCGAGCACGGCGGGCTTCATTGCAGTGTCGGCATCGCTCCGCCCGGCGGCGCTGGCGATGCGCTTGGCAGCCCTCTTGGAAAGACGCAGCCGGGCGCCGACAGAGGCGGCCAGCTCAGGCTCGGCTGGAAGAAGCGCGGCAAAGCGCCGCAGCGGATCGCCTGGGAGGTCTGCCTCCGCCTCGCGTCCGATCAGTCTCGCCAGCCGGGCGCCGCCGTCTGCGTCGATCTCCGGCAGGACCGGTTTCAGGATTCCCCTTTCCACCATCAGCGCCACCGTCGGCGCTGGGTTGGCCAAGGTGAGGAGCTTGATCAGCTCGTCGGCGATCCGCTCCCGGGACAGCGCCATCAGGTCGTTGGCTCGGGCGGCGCAGGCTTCCAGCCCTTCCAAGTCCGGCGCCCCTTCGGAGAAGCGGGCGTGGAAGCGGAAGAAGCGAAGGATGCGGAGGTGGTCTTCCGCAATGCGGGTGAGCGGATCGCCGATGAAGCGGACACGGCGCGCCTCGACATCCCCCCAGCCGCCGAAATAATCGTGAATTTGCAGGCTGTGCGGATCGGCGGAAAGCGCATTGATCGTGAAGTCGCGGCGGGCCGCATCCTCCTGCCAGTGGTCGGTAAAGGCGACGGTTGCGCGGCGGCCATCGGTGGAGACGTCGCGCCGGAGCGTGGTGACCTCCACCGGCTTGCCTTCGACGATCGCGGTGACCGTGCCGTGGGCGAGGCCGGTCGGCACCGCCTTGATCTTGGCACGCTTGAGGCGGGTGATGACCTCCTCGGGTTTGAGCCGGGTGGCGAGATCGACGTCGCTGACCGGTACCCCGAGCAGGGTGTCTCGGACGCAACCGCCGACATAGCGCGTCTCGCCTTCGGCCGCGCCGAGGACGGAGAGGAGCCCGGCCATGCCCGGCCGCTCCTGCCATGGCGCGCGGGGCAGCTTCACCGCACCAGCTCCAGCCGGCGGGTCAGGTTGACGATCATCGCCGCGGTTGCGCCCCAGATGCGGCGGCCCTGCCAGTCGATCTCGTAATAACAGCGCTGCCGGCCGCCATAATCGATGCTGCGGGTCTCCTGCCGGGCGGGATCGAGGAGGTGGTGGAGCGGCGCCTCGAACATGTCCGCCACTTCGCCGGGCGACGGGGTAAGCGAGAGGCCGGGCGGCACTACGCCGATCACCGGCGTGACTTCGAAGCCGGTGATCGTGCGATAAAGGTCGGCGGTGCCGATCACCTCCACGCTGCTTGGAGATAGGCCGATCTCCTCCTGCGCCTCGCGCAACGCTGCGGCAACGGGGCCATCATCGTCTGGATCGATCCGCCCGCCGGGAAAGCTGATCTGGCCGGGATGCTTGCGCATTGTCTTCGGCCGCTCGGTAAGGATCACCGTTGGCTCCGGATGGTCGACCACCGCCACCAGCACCGCGGCCGGGGCGAGCTGCCCTTCCGTTTCTTCCTCCAGCACATCGCCGGTCAGCAATATCGGCGACCGCCGCTGGCCCGCTTGGAGCGCGGCGCGCAGGTCGTCGGCAAGGCTCAAGCCGCGGGTTCCAGCGGGAAAAAGGCGCCGCCGCTCCACAGTCCGGCGGGTTCGGCACGTTCAGCCAAAGCGAGGTTGGCCAGCTCGTAATAAACCGGCCGGGCAATCAGCGCCTCAAGGCCGCCGCGCACTTCCACGTAAGGATGCGGCCCGTCGACGCCTGCAGCAAAGCGCAGCGGGTGTTCCGGCCCGGCGACGACTAGGTCGCCGGTGTTGAGCCGGAAAGCCAGAGAGCGGCTTTCGCCCTCGCCTTCGCTCTTTAGCTCGACGGCGACGAACGGCGCGTCCTCCACCTCGATGTCGAGCTTCTCGACCGGAGTGACCAGCACAAAGCTTCCGTCCGGTTCGCGGCGAAGGATCGTGGAAAAGAGCCGCACCATCGCCTGCCGGGCGATCGGGCTGCCTTCGTGAAACCAGGTGCCGTCGCGGGCGATCCGCATGCCGCTGGTGCCGCAATGCTCGGGGTGCCAGCGGTCCACCGGCGGCAGTTTCTCCTCCTCAAGAAGCCGGGCGATATCCGCGAGGCTGAGGCCGGAAAGGTCGGGCGGCGAGGACGTCATCGGCATAGCGTGGACCTAAAGGCGGCGGCGGGCGGCGGCAAGCCTTGCCGCTGCCACCCGCCCGGACTAGGGCGCGGCGGATGAGCAGCCCTCCGCCAAGCCAACGGACCGCGATCGTCACCGGCGGTGCCCGGCGCATCGGCGCGGCCTTGTGCCGGGCGCTCAGCGCCGATGGCTGGCACCTCCTCATCCACTGCAATCGCTCGGGCGAGGAAGGCGAAGCGCTTGCCGCCGAACTCGGCAACGCCAGGGTGGTGCGGGCCGAGCTTGCCGAGCCGCAAGCCGCGGCGGCGATCTTCGCGGCGTTGGATGGTCTCCCAAAGGCCCGCCTGCTGGTCAACAATGCCTCGCGCTTCGAGTTCGACTCGGCGGCGGAGTTCACGGTCGAGCAGTGGAACGCCCACCTCGACATCAATCTGCGGGCGCCCGCCTTCCTCTCGCAGGCCTTTGCCAAGGCGTGCGGGGAGGGGCTGATCGTCAACCTGCTCGACGCGAAGCTCGCCCAGCCCAATCCGGATTTCTTCACCTACACCGTGTCGAAGTTCGGCCTTTCCGGACTTACCGAACTGACCGCCCGCGCGTTCGCCCCGAAGATCCGCGTCTGCGGCATCGCGCCGTCCGTGACTCTCGTCTCCGGCGAGCAGAGCCGCGAAAATTTCGACGAGGTCCATGGTCTCAACGCGCTCGGGCGCGGTGTGCGGGTGGAAGAGATCGTTGCGGCGCTTCGCTTCCTGATCACGACGCCGACGATCACCGGGCAGACCATCACTCTCGACGGCGGCCAGCGCTTTCTCGGCCTCGCCCGCGACGTTCAATTCCTGGAGACCTAACCATGACCGACCGCCCCCGCCTCGACGGTCTGGTGCCGCAGGCGCTTGCGCCCAGAACGCGCAAGATCGTGCTCGAGGAGTATTGCGTATCCGCCGATATCGGCTTCCACGATTTCGAGATCGGCACCCGGCAGAATCTGCTGATCACCGTGGAAGTATGGCTTGCCGAAGCCTTCTTCCCGCTCACCGACGATGCGGCGGATGCATGGGATTACGATTCCCTGCGCAGCGACGTCGGCGCGCTGGTCGCGGGCGCGCGCTACAACCTTCAGGAGACGCTCGCTCACGCGATCTACGACCTTGTTGCGGCACGCCAAGGCGTCACAGGGCTGCGCGTTTCCACCCGCAAGCCCGACATCTACCCGGACTGCAAGGGCGTCGGCGTGGAGCTGTGTTCCTTCTAGCGCCGGGCGCGGCCGCGGGTGCAGGGTCCCAGCCGATCCAGCACCAGCCGGTAATCGGCGGCAATGGCGGCGCGGCCGGCGCTGTCCGCATCCGCCGTGCTTTGCGCGGGCAGGGTGCGGGGCAGGGTGCAGGCGAGGCGGTACCAGAGCAGGGTGTCGCGGGCCGGCGGCGCGGCGGCGTCGTCGACGATTTCGCTTAGCGCCACCGACCACAAGGGAGTCTCGCCCGGGCGGCGAAGCACGTTCAGCGACACCGGCCGGTTTTCGGCGGTGAGCAGGAAGATCTGGGTCTCGCTTTCGCCGCGGATCGCGCCCGGCACGTGAAAGGCGCGGCCGATGCCGCTGATCCGCGGCGGCGCGTCGGCGCCGGTGGCTTCGCGCAAAATGGCGCGCAACGCTTCGGCGCGGTCCGGCGCGTAGGCGATCTGGGCATCGGGGGCGGCAAGGCGGACCTCGCCGGGGCGCCCGGGAACCGGGGCAGCGAGGATCAGGAACTCGCTATTCTTTCGGAGCTTGGGGGCGCGGCCCTTCGCATCGCGCGGCAGATCGACAACATAGCTTATCCGGGCGGCGAGGCCGTCCGGAGCGCGGATCAGCGAAACGACCTGCGCCTCAACGAGCAAGCGGGCAGAGCCGGCTTGGACGCCGGGGGCGGCTTCGGCCTTGAGCGTGCTCGCCTTTGCCACCCGCACATGCGCCGCGATCGGGGCGCCAAGGCCGAGATCGGCAAGGTCCGCATAGGTGAGCGCGGGTGCGCCCGGCACCTGCGAATCGGCAGGCGCGGCGGCTGCAACGAGCAGCGCGAGAGCGGAGACGAAAAGCTTTGCGCCTGGAAAAATCATTCCGCCTCCGGAAATTAAGTGACTTCTTACCATAAGTTTAGCTTCCTGAACCGCAGATTTCCGCCAATTTTTTATCGCTACCGGGCGTTTACGAGAGCATTGCGTCGCCGAAAGCGACGCGATAGAGACACCGGCAATCGATGATATGTTGAAACATCGATTGAACCGATGGGAGCCAAGCGCGTTTCCGATACGCGCCGATCCCCGGCTGATGAATAAGAGAGGGAGCGTGGCTGGTTAATGGCATATGCTGACAATTCAGGAATGAGCAAAAATCGGTTAACGGCGATCATCGTCGTTGCCCTGCTGCATGCTCTTCTCGGCTACGCCTTTGTCACCGGTTTGGCCTTCAATGTGGTCAAGAAAGTGGCAGCGGATCTGAAAACCTTCAACGTCGAGGAGCCTCCGCCCCCCGAAGAGGAGCCGCCGCCGCCGCCGCCCGACGTGCCCGAGACGCAGCCGCCGCCCGTGGTGTCGCCGCCGCCGATCGTGCGGACCAACACGCAGCCGCCGCCCGTCCAAACCCAGACGACAGCGCCGCCGCCGCAGATCACCTACACGGCTCCGCCGTCGCCGCCTGCCGTGGTGGCGCCTCCGCCTCCGCCCCCGCCTCCTCCGCCGCCCCCGGCCAAGAAGGTCGAACCGGCGCGTGCGAAGGGCAACTTGCCGGCGTTGTTCTCGGACGAGGATTATCCAGCCGCCGCGCTTCGCTCGGAGGAATCCGGCACCACCGGCTTCCGCCTGGAAATCGGCGCAAACGGACGCGCGACCGGTTGCACGGTGACGTCGTCCAGCGGGTCTTCGTCGCTTGACGCAACAACCTGCCGCCTGCTCAAGGCGCGTGCCAGGTTTACGCCGGCCCGGGACAGCAACGGCAATCCGGTCGGCGATAATTACAGCGGCCGGATCACGTGGCGCCTGCCGGCAAATTGATACCTGCCGAAATTCAGCATCCAGTTACAGATATTATCTGAGAGGAAAGTTAAGACCATGACCACCCCAGCAGCAGCAGGCCACGGCGGCGGAGAAAATCCCTACGGTCTCGTCGCGGCCCTTCAACAGGGCGGCGCCATCGCCATCGCTACGTTCGCCATCCTCGTGATCATGTCGGCCGCGTCCTGGTACGTGCTCTTCGTGAAGCTGTTCGAGCAGCAGAAGATCATCAACCAGGGCCGCCGGGCGCGCTCCACGTTCTGGCAGGCGGGAACGCTTCGCGACGGCGCCAACAAGCTCGAAAAGAACAGCGCCTATCGCCAGATCGTCGACGACGGCATCCTCGCCCTTGAGCAGCATGACAAGCTGACCGATCCCATCGATCAGCACGACTGGATGCAGAATTCGCTGGCGCGTACCCAGGGCGCGATCGCGTCCAAGCTGTCGAACGGCCTTGCGCTGCTCGCCACCGTGGGTTCCACCGCTCCGTTCGTTGGTCTGTTCGGTACCGTTATCGGTATTTACCGCGCACTGATCAGGATCGGCGCCGCCGGTCAGGCTTCGATCGACGCCGTCGCCGGTCCGGTTGGCGAGTCGCTGATCATGACCGCGCTCGGCCTCGCCGTGGCGGTTCCGGCCGTGCTTGCCTACAACTGGCTGCAGCGCCGCAACAAGTCGATCGTCGAGGAGCTCGCCCGCTTCTCCAACGATCTTCACGGCTACATGATGTCGGGCGGCACCGTGAAGCCGGTGTCGGCGGCTCGCGGCGGGACGGCCACGGCCACCGCCGGCGCCAAGCCGGGGGCGACCTCGCCGGGCGGCACCACTGCCACCGGCAGCGCCACCAGCACCACGCACTCGGGCCCGAAGAAGGTCTGATCCGGATCCCGGCGGGGCGGTGTTCAAACCGCTCCGCCGAACCGGCCGCATCGGCCCCGATCCGCAAAGACGAAGATAGGAACTAACACATGGCAATGAGTGTCGGCGGCGACGGCAGCGAAGATGCCCCGATGTCAGACATCAACACGACGCCGCTCGTCGACGTCATGCTGGTGCTCCTGATCATCTTCCTGATTACCGTCCCGGTTGTGGTCCAGACGGTGGACGTGAGCCTTCCCAAGGTTCAGTTCGAAGTGACCACCACCAAGCCGGAGAACGTTTCGCTTTCCGTCAAGGGCGATGGTGCGGGCGGCTGCGAAGTCTATTGGGGTCTTGAGAAGGTCGATGCCCAGCAGCTGCTCGACAAGGCGGTCGCGAAGCTCGAATCCGATATCAAGAAGCTTGGCGGCGTCGAGAACATGACCGAGGAGAATATGCCCGAGGTCCATGTCCGCGGCGACATCAACACGCCTTACAAGTGCGTCGGCGGCGCGGTGTTTCAGATGCAGCGGGCGGGTTTCTCGCGCGTCGGCTTCATCTCCGAACCGGAGCCGGGCGGCAACGTTGAGCGGCTGTAATGACCCAAGGGTCGCAGGAGTTTAGATAATGGCAGGTGCAGTCAGCGCATCCGAAACCGAACCGATGATGGACATCAACACCACGCCGTTGATCGACGTGATGCTGGTTCTCTTGATCATGTTCATCATCACCATTCCCATTCAGACCCACGCGGTGAAGCTCGATCTGCCGGTGAATTCCGACACTCCGCCGCCGCCCGTCGATCCGGTGAAGAACAAGATCGTGATTACGCCGCAGGGGCAGGTGTTCTGGAACGGGCAACCCCTCGATATGGTGCAATTGCGCCAGAACCTGGATTATACCCAGACGATGAGCCCGATCCCGGAACTGCATCTGCAGCCGGATCAGAACGCCCGCTACGAACTGGTCGACGAAGTCCTCGCCGTCACCAAGCGCGCCGCGGTCGAGAAGATGGGGTTCGTCGGCAACGAAGCTTATATGAACGCCTTCTAAGGGCGTCTCCCGATCGAACAAAAGAGGGCGGTCCGGCAACGGGCCGCCCTTTTTCGCCCGGGCGCGGCTTCGGCGGGTCTGCAAATGGGGATGACCCGCGTCGCTCGACACGCTCTTGATCTGCCTGTTTCAAACCTCAAACCCTGCGCCGGAGCGCTGCACGCGGTGTTGCTGGAAGTGAACGAACGGCCCGGCCGCGACCCGGTGGCGTTCAAGGTACGGGAGAAGGCGAAGTCCGCGGCTTAGTGCGGTTTGATGTCGGCGGGCGGCGTTATTACATCCGCCGCGATGTTTGAACGTATTCGGATTTGAACGTATTCGGAAACGCCTCGGCAACAATAGCCGCCGGCTTTCAGTCAGCATACGCTTCGCCGGCACGGACAAATGGGACCGGGCCGTGCTGATCGACGTCGATAGCGCCGGGATTTACCTCGAACGTGTGGAAGCGGACGGCGCATATCCCTGGTCGGCGCTCACCGACGTCGGACTCCTTAACGCCGGGACGGCGCAGGTTCGGCCCCGGTAAGGCTTCGCGGCGAGCTCGAGAGGCGACGCCGCCCAACCCCTGTCCGGTTTGGCCGCGGCGTACATGAACTCGGCCGTGGGCCGCACGTCGATGGCGCGGTAGATCGCATTGAGGCAGGCGTTCGCTGCTTGGGTCCGCCCGATCGCGGCAGCACCTTCCCGCTACTCCTCGCCGTGGCCGAGTAAACGCGGGCCAGAAGTGATCGAATGGCCATCAATCCCCCTCCCTTCGAGCGTACAGGCAGGCGAACGCTAAGCGCAGGCTCGTCTTGGCGCCACCGGCGCGACCCCGGTGGCGATCGCCGCCTCCATTTGGCGCCGCCGCCGGCGATGATGGAACGCTGAGCGTCTCCGATTCCGAGAACCACTCGCGCCCCGCCGCAGGCCAAACTGCTCGTTTTTGGGCGCGTCCGATCCGATACCGCCAGGCGCTGCAAAGGCCGTAGTGCGTTCGTCTTGAGGACTCAAATGCCTCTCCCCGCGTGTCGGCTCCAGTAACCGATCTATTCGAGATCGGCGGGGGAAAGGCCAGGCCTGTGCTTCGAACAACCGCTCCCGCCGTAGTCGCGTTCCCCAAGGGTTGGCCCAGCCGCGAGCGGTGCAGCATTGTACGGAGCGACGGGCAGTTACATCAGGCGACAGGCGACAGGCGACAGGCGGCAGGCGGTCAGGCGGTCAGGCGGGCAGACGGGCAGGCGGGCGGGCGGGCGGGCGGCGGACCCGCAGCCGGGCGGCCTTGACCCGGAGCCCGATGAAAACCTGTGATCGGCTCAGGCGGGTTTCCGTGTTCCACCCGCCGAGGCGATGCTCAGGCCCGGACGTAGACGCCCCAGACGCCGTTTGACAGTTCGCTGGCGGCGAAGCGGACGGGCTGATCGCTCGCGCCTGCTTCGTAGATGTCGATCCGGTGATGCTGATGTGGGTAGCTGGGGTGCGGGAGCATCACCGCCTAGTTCCCGTGCTGCGCCATTCCTGGCGCACGCGTCCCCCAACTCCGACCTCGCGTTTGAAACCGACGTGAACGCTTTGCCAATCGTGCACCGTGTGCCGCGGCTCCCCACCTGCCCGGCGGCCGCTCAGGCAGCGAGGCCGCCGAACTGTAGCCGGGCCAGCTTAGCGTAGAGGCCGCCAGCCGATTGAAGCTCGTCGTGGGTGCCTTGTTCGACAATGGCACCGCCATCCATGACGACGATCCGGTCGGCGGCGCGGACGGTGGCGAGGCGGTGGGCGATGACCATGGTGGTGCGGTTCTCCATTAACCGCTCGAGCGAGGCCTGGACGAGGCGCTCGCTTTCGGCGTCGAGGGCGGAGGTCGCTTCGTCGAGCAGAAGCAGGGGCGCATCGCGGAGGATGGCGCGGGCGATGGCAAGGCGCTGGCGCTGGCCGCCCGAAAGGCGGGCGCCGCCTTCGCCCATGAAGGTGTCGAACCCTTGCGGCAGCTTGTGCAGGAATTCGGCCGCGTTGGCGGCTTCGGCCGCCGCCCAGAGCTCGTCGTCGCCGGCGGTCCAGCGCCCGTAGCGCAGATTGTCTCGCGCGGAGGCGGCGAAGATCACGGTTTCCTGGGGCACGACCGCGATGCGGGCGCGAAGATCGCCGGGATCGGCGTCGGGGAGCGGCACGCCGTCGATCAGCACCGCGCCGCCTTCCGGATCGTAGAAGCGCAGGGCAAGCTGAAACAGCGTCGATTTGCCCGCGCCGGACGGGCCGACCACCGCCAGCCGCTCGCCCGGCCGTACCGACAAGGAGAAATCGTCCAGCGCGCAAACTTCGCGCCGGGTGGGATAGCTGAAGGTGACGTTGCGGAATTCCAGCGCGCCGCGCGCCGGCTCGGGCAGCGGCTTCGGCTGCGCGGGCGCGCGGATTTCCGCCTGTTCGGTGAGCAGCTCCGCCAGGCGCCCCGCCGCCCCGGCGCCGCGCAGCAGCTCGCCGTACACTTCGGTCAGCGCCCCGAACGCGCCTGCGACGAGGCCGCCGGTTAGCACGAATGCGGCAATGGTGCCGCCGCTCAGCCGCCCGGCCTGAACGTCCAGAGCGCCCTGCCACATCACAAGGGTGATCGAGCCGAAGATGAGCGCAATGACGATCGCGGTCATGGCCGCGCGCAGGATGATGCGGCGCCTGGCCGTGTTGAACACGTCTTCCACCGCGGTACCGAAGCGGCCCGCCTCGCGCTCCTCCTGGTTGAAGGCCTGGACGATTTTCATGGCGCCGAGAACTTCGTCGACCATGGCGCCGACTTCGGCGATCCGATCCTGGCTTTGGCGCGACACGTTGCGGACCCGGCGGCCGAGCACGGTGATCGGCACGACCACGGCGGGGATGCCGAGCAGCATCATCAAGGTGAGCTTGGGCGCGAGGGCGAACAGGTAGGCGATGCCGCCCACCGCCATGACGATGTTGCGCAGCGCCACCGAAATCGTGGTGCCGACCACCTGCTCGATGATGGTGGTGTCGGCGGTGAGGCGCGAGGCGATTTCCGACGGGCGGTTCTCCTCGAAGAAGCTGGGCGCAAGGCGCAGAAGGTTGCGCTGCACCGCTTCGCGCACGTCCGCCACCACCCGCTCACCGAGCCACGAGACGAAGTAGAAGCGCCCGGCGGTGGCAAGCGCCATCACCACGACCACGATCAGCAGATATTGGAACCAGCGCCCGATATCGCCGCCCGAGCCGCCGAAGCCGCGATCGATGATCAGCTTGAACGCGTTGGGAATCGCCAGGGTCGCGCTGGCGGCGACCACCAAGGAAAGCAGGGCGCCGAGCACATGGCCCTTGTAACGCGCGGTGAAACCCCAGATGATGCGGAGGTTGCCGAGTTTTCGGGGGGCGGGAAGATCAGGGCTGGTTTGCGCCATTCGGGAGGCCTAGCAGTGCATGTCCCGGCGCTCAATGCCGCCCCGTTCGGGAGCTTTCTCAGGCACCACCTGTTTAACGGCTAAGTCCTTGACGCGGTTGATTGTTCGTCCGCCGCGCACCATCTGGAGTCTCGATGCTCTACGACGCTTATGAAATGCAGCGGTCGCTGCTCGCCGGCGCTTCCACCCTTGCCAACATCGGCGCCGGCTGGATGCAGAACCCCGCAAATCCGTTTTCCTACAGCCAGATGGGGCCGATCGTCTCCTCGGCGCTGGACGTTTTCGCCCACGCCTCCGCGTCGCGCGGCAAGCCGGAGTTCGGCTTCGACACCACGGTGGTCGAGGGCAAGACGGTGCGCGTCAGCGAGGAGATCGTGCTCAGGAAGCCGTTCGGCCAGTTGAAGCGCTTCCGCCGCGAAGGCGTGGAGGGCGGGCCCCGCCTGCTGATCGTCGCGCCGATGTCCGGCCACTACGCCACCTTGCTTCGCGGAACGGTGGAACGGATGCTTCCCGGCCACGACGTCTACATCACCGACTGGCGCGATGCGAAGCTGGTGCCGACCGACGCCGGCAAGTTCGACCTCGACGATTATGTCGATTACCTTATCGAATATCTCGAGAAGATCGGCCCCGGCGCGCACATGCTGGCGGTCTGCCAGCCATCCGTGCCCTGCTATGCCGCGGCCTGCGTGATGAGCGAGACCAAGAACCCCGCCCGGCCCAGGACGCTGACCATGATGGGCGGCCCGATCGACACGCGCGAGGCGCCGACCGCGGTCAACACGCTCGCCACGCAGCGGCCTTATGCCTGGTTCCAGCGCAACGTCATTGCGACGGTGCCCTATCACTATCCGGGCAACGGGCGGCAGGTTTATCCGGGCTTCCTGCAGCTCGCCGGCTTCATGACCATGAACCTCGGCAATCACCTCACCAGCCATTACGAGATGTTCAAGCACCTCGTGCAAGGCGACGGTGAGAGCGCCGACGGCACCAAGGCGTTCTACGAGGAATATCGCGCGGTCTGCGACATGACCGCCGAATTCTACCTGCAGACCATCGACGTCGTGTTCCAGCGTCACCTCCTGCCCAAGGGCGAAATGATGCACCGCGGCCGCCGCGTGGATCCGGCGGCGATCACCGACATCGGCATTCTCGCCATCGAAGGCGAGCGCGACGACATTTCGGGCATCGGCCAGACCAAGGCGGCGCTCGACATCGCCACCAAGCTGCCCAAGGCGCTCAAGAAGTACCATCTCGCCAAGGGCGTCGGCCATTACGGCATCTTCAACGGGTCCAAATGGCGCAACCGGATCGCGCCGGTGCTCGAGAACTGGATCCAAAGCCACGGCGGCTGAGATTCTCAGGCCTAAGCTCTTGAAAAGCCTGCGGACGAGACCATCTCCCCTTCACTGTTCAACAACTGAAAGGAGGTGGTCTGATGTCTCATTGTCACATGCCGAACGCGGCTAATCTGGTGAGCGCGGCCTCCGCGGGGGCTCACGCCTAAAGATTCCGGCCGCTTACTCGGCTGACAATGGAAGGGCCGCTCCGAAAGGGGCGGCCCTTTTTGTTTGGTTGTGAAGGGAAGGCGTTCTTAGCCGGCGGGCGCCTGGGAGTTCGAGTCCTCCGCTCCCAGCGCCCCCAGGACCATCGCTTCCCAGGTCTCGACGTTGCCAGCGTCGGCCATGATCTGGTCCGGCTCGCGCAGGGTGCGGAGCACCGACAAGGCGTCGCCGACATAGTCGCGCCAGATCTCGTCTACGCGCGGGCCGGCGGAGGGATCGGCGCCCTCGGCATTGATGCTGACGATCCGGCCGGCGATGACGCGGGCGATCCGTTCAACCGCGGACGTGTTCGATACGGGCATTCGTCGCTCCTTTTGTTTTGCTCAGACAACGGCAGAGCGCGCGGCGGGTTGCGCCCGCGCGCGCATTTCAGGATCGAGCCCAGCGCAGCAGCTGCCAGGCGAGCAGTGCGCAAAGCAGCCACACCACCAGCACGATCGCGATTCCGAGCCGGGAGCGCGGGCGTTCGGCGGCGGAGGCAGCGGCGGCGCGATGCTCGTCGAGAAGACCGGGTGGGAGCATGCGCACGAACAGCCACAACCCGGCGGGGATCAACAATGCATCATCCAGCAGGCCGATAACCGGAATGAAATCGGGAATGAGGTCGATCGGCGACAAAGCGTAAGCGGTAACCAGCAGGCCGATCAGCCGCGCACCCCACGGGCAGCGCGGGTCGCGCGCGGCAAGCCAGGCGGCGTGGACCTCCACCCGCAGAATCCTCAAAAAGGAAGGCTTGTCGGCCACGCTACACGCCCCCGCCCGCGCCTGCGTCCGCCAAGGCACTCAGCGGAGCCGGCCGCGCATGCCGCGCAGAAGCCGGTGTCTGGCCATCGGCTCGAACGAGTCATCGGCGCTTTCCGGATCAAGCGACTCGCTGTGCGCGAGCGTCTTTTCCAGCTCGCTCGGCTCTTCGGGCGTGAACGGCACCAGCGTCCGGCCTTCGGAGCGCAAGGCTTCAACCGTGCGGATCAGCGACCCCGTTTCGCGGAAGCTGCGCTCGACCTCCTCCACGCCGACGTCGAGATGCTCGGCCATGAGGTCGCTGCGGATTCGCGCGATGGTCTTGGCCGCGGCGCCGCTGGGGTCGGTCGCGGCGTCGAGCATCACGTCGCATTCGCTGTCCAGGCCCATGGAGCGGTTGTTGAGGTTGGCTGAGCCGACCCGAAGCATTCGATCATCGACGATCATCACCTTGGAATGGACGTAGATCTGCTCGCCGTTGCTGGTCAGCGGGTTGTAGATACGGAAGCGATTCTCGTGATCGGCCTCACCGAGTGCCTTCATCAATTCGGCCCGAGCCGGGCTCATTGCCTCGTCGTCGAGCCAGCCCATGCCGGTGCTCGGGCTCACCACCAGGAATTCGGGTCCGCCTTTTTCCTTGAGCCGCCGCTCCACCGCCTGGGCGACGACGCGGGAGGCGAAATACTGGTTTTCCAGGTACACGAAGCGCTGCGCCGCCATGATCATGTCGACGTACAGCGCCTCGATCTCGCGCACTTCCGTCCAGTTCATCACCTTGCCGCGGGTGCGGGCGATGGCGACGGGCATGTCGCGGAAATCGGCCTTGAGTCCCTCGGGCCACGGCGCGGCGGGGGGCGCCTGAGCTTCGTCCAGCTCCTCGTCGCAGCCGATCTTCCAGCGCAGCCGGCCAAGCTCGCCAAGCGCGCGTGCCGCTTCGCCGTCAACCGCCATGATGGTGTCGTGCCAGGGCCCGTAATGGCGGCCGGTGGTTGGGCGGCGGCGGCGGGGATCGTCGTCCTTGTGGCCGCGCGTGTCCCAGCGCGATCCGGTCATGTCGATGCCGCCGCAAAAGGCCAGGCTGTCGTCGATGACGAGAAGCTTCTGGTGGTGGCTGGCCTCGCGCGGGTGGGCGCTGTCGAAGCGAAAATGGACCCTGCGGTGCCGCGCCCAGGTGGCCAGCCGGAAGATTGTGGAGCCGCGGCCGAGGAATTTATAGGCCGCCGCGTTCCAGGCGAGAACATGGATTTCCAGCTCGGGCCGGCTCTTCACCAGCCAGGATAACAGCGGTCCAAGGCTATTCGGCGCCTCGTCCTTTGCTTCGTGATCCAGGCGGATGCGGGTGTCGACGTCCCAGCCGATCACCATGATCCGCGACCGCGCCGACATCATCGCCTTGCGCGCGATCCGGAAATAATCCTCGGCATCGACAATGAAGGCGGCACGATCGGCCGTGGCGACTTGCCAGCAATTGCGGCCGGGTTCGAGGGGAAGGGGCACCGTCTCGGGAGAGGGCGCGGAGCTTGGGGGGTGGGACACGGTAAGCACGGGTGCGTAACGAGTGATCGGCGTTGCGGTTGCGTTGCGCTGTTTGCGCCGGGACGTGCGGGCTCGCCCGGGGGTCGCTTTCACCGGCGCTTCACCTGGCGTTCAGCAGCAGAAACCTGACGTTCACGTTAGAACGGCGAGGCGAGCATAAGCGCCTGTTCAGCGGAGCGGAGGGCACCGGAACGCCGGGTGGTCCCACTGGTTGATCTCCTGAACAGCGTGAGGAGTGTATCATGCGCAATGTGTTTCTGATTGCCGGAGCCGCGGCTTTGGCCATGTCGATGCCGGTACTCGCCGAAAAGGGCGGCAAAGGCGGCGGCAATGGTGGCGGGGGCGGCGGCAAGGGCCAGTCCGGGCAAGCGCATGGCGGCGGCGGTGGCGGTCACGGCGGCGGTGCCAAGGCGGGCCATGGCGGCGGCGGCGGCGGGCAAGCGCGCCAGGCTCCGGCGCAGCGGCAATCCGCGCACGGTGGCGACGGGGGTGGTAAGCACCAGCAGGCGGTGCACCAGGTCTCGCACGGCGGTGGCAAGCCGCAGCGCGCCGAGCGTCAGGCGTCCCGCGGCAACGGCCATGCACAGCGCGTCGAGCGTCAGGCGGCCCGCATGCAAAAGCCGGCCAAGGCGGAGCGGATGGTGCGGCAGGCGCGCAGCATCGCGCCGGAGCAAGGCCGGAACCTACGCTTCAACGACGTCCGCCAGCCCGACCTCCGCAACTATTCCAATGGCGGGCTGAACTATGCCAGTGCCGGGCAAAACTGCCCTCCGGGGCTTGCAAGGAAGGGCAATGGCTGCATGCCGCCGGGTCAGGCCAAGAAGGTGTTCGGGGTCGGCGATCGGGTGCAGCAGACGTGGTTCGGCAGCTACAACGTGCCTGACCGGTACAGCGCCTTTTATCAGGACACGCCGGACAATTATTACCGCTACGCCGATGAGGGCTACATCTACCAGGTCGACCGCCGGTCCGATCTGATCAGCGGCCTGTTGCCGCTGCTCGGCGGCGGCTTTTCCGTCGGCCAGCCGCTTCCGGCGGGCTATGACGCCTACAACGTGCCCTATCAGTATCGCGATACCTACCAGGACACGGACGATAGCTACTACCGCTACGGCGACGACGCGATCTACGAGGTCGATCCCCAAAGCGGCATGATCGAAGGGATCGTGGCCTTGCTCGGCGGCGATCTCAACGTCGGCGAGCAGCTCCCCGAGGGCTATGACGCCTACAATCTGCCGAACGAGTATCGCGACGAATACCAAGACAATGAAGACTATGATTACCGTTATGCGGACGGCAACATCTACCAGGTGGATACCAAGACGCAGATCATCCAAGCGATCATGGAAGCGTTGGTCTGACGCGGCGGGCAGGGGCGTGGGAAACTCCGCCTTTGCCCGTGCGTACGGCCTTCCGTAACGAACAAGGGAAAGAACGATGCGCAGTGTATCGGTGCTGGCGGCGTGTCTCGCGCTTGCGGCGTGCGGCGGCGGGGACGGCAACACGCAGGGCCAGGCTGCCGAGGGCAATGGAGCAGCCGGCGCGAATGTTGCGGGCTCGAAAACCGAAGCAGGCAAGGCCTCGTTGCTCGACACGCTGTCCCGCGAGCCCAACCACGCGACGCTCGTCAAGGCGGTGAAAGCGGCTGGCCTGGAAAAGACCCTGTCGGGCGCTGATGCCTACACGCTCTTCGCTCCCACCGAGGCGGCGTTCCAGAAGCTTCCCGCCGGCGCCGTCGACGGCCTGCTTGCGCCCGACCAGAAGGGGCAGCTCACCGCCTTGCTGATCGGCCATATCGTGCCGGGCACGGTGACCTCCGAAGACCTTGCCCGCGCGGTGGAGCGCGGCAAGGGCAAGGCGAAACTCGCCACGATGGGCGGCGCGACCCTCAGCATCGCCAAGGACGGCGACGCCATGGTGGTCACCGATGCGAAAGGCGGGCAGGCGCGGCTCGTCGGTTCCGACGGTGTCGCTTCGAACGGAGTCGTTCACGGCATCGACGGCGTTCTGAGTCCGGAATAAGCGGCCTGCACAGTTTCTGCACGGGAAGCGCGCGGTAAGCCGAAGGCGCGCGCACTGCGGCTGAACCGCCGGTGCGTATTCGCGGCACCTCTCCAGGAAGAGAGGGAGCCTCCATGCATAGCATCGCCGCAAGCCCGCCCATCGCCGACGCCGCGCCCGCGCGGGGCCGAAGCGATTACAGCTTCTCCGCCAAAGTCGTGGTGGCGGGCGCCCTTATCGCCTTGGGCGATGTGTTCTTCGGCGGGTGGGAGGGCGGCTCGAGCCTCGGCGTGTACGCGCTGCTTCTGCTCGTCGCTCTGGCGGCCACCCGGCCCGCACTGCTGCGCAGCCGGAGTGCCCTTGCCGCCGGCGGCGCGGCGGCTGCCTTCGCGGTGGCGCTGGCCGACGATCCTTCGCTGCTCGCCGCCGCCTTGTTCTGGGTCGCCGCAACGCTCGCTGCGTTGCTGCCGCGCAGCCGATTCGACAATGGCTGGCGCTGGGCGATCCGCCTCCTCTGCTCCGTGGTTCTCGCCGCCGCGCAGCCGGTGCGCGACTGGGCGCTGCTCCGCCGGGTACGGCGGCGCGGCGGATCGGCGTCTTTCCTGACGCGGCTCCCGATCCTGATCCTGCCGGTGGTGGGAAGCCTGGTCTTCGTCCTGCTTTTCGCAAACGCCAACCCGCTGATCGGCAACGCCTTCAGCCGAATCGATGCAGGCGAGCTGTTCGGCGGCCTCTCACCGCTCCGGCTCGCTTTGTGGCTGCTTCTCGGCTTCCTCACCTGGAGCCTGCTGCGCCCGGCCGCCTCGCTCCTCGCGCCCGCCGAGGCTGGCGATGGCGCGATCGAGCTGCCCGGCGTCACCCTCGCTTCCGTCACTTTGTCGCTGGTCGCCTTCAACCTCATCTTCGCGGTCCAGAACGGCCTGGACGTCGCCTTTCTGTGGAGCGGCGCGCCACTGCCCGATGGGCTCACCCTTGCCGAATATGCCCACCGCGGCGCTTACCCGCTGATCGCCACCGCTTTGCTTGCGGCCTTGTTCGTCATCGTCACGCTGCGCCCGGGAAGCGCAATGGCGGCAAGCGCGCTGCTCCGGCGGCTGGTGTACCTGTGGATCGCCCAGAACGTCCTCCTCGTCGCCTCGACGGTGTTGCGCACCCTTGATTATGTCGAAGCCTACTCGCTCACCCGCCTGCGCATCGCCGCTCTGGGCTGGATGGTGCTGGTGGCGGTGGGCCTTCTCCTGATCTGCTACCGCCTGTGGCAGCGGCGCAGCGACGCGTGGCTGATCAACGTCAACCTCGCCGCCGCGTCCCTTCTGCTCGCCGCCTGCACATTCGTCGATCTCGGCGCGGTCGCCGCTGCCTGGAACGTCCGCCACACCCGGGAGGTCGGCGGCCCGGGCGCGGCGCTCGACCTGTGCTACCTCAACAGCCTCGGCGCTTCCTCGCTGCCGGCGCTGGTGGAGCTGGAAAGCCGGCCGATCGGCCCCGGCTTGCGCGATCGCGCCGCCTGGACCCGCAACCTCCAGATGGACCGGCTGGAAGCACAACAGGCCGAGTGGCGGACCTGGACCTTCCGCGGCGCGCGGCGGCTTGCCGGCGCCAAGGCCCGCGTCGCCGAGCGGCGGCTGCCCCGTTTCCCGGCGCATGGGCGTGGCTGCAACGCCCTTGCCCCCGCTCCGGCTTTGACAGCACCACGGGGGGAGTGACAGACATGCCCCCCATGACCCACAAGATCCTCGTCGTCGACGACGACGCCCACATCCGCCAGGTGCTGACCTTCGCGCTCGGCAAAGCCGGCATGGACACCGTCGAAGCCGGCGACGGCGAGGCCGCGCTCGTGCAGGTCGAGCGTGAAAAGCCCGACCTGGTGGTGCTCGACATCAACATGCCGCGCATGGATGGGCTGGAGGTGTGCCGCCGCCTTCGCTCGGCCGGCGACCTCCCGATCCTGTTCCTGTCCTCGCGCGACGATGAGATCGATCGGGTGCTCGGCCTGGAGCTGGGCGGCGACGATTATGTGGTGAAGCCTTTCTCCCCCCGCGAAGTCGTTGCCCGGGTCAGCGCGATCCTGAAGCGGGGAGGGCGGGCGCATGCCGAGACGGCGCCAAAGACGGCGGTGTCCCACAACAAGCTGCGCCTCGATCCCGAGGCCTGGGAAGCGCAGTGGGGCGGCGATGCGGTGCCCGTCACGGTCACCGAATTCCAGCTCCTGCTGCTGCTCGCGGCGATGCCGTCCAAGGTCTTCACCCGCGACAATATCATCGACCGCCTGCACGGCCCCGGTTTCGCCGTCACCGACCGCACCATCGACAGCCACATCCGCAACCTGCGCCACAAATTCGCCGCGGCGGGCGGCAGCGACCTGATCGAGACCCGGCCGGGCGTCGGCTACCGCATCGGGCGGTGCGTGGGCGAGGCGGCTTGATCGGCGGCTTCAAGGACTGGCTGAAGCGCCACTGGCCGGCGCTTCGCCTCCGCACCTTGCTGTTCGCCACCCTGCTGTTCGTCGCTGCGCTGCCCGGCGTCGGCGCGGTGTTCCTGAGGGTCTATGAAAACACCCTTGTCCAGCAGACCGAGGCGGAGCTGATCGCGCAGGGGGCGGCGCTGTCGGCGGCCTACCGCGCCTTCTGGCCCGAGCCGCTGCCGCCGCCGCCCAGCACGCTCGAGCCGCAGCGGCCGGTGATCGATCTCAACGCCATGCCGATCCTGCCGCAGCAGCCCGATTGGCGGCCGACGGGCGCGGTTGCGGCGGAGCCTGCGCGCAGGGCCGGCTTCGGCGTAGCGCCAATTGCCCGCGAAACGGCGCGCATTACCTTGGCCTCGATCCGTATTCTCGATGCCCAGGGCGTAGTGGTCTACGGCCGTGAGGATCTGCGCAAAAGCTACGCCCACCTGCCCGAAGTCCGCGCCGCAATGGCCGGGCAGACCCGCACCGTGCTGCGCCGGCAGGGCGAATATCAGCTCCGCTACGCGCTGGAGCTGCTCAGCCGAGCGGCCACCGTACGGGTCCATTATGTCCGCCCCATCACGGTGAACGGGCGGGTGATCGGCGTGCTGATGCTGTCGCGCAGCCCACGCGGCCTGTTCGTCGGCATCTACCAGGATCGCGGCAAGATCGCGCTCGGCATTGCGCTGATCTTCTGCACGTTGCTTCTGCTCGCGGGGCTCCTGTCGCGCGGCATCTCACGGCCGATCGAAGCTCTATCGGAGGCGACGAAGAATGTCGCGCGCGGGCAGGTGGCGGTGCCGGAGCCGCCGTCCACCGCTGCGATCGAGATCCGCAGCCTCTACGTCAACTTCGCCGCGATGGCCGAGCGGATCGAACGGCGCGGACGCTACCTGCGCGACTTCGCAGCCGCCGTCAGCCACGAACTCAAAACGCCGATCGCCGGCATCAAAGGGGCGTTGGAGCTGATCACCGAGCATCCGACGATGAGCGACGCCGAGCGTTCCCGCTTCCTCGCCAACGCGAGCGCCGACGCGGATCGCCTAAGCCACCTTCTCTCCCGCCTGCTCGATCTCGCCCGCGCCGACATGGCGGTTGCGCCGGAGGATAGCGCCAGCGACGTGGAGCCGGCCTTGCTCTCCGCCGCGGACGCGCATCGTGGCCCCGCCTTCGACGTGTCCGTTTCGGCAGCGGGTCTGCCGATGGTCGCCGCCCCGTCGGCCATGCTGGAGACTGTGGTCGAGACCTTGGTGGAAAACAGCCGCCAAGCGGGCGCGACTGCGGTGTCGATCACGGCGCGGGCCGAGTTCGAGCGGGTGCGGATCACCGTATCCGACAACGGCCCCGGCGTGCCGGACGCCGATCACGAGCGAATTTTCGAGCCCTTCCACACCGGCCGCCGCAACGAAGGCGGCTCCGGCCTCGGCCTCTCCATCGCCCGCTCCCTCCTCGCCGCTTGTGGTGGGTCGATCGAGAGCAAGCGGGTGGAAAAGGGTGCGTGCTTCGAGATCTGCCTCCCCGCCGCGTAGCGCTTCAGGAGCGCAGCCAGGAACACCAGCTTGGCCACAGTTCCTCCCTGCTGCGAAGCGGTGGGGAGGGGAACCACACGAAGTGTGGTGGAGGGGTAAAGGCACGGAGTTTAGCGGTTCCCGCGCGTGAACCTCGGCCGTCCCGGCAATTACCCCTCCACCAGGCTTCGCCTGGTTCCCCTCCCCATCTTCGATGGGGAGGAATAAGGGTTATTCAAACTCCAGGATCACCGCGTCCACCGCCAGGCTGTCGCCCGCCTTGGCGCCGACGCTCTTCACCGTCCCCGATTTCTCGGCGCGAAGGATATTCTCCATCTTCATCGCCTCGACGACGGCGAGCGGCTGGCCCGCCTCCACCTTGTCGCCCGCGCCGACGTTGAGCGCGGTGAGCAGCCCCGGCATCGGGCAGATCAGGAAGCGCGAAAGGTCCGGTGGCACCTTTTCGATCATGTGGCGCGACAGCTCGGCGACATGCGGCGGCAGGGCGTCGGCGATGTGGCTGGCGCCGCGGGTAGTGAGTTTCCACTGGCGACCGCGGCGTGCGATCTGGACGATGCGGGTGCGGTCGTCGATCCGCGCCTTGAGCAGGGCCTGGCCCGGCGCCCAGCGTCCGATCAGCTCGCGGCCCTCGCCGTGATCGACATAGGCAATCATGCCGCCTTCGAAGCCGTCGAACTGGATGTGGTGCTCAGCCCCCGCGATCCGAACGATCCGCTCGGGTGGAGGTAGATCGGAGGCGCCGAGCTGGCCGCTGATCTTCAGCGCGCGCATGTCCGTCTCGACGCTGAGCATCGCGGCAAGCACCGCAAGGTCCTCGAGCAGCAGCGCGTCGGCCGGCGCGCCTTCGAAGCCTTCGGGATATTCCTCGGCAATGAAGCCGGTTGTGATCTCGCCTGAGCGGAAACGGGGGTGCTGCATCAGCGCGGAGAGGAAATCGACATTGTGGCCGATGCCCTCGATCCGGAAGCTGTCGAGCGCCTCGACCTGCGCATCTATCGCTTCGAGCCGGGTCGGCGCCCAGGTGATCAGCTTGGCGATCATTGGATCGTAGAACATCGACACTTCACCGCCCTCGAACACGCCGTCGTCGACTCGGGTCAGCGCCGCCCCAACCGCTTGCTTCGAGCGAACTCGAGAAGCCTCCAGTGAGGCCAGAAACTCAGCCTCGGCTTCACCGGTGCGCGTGTCTCGACTTCGCTCGACATGAGCGGGGGGGGTGAAACGGGCCTCCACTTCGCGGCTCTGCGCCGGCGCCCGATAGCGCACGAGCCGGCCGGTCGACGGCAGGAACCCGCGGTACGGGTCCTCCGCATAGACCCGGTTCTCGATCGCCCAGCCGGTAAGCTTCACCTCCGCCTGGGTCAGCGGCAGCGCTTCCCCCGCCGCGACGCGGATCATCAGCTCGACGAGGTCGAGGCCGGTGACTTCCTCCGTCACCGGATGCTCGACCTGAAGCCGCGTGTTCATTTCCAGGAAGTAGAAGCTCTGGCCCGTCGTGTCGGCCCCCGAGACGATGAGCTCCACGGTACCGGCGCTGAAATAGCCCACCGCCCGGGCAAGCGCGACGGCCTGCTCGCCCATCGCCTTCCGCATCTCCGGGCTGACGAAGGGGGAGGGTGCTTCCTCGACCACCTTCTGGTGGCGCCGCTGGATCGAGCATTCGCGCTCGCCGAGGTAGAGGATGTTGCCGTGCTGGTCGCCGATCAGCTGGATCTCGATGTGCCGCGGGCTTTCGATGAACTTCTCGATGAACACCCGGTCGTCGCCGAAGCTGGCCAGCCCCTCGCGCTTGGTGGCTTCAAAGCCTTCGCGCACATCCGTCTCGGACCAGGCGAGGCGCATGCCCTTGCCGCCGCCGCCGGCCGAGGCCTTCATCATCACCGGATAGCCGATCTCGCCCGCGATCCGCACCGCATCGTCGGTCGAAGCAATGTCGCCGAGGAACCCTGGGACGACGTTGACGCCCGCCGCCTTGGCGAGCTTCTTGGACTCGATCTTGTCGCCCATCGCCGCGATGGCGTGCGGCGGCGGGCCGATGAAAGCGATCCCAGCCTCCTCCAGCGCCCGCGCAAAGCTCTCGCGCTCGGACAGGAAACCGTAGCCCGGGTGAACCGCCTCGGCGCCCGTTTCCTTGCAGGCAAGGATGATCAGCTCGGCGTTGAGATAGCTTTCGGTGGCTGGAGGAGGTCCAAGCCGAACCGCCTCGTCCGCCATCCGCACATGCGGCGCGCGCGCGTCGGCATCGGAATACACCGCGACGGTGGCGATGCCCATTTTCTTGGCGGTGCGGATCACCCGGCAGGCAATCTCGCCTCGGTTCGCGATCAGGATTTTCTTGAACAATTGACGATCCTTTGAAACGGTCATCCTGATTAGGGACTGAGCTTGGCGAAGGCCCGTATCGAAGGACCCTGACCGGCGCGTCCTTCGATACGCCGTTTCGACAAGCTCAACGGCTACTCAGGATGAGCGGGTTCAAGCAATATCACTCTGCCGCCAGGCGCGCCGGTTCTTGGGCCGTCATCGGCTGGAGGCCGAGCTTTTCGAACAGCTTCGCGTCCACCCCCGCTCCGGCATTTCCGGTGGTGAGAAGCTTGTCGCCGGTGAAGATCGAATTCGCGCCGGCGAGGAAGCACAAGGCCTGGGTGCTTTCGCTCATGCTTTCGCGGCCGGCGGAGAGGCGCACCATGGATTGCGGCATCAGGATGCGCGCCACCGCAACGGTGCGGACGAACTCGATGTCGTCGATGCGTTCGTGCTCGCCCGCAAGCATGGAATCGCCGCGGGCGGTGCCGGTGACGGGGACCAGCGCGTTGATCGGCACGCTCTCCGGATGCGCCGGGAGCGTCGCCAAAGCGTGTAGGAAGCCGACTCGGTCTTCGCGCGTCTCGCCCATGCCGACGATGCCGCCGCAGCACACCGCCATGCCGGAGGCGCGGACATTCTCAAGCGTGTCGAGGCGTTCCCCATACGTCCGCGTGGTGATGATCTCGCCATAATGTTCGGGCGAGGTGTCGAGATTGTGGTTGTAGTAATCGAGGCCGGCCGCGGAGAGGCGGTTCGCCTGGTCCGGCGTCAGCATGCCGAGCGTCATGCAGGTCTCAAGCCCCATCGCCTTGACGCCCGCCACCATGTTGCAAAGCACGTCCATGTCGCGCTCCTTCGGCTCGCGCCAGGCGGCGCCCATGCAGAAGCGGCCGGAGCCCGCCGCCTTTGCCTCCGCGGCGGCGGCAAGCACGGTGACCGTGTTCATCAGCTTCTCGGCCTTGAGGCCTGACTTCGCGAAGGCCGACTGCGAGCAATAGCCGCAATCCTCCGGGCAGCCGCCGGTCTTGATGGAGAGGAGGGTGGATAGCTGCACCTCGTTGGGCGCATGCCACAGGCGGTGAATGCCCTGCGCCTCGAACAGAAGGTCGAGAAAGGGGAGCTCGAACAGCGATGCTATTTCCGCTCGGGTCCAGTCGGTGCGTGTGGCCATATCAGGTCGTTGCCTTGACGAAGATGTAAAGGAAAGCGCCGACACCGAGGCCAAGTGCGGCTTCCGCGCCCTTTTCCAGCATCGGCACACCCTTCGGAAGCGGGGTGTTGCCAGTGCGCGCGCGCACGATTTGCGATGCACCGCTGAACGCCAGCACTGCCGCGAAGCCGACGGCGAGCAGCGAGCCGAGCAAGCCCCATTTATAAAACGGGTCGCCTTTCGCGATCTGCGAGAGCGACAGCACCCCACCAAGCGTAAGGAGCGACAAGGAGGTGAGGTGCTTGAACCAGTCGTAGAGCAGGGCATCGGCGTCCGGGCCGCGCGGCGGGCCGCTGTCGTTGTCGATCATTCGGCGGCCTCTTCAAGCGGAGGAAGGTTGTGGCCGAGCAGCTTCAGCACTTCGCCGGCGGCGTCGACAAGGTTCGTCCCCGGCCCGAAGATCGCCTGCACGCCGGCCTCGCGCAGCATTTCATAGTCGCGCGGCGGAATGACGCCGCCGACGACCACCTTGATGTCGGCGCGGCCCAGCGCGCGCAGCTGCGCGATGAGCTCCGGCACCAGCGTCTTGTGCCCGGCGGCGAGGCTGGAGGCGCCGACCACGTCCACGTCCTTGGCGACGGCCAGGCGTGCGCTTTCCTCCGGGGTCTGGAAGAGTGGGCCGGAGACCACTTCAAAGCCGAGATCGGCGAAAGCGGAGGCGACGAGGTTGGCGCCGCGGTCGTGACCGTCCTGGCCCATCTTCGCGACCAGCAGGCGGGGCTTGCGGCCCAGGCGGGTGCCGACCGCCTCGACGCCTTCCTCGGCCCGGCCCCAGCGCGGATCGCCCTGATAGGCGCCGCCGTAGATGCCGCTGACCGGCGTGGGCACCGTGTCGTAGCGTCCGAACACGTCTTCCAGCGCCTGGCTGATCTCGCCCAGCGTGGCGCGGGCGCGGGCCGCGTCGACGGTGAGGGCGAGCAGGTTTCTCTCCCCTTTGGCACCTTCCCGCAGCGCATCGAGCGCAGCGCGGGCAGCAGCTTCCTCACGGCTCGCGCGGGTGCGTTCGATGCGCTCGATCTGCCCCGCACGCACGCGGGCGTTGTCGATCTCCAGCGTCTCGATCGGCAGCTCGTCCTGCAGCCGGTAGCGGTTGACGCCTACGATCACCGTCTCGCCGCGATCGACCTGGGCGGCGCGGGCGGCGGACGCTTCCTCGATGCGCCTCTTGGGCATGCCTTCGGCCACCGCCGCGGTCATGCCGCCCAGCCCCTCCACCTCCTGGATCAGCGCCCAGGCCTTGTCGGCAAGCTCCTTGGTCAGGGCCTCGACATAGTAGGAGCCGCCCAGCGGATCGGCGACGTTGGTGATGCCGCTCTCCTCCGCCAGGATCAGCTGGGTGTTGCGCGCGATCCGGGCGGAAAAATCGGTGGGCAGCGCGATCGCCTCGTCGAAGCTGTTGGTGTGGAGCGACTGGGTGCCGCCGAGGACCGCAGCCATCGCCTCGATCGTGGTGCGCACGATGTTGTTGTACGGGTCCTGCTCGGTAAGGCTGACGCCCGACGTCTGGCAATGGGTGCGCAGCATCTTTGATTTGGCGCTCTTGGCGCCGAAATCGTCCATGATCCGGTGCCACAGGAGACGCGCGGCGCGCAGCTTGGCGATTTCCATGAAGAAGTTCATGCCGATGCCGAAGAAGAAGGAGAGCCGCGGCGCGAAGGCGTCCACTTCGGCTCCCTTGGCCCGGGCGGCGCGGACATATTCCATGCCGTCGGCGAGCGTGAAGGCAAGCTCCTGCACCGCCGTCGCCCCCGCTTCGAGCATGTGGTAGCCCGAGATCGAGATCGAGTTGAACCGCGGCATGTGTTCGCTGGTGTAGGCGATGATGTCGGCCACGATCCGCATCGAGGGCGCGGGCGGGTAGATGTAGGTGTTGCGGACCGCGAACTCTTTCAGGATGTCGTTCTGGATCGTTCCGGAAAGCTGCGCCTGCGACACGCCCGCTTCTTCCGCGGCGACGATGTAGAAGGCCATCACCGGCAGCACCGCGCCATTCATCGTCATCGAGACGGACATCGTGTCGAGGGGAATGCCGTCGAACAGGATCTTCATGTCCTCGACCGTATCGATCGCGACCCCCGCCTTGCCGACATCGCCGACCACGCGCGGATGATCGCTGTCATAGCCGCGGTGGGTGGCGAGATCGAACGCGACCGAGAGGCCCTTCTGCCCGGCGGCAAGGTTGCGGCGGTAGAAAGCGTTGGACTCTTCGGCGGTGGAGAAGCCGGCATATTGGCGGATCGTCCACGGCCGGCCGGTGTACATCGACGCGTACGGGCCGCGGGTGAACGGCGCGAAGCCGGGCAGGCCTGGGTCGATCTCGGAAGTGTCGTCAGCCGTGTAGAGCGGCTTGACGTCGATGCCTTCAACGGTGTGCCAGGTGAGGTCCTTGCCCTTGACTTCCTTGGCAGCGGCGGCATCCCAGTCGGCGCGGGTGGGGCGAGAAGCTTCCGCGGCAGGTGCGGCGGGAGGCGCGGGTGCAGCGCCGGAGTCCTCGCCTGTATTCTGCTCTACCGTTGGTTTGTCAGACATCAAAAGCTTCCGTTCGTCCCGAGCGAAGTCGAGGGGCGCTGGCACTGACTCGTCACGTACGCCCCTCGACTACGCTCGGGACGAACGAGGTAGGTGCACGCCATTCTAGTGCTCACCTGCGGGGGCCTCCATCAGCTCCACCAGCACGCCGCCGGTGCCCTTGGGGTGGAGGAAAATCACTGGCGTGCCATGGGCGCCGATCCGCGGCTCGCCAAGCACTTTCGCGCCTTTCGCTTCCATCTCCGCCTTGGCGGCGAGGATGTCCGGCACCTCGAAACAGACGTGGTGCTGCCCGCCCGCCGAGTTTTTGGCGAGGAAGCCGTGCAGCGGCGAATTCTCGCCAAGCGGCTCGATCAGTTCGATCTGGCTGTTGGGCAGATCGACGAAGCACACCCGCACCCCCTGCGGCGCGAGGTCGAAGGGCTCGCCGATCTTCGTCGCGCCGAGCAGGTCGCGATACATCGCGACGCTGTTCTCGATGGAGGGCGTGGCAACGCCGACATGATTGAGGCGGCCCAGGATCATATCCGGTCCCGAAGTCCAAGGTTGAACAGCAAATCCGCCGCGACCGCTGCGACGATCAGGAAGCTAAGCGCGTGGAGGCCGAGCAACGTGTTGAACTTCGCCCGCCCTTCCTCGCGCGTCAGGTAGGTGCGGTAGATCGGCAGCCGCCCCTCGCGCAGTCCCCGCACGATCCGCCAGCCAATCAGCGGCAGCAAAGCCAGGCCGATCACCCCGACAAGCATGTCCTCAGAGCGGAATGTTGTCATGCTTCTTCCACGGGTTCTCGAGCTGCTTGTCCTGGAGCTTCCTGAGGCCGAGCGCGATGCGGCGGCGGGTGGAGTGGGGCATGATCACTTCGTCGATGAAGCCCTTGGACGCGGCGACGAACGGGTTGGCGAAGCGGCTTTCGTACTCGGCGGTGCGGGCGGCGATCTTTTCGGGGTCGCCGATGTCTTTTCTGAAGATGATCTCCACCGCGCCCTTGGCGCCCATCACCGCAATCTCCGCGGTGGGCCAGGCGTAGTTCAAGTCGCCGCGCAGGTGCTTCGACGCCATGACGTCATAGGCGCCGCCATAGGCCTTGCGGGTGATCACGGTGATCTTCGGCACCGTCGCTTCGGCATAGGCGAAGAGCAGTTTCGCGCCGTGCTTGATGATGCCTTCATGCTCCTGCGCGACGCCCGGAAGGAAGCCGGGCACATCGACGAAGGTGACGATCGGAATGTCGAAGGCATCGCAGAAGCGCACGAACCGCGCCGCTTTCTTGGACGATTTGATGTCGAGCACGCCGGCAAGCACCATCGGCTGGTTGGCGACGATGCCGACGGTGCGGCCCTCGACCCGGCCGAAGCCGACGATGATGTTGGCCGCATGGTTCGGTTGAACCTCGAAGAAGTCACCCTCATCGACAACCTTCCGGATCAGCTCGTGCATGTCGTAGGGCCTGGCGGCGCTGTCCGGGATCAGGGTGTCGAGGCTGTCCTCCACCCGGTCCCACGGGTCGGTGCACGGCCGCTCGGGACCATCGTGACGGTTGGATAGCGGCAGGAAATCGAAGAAGTCGCGGGTGGCGAGAAGCGCTTCGATGTCGTTCTCGAACGCGACGTCTGCGACGCCCGATTTGGTGGTGTGGGTAACGGCGCCGCCCAATTCTTCCTGGGTCACCACCTCGTTGGTCACCGTTTTCACCACGTCGGGGCCGGTGACGAACATGTAGCTTGAATCCTTCACCATGAAGATGAAGTCGGTCATTGCGGGCGAGTAGACCGCGCCGCCCGCGCACGGGCCCATGATCAGGCTGATCTGCGGCACCACGCCCGAGGCGAGGACGTTGCGCTGGAACACTTCGGCATAGCCGCCGAGGCTTGCGACGCCTTCCTGGATGCGGGCGCCGCCGCTGTCGTTGAGGCCGATCACCGGCGCGCCGACCTTCATCGCCATGTCCATGACCTTGCAGATCTTCTGCGCGTGCCGCTCGCTCAGCGAGCCGCCGAACACCGTGAAATCCTGCGCGAAGACGAACACGAGGCGGCCGTTGATCGTGCCCGATCCGGTGACCACGCCGTCGCCCGGAAACTTCTGGGTCTCCATGCCGAAATCGGAGCAATTGTGCTCCACGAACATGTCATATTCCTCGAAGCTACCTTGATCCAGCAGCACGGCCACACGCTCGCGGGCGGTGAGGCGCCCCTTCTTGTGCTGCGCAGCAATGCGCGCCTCGCCGCCGCCAAGCTGCGCGGCCGCGCGGCGGGATTCGAGTTCTTCCAATCTGGTCGCCATGGGGAGAGTCGGTGCCCTTTCGTGTCGCTGACGCCTTAGGCGCGGGTGAGGGAGGAAATCAAATCCTCCCCTAATCCTCCCCCGATTTCCGGGGGAGGGGGACCACCCGCAGGGTGGTGGAGGGGCCGGCGCCAACGGCGCCGGTAAACCGTCGCCGCCCCTCCACCACTCGCTGCGCGAGCGGTCCCCCTCCCCTGCAAAGGCAGGGGAGGATTATCTGCCCTCGAACCTCGGCGTCTGCTTCTGGAGAAACGCCATCACCGCTGCCTTGAAGTCGGCGCTTTCGCCCGCGGTGCGTTGCGCCACCCGCTCGGCCGCTAATGCATCGCTCAACGAAAGCTGCTCGGCATTGCGTGTGAGCTGACGGATAAGGCCGAGCGCCACCGTCGGCCCTTCAGCAAGCCGCGTCGCAAGCACCATCGCTTCGGAGGCGAGATGCTCGTCGTCCACCACCCGGCTGATCATGCCCCAGGACTGCGCCTGTTCCGCAGGTATGCGCTCGCCGAGAAGCATCATTTCGGCCGCTCGCGCGCGGCCGGCCACGCGGGGGAGGAGCCAGGTCGCGCCGGCGTCGGGGATCAGGCCGATATTGACGAACGCCTGCAGGAAATAAGCGGAGCGCGCGGCGATCACGATGTCGGCGGCAAGCGCAAGGCTGCAGCCGGCGCCGGCTGCTGGCCCGTTCACCGCAGCAACCACCGGAATGGGGAGGGCGAACAACGCTTCAACCAGCGGATTGAAATGCTTCTCTAGCGCAGACCCCGCATCCTCGGGAAGGCCGCCGCCACCGACGAGATCGGCGCCCGAGGAAAAGCCGCGGCCCTCGCCGGTGATCAGCAGGCAGCGGGCACCCGAGCGTCCGGTTTCCTCCACCGCCGCCCTGAGTTCGTCCACCGTCTGCGAGGACAACGCATTGAGACGGTCCGGCCGCGCAATCGTCAGCGTCGCGACCCGCGCCCCATTCTGCTCCAGCCGAACATGCTCATAGGCCATTGGTGTGTTTCTCCCTCCGCGAAGCTTGCCGCAATCCTTGCGGGAGAAGCGGCGCCGGAACAATTGCCTTCACCTGCGCCGCGTCTTGCACCTCAGTCGTCGAGAGCCTTTTCCTCCGGCGCGTGCAGCCGGAGGCGGGTGACGCGCCGCGAATCGCTTTCGGTGATTTCCAGCCGCCAGCCGGACGGGTGTTCCAGGATCTCGCCCTGCTGCGGCACATGGCCGGCAAGCACCGTGGCGAGGCCGCCGAGCGTGTCGACATCCTCCTCCACCGCCGCCAGCCGCGCGTCGATCAACTCGGCGACGTCCTCCAGCTCGGCGCGCGCATCGGCGTCCCAGATGCCGTCCTCGATCAAAGTCAGCATCTGCGAGGCTTCCTCGTCATGCTCGTCCTCGATCTCGCCGACGATCTCCTCGACCACGTCTTCGATGGTCACCAGCCCCTCGGTGCCGCCGAATTCATCGACCACGATGGCAAGGTGGACCCGGTCCGCACGCATGCGGGCGAGGAGGTCGAGCACGCCCATCGATTCCGGCACGTAAAGCGGCTTGCGGAACAGCTCGGATATGTCGGCGGGCGGCACCGCGCCGCTCATCTGCACGGTGAAGACGTCCTTGACGTGCACCATGCCGATCACCTGGTCCAGGCTGTCCTGGTAGACCGGCAGCCGGCTGTGCTGCGCGTCCACGAACGCGGCGGCGAGGTCCTCGAAGCTGATGTCGGACGACACGGCAATGATGTCGCCGCGCGTCACCGAGATGTCGGCAACTGTGCTTTCGCCGAAGTGGAGGAGGTTGCGCAGCATCTGCCGCTCGATCGGCGAAAGATCGCCCACCGCGGGCGCTTCGCCTTCGTGGCTTTCGATCGCTTCCTCGATCTCCTCGCGCAGCGTCGCTTCGCTTTCCTCCCCAAACAGAAAGGTGCGAAGCCCGCGCCAGAAGCTGTGGCCCCCTTCGGGAGTGCTACTGTCCTCGTCGTCCGGCACTTAGTGTATGACCTCCGTCAGATATGGGTCGGATATGCCCAGCGCGGCAAGCGCCCGGCGCTCCGTTTGTTCCATCGCCTCGGCCTCCGCCTCGCCCTCCTCATGGTCGTAGCCGAGCAGGTGAAGGGTGCCGTGGACGACGAGATGCGACGCATGATCGGTCACCGAAACGCCCTTTTCCGCCGCCTCGCGGGCGCAGACGCCGTGGGCGAGAACAATGTCGCCGAGTAGAGCCTCACCCGACCCGGCGCCGACCAGCACTTCCAGCATCTCCGCTTCCACCATCGGGAAGGAGAGGACGTTGGTGGGCTTGTCCTTGTCGCGATATTCCGCGTTGAGGGCGTGGACTTCGGCGTCCGTAGTGAACTTCACGGAGACCTCGGCGGCCAGGCGCGCCTCGATCAGGTCCGCCCAATCGCTTTCCGCCACCGCGGCCTTGACCGCCCGCTCAGCAAGTGCCTGCCAGCCGGTGCTACTGTCCCACTCCGGGGAAGCATCGGACTCGACGAGGATCACAGAACAAACCTGTCATTCCCGCGAAAGCGGGAATCCCGCTTTGACGTTACGCCGGAAGAACAAGGAGCGGGATCCCCGCTTCCGCGGGGATGACGAGGAGAGCGAGTGATCACCCCTGCTTGCCCTCGTACGCGTCCACGATCCGCCCAACCAGCGGGTGGCGGACCACGTCGCTGGTGTTGAAGCGGATGGTGGCGATGCCCTGCACGCCTTCCAGCCGGCCGACCGCGTCGGCGAGTCCGGACTTTGTCGGATCGGGAAGATCGACCTGCAGCGGATCGCCGCAGATCACCATCCGGCTGCGCATGCCGAAGCGGGTGAGGAACATCTTCATCTGCGCCGGCGTGGTGTTCTGCGCCTCGTCGAGGATGATCACCGCGTCCGACAAGGTACGCCCGCGCATAAAAGCGATTGGCGCGATCTCGATCTCTCCGCTCGCAATCCGCCGCTCGACCTGCTCGGCCGGAAGCATGTCGTACAATGCGTCGTAGAGCGGGCGCAGATAGGGATCGACCTTTTCCTTCATGTCGCCGGGCAGGAAGCCCAGGCGCTCGCCCGCTTCCACCGCCGGACGCGACAGGATCAGCCGGTCGACCGAGCCGCCGATCAGCTGCTGCACCGCCTGCGCGACGGCGAGATAGGTCTTGCCCGTACCCGCGGGGCCGAGGGCGAAGATCATGTCGTCGCGCGCCAAGGCCTCCATGTAGGTCGCCTGCATCCGGGTGCGCGGCACGATGGTCTTCTTGCGCGTGCGGATCATCACCTTGGGCGGCTCGCCGACGTCGGGCGCGATGATGCCGTCAAGCACCGGTTGCCCGGTCATGCCGATGATCGCGTTCACCGTCTCGGCGTCGATGTCGTGGCCTTCGTCGAGATGGTTGTAGAGGCCGACAAGCACGTCGCGGGCGCGGGCCGCGGAGTCCGCCTCGCCCTCGATCTGCACCTTGGAGCCGCGCGCGGCGATGTAGACGCCAAGCCGGTCCTCGATGGCGACGAGGTTGCGGTCGAATTCGCCAAACAACGGGCCGAGCAGATGCGGCTGCTGGAACTCGATTTCGAGGCGGGCGCGCGGGGTGGCGGCGTCGGGCACGGTGGGCTTGCGCGCCATCAGGCGGCGGCCCGCAGGCGCTCGGCACCGCCGACGCTGTTGGGTCCTGCGGAAATGATGTCCACGTCTATCACGTCTCCAATTGCGGCCTGGGTTTCGACATGCACCGATTGCAGCCAGGGCGATTTGCCGATCAACTGGCCGGGCTTGCGGCCCTTGCGCTCCAGCAGCACGCGGGTGCTTCGGCCCACCGTGCCCTGGTTGAAGGCTTGGGCCCCGGCCCAGATGGCCGCCTGAAGGCGCTGCAGTCGTTCGTCCATCACTTCCGCGGGCACCTGCTTGTCCATTGCGGCGGCAGGGGTGCCGGGCCGCGGGGAATATTTGAACGAGTAAGCCTGGGCGTAGTTCACTGCCTTGACGATTTCGAGAGTCTCCTCGAACTCCCTATCGGTTTCGCCGGGGAAGCCGACGATGAAATCGCCCGAAAGCGCGATGTCGGTCCGCGCCGCGCGGACGCGCTCGATGACGCGCAGGTAGCTGTCGCGGCTGTGGCTGCGGTTCATCGCTTTCAGCACCCGGTCGCTGCCCGATTGCACGGGCAGATGCAGGTAGGGCATCAGCGCCTCCACTTCGGCATGGGCGCGGATCAGGCCTTCGCGCATGTCGTTGGGGTGGCTGGTGGTGTAGCGGATTCGCTCCAGCCCCGGCAGCGTGTCGAGCGCGGCGATGAGGTCGTGCAGCGCGCGGCCTTCGCCGTCCTCCCACGCATTCACATTCTGGCCGAGCAGGGTGATCTCGCGCGCGCCGGCATCGACCAGCGCCCGCGCTTCCTCGATGATAGCGTCCCAGCCGCGCGAGACTTCGGCGCCGCGGGTGTAGGGCACTACGCAATAGGTGCAGAATTTGTCGCAGCCTTCCTGCACGGTCAGGAACGCGCTTGCCCCCGTCCGGCGGCGGGCGGGGAGGGCACCGAACTTGGACAAGGTCGGCATGTCGGTGTCGATCGCCTTGGCGCCGGTTGCGGCGAGTGCGACCAGCTCGGGCAGGCGATGATAGGCCTGAGGGCCGACGACGATGTCCACCGACTTCGCACGGCGCGGGATCTCCGCCCCTTCGGCCTGGGCGACGCAGCCGGCCACCGCGATCATGGGCCGCGATCCGTCCTCCCGCGGCAGCCGGCCGATGTCCGAATAGACCTTTTCCGCCGCCCGTTCGCGGATGTGACAGGTGTTGAGCACCACCAGATCGGCCTCGCCGCCGTCGACGGCCTGCATGCCCTGCGCGGCAAGCAGCTCCGCCATGCGCTCGCCGTCATAGACGTTCATCTGGCAGCCGAAAGATTTGACGTGGAAAGTCTTGGGGTTGGTCATGGCGCGCCTATAAGCGATCCGGCAGGCGCGCGGAAGGCCCGAGCGCGGCGACGATCGCCGCCTGCGACGCCAGCGCCAGCGCCTTGCGGTCGCCAAGCTCGGCCGGGTCGAGCGGCTCCAGGAAGTGCAGGGTTACGGGCGCGCTGCCCCTGCGCGAAAGCACCCTGCGGACGTTGGCGCCGGCACCTTCTTCGCCCGTCCAGGCGATGTCGCCACCCGCCGCGCCATAGTCGATCGCCACCGGCTGGACCTTGAGTCCGGGCAGCGGCGGGAACAGCGCCGAAAGCAGGCTGGCGCGGAAGGGCAGGACGTTGGTGCCGCCGTCGGTCGTGCCCTCTGGAAACAGCGCCACCGGCTGACCCGACGCAAGCGCGCTACGCAACGTGTCCGCCTGCCCGTGCACCGCCCGCTTGTTCGAACGGTCGACATATACCGTGTTGTTCATGTCGGAGAGCCAGCCGATCACCGGCCAGCGCCCGACATCGTCGCGCGACACAAAGGCGGTTCCGGTCGCGCCGGCGAGAATCATGATGTCGAGCCAGGAAAGGTGGTTAGCGACGAACAGCACGTCGCGCCCCAGGGGCGTGCCGACGCTCCGCGCCCGAAACCCGGCGGAGCGGCCAACCCAGCCAAGGAACCGGCGTGGCCATGGCGAACGCCGACCGAACAGCTTCCAGAAGTAATGAAGGGGCAGGCAGGCCAGCAGCCCCGCCACGATGGAAAGAACCCGTCCGGCGAAGCGCAGGTTGCTCATGAAGTTGTGGCCGGACGGCGCGCCGCGCTCATCCCTTGCGGTTGATCGCCACGGCGTACAGCTCCATCCGGTGATCGACCAAACGGTAGCCGAGCCTCTCGGCGATCCGCCGCTGCATCGCCTCCAGTTCGTCGTCGACGAACTCGATCACCCGCCCGGTCTCGACATCGATGAGGTGGTCGTGGTGAGTGGCGTCGGCCGCCTCGTAGCGCGCCCGGCCATCGCCGAAATCGTGGCGTTCCAGGATGCCGGCTTCCTCGAACAGCCGCACCGTGCGGTACACCGTGGCGATGGAGATGCCGCTGTCGATGGCCGAAGCGCGGGCGTGGAGCGACTCCACGTCCGGATGGTCCTCCGCTTCGGAAAGCACGCGCGCGATAACCCGCCGCTGCTCGGTGATGCGCAGCCCTTTTTCGGCGCACAGGGTTTCGATGTCGATGCGGCGTGTCATGCGGGGCCCGGTTTAGACGAATCCGCGCGCCGGTAAAGCCGGACCGGGACCATGAGGCCCCGGCATCCGCGCTTATTTGCGTCCCGTCTTGCGGCGCTTGGTGCCCAGCCCGATCTTCTTGGCCAGCGCGCGGCGCTGTTCGGCGTAGTTGGGCGCGACCATCGGGTAATCGGCGGCGAGTCCCCACTTCTGACGGTATTGGTCGGGCGTCATCTGATAATGAGTCATCAGGTGCCGCTTCAGCATCTTCAATTTTTTGCCGTCTTCCAGGCAGACGATATAGTCCGGCTTCACCGAAGAGCGCACCGAAACCTTCGGCTCCTGCTTGGCAGGCGCTTCCTCCACCTTCACGCCCAGGCCGTTCAAAGCAGTGTGAACGTTCTGGATCAGCGTCGGCAGGTCGTTCACCGCGACGCTGTTGTTGCTGACATGCGCGGAAACGATGTCCGCGGTCAGGGTAATGATGGTTTCGACGTCTTCGATATTTTCGCTCATGATCCGCCTGCCCAGTTCAGTGCCACTGTTTTGAACAAATGCCCCTAAGGCCGGGAATGATCGAAGGCCGAATCAAATACAAGCGAGAAAATCGGCTTTCCCCGAAAAGCCTCAATTCTCGCCGCGCCAAGCAAGCGTCAATGCGTCGTATTGCTGGCCGGAAGCGCCGCGATAATAGTTGAATCGTCTGCCGACTTCTTCGAAACCTGCGCGCCTGTATAGCTGTACGGCGTCATTTCCGTGGCGCACCTCAAGATGGAGCTTCTCCGCCCCCCTGCCGCGCGCATCGGCGATGAAGCGCTCGAGCAGCTTGCCGCCGACGCCGCGCCGCTGCGCCGATTTGCGCACGGCCAGAAGCAGCAGTTCCGCCTCGCCCGCGACGATCCTGGACAACGAGAAGCCGACCGGCGCGCCCGCGTCCCGCGCAAGGGTGAGCCAGACGCCGGGCATCGACATCAGGCTTGCGCATTGCGGCGCCGTCCACGCCTCGCCGAATTCGGGATCGAAGCTGTCGGGCATGACCAGCATGACTTCGCCGACGCATTCGACGCCGGCCGGATCAAGCGAAACCCCGTCCGTCATGCCATCGGCTTCGCGTCGGGCGCCCGGCCGTAGATCGGGCGGGCGGGAAGGCTGCGCAGCGCCTCGGGAAGCAAACGGGCGTCGGCAGCGCGGGGGAGGGCGTCGATCGCCTCGCCATGGCCCCGCGCGCTCACCAGCGCCTCGGCGCCCGAGCCGGCCACCCGGTGGGCGCAGACCGCGATCGCGGCGGCCTCCGGGAGGAGCGACTGGAGCGCGTCCAGGGGCCGGAGCGGATCACCGGCGAAGCTTTGCACGAACAGCTGCCCGTGTCCGCCATGAAGCGCCACCGCCTCGGCGCCCGTCGCGGCGGCAACAACCGCCATCGACGAATAGCCGAGCAGCGGCACGCCCCAGCCGATCGCCAAACCATGCGCCGCCGCCAGACCGACGCGGACACCCGCGAAGCTTCCAGGGCCGCAATCGACCAGGATTGCGGTCGGGCGCCGCCCGGCGAGCAGCTCCTCGATCAGCGGCAGCAAGCGTTCGGCATGGCCGCGGCCGATCAGCTCAAGCCGCTCGTCGATCGCTTCGCCGCCGTCGATCAGCGCCGCCGAACAGGCCGCGGTTGCGCTGTCGATAACGAGCAGCATCAGATCGCTTCGACGGCTTCGACCTCGGGGACATAATGCTTGAGAAGGCCCTCGATGCCGTTCTTCAGCGTCATCGTGGAGGAGGGGCAGCCCGCGCAGGCGCCCTGCAGGGCGAGGTAGACGGTGCCTTCGCGAAAACCCCGGTAGACGATGTCGCCGCCGTCATTGGCCACCGCCGGCCGAACGCGGGTGTCGATCAGCTCGCGGATTTGGGCGACGATCTCCGCATCCTCCGGATTGTCCTCGAAGCTTCCCGACGCGTCCTCGACGAAGATGCCGCCCGCCGTAGCCGGCTTGAACAACGGCGCCCCGCCGGCGAAATGGTCGAGCAGCACGGACAGCACCTGGGGCTTCAAATCGCGCCAGTCGCTGCCCGGGCCCGCGGTCACCGAAATGAAGTCCCGGCCGAAGAACACGCCTTCGACATCGCCCAGCGAGAACAAGGCTTCGGCGAGCGGCGACGCCTCCGCATCCTCCGGGGTCGCGAAATCGCGGGTGCCCGCTTCCATCACCGGCTGGCCGGGGAGGAATTTCAGGGTGGACGGGTTGGGCGTGGTTTCGGTCTGGATCAGCATGCCGCCCATGTGGGCCGCCCCGCGCGCCGGATCAAGCGCGCAGGGGAAGATGGCCAGCTAGGCCGGGTGCCGTCCCGCCCGTTGCGGCAGGAGGAGGATCAGGAGCAGGATCACCCCACCGAGAACCGCCGTCGCCAGCGGGCGGCTGAACGCGAGGCCGCCGTCCGCCATCGGCTTGTCCAGGTAATCGCCCACCGTCGCGCCAAGCGGCCTGGTCAGGATGAACGCCGCCCAGAACAGCAAGACGCGGTCTACCTTTGTCCAGAAATACAGCGCCGCCACAGCCGCCAGCACGGCTCCGAAAATGAGCGCGCCGTTGCCGAAGCCGATCCCATCCGTATCCGCCACCCAGTCGCCGAGCGCGGTTCCGAGCGTCTGGGAGAAGGTGATCGTCAGCCAGTAAAAGGCTTCAGCCTTGGGCGTGCGCACCGCCTCAACCCGCACCGTCCCGGTGGAAAGTTTCCAGGCAACAAGGGAGGCAATCACCAGCGCGAACAGCAGCGCCGAGCCGCCGGGATAGCCGATCCCCATCGACCTTGTGGCGAAGTCCGCCATCGTCGTCCCGGCCGTGGTCGAGGCGATGATCGTCGCCCAATAGAGCAGGGGATGGAAGCGCTTGGCGGAGATCTGCCATGCGGCGAGGGCGAGGAAGACCGAAAGAAAGATCGCGGTGCCGACCAGATAGCCGAGCTCCATAGTCATCGACACCGTGTCGCCGCCGGTCTCGCCAAGCGTCGTCGCAAGGATCTTGACGACCCAGAAACCGAGCGTGACCGCGGGGACCTTGCTTTCGGCGTCGGCCCGCTCGGCTTCGTCCCCCGTCATGCCGCCCTCGCCCGTTACACGCCGATCTCTAACCTCCCCGGCCGGAACCGGGGAGGGTATGATGCCTAGAAGCCGAACTTCAGGGCCACAAAGGCGGAGGTGTCGTTGCCGCCGTCGCGTTCGATGCTGGTGCTGCCCTGCACCTGGAGCGAGGCCGAGCCGAACAGCGCCAGGTTGGCGCCTGCGGTGAGGCGGCCGTGCACCTCTTTGGATCGGTTCTCGAGCACGAAGGTGTTGACGATGCCCGGCGAAGCGGTGCCGGCATAGCGGATCGCCCGGCCGTCCCCTTCCAGATCCTTTTCCGCCGTGACCGACGCATAAGGCGCAATGGCGAGGCCGCCCGCCTTGAAGCTGCCGCGCGCTTCAAGCCCGGCGCTTCCAACCAGCGCCTTTACGTCCTGGTCGCCGACATTGAGGGTCAGAACGGGGTCGCCGGTCTCCGTATAGCCGTCGATCTTCACCTTGGCATAATGGAGGCCGACCACCGGGCCGACGCGGAGGCCGCCGAAGCCGGCGAGAAAGCCCGCCTTTGCGCCGGCGATGGTTGCGGTGCCTTCCGTGTCGCCGCGAATGTCGTCGATCACCGCGGTGCGGCGGGTGCGATAGTCCATCCAGCCATAGCCGGCATGGGCCTGAACGAACGCGCCGCCGCCCGACCAGCCGGCATAGCCGCCGACCTGCCAGGCCCTCGCGCGGGCCTCGCCGGTGCCGGTGAACATGTCGGCTTCGGGACGGCTGTGATTCAGCGCAACGCCGAACACCATGCCGCCAGCATCATATTCCGCGCCGGCCGTGGCGCCGGTGGTGTCGAGATCGTAGCCGAGGTTGCGGTCGCCGTCGCCGATCGTCTGGCTGGCGGTGTTGCCGGCGACGTAGAAGTTGAGGCCGCTGCCGTCGATTCCCAAGCGCGCATTGGACAAGTCGAGCCGTCCGTCCAGCGTGCGGCCGAAAGCGGTCGCCGCCTGCAGGCCGGCGTCGGTCTGCGCCTGGAACTGGAGCGGCGCTTCAAGCTGGCGCACGGCATATTGGCCGACGATCGCGAAGCCCGCGGAGGTCAGGTGCACCTGATCGATGTAGAACAGGTACTGATTGGCGAAGCTTGCGTCGGTGACGCACTGGGTGCCCGCGGAAGCCGGGCAGGCGCCCGCGCTGGTCAGGCCGAAGGCGGCGAGGTTGCCCTCCACCTGGTTGCCGATCTGGGTGAGGTCGAGATAGTTGACGATCACGCCGCTCGATGCCGTCTGGGCAAGGCTCGTTTGCAGGCCGCTGTTGAAAGCGTTGGCATAAGCGGTGCCGACCGCCGCGACGGGCAGCCCGCGCACTTCGGGAAGGCGGCCGACATCGCCGACCAGGAAGGTAAGGTTGCGCGCGCCGGCGCCGACCAGCGCGTTGACGCCGGTCATCGCCTCGGCGACGCGGGCGGTTGCCTGGGCCGGTACGCCGGCGGTCAGCGCGGTGATCTGCGCGGCCGTCGGCGACAGTCCCAGGCTGCGCTCATACGCGCGGGCATCGTTGCCGCCGACCGAGATCACGGCCAGGTCGTTGCCGTCGAACTTGCCGCTCACCCGCGGAAACGCCGCCGGCCCGCCGCCTGCCAGGAACGAATTATATTCGGTGACGAAGCCCGGAATGCCCGGGCCGTTGATGTTGCCGTTGCCGGTGAACGCGCCGCCGATCGCGAAGTTGTCGACCGGGACCTGCAGGATCTGCGACATGGTGTCGACGAAGTTGGTGCCGTTCGAGAACCTGCCATTGGGGTAGGGCGCCGGGCGCGGAATGCCGAGCAGTTCGAACAGATTGCCGTCGTCGGCATAGGAATCGCCGAACGCGACGATGCGGTCGATGCGCTGCGCCGAAGCGGGCGCGGCGGAAAAGGTGGCGACCGCGGCGGCGGCGCACAGAAGCTTTGCGGTAAAACGCGACATGATCATCCTCCCCTGGAAGCGCACTCCCCGGTGCGCTTGTTTATGCCGGGGGAATGGCCCGAAATTCGGCTGCTGACAAGAAGGTAAGCGGCAGGCCGAGCCTAGCGTCTCTCGCGGGAGAGGCGGGTCATCAGAATGGCGGCGCGCTTGGCCTGCCGCCACAGGCTCGGCACGTCGATCGTCTCGCCCGCCGCATGGGAGCCGCCGCCCGCCGGACCAAGGCCGACCAGGCCGTCCACCTCCGCGGCGACGAAGCCGATGTCGCCGGCGCCGCGCTTCAGCGGATCCTGCGCCTCCATGGCGGCGAGGCCCATGTCGGCATTCACCTTGTTGAGCCGGTCGAGCAGGGCCTGCCCGCCCGGAGTCGGCGCCATCGGCGGGTAGGCCGCTTCGTCGAAGGTGATCGCCGCGCCGGTGCCGGGCAGGTGGCGAGCGACGATCTCCGTCATCTTCGCCGTCACCCGCTGATACTGGTCGAGCGAAAGGGTGCGGATGTCGCCGCGTGCGATCGCGACTTCGGGAATGATATTGTTCTTGCCGCTCGCCTGGCCGCGAATGCCGGTCTCGTCGAGCGTGGCGGTAGCGCCGCCGAGGACCAGGCCGACGTTGAACGTGAGGTTGGTTTCGGGAAGCTCGGTGCGGAAGGCGGCGAGGATTCGGGTCAGCTCGTAGATCGCGCCGTTGCCCGACTGCTCGGAAAAGATGCGGCTGGAATGGCCGGAGCGCCCGGTGGTGCGCAGCTCCCAATCGCCCGAGCCGCGCCGTGCGATCGAGCCGAGATCCTTGCCGTTCTCCGTCGAAAGCCCCTCGAAATCGAGCGCGACGTCGGCGCGGCGGCCGGCCTCGACCAGATCGCGGCGGGAGACGGAAACGGGCTTGCCCGCATCCTCTTCGTCGCCGGTCAGCACGATCTCGATGTCCGCGGCCTTCAGCGTTCCCGCCTGATGCATGGCGCGCAAGGCGGCGATCATTACCGCCACCCCGCCTTTGTCGTCGCCGACGCCCGGCCCTTCGGCGGTGTCGGAATCCTTCAAGACATATTTCTGAAACGGCGAATCGGGCTCGAACACCGTGTCGAGGTGGCCGATCAGAAGCATCTTCTTGCCGCGTCCATTGCCCCGGTGAACGGCAACGATGTGCCCGGCGCGTCCGGCCTCGGCCATCGGCACCCAGCGCACCTCGAAACCGAGCGGCTCGAGCTCGGCCCGCGCCATCCGCCCCACCGCTTCGACGCCGGCGAAGTTTAGGGTGCCGCTATTCTGGTTCACCAATGTTTCAAGCAAGGCAAGGGTGCGCGCCTGCTCCTTGTCCACCGCCTGCACGATCTTCTGCTCCGCCCCGGCAAGCCGCGCTTCGGCAGGGGCGGCGGCGAAGGCGCACAAGGCGAAAGCGGCGGCGGCGAGGGGTGCGAGGAAGGGCTTCATGCACCGCTCCTGCCCGTGCTAGGCTTTGCCCGTCAACCGCTTAGCGAGACTGATCCGATGCGTGCCTTTTCCTTCCTCGCCGCTCTCGCCCTGCTTGCCGCGCCGGCGGCCGCGCAGGACTGGCGCCAGGCCCCCGAATATGACGTGCTGCTCACCCCCTACGACATCGCGCCGGCCGAAATCCGGCTTGCCGCCGACCGGCCGGTGCGGCTGCGTTTCGTCAACACATCGAACCAGGGCCTGGCCTTTTCCGCCGAGCGCCTGTTCCGCACCGCCAAGGCCCGTGGCCGCGACGGCGAGACGATTAAAAGCGGCCGGATCACCGTGCCGGCGCTCTCCACCCGCACGGTGGTGCTGGTCCCGAAAGCGGGCCGCTACAAGGTGCAGGGGGGCACGATCGTCCATCGCATGCTCGGCATGAAGGGCCGGATCATTGTCGAGTAATCGCCGGCCTTGGCGAGCGGCCCCGTAACGACCATCTAGGCTCCAAAGGAGAGGCGCATGGCGAAGGACGGCAAGGGCAAGAAGGACAAAAAGAACAAGGTCCCGAAAGAGATCGGCGGCGTGAAGGTCCCCAAGAAGCTGCGCAAGCTCGGCAACGAGGCGGCCAAGCTCGCCAGGGAGCCGGTTGTCGCCGAAGTGGTGGCCGGCGCACTGCTCGCCGCCGCCGCCGCCCTCCGTGAAGGCAAGGACCCGAAGGGGACGATCGGCGCTGCGTTGAAGGGCGGGGCGAAATCGGCTGTCGGCGGCGGCATGGGCAAGGCGGGGAGCGAAGGTGGCGGCGACGGTGTCGGCGTCCGGCTCAGCGACAGCCTGAAGCTCATGGCGCTTGATTTCGCCCGCCGCGCGCTTGAGCCGCGCGAGAAGGACGACGAGGCTGCGGATGTGCCCGTCACGCCCGCCGCTCCCCCCGTTTCGGAAGTGCCGCAACGGGTGGAGGAGCCGATGCTCGGGGACACAAAGGGCAAGGGCCGCAGGGGCAACTGACGGGCGAAAACTTACCCCCGTTATCCTTGTTATCCACAGCACGAATCCGCTTCCCGCGACTCGGATTCGGTGACAGCATCGAACTCGTAGCCGGAAGGGTGAAGCGGAGGAAACGAAGCGGATCTTCCCAAAGGCTGCAACGTCGGATCGATGCTCCTTCGTCCCCCGGGACGAATGGCGCGGCTGAGAAAGCGAATTGGTCGGCAAGGTGGAAGCCGGGCGTGCAGGCGGCGAAAGCCGCAGGCGGGCACGACCTCCGGACGGCCGAACCGGGCAGGGCAGGCGCACTTTCGGGGGCGCCGAACTGCAAACCGTTGAAGGGGAGGGGGCTTGCCTCCAAGCCGGCAGCGGCAGGCGATTTCGCAAACCGGAGCCTGGCTCCGATCTGGGGAACGCCGAACGGGATTGGAAAGGCTTCGGCTGGTGCGGTTCCGGAAAGTGTCGGGAGTGGGGTCTCGGCCTTGCTGAAAGGCGCTTTCGAAACGGCGAGGGATCAGAAGCTTGGCTTCGAAACCCGAGCTACCCCGGCAGGCACTGCGGGTTCGTCCGCAATGCGCCGGTTCCCGAGCGAAAGGCGGCTTGCCGCCGGACGTGAGGGAAAGCCCGTGAGGACCGGCTTCGGCCGGAAGGTGCGGGTCTTCCAAAGGCAAAGCGGGTTCGCCCGCCGCGGCGGAGGAGGGAGCCCTGAGGGCGCGCGGCTGGCTTCGGCCACCGCGCACCGGACGGGTCCGGAATGGAGGCGAAGCTTCGGCTTGCCGGCTCCAAACCGGGTGGGTCGCAGGCGGCAGCTTCGGCGAGCATCGGCGACCCGGCGGAACCGTTCGGGCTTCGGCCCGAACGGAACCTCCGCAGGGAATGGGATGGCGCCTCGGCGCCGCCCAGACCTGAAAACCGGCAACCGGCCGGGCCACGCGCCCGACCGCAAGCCACCCGCCCAGCGGGACGCCGCGCCGGCAGGCGGGCCATGGAGCTGGGACAGTGGGGGCCGGTGGCAACACCGGCCCCCATCATGGTTTCGGCTCCAAGTGGTACTTGGAGCCGGTTGGAGGCCTCGGCCTTACGGCGCTCACGCCCCACCCGCCCCGTACTTGGCCCGCACCCAGGCCGCTCATCCTGAGGAGCCGGCGAGCTTGTCGAACCGGCGTCTCGAAGGACGCACTGTGCCGGTCCTTCGAGACGGGCCTTCGACTTCGCTCAGTCCCTCCTCAGGATGAGCGGGGAGGTGGATGCAGTAGACTGGGAGGGAACCCACCCAACCCCGCTCATCCTGAGGAGCGGTGAGCCTGTCGAACCGCGTCTCGAAGGACGCACAGCATGCTCGCGGGTCCTTCGAGACAAGCCTCCGACATGGGACCTCATCAAAGTACTACTTTGATGGGAACCCTGCTCAGTCCCTCCTCAGCATGAGCGGTCGAGAAGTCTGCCGACCCGACGATCTGCTTGAAACGCCCCCGTAATGTGCCATGATGCGCGTTCCTGGGAGGGTGCAAGATGTTCGGGCGAGGACGAAAAGCGGACGCGGGCGAGGGCGGGACATTCTCATTCATCGGCCCGGAAGTCACCGTGACGGGAGACGTCGAGACGTCAGGCCGCCTGCACATCGACGGCAAGGTCACCGGCGACATCCGCTGCGCCTTTCTGACGCAGGGCGAAGGCGGGGTCGTCCACGGCAACATCCATGCCGAGGAAGCGCGGCTCGCCGGGCTGATCGACGGTGCGGTTGAGGCAGGCACCCTGCAGCTCGAGGCAAGCGCCCGGGTTACCGGCGACGTCCTCTACGAGGCGCTCGGCATCGCCACCGGCGCCGAAGTGGAAGGCCGCTTCAAGCGCCGCCGCGGCGCGAACGACGGCGCCGCACACGCCCGCGCGGAGGTGGAAGCCGCCGCCAAGCCGCAGCGCGTCTCGCGCACCCGGGCATCCGCCGCGACGCCCGTGCCCGCTCCCCCGGCGGCACCTTTGTTCGAAGTGCCGACCGCCGAAGCCGCCGAGTAGGAACCGCCTCCGCCGCGGCTTCGTTGCCTCCTCGATCTCTAGAAGGAGCATGAACATGGCGGGCAGTGACAGCAATATCGGCACAGGCGGCGGTACAGGCGGCGGCACGGCCGGCACCGGTGGAACCGATGTCGGGCCGGGCACCGGCCTCGGCGCCGGCGCGGCAGGCGTCGCGAGCGGATCGGACGAGGAAAAAGGCGGCCTGGCCGCGGCCAGCGGGCAGGCTGAAAGCACCGGTGAGGGACAGGGCGAGGATCTGGCGAACCGCCTGGGCGGCGGCACCGACACGCCGTCGGGCGCGGGCATGACTGGTGCCGGCTCGGCCACCGGCGACGCAAGCGCGATGCGCAGCGAAGGCGGGTCGGGCGGCGGCCTCGGCGGGATCGACGCCGGCAGCCCCGGCGGCATGGGCGGCTCCCGCGCCTCCGGCGGCACCGGCAACGGCAACCCGCCGGGCGGCATCAGCCCCGTCCAGATCGAACAGGCGACCCAGGACGAAGCGGAGGACGGGGAGCAAGGCTGAAGCCTTAGCGCCTCGTCAACCAAAGCCGGAGAGACGGCGTAAACCCGTGCCTGCCACCTTCTTGGCATGGAGAAGGTGGCAACACGGTTCGGACGACTCGCAGGCGCGGCGGCCTTGTGCCTGTGCCTGCCGCTTCTCGCCGGCGCGACCGGGCGCCTCACCAGCCTCGACGGGCGCATCCTTGCCGCCCACAATCGCGAGCGCAGCGATGCCGGCCTGCCCGCCATGCGCTGGGATGCCGCGCTCGCCGCGGACGCCGCCGAGTGGGGCGAGCAGCTCGCCGCGATGGACGACATCGAGCATTCGCCGGACGATCCCGACGATGAGGATCCCCAGGGCGAGAACCTGTGGCTCGGCACCTCGGGCTATTTCACGCCCGAACAGATGGTCGGCATGTGGGTGGAAGAAAAGCGCCACTTCGTCGCCCGCCCGATCCCCTATGCAAGCAAGACTGGCAATTTCGATGATGTCGGCCACTACACCCAGCTGATGTGGCGGGAGACCGGCGAGGTCGGGTGCGCGCTCACGGAAGGCGCGGAGAACGAGATCCTCGTCTGCCGCTACTCAACGGCCGGCAACGTGGAGGGCGAGCGCGCCTTCTGAGGCCGGGCGCCACACCCCGCACCGCTTGACTTTCCGGCACATTTCCGCTCTTGGCAGCGGCACGCGCGGCGGGCTTCGATGTCCCGCCGTTCTTTTTGGGGTTTGGGCCGTCCCCCATAAGGCGGCCCGGCCGAGGTTACCTTAAACGGACCTCGGACGAACAAAGGAAAAGAACCATGCGTCACCGCGTCGCCGGCCGCAAACTCCAGCGCACCTCCTCGCACCGCGCAGCCCTGTTCCGGAACATGGCCGCCGCCCTCATCAAGCATGAGCAGATCACCACCACGACCGCCAAGGCGAAGGAGCTTCGCCCCTATGTCGAAAAGCTGATCACGCTCGCCAAAAAGGGCGGCCTTTCCAACCGCCGCCTGGCCCATGCTCGCATGCTGGACGAGACGCAGCTCACCAAGCTGTTCGACGTGATCGCGCCGCGCTACGCCGAGCGCGCCGGCGGCTACACCCGCATCATCAAGGCCGGCATCCGCGCCTCGGACGCCGCCCCGATCGCGATCATCGAACTGGTCGACCGCGACGTCTCCGCCAAGGGCCAGGATTCGGGCCCGGTGATGAACGAAGACGAGTATGACGAAGCCGCCTGAGCCGCTTCAACAGACTTTGGATCAAGGGAAGGGCCTCCGTTTCGGGGGCCCTTTTCTTTTGAACAACGCGGCGGGCTGCAACCGGCAGTTAGTCGCCGCCGCCAACGATATCGTCGGGGCCCGCGCCCGAGTCGGCTCCCGATCCATCTTTATGGCCGTGCCCGCGAATGCCGCGAAGAACCAAAGCCACGGCGAGGACCAGAACAACGATCGCGACGATCCCGCTTGCTTGCACTCGATCTTCTCCCGGTGATCGCTCGCGCTGGGATAAGCCCGCACCCGTCGCTAATCCACTGTTACCGGGTGCCATGCGGGGACCTAGCCGATGCTTTCCACAAGCGCGGCGGACCTGCGGCAGGCACAAAATACCCCGCCGCGGAAGGGGGAGGACCACGGCGGGGCTTTGAAGGCGCGGGTCAAAGGGGGAGAAACCCGGCCCTGGCCGCCAGGGAGGGGGCGGCCGCTCCTTACATATGTGTAAGCCACGGTGTTTAAAGAGGTTTTCCGAAAAAACTTGATCCACCTCAAGGTGGAGCGCTCCGCAGGAACCAGCGCTTCGCGATGGCCGTTCAGCGGGAAACAAGGAAACCCCGCCATGACTAACCCGAAAGACACCGGAATCGGCAGCGAAGGGGAAGCCGGCGGCGCTCCGGACGCGGCCCGGCCCTTCACCAACGCCGCCTCCCAGGATGGTCCTGTCGATCTCGGCGGTGCTGACGGAACCGGGGCCTTCGGTGGCGGCAACGGCGCGGGCGAGCTGCGCGCCTCTCCTGGCCAGGGCCTTGGCGGTCCAAGCAGCGGGCGCGGCGCGACTACCGGCGGGGCCCGGCAGGACGGGGGCGTCAACGGCGGTCCGGGCGGCGCCACGGGGGGATCGAACGATCTCGGCGGCGGCGGCCCGGGCGGCTGAGAGGCGCCGAGGGAGCCAGCGCCTAGCTGGCGCGTTGACCCGCACCACCTTCACGAGGCTTCATCATGGCCAATGTCGCACCACCACGCTTCGTGCGCCTCCCCGGCTCCGCCGGAGAGGAAGGTTTCGGCGCCACCTTGCGCGAAGCGTTCGGCGCCCGGCAGGACCGGCTGCCGCAGTGGCTGGAGCAGGCGCTCGCCCGACTGCGCGGCCGCCTCTAGCCCCGCCAAGCCGCCGGGCGTCTAGCCGGTGATCTTGCATCCAAGCGGCCGGGTTGCGGGGCCGTGGATTACTTGGCCGCTCAATTCAAAGCGGGAGCCGTGGCAAGGGCAGTCCCAGGTGCGGTCGGTTGCGTTCCAGCCGACCAGGCAGCCCATGTGGGTGCATACCGCCGAGACAGCGTGAACCTTGCCGGCCTCGTCCTTGAACGCGGCGACATCCTCGCCGTCGACCTTCATGATCGCCGCGTCGCCGGGGGCGAGCGCGTCATAATCCTTGGGTTTGCGCGACAGGTAGCCGCCGACCAGGTGGGCGGCAACGCTGAGATTCTCCTTGGCGAACTCCTTGGCGCCGGCGATCGGCTTGATGCGGGTGGCGTCGAACACCGGCAGCCAAGCATTCTCCCGCCCGGCGACCAGGTCGGCAATGATCATCGCCGCCGCGGTGCCGTTGGAAATGCCCCAGGCGGCGAACCCAGTCGCCACCAGATAGCCGTCCGATCCGCTCGACGACCAGCCGATATAAGGCGCGCTGTCCACCGGATCATAGTCTTCGTTGACCCAGCGGTACTGCGCCTCTCCCGCGCCGAAATGCTCGCGCAGCCAAGCCTCGACGTCCTTGATCGACTCCTGCTCGTCGTCGGGATGGCCGGGCTTGAAGCTGGTGCCGGCGACGATGCCCCAGGTCTGCCCGCCGGAGCGGTGGGTGCGGATCGAGCGGCCCGGTTTCTCGGCATTCTTGTACATGCCCGGCGGCACGAAGCCGATCGGCGCGGCGATCACCGGCTCGGCGTGCGGGTGGGCCATGGAATAATACATGCCGATCTGGCCGAGCGGCAGGTGCGTCGCCATCACCACGTGCCGGGCGCTGACGCTGCCGTGGTCGGTCTGCACCCGCTGCGGATCGTACTCGACGACGCGGCTGTTTTCGAACACGTGGCTGCCCTCGCCCGGGATGGTCGCGGCAAGGCCGGCGACATATTTCACCGGGTGGAACTGGGCCTGATCGTCCCAGCGCATCGCCGCCAGCACCTCGAACGGCAGGCCGATCTCGCCGGTCAGGAAGTGTGCGGGCAGGCCAAGCCGCTTGGCGACCTCAACCTCCTTCTCGAGTTGCTCCACATAGCTTTCGTCCTGCGTGTAGACGAAGGCGGGCATCGGCTCGATGTCGGCGTCGATGCCATGTTGCGCGGCAAGCTCGGAGATGCGCCGGATGCCGGCCTCCTGCGCGTCGGCGTACAGGCGCGCGCGGTCCTCGCCGAATTTCTGCTCGAGCGTCTGGTAGAGGATGCCGTGCTGCGAGCTCATCTTGGCGGTGGATTTGCCGGTCACCTGCCGCCCGACTTGCCGCGCCTCTATCACCGCCACCTTGAGCCCCTGGTCCTTGAGCAGCCGGGCGGTGGTGATCCCGACGATGCCGCCGCCGACGATCGCGATATCGACCTGCAGATCCCCGGAAAGCTGCGGAAAAGCGGGCGCCTCCGCGGTGGCATTCCAATAGGTGCGGTCCTGGGGAGTGGTAGCCATGGGCGTCGTCCTTTTCGCTGCTCACCTGGCAAGATGCGCGGCCACGATTTCGGTTCCGGCGGCGGGCGTTTCGCGAACGATTGCGCGACAGGCGAGCGCCCGTGTAGGGCACCCGTAACCATGAAGAAGAGGATATCCGCCCGATGCGCCTTGCCGCCGCCCTTCTCCTCCTGTCCACCGCCGCCTGCACGATGACCGACAAGGCCGTCACCGCCGACGCCGCGCCCGCCGCGCCCAAGGCCTCCATCGTGTATCCGAACACCGAGCGGCAGGATGTCGCCGAAGTGCAGTTCGGCGAACGCGTCGCCGATCCCTATCGCTGGCTTGAAAACGATGTCCGCGAGGATTCCAAGGTCGCTCAGTGGGTGGCGGAGGAGAATGCGCTGACCAACTCCTACCTCGCCACCCTTCCCGGCCGCGCGGTCTTCACCCAGCGCATGACCGAGCTCTTCTCCTACGAGCGGATCGGCGTTCCGCGCCGCGAGAACGGCCGCTATTTCTACACCCGCAACACGGGTCTTCAGAACCAGAACGTCCTCTACATGCGCCAGGGCCTGAACGGCGCGCCGCGCATGCTGATCGATCCCAACACCTGGTCGCAGGACGGCGCAACCGCGCTCGGCGAATGGGTGCCTTCGGAAGACGGCAAGCGCGTCCTTTACACCGTGCAGGAGGGCGGCACCGACTGGCGGGTCGTCAAGGTTCTCGACGCCGACACCGGCCGGGTGCTCGGCGACGAAGTGAAATGGGTGAAGTTCTCCGACTTGAGCTGGGCCAAGGACGGCTCGGGCTTCTATTATTCGCGCTTCGCCGAGCCAAAGGCGGCCGAGCAGTTCCAGTCGCTGAACGAAGGCCAGGAGGTCTACCTCCACAAGATCGGAACGCCGCAGAGCCAGGACCGCCTGATCTTTTCGCAGCCCGACCGGCCGAAGCTCGGCAACTCCGCCCAGGTCTCGGACGACGGCCGCTGGCTGATCGTCACCTCGTCCGAAGGAACGGACGAGCGCTACGACGTCGCCCTGATCGATCTCACGGACGCCAAAGCCAAGCCGCTGCGGTACATCACCGGCCTCCAGAACGACTGGCGCTACATCGGCAACAACGGCACCACCTTCTACTGGGTGACCAACACCGGCGCGCCGCGCCTGCGCATCGTCGCCACCGACGTAACCCGCCCCGCCTCCGAAGCGCGCGAGATCGTCGGGGAAGATGCGGCAACGCTCGAGGGCGCGTCGATCGTCGGCGGCAAGTTGATTGCCTCCTACCTCACCGACGCGAAAACGGAGGTGCGCACCTTCGGCCTAGACGGCAAGCGCCTCGGCACCGTGACGCTGCCGGGCCTCGGCACCGCCGGCGGCTTCTCGGGCGACGCGGACGATCCCGAGACGTTCTTCAGCTATACCAGCTTCAACTATCCGACCACGGTCTACCGCTACGATGCCGCCTCCGGCGAGACCGCGGTCTGGGCGCAGCCGAAGGTGCCGTTCGACCCGGCGGATTTCGCGGTCGAGCAGCGCTTCTACAAGTCCAAGGACGGCGCGCGGATCCCGCTCTTCCTGGTCTACAAAAAGGGCATGAAGCTCAAGGAGGGTCATCCCACCCTGCTCTACGGCTATGGCGGCTTCAACATCTCGCTGACGCCGTCCTTCTCCTCCACCAGCCTTGCCTGGCTCGAGCAGGGCGGCGTCTACGCGGTCGCCAACCTGCGCGGCGGAGGCGAGTACGGCAAAGCCTGGCACGACGCCGGGCGCCTGGCCAACAAGCAGAACGTGTTCGACGACTTCATCGGCGCCGCCGAATATCTCGTCGGCGAAGGCATCACGTCCAAGAACCAGCTCGCCATCTACGGCCGCTCCAACGGCGGCCTTCTGGTCGGCGCCGCGGTCAACCAGCGGCCGGACCTGTTCGCCGCGGCCCTGCCGGCGGTGGGCGTCATGGACATGCTGCGCTTCAACCGCTGGACCGCCGGCCGCTATTGGGTCGACGATTACGGCTACCCCGACCGCGAGGCCGATTTTCGCACGCTGCGCACCTATTCGCCCTACCACAATATCCGCTCCGGCGCGGACTACCCGGCGATCCTTGTCACCACCGCCGACACCGACGACCGCGTCGTTCCCGGCCACAGCTTCAAATACACCGCGGCGCTTCAGGCGGCGGACACCGGCCCGGCGCCCAAGCTGATCCGCATCGAAACCCGCGCCGGCCACGGCTCGGGCAAGCCGACCGAGAAGGTCATCGAGGAATATGCCGACATGTGGGCCTTCATCGCCGCCCACACCGGCATGAAGGTAAAGCCGGCGGGCTCGGCGGACTGATCGGTCCGTAAGTGCTTCTTTCCTCCCCATCGCAAGATGGGGAGGGGAACCACCCAGGGTCCCGCCAAAGTACTACTTTGGCGGGTGCCCACGCCGGGTGGTGGAGGGGTAGCTGACGTGGACTCAGGGCCGACGCGCGGGAAACATCGAAGCCGCGAAAGTTACCCCTCCACCACCTTCGGTGGTTCCCCTCCCCACGGAGCTGCCGCTCCGCAGGAGGAATTGGCTGCTCCGGCCCCATGCCTTAACGCCCCCCAATCCTGAACCGCAGCAAACAGGCGGTTCAGCAGGCCGTCAGCGCGACTCGGCTAGAACCTCTCCCATAGGCCGAGCGTTTCACGGTCGAGATTGTAATCAGGAGGGTTAGCCATGAAGGCTGTTTCCAAGCTCATCACCGGTGCGGCCGTGGCGGCCATGATCTCCGTCGGCGCCGCCGCGCCTGCCGAAGCGCAGTATCGCGACCGCTACCGGGATCGCGACCGCGGCATCGACGGCGGCGACATCATCACCGGCATCGCCATCCTCGGCGGCATCGCGGCCGTCACCTCCGCGCTCAGCCGCGACGGCAGCCGCTACGGCTACGGCAACGGCAACCGGTATCGCGGCGGCTACAGCCAGGCGGTGCAGAGCTGCGGCTATGAAGCCCAGCGCATCGGCCGCGGCCAGGTCCGCATCACCGACGTCGACCGCACCGGCAACGACCGCTTCCGCGTCCGCGGCGTGATCGAAAGCAACTACGGCTACGACCGTGGCGGCTACGGCTACGACCGCGGCGGCTACAACCGGAACGACCGCTACGGCCGTTACGATCGCTACGATCGCCGCGGCGACCGTGAGGACTTCACCTGCCACGCCCGCGGCAACGGCCGGATCACCGACTTCAACCTCTAGGCTCCGGCCGACGGGTCCGAACACAGAGCGCGCGGAGGCTAGCCCTCCGCGCGCTTTTTCATGAACTCCCCGTCATTCCCGCGAAAGCGGGAATCCCGCCTCTTCCTTCTTTTGGGGCGGCAAGAACAAAAAGGAAGCGGGACCCCCGCTTTCGCGGGGGTGACGGGAGGGGCCAGTTCAGCGGTTTCTCTCAACCCACCCCCCTTCGCTTTACACCACCGACACTGCTGCCTATCGCCCGGGCATGACCGTTCAGCCGCACGATAACATCCTGATCGTCGATTTCGGCAGCCAGGTGACGCAGCTCATCGCCCGCCGGGTGCGCGAGGCGGGGGTGTATTCGGAGATCGCGCCGTTCAGCCGCGCGCTGGAAGCGTTTCAGCGGATGAAGCCCAGCGGCATCATCCTTTCGGGCGGCCCGGCTTCGGTGACGCTTGAGGACAGCCCGCGCGCCGACCCCGCCTTGTTCGAGGCGGGCGTGCCGATGCTCGGCATCTGCTACGGCCAGCAGCTCATGGCCGAGCAGCTCGGCGGCAAGGTCGTTACCGGCGACCATAGCGAATTCGGCCGCGCCTTTCTGGAAGTGCAAGACGACTGTGCGCTGTTCGACGGCCTTTGGGCGACGGGCGAGAAGCACCAGGTGTGGATGAGCCACGGCGACAAGGTCGACGCGCTCCCGCCCGGGTTCCGGATCGTCGCCCAATCGCCCGGCGCGCCCTTCGCCGCCACCGCCGACGACGCCCGGCGCTTTTACGGCGTGCAGTTCCACCCGGAGGTGGTCCACACGCCGGACGGCGCCAGGCTCATCGCCAATTTCGTCCGCCATGTCTGCGGCCTTGCCGGCGACTGGACCATGGCCGAATTCCGCGCCACGAAAATCGCCGAAATCCGCGCTCAGGTCGGCTCCGGCCGGGTGATCTGCGGCCTGTCGGGCGGAGTGGACAGCGCGGTTGCCGCGGTGCTGATCCACGAGGCCATCGGCCACCAGCTCACCTGCGTCTTCGTCGATCACGGCCTGATGCGGCAGGGCGAGGCGGAGCAGGTCGTGTCGCTGTTCCGCAACCACTACAACATCCCGCTCGTCCACGTCGATGTGGAGGAACTGTTCATGACAGGCTTGGCGGGCCTCACCGACCCGGAGGCGAAGCGCAAGTTCATCGGCAAGACGTTCATCGACGTGTTCGATGTCGAGGCCAAAAAGGTCGGCGGCGCCGATTTCCTCGCGCAGGGGACGCTGTACCCGGACGTGATCGAAAGCATCAGTTTCACCGGTGGGCCTTCTGTAACGATCAAGAGCCACCACAATGTCGGCGGTCTCCCCGAGCGGATGAACATGAAGCTGGTCGAGCCGCTTCGCGAGCTGTTCAAGGACGAGGTGCGCGAACTCGGCCGCGAGCTTGGCCTCACCGAAGCGTTCGTAGGCCGGCACCCGTTCCCCGGCCCGGGCCTCGCGATTCGAATTCCGGGCGAAGTTACGCGGGAACGCTGCGACATCCTCAGGAAAGCGGACGCCATCTACCTGGAGGAGATCCGCAACGCCGGCCTGTACGACGCAATCTGGCAGGCCTTTGCGGTGCTGCTTCCGGTCAAGACGGTGGGCGTGATGGGCGATGGGCGGACCTACGACAATGTCTGCGCGCTGCGCGCCGTCACCTCAACGGACGGCATGACCGCCGACATCTACCCGTTCGATTCAAGCTTCCTGTCGCGGGTCGCCACCCGGATCATCAACGAGGTCAAGGGCATCAACCGGGTGGTCTACGATTATACCTCGAAGCCGCCCGGCACGATCGAGTGGGAATAAGCGCATGAAAAAGGCGGGAGCGGGCCCCACGGCACCGCTCCCGCCCTTTTTCATGCGACGCGCTTATTCCTTGGGCAGGATGCCGACGGAAAAGGCGCCGTCGTTGTTGTTGCCGTCGTTGCGGTTGTCGCCATAGCTTCGGACCTGCGCGGTGTTGAGCGCGCTCACCCCCGTGCCGTTGCCGTGGATGGTGGTGTTGCCGACCCGAAGCGTGGCCGCGGAGCCGTCGGCCGAAACCCCGGCGAAGAAGTTGTTCGAGATCACCGAGTCGACAAGCATCGCGTTGACCGGCGACGAGCCGCCCGGCGCCAGGACCTTGATGCCCGCCGCGTTGCGCGCAACCATTGCGTCCTCGATCGTCACGTTTGTGCCGCCGGGGTTGGTGACGCCGGTGGTGTCCACCAGGATCGCTTGATTGGAATTGGTGGTCAGGCGGACGTTGCGAAGCGTTACCTTGCCGCTGCCGCTTCCGGTCGGTTTCACCAGGATGCCGCCGCCGGTCGCGCCGTTGCCGTTGTCCGAAATGGTGCTGTTGGTGATGACCAGCGTCGAATCGGCGCTCGGCTGAAAGGAGACGCCGAAGCTGTTGGCGGCGTTGAACCGGCGGATCGTGCAATCCTCGATGATCAGGGCGCCGCCGGCAATGAAGCGGACCCCGTTCGACGGCGGGTTGACGCCGAAGATGTCGAGGCCGCGCAGGAAAACGGTGTCGGTCGGCTGGGCGTTGACCGTGATGCCGTTGCCGCCGGCAAGCGCGCCGCCTTCGGTATATTGGCACGAAATGGTCATCGACTTGGTAATGGTGACCGCGCCGAACCCGCCCGGATCGAGGCAGTTGATCTCACCGCCCGCGGCGGTTTTGCTGATCGCGCCGGCAAAGGTCTTGCACGGTGCGGTGCGGCTGCACGGATTGACGTCGTCGCCGACGCCCGAAACCCAAGTGCGAGTCGCCTGGGCGCTGGCGGGCGCGGAAAAGGCCAGCCCGAACGCCAGCGCGGCGGTCGTGGCGGTAAGCTTGCTTAAGCGGATCATATATTCCCCCCCGAGAAGTTCTTTGGTGATGACCCAGGTCTAGCCGCTTCTTCTTGGCGGCGAAACCGCAATGTTTGGGTAGTCGCCCCCCCCTCGGTATAAACCGCAGAAAATCACGCTGCCGCCCGGTGGCGGCGGCGGCTTTTGCCAGGCGCACGGCTTGGCGCTACACAGCGCCCCATGTCCGTAACCCACTCGCTCGACACCGCCACCAGCCGCGCCAATCCGGTGCCCGCGCCGATGAAGCGCCTGACCGTGCCCAAGCTTCGGGCAATGAAGGGCGGCGAGCCGATCGTGATGCTCACCGCCTACACCGCACGGATGGCGCAATTGCTCGATCCCCATTGCGACATCCTGCTCGTCGGCGACAGCCTGGGACAGGTGATCTACGGCTTGCCGTCCACGGTGCCGGTGACGCTGGAGATGATGTGCGCCCACGGCGCGGCGGTGGTGCGCGGCTCCTGGCATTCGGTGGTGTCCGTCGATATGCCGTTCGGCTCCTATGAAGCGAGCCCCGAGCAAGCCTTTGCAAGCGCGTCCCGGATCCTGAAGGAAACCGGCGCGGCGGCGGTGAAGCTCGAAGGCGGCGAGGCGATGGCGGAGACCGTGGCCTTTCTCTCCGCGCGCGGCATTCCGGTGATCGGCCATGTCGGCCTCACGCCGCAGGCGGTGAACGCGCTCGGCGGCTACGGGGCGCGGGGGCGAAGCGACGCCGAAGCCGCCAAGATCCTTGCCGATGCTAGGGCGGTGGCCGAAGCCGGCTGCTTCCTGCTGGTGGTCGAAGGCGTGCTGGAGGAGATCGCGGCGGAGGTGACGCGCGCCGTCGCCTGCCCGACGATCGGCATCGGCGCCTCCGCCGCCTGCGACGGCCAGGTGCTGGTGACCGAAGACATGCTCGGCCTGTTCGAGCGCACGCCGCGTTTCGTGAAGCGCTATGACGACATGGCCGCCCGTATCGAAGCCGCGGCAGGCGCCTTTGCGGGCGAGGTGCGCGGCCGCGCCTTTCCAACCGAGGAGCAGCTCTACCGCGCCAAGCCGTGAAGAGGCTTGCCGGGGCGCCGCTTCGCCCGGTAGAGGTGCGCCGGGCAAATTTCCCGGCGCGCCTTTTTACGTTCATCCTGTGTCAGGGTTCGCTGGACGATGAAAAGCGGCCCGGTTCAATCGGAGTGTATTGGTGGCGATCAAGCCCAGGGACAATGAAAGCTTCTACCGCGAGGTGGATGAGGAGTTGCGCCGCGACCGCGCGCGCACCCTTTGGGAGCGTTACGGCAAGCTTGCCATAGCCGGTGTGGTCCTGTTCCTCGTCGCTCTTGCCGGTGGAATCTACTGGAACAACCAGCGGCAGGTCAGCGCCGGCAAGCAGGGCGAGACGCTGATGGCGGCGCTTGACGACGTCGCCGGCGCCAACAAGGCCGCCGCGGCCGGCAAGCTCGACGAGCTCGCCAAGGCCGATGCGCCGGGCTACCGCGCCGCCGCCTTGCTTACCAAGGCCGATCTGGCCGTGGAGGCGAACGACCTCAAGGGCGCCGCCGCCTTGTTCCGGCAGGTGTCGGAGGATCAGAGCCTCGATGAAACCTACCGCAACCTCGCGCTGATCCGCCGCACCCATGTCGAGTTCGACACATTGCAGCCGCAGGCGGTGATCGACCGGCTGAAGCCGATGGCGGTCGCCGGCAATCCCTGGTTCGGACACGCCGGCGAGATGGTCGCGATGTCCTACATGAAACTCAACAAGCCGGCCGACGCGGCGCGTATTTTCGCCGCAATGGCAAAGGACAAGCAGGTCCCCGATTCCATCCGCTCCCGCGCGGTGCAGATGGCCGGCTCGCTCGGCCTCGATGCGATCGACGAGCCTGCCGTGGCCTTACAGGAAGGTAAGTGATGAAGCGCCTTATCACCGTGGCCGTCGCCGCCAGCTTGCTGAGCGGCTGCGGCGTGTTCGACAAAAAGAAGAAAACCACCCCGTCGCTTGGCGAGCGGATTTCGATCCTGTCCAGCGAAGCGGCGATCGCGGTCGACCCGGCGCTGGCCGGCGTTCCGATCACGCTCCCCGCCGCCGACGTCAACGGCCAGTGGGCCCAGCCCGGCGGCAATGCGTCCAAATCGATGGGCCACCTTGCACTCGCCGCCGCGCCGGCCGTCGCCTGGCGGGCAAGCATCGGCGAGGGCAGCAGCAACCGCTCGGCCCTCGCCTCCGCGCCCGTCGTGGGCGATGGCAAGGTCTTCACCATAGACACCCAAGCCACCATCCGCGCCTTCGACGCGCAAACCGGCAAGGTTGCGTGGCAGACCCAGGTGCGCGGCGAAGGCTCGCCGAGCGGCGCCCTGTTTGGCGGCGGCGTCAGCTTCGAAGCCGGCCGCCTCTATGCGACCAACGGCGCCGGCTATGCGGCCGCACTCGACGCAACCACTGGCAAGCTTCTGTGGCAGGTCCGCCCCGGCAGCCCGCTGCGCGGTTCGCCGACGGTCGCCAACGACAATGTCTATGTGGTGAGCCAGGACAACCAGATCTTCGCGCTCAACCCGGCCGACGGCAAGACTCGCTGGACCTCGTCCGCCGCGGTCGAGATCGCGGGCGTGTTCGGAAGCGCCGCTCCGGCGGCAGCCCAGGGGACCGTAGTCGCCGGCTTCTCCTCGGGCGAGCTCAACGCCTACCGCTACGAAAATGGCCGGGTGCTCTGGCAGGACGCATTGTCGCGCACCTCCATCTCCACCGCGGTGACGACTTTGTCCGACATCGACGCCGATCCGGTGATCGACGGAGGCCGGGTCTACGCCGTCGGCCAGGGCGGCCGCATGGTTGCGCTCGAGTTGGTCACCGGCCAGCGCATTTGGGAAATCAACGTTGCCGGCACTGCAACGCCGTGGGTTGCCGGCGACTGGATCTTCGTCGTCACGGACGAAGCCCAGCTCCTCGCCATCGCCCGCGCCACAGGCCGCATCCGCTGGATGACGCAGCTCCAGCGCTGGCGCGACGTCAAGGACAAGCAAGGCTCGATCGGTTGGGTAGGTCCCGTCCTCGCCGGCGATCGTCTGATTCTGGCGAACAGCATGGGTCAGGTGGTAAACGTCTCGCCTTATGACGGCACGGTGCAGTCCACGGTCGCCACCGGCAACCGCATCTCGCTGAGCCCGGTTGTGGCCAACAACACGCTCTACACCTTGAACGACAACGGCCAGCTCACCGCCTGGCGCTAGGCCTCACCACCCGCCGGAGCTCCATGCTTCGGCGGGCCGCTGTTGACCCAAAGGGCTGGAACCGGCAGGGCTCCGCCCTATGTCTCGCCTTCCAACTGTAGCTATCGTCGGCCGCCCGAATGTCGGCAAATCCACCTTGTTCAACCGTCTGGTGGGCAAAAGGCTCGCGCTTGTCGATGACCGCCCCGGGGTCACCCGTGACCGGCGCGAGGGGGATGCGAGCCTGCTCGGCCTCGAATTCCGGATCATCGACACGGCGGGCTATGAGGATGAGGACCCGCAGACCCTCCCCGGCCGAATGCGCGCCCAGACCACGGCGGCGGTGCGCGAGGCCGACGCGGCGCTGTTCCTGATCGATGCGCGGGCCGGCGTGACCCCGCTCGACGAGGAAATCGCCCGCTGGCTGCGCAGCGAGAAAACCCCCGTCATCCTTGCCGCCAACAAGTGCGAGGGCCGCGCCGCGGAACCGGGCCTGTTCGAGGCCTATTCGCTCGGCTTCGGCGAGCCGATCGCAATGAGCGCCGAGCATGGCGAAGGCGTCGTCGACCTCTTCGAAAATCTGCGTCCACACATCGAGCACGAGGAGGAAGCGGGAGAAGAAGAAGCCGATGACGAGAATGAGCGCCCGCTCAAGCTCGCCATCGTCGGCCGCCCGAACGCCGGCAAGTCGACGCTGATCAACCGCATCCTTCAGGAAGAACGGCTGATCACCGGCCCGGAAGCCGGAATCACCCGCGATTCGATTTCAATCGACTGGGAATGGGAGGCGCCCGACGGCCGCCTGCGCCCGGTGCGGCTGATCGACACCGCCGGCATGCGCAAGCGCGCCAAGGTGCAGGACAAGCTCGAGAAACTCTCCGTCGCCGACGGGCGCCGGGCGGTGGAGTTCGCCGAGGTCGTCGTGCTGCTGCTCGACGCGACTCTCGGCCTGGAAGCGCAGGACCTCAGAATCGCCGATTACGTGCTTCAGGAAGGCCGCGCGCTGCTCATCGCCATCAACAAATGGGATGTCGCGCACGATCATTCCTCGCTGTTCCAGGGCATCAAGCGGGCGCTGGAGGACGGGCTCAGCCAGGCGCCGGGCGTGGGGCTGCTTGCCGTCTCCGCGATGACCGGCAAGGGGCTCGACGAGCTTATCGGGGCCGCCTTCAAGGTTCGCGAAGTCTGGTCGAGCCGGGTTTCCACCGGCCAGCTCAACCGCTGGTTCGAGGAAGCGATCGAGCGCAACCCGCCGCCCGCGCCCAGCGGCAAGCGGATCAAGCTGCGCTATATCACCCAGATCAACTCGCGCCCGCCGTCGTTCCTGATCTTCGGCACGCGGCTGGAGATGCTGCCGGACAGCTACCTGCGCTACCTGACCAATTCGATGCGCAAGGAACTGGGCTTCGGCGCGGTGCCGATCCGGCTGGATACGCGCGTCTCCAAGAACCCGTTCGGCAAGGACAAATAGGGGCCTCTCTCGACGACGCGTCCCGGCTTCGCTCTCTCGACGTCGCGTCTCGGCTTCGGTCGACGCTGGCTCGAGATGAGCGGTTACTCCGCCACTCCGCCACTCCGCTCATCCCGAGCGAGAGTCGAGCTTGTCGAGACGAGGTGTTGAGGGAGCTTGTTGAGACGACGTGTCGAGAGAGGCGCCTACTTGCGCATCGGCTGGGGCGATCCGCGCGCCAGCGAGCGCCAGACCCACTCGAACGGTCCGTAGCGGAAGCGCTCCAGCCACGGCTTCGACCAGAGCAGCATAACGGCCCAGGCGGGAAGCACGGCGAGCCATAGCTCCACCCGGCTGAGGTGGCCGAACAGGCCGAAGCCGTAACCGAAGAACAAGGTGGTCATGGCGAGGGACGTGCCAAGATAGTTGGTGAACGCCGCCCGGCCGGCCGCGGCGATGCGCTCCACCAGGGGGCCGCCGCCCCGGGTGAGGAGGATGACCAGGGCCGCGAACCCGATCACGGTCAGCGGCCGGACCGGCACCGTTGCCGCCAACCAGATCGCCGCCACCGTCTCAACGCTGAAGCCGTCCGCCCACAGGATCGCGGCATAAACGGCATAGACCGCAAGGCCGAAGGCCAGGCACAGGATCGCGATTCGGCGGTAGCGCGCGTCCTCCCAGGCGCCGGTCAGGAAGCCGGTGCGAAGCGCGGCCATGCCGAGCAGCATGAAGCCCACCGTTTCCCAGGTGAAGAACATCAGGCCCACGAAGGGCTGGCCCGCCTGCTCGGTGATCCGGTCACCGGCGATGGCCGCGTAGGAGCCGCGATAGAGTTCCAGCGATGCCTTCACCTGGTCGGGCGTCGGCACGCCAAAGATGTTGCCTTTGCTCGACCATGCGGCAAGCGTTTCCGCCGAAGCGCCTGGTGCCGCCGCCGCCGCTGCGAGGTGGAAGATGCCTGCGGAAAGGATGGCGAACAGCACGAACTGGACGGCGATGAAGCCGATGCCCCACCGCACCAGCGCATGCACATCCTTGGTGTGGAAGAACCATGCAATCGCCCCGGCGACGGCGTAGCCGAACAGGATGTCGCCGCGCCAGATCAGGTAATAATGGAGAAGGCCGATCACGCCGAGCCACGCCATCCGGCGCATGTGGACCGATGCCGAGGGCTCCCCCTTCGCCTCCGCCCGGTCGATGACGAGCAGCATGCTCGCCCCGAACAGAAAGGAGAACAGGCCGCGCATCTTGCCGTCGAAGAGGACGAAGCTCGCCGCCCAGGAGAGCAGGTCCGCCTGGCCATCATTCCCGTACGCGAGCGGATTGATATAGGCCTGCGACGGCATCGCGAAGTCGGCGATGTTCATCGCCAGGATGCCCATCACCGCCACGCCGCGAACGATGTCGAGGGTGGCGATGCGGGGGTGGGGCTCGGTGGCCGTGCTCATTGCGCCGGCTCGGGACCTGGGCCGCTCAGGCTTCCACCGGCCTCGACTGGAGTTGGATGTAATTGGCCAGGCCCATGTTGCGGATCATGTCGAACTGGCGTTCCAGATGGTCGACATGCTCCTCCTCGTTGGAGAGGATCTCGGCGAACAGGTCGCGGCTGACATAATCGCGCACAGTTTCGCAATGCGCCACCGCGCCCCTGAGCTGTTCGACGGCTTCATATTCGACGTCGAGATCGGCGCGCAGGATTTCCTCCACGGTTTCGCCGATGCGCAGGCGGCCGAGGAGCTGGAAGTTGGGCAAACCGCCGAGAAAGAGGATGCGCACCGTCAGCCGGTCGGCATGCTTCATCTCGTCGATCGATTCGTGCCGCTCGTAATCGGCGAGCCGGCCGATGCCCCAATTGTCGAGCATCCGGTAGTGAAGCCAATATTGGTTGGTCGCGGTGAGCTCGTTCTTCAGCGCCTCGTTCAGCAGCTCGATTACGCGTTCGTCGCCCTTCATTGCGGCCTCCTGTTCAGGGGCGGCTGTATCGAAGCGCTGGGGAGGAGGGAAGAAGAAACGGCGGAAAACTGCGATAAAATACGCTGCGAATGCTACGCAGTCACACGTTCCGCCGCAATGATCTCACGTGCGAATGAGAAGCATTGGCCGCACCGCGGCTTGCGGCCCAGCCCACGATAGGCGCTCGCCGGGCACGACGCGCCATCCCGCGCCGCCTTGCGGACGTCGCACTCCCGAATCGCGTTGCAGACACAAACGATCATGGGGAGGAGAGATACCGATAATGCGAAGCGTTCGCAAGAGGGTGCGTACTTGAGCCCCTCCCCTTTAGGGGAGGGGTTTGGGAAGGGGGCTGTACATGAGGGTTCGCTGACGCCGGCGTGGTGCCAGTGACATGCCCCTCCCCAACCCCTCCCCTGAAGGGGAGGGCTTGTAAGGCCTCACGCCACCGTGAGATCGCTGCCCATCAGCGCCGGGAAGAAACCCTCATGCGCGCGCCGCAGGTCGGCGAGGCGGACGCGCAGGTTGGTCTTGCGGTCACCTGGGGAATCCTCGTCCTCGATGCTGTCCCCGCCTGTGCGGCCGAAATAATTGATCTCGACGCCCGCCGCGTCGGCCGCTTCGGCGAGCGCGTCGGGATCGGCGGTGGAGACGAGGTAGCGGCCCTGGTCCTCCCCGAACAAGCGGGCGGCGGCGTCGCCTTCGAAATACTCGCCTTCGACGCGGATGCCGATATTACCTGCAAGCGCCATTTCAGCGGCGGCGACCAGCAGACCGCCGTCGGCCGCATCGTGGACCGCCGTTACCAAGGCCTGTTCGATGGCGCTGCGGATAAAGGCGCCCGCGGCTTTCTCGGCGGCGAGGTCGACCGGCGGCGCCGGCCCTTCCTCGCGGCCGTGCAGCTCGCGCAGCCAGAGCGACTGGCCGAGGTGGCAATTGCCGCCATTCCCGACGATGAACACCCATTCCTCCGGCGCCTTGAAGGCGATGGTCGCGCTCTTGGTCCAATCGGCAAGCAGGCCGACGCCGCCGATCGCCGGGGTGGGAAGGATGGCCGATCCGCCGCCCGTCGCCTTTGATTCATTATAGAGCGAGACGTTGCCGGACACGATCGGGAAGTCCAGCGCGGTGCACGCTTCCGCCATGCCTTCGATGCAGCCAACGAACTGGCCCATGATCTCGGGCCGCTGCGGGTTGGCGAAGTTCATGCAATCGGTGGTGGCAAGCGGCAGCGCGCCGACCGCGCAGAGGTTGCGGTAGCATTCGGCGATGGCCTGTTTGCCGCCTTCGACCGGATCGGCGAAGCAGTAACGCGGCGTCACGTCCGTCGACATGGCAAGCGCCTTTTGGGTGCCGTGGACCCGCACCACCGCCGCGTCGCCGCCCGGCCGCTGCACCGTGTCGGCGCCGACCATGTGATCGTACTGCTCCCAGATCCAGCGCCGGCTGGCGAGATCGGGCGAGCCCATCAGGGTGATGAGATCGGCGCCCAAGTCCGTGCTGTGCGGCGTATCCCCGAGCGGCTCCCGTTTCGGCGTCGGTACCCAGGGCCGGTCGTAGAGCGGCGCATCGTCGGCAAGCGGCGCGAGCGGGATGTCGGCCACGGTCTCGCCCTTCCACGTCAGCACCAGATGCCCGCCGTCCGGACCGGCCTCGGTAACCCGCCCGATGACCGCGAAATCCAGCTCCCACTTGTGGAAGATCGCCTCCGCCTCGGCCTCGCGGCCGGGCTTCAGCACCATCAACATCCGCTCCTGCGATTCCGACAGCATCATCTCGTACGGCGTCATGCCCTCTTCGCGGCAGGGCACGGCGTTCATGTCGAGCTCCAGCCCGACTCCGCCCTTGGACGCCATTTCCACCGAAGAGGAGGTGAGCCCCGCCGCGCCCATGTCCTGGATGGCGACGATCGCGTCGGACGCCATCAGCTCCAGGCACGCCTCGATCAGCAGCTTTTCCGTGAACGGGTCGCCGACCTGGACGGTGGGGCGCTTCTCCTCCGAGTCCTCGCTGAAATCGGCGGACGCCATGGTCGCGCCGTGAATGCCGTCGCGTCCGGTCTTGGAGCCGACATAGACCACCGGATTGCCGATCCCGGCGGCGGCCGAATAGAAGATCTTGTCCTGCTCGGCGATGCCTACCGTCATCGCATTGACCAGGATATTGCCATCGTAAGCGGGGTGGAAGTTCACCTCGCCGCCCACCGTCGGCACCCCCACGCAATTGCCGTAGCCGCCGATACCGGAGACGACCCCGGCGATCAAATGCCGCATGCGCGGGTGGTCCGGCCGGCCGAAGCGAAGCGCGTTCAAATTGGCGATCGGCCGCGCGCCCATGGTGAAGACGTCGCGCAGGATGCCGCCCACCCCGGTCGCCGCGCCCTGATAAGGCTCGATGTAGGAGGGGTGGTTGTGGCTCTCCATCTTGAAGATGGCGGCCTGGCCATCGCCAATGTCGATCACGCCGGCATTCTCGCCCGGCCCGCAGATCACCCAGGGTGCCGTCGTCGGCAGCTTCTTCAGGTGGAGGCGCGACGATTTGTAGGAGCAATGCTCGGACCACATGACCGAGAAAATGCCGAGCTCGGTAATGTTCGGCTCGCGTCCCATGGCGTGCAGCACACGCTCATATTCTTCCGGGGAGAGGCCGTGTTCGGCCACGATCTCGGGCGTAATGGTCTGGCTCATGCCCGCGCCCTAACCGATCGATTTCACTTTGTCGAAAGGCGAGAGGCGAAGTTCCTCCCTGCCGCCGAAGGCGGTGGGGAGGGGAACCACACGCAGTGTGGTGGAGGGGTATCTTGCCGAGGCTTTGGAGGTTCTCGCGAGGTCCGGCGCCCTCTGCGCCATTTACCCCTCCACCACCTTTCAGGTGGTTCCCCTCCCCACCCGCTCCGCGGGCAGGGAGGAACTGGGTTGAGTTACGCCTTGCAGCTTTGGCTGCCCTTGCCGGGGGCGGTGATCGTCACGAGGGCTTCGTTGCCGCTGACCGACCAGCCTTCGGCGGTGAAAGGCGGCTTGCCCTCGGCGGCGGTAAGCGTGGTCGGCGCGCCTGCCTTGTCGGTGCGCACGTCGGCCGTGTTGTCCGTGTAGAAATCGGCGTAGACCAGGCTGTTGTCCTTGCAGCGGTAGGTGCGGCTATGCTGGACCATGCGCAGGTTGGTGACCGGCGCGGCGTTGTTCAAGGCTTCGGCCTGGGGGTCTTTGGGGCCGGCGGTGATCGTTTCGGGTTCGGAGTTGCAAGCGGAAAGGGCGGCGAGGGCCACTAGTGCGGCGAGGGGGAGGTGGGTCTTCATCCGGCTCGTTTCGCGAGTGGAGGGCGCAGCGTCAATGGTTTTTTGCAACTGGTTTCAACGGTCTAAACCGCCAAATGGCGGCGCCGCGATTAGGCCTTGCCGCGCAGGGCGATTTGCGTACCCTTAGAGGCAGGGGTTTAAGCGGGAGCGGCAATGCAGCGGGTGCGCATCGGACTGACGGGGCTTGCCTTCGTGTTCGTGCTCGTCCTGCTCGGCATGATCTTCACGAGCCCGAGCGAGGAAAAGCCGATCACCGCCAACGGCATCGAGCAGGAGCTGAGCGGCACCGGCAAGCCGCCGCTGCCCGGCGCCAACGATGCCGAGCCCAAGGAGCCGCTCGCCGAACTTGGCGTCGCGCCCGGCAATGCCGACGACAACCAAAGCACGGCGCCCGTAGCCGGTGCTGCAGCCCAAGGCCGGTAACAGAAGCGGGCTTTGGCTCGCGCTTGCCGCGGGCGCCGCGGTGCTGGCGTTGCTGATCGCATGGCCGCTGGTACGCGGCGCTTACCAGCGCGTCGCAGGTGCACCCGAACCCCACCCAGTCGTCGCCATTCGCCCGCCGGTGCTGCTGATGACCGCTCTGCCGCTCGTCTGGGGAGAAGGAGGCGCGTTCGATCCCCAATCTCGTCCGGTCGCCATCTACACCGCGCTCCAGCGCGAGTTCACGATGAAGCCGATCGATGCACTCGACTCCCAAAGCCTTGGCGAGGCACCCGTCCTGCTCCTGATCCAGCCGCGGTGGCTTGCGCCAAAGGAGCTGGTTGCGCTCGACGCCTGGATCCGCGGGGGAGGGCGCGCCCTGATCCTCACCGATCCGACGCTCCATTGGCCGAGCGATCTGCCGCCCGGCGACATCCGCCGCCCGCCGCCCGTGGGATTGCTCGGGCCGCTCCTTACCCACTGGGGCCTTACTCTCGCTGCGGGACCAGAGCACGAGCTGGATCGGCGCTTCGAGCGCAACCGTCGGCTCGCCATGGAAGCCCCCGGCCACTTCACGGCAACGGGGCGTGCATGCCGAGTCACGGAGCCCTGGTTCGCGGAATGCCGAGTGGGCAAAGGCCAGGCGCTTTTACTCGCTGATGCGGACCTCGTTCGTGACGAACTCTGGTTGGAGACCGGCTCGGGTAGCGGGCAAGGGCGCACCGCCGACAATCCGCTGTTCCTTGCCGATCTTCTCGACCGGCTGGCGGGCGTTAATCGGCAGCGGACCGAGCAGCGCTAGCGACTCGTTCGCTGCCCCGTCGCACCCGCCCTTGCTTTGGGTCGTGCGCTAAACCACATACTTATCCACAGCCTTAGACCCACGGGGACCGACCGCTCACGCCCGCAAAAACCCGCTGAAAAGCTGCCTTTCCCCCTTTGTGGCAGCAAATCCCCAAAAAAGGCATCAAATCCCCTTCCCACGGGGTGCCGGTAATGTTATCCACGGGCTTCAAAGTTTAGGGGCAATTCTTCGTTCGGCCGAATGGCACGCGAAGGCGCGGTGTATGCGCTTTCGTGAACGGGAAACCTCGTGTTCAGGAGCGGGGCGTTCAGGGGCGTGGAGATTGACGACTTCTTTCAGGGAAGCGCGCTCAACGCGGTAGATGCCAAGGGGCGTCTTTCCGTTCCCGCATTCGTTCGCAACGTCATCGAGCGCGCTTCGGACGCCCGCGCCATTGTCATCGGCGCCCATGAAGTCTCCCCCTGCCTCACCGCTTACGGCCGCAACTACGCCCGCAACCTGTTTCAGGAAATCGAGCGCCGCCGCCTGACCGAAGAAGGCAAAGGCGGCACCATCCAGGATCACTACGCCCGCGCCCGCCGCGCCTTCGGCATGACGGAGGACGTGCCCTACGACACGTCGGGCCGGATCGTTCTCCCGCCGATGATGCGCCGCAAGGGCGGCATTGAGGACCTCGCCCTGTTCGTCGGCGTCGGCGGCACCGTGGAAATCTGGAACCCGCGAATCGCGCTTGAACAGGGCGATGCCGATCTTCGCGACATCGCCGCCTGGCGCCTTGAAGAAAAGGGGCTGTCGCTGTGAGCGGCCCCGCAACCACCACCACCGGAACTGCCGCCCCGCACGTTCCGGTTCTGCTCGCCGAAGTGATTGCCGGCCTGGCGATCTCCTCCGGCGAAACCTATGTCGACGGCACCTTCGGGGCCGGCGGCTATACGCGTGCCATTTTAGAGAGTGGGGCCGCCCGTGTCTTCGCCTTCGATCGCGATCCCGATGCGATTCGTGAGGGCGAGGGAATCGCGGCCTCGAGCGGGGGGCGCCTGACGCTTGTTCCGGAGCGTTTTTCCCGGATGCGTCAGGCGCTTGCCGGCTACCATGTCGAAGCGGTGGACGGGGTCACGCTGGATATCGGCGTTTCCTCCATGCAGCTCGATCGCCCCGAACGCGGCTTCTCCTTTCAGGGTGATGGTCCGCTCGACATGCGCATGGCGCAGGACGGGGAAAGCGCCGCCGACTTCGTCAACCATGCCGCCGAAGAGGACATCGCCGAGGTCATCTACCGCTATGGCGAGGAGCCCAAGTCGCGCCGCATCGCCCGGGCGATCGTCGCCGCCCGGCCGATCGAGCGTACCGGCCAGCTCGCCGACATTGTCCGCAAGGCTTTGGGCTGGCACCAGGGCATGAAGAAGGATCCGGCGACCCGCACCTTTCAGGCGATCCGCATCCACCTGAACGAAGAGCTTCAGGAACTGGAAGACGGCCTCGAAGCCGCCGAGCAGGTGTTGATGGAGGGCGGCCGTCTCGCGGTGGTGACCTTTCACAGCCTGGAAGACCGGCTGGTGAAGCGCTTCCTGAAGGAGCGCAGCGGCGACCTGCCGGCCGGCTCGCGCCATCTGCCCGTCCAGGCCAGCACCGCGCCCGCGCCGACGTTCGAGAACGTCGCCAAGCCGGTTCGCGCCGGAGAGACCGAATTGAAGAACAATCCACGCGCCCGCTCGGCGACCTTGCGGGTCGCCCGGCGGACCGGTGCGGCGTCGTGGAACAACAAAGGGGGAATGCCCGCATGATCGCCAGGGGTTTCAAGTCGGTGATCTGGGTCGGTGCCGTCGGCGCCGCGGCCATCGCCTGCTACATGGTCTCGCTCCAGGTCGCGACGGAGCGCGCCGATCTGACGCGGGTCGAATCGCAGATCATTGCCGCCAAGCGCGACATCCGCACCCTGCAGACCGAGCTTGGGACTCGCGGCCGCATGTCGCAGCTTGAGAGCTGGAATGCCGAGGTGCTTGCCCTGTCCGCGCCGACCGCGTCGCAGTTCCTGCCCGATCAGGTGACTCTTGCCCGCTTCGACCAGCCGGAAATGACTCTGGAAGAGCGTAGCGCCCAGGTCCGCATGGCCTCCGCCGAAACCGCGCCGGAAGCGCCCGCCGTCGCGGTGCCGGTGATCCGCGCCAACGCGCCTGCCGCTGCTGTTTCGCCGCAGCCGATGGTCCGCCAGGCAAGCTTCACCCCCGATCTGCCCCGCGCGGCCGCCGTCGTGGATGGGAAGAAGCCCGAAGCCAAAGCCGCGCCCAAGCCGAAGATCGAGCAGGCCAAGGCTGACAAGCCGGCTGCGGCAAAGGTGCTTGCGTCTAAAAGCGAGGCAAAGCTTACCCAGGCCGCGCCAGCAGCCGCGAAGAAGCCCGATGCAAAGACCGTAGCCAAGGCGCCGGTAAAGACCGCGACCAAAGCTTCTGCCGAAAAGCCGCGCCTTGCCAAGGCCGATGAGGTCAAGGGCGCCAGCCGCAAACCCCAGGGCAGCGGCGGCAACTGATGGCCACTCTTGCATCCGACGTGCTTCGCCAACGTGGCGCCCCGGCCTCGCAGTCGGGCATTTCGATCACCTATCAGCGGCTGATGCTGGTGATGCTGGTCTTCGCCGGCGTCACCTTCATGATCGTCGGCCGCCTGTTGTTTCTGCAGGTCTTCACCGACCGCGCCGACGGCACCTCGCTTGCCAACCCGCTGATCCCGCCGCGCGCCGACATCGTTGATCGCAACGGCGTGCCGCTTGCCCGCACCATCGACGCCTGGTCGATCTACGTTCACCCCAACAAGCTGCTCGGCGACCCGAAGGAGTTGGCCGAGAAACTCTCCGCCCTGATGCCGGAGCGCAGCGCCGCCGAGTTCGAGGCGATCTTCCGCTCGGGCAAGACCTTCCAATATCTCAGCCGCCGCGCGGTGCCGGAAATGGTGCAGGCGGTGAACGCGCTCGGCGAGCCGGCCATCTCCTTCGCCCGCGAGCCCGAGCGACTTTACCCGCAGACGTCGCTTGCCGGCCACATCCTTGGCTGGACTGACTTCGACGGCCGCGGCGTTTCCGGCATGGAGAAGGTGCTGGAAAACCGGCTCACCGATCCCGCCCAGCGCGGCAATGCGGTGGAACTCGCAATCGACAGCCGGGTCCAGGCCGCGATGGAAAGCGAACTCGGCGCGGCGGTGACCAAGTTCAGTGCCGAAGGCGCGACCGGCATCGTTCTCGACATCCACACCGGCGAGCTCATCGCCATGGCTTCGGCGCCGAACTTCAACCCCAACGCAGCGGGCAAGTCGGACGCCAACGCGCTGTTCAACCGCGCCACTCTCGGCGTCTACGAACTCGGCTCGACCTTCAAGCCGCTCACCGTTGCCGCGGCCATCGACGCGGGCGTGATCAAGTCGGTGGCCCAGCGCTACCCATCGGGTGCGCCGATCGCCATCGGCCGCTTCCGGATCAAGGACGACCACCCGATCCCGGGCAGCGCCAACATCGTCGAAACCCTGGTCCACTCGTCCAACATCGTCACCGCCCAGATCGCCGACCAGATGGGCGAAGCCCGGATGCAGGCGACCTTCAAGGCGCTTGGCTTCAATGAGCCCGCCCATGTCGAGCTGGAAAAGGGCCGTCCCCTTTACCCGCGCGAGTGGAGCCGGGCGACGGTGCTGACCAGCGGCTTCGGCCACGGCATCGCCGTTTCGCCGCTTCACCTGGCCAGCGCTTATGCGGCCTTGGTCAACGGCGGCATCTGGCGCCCGGCGACCTTGATGAAGGTGGGGAACGCGCCCGCCGGCCGCCGGGTCTATTCCGAGGAAACCAGCATGACGATGCGCAAGCTTTTGCGCATGATCGTGCTGGAAGGCACTGGCCGCAAGGGCGAGGCGCCCGGCTTCCGGGTCGGCGGCAAGACCGGCACCGCCGAAAAGGTGTCGTCCAGCGGCGGTTATTCCAAGAAGGTCAACGTCTCGACCTTCGCGGCGGCTTTCCCGATGGACAATCCCCGTTACGTGGTGATCGCCATGCTCGATGCTCCCAAGGGGACCGCCGACACGTTCGGCTTTACCACCGCCGCCTGGAACGCGGCGCCTGTCGTGTCGCGGGTGATTTCCCGCACCGGCCCGCTGCTGGGCGTGCTCCCGGACGACCATCGCGAGATGGACCTTTCCGCAATGATGGCACTGGTCGGCAAGCAGCAGGGCCACTGATGCGGCTCGGTGCGCTGATCGGCACCGGCGACGAGACCCGCGTCACCGGCTTCGCGATCGATCATCGCAAGGTCGCCCCGGGTACCGTGTTCGGCGCCTTTCGCGGCACGCTCCACAACGGCGAGGATTATATTCCCGCGGCCGTGCAAGCGGGCGCGGCCGCGGTGGTGGCGCGCGCCGAGGTCGCCGTCGAAGGCGCTCCCCACGTGGCCGCCGAGGAGCCGCGCCGCGAATTCGCCCGCCTCGCCGCCCGGTTCTTCGCGCCCTTTCCTGAAACGGTGATCGCGGTCACCGGGACCAACGGCAAGACCTCCAACGTCGAGCTCACCCGCCAGCTGTGGCGCATGGCCGGCCATCCGGCCGCCTCGATCGGCACATTGGGCGTGACCACCGCCGACGACCAGGTGACCACCGGCCTCACCACTCCCGACATCGTCACCTTCCTTGGCAACATGGCCGGCCTTGCGCGGGAGGGGATCACCCACGCCGCGTTCGAGGCCTCCAGTCACGGCTTGTCGCAATACCGCACCGAAGGCCTGCCGGTGCGCGCCGCCGCCTTTACCAACTTCACCCGCGACCACCTCGATTACCACGGCACGATGGAGGCCTATTTCGAGGCCAAGATGCGGCTGTTCAGCGAAGTGGTCGAGCCCGGTGGCACCGCCGTCGTGTGGATGGACGATCCCAAGTCTGGCGAAGTGGTTCGCCGCTGCCGCGAGCGCGGGTTGAAGCTGATCACCGTCGGCAAAGCGGGCGAAACACTGCGGCTGGTGGAGCGGGTTCCGAGCCAGCTCGGCCAGCAGCTCGTGATCGAGGCGGACGGCAAGATCCACAAGATCGTCCTGCCCCTGATCGGCGCCTATCAGGCTGCCAACGCGCTCACCGCGCTGGGTCTCGTGCTCGCCACCGGTGGCGCGCTGGAGCCCACCCTGGTCCACCTCGCCCGGCTCCAGCCGGTGCGCGGGCGTCTCGAGCGCGCGGTAATCACCCGCGCCGGCGCGCCGATCTATGTCGACTACGCCCACACTCCCGACGCGATCGAAGCCGCGGTCGAGGCGCTCCGTCCCCATGCCGCAGGTCGCCTGATCATCGTCTTCGGCGCCGGCGGCGACCGCGACGTCGGCAAGCGCGCGGAAATGGGCGCGGTTGCCGTGCGTTTGGCGGACATGGCCATCGTCACCGACGACAATCCGCGCAGCGAAGACGCGTCAGCCATCCGCCGCGACATCCTTTCCGGCGCTCCGGGTGCACGCGAGGTTGCGGGTCGCCGAGACGCCATCGCCGCCGCGGTGGCAGAGGCAGGGGCGGACGACATCATCCTCCTGGCGGGCAAGGGCCACGAACAAGGCCAGGTCGTCGGCGACCAGGTGCTTCCGTTCGACGACGTCACGGTAGCGCGGGAGTGCGCGGCGTGAGGGGTGGCGCCACTCAAGCCTTAAGCCCCTCCCCTTCAGGGGAGGGGTTTGGGGAGGGGCCTGTGCGTTTCACTTTGGCGGCATTCTTCGGAAGGGACATTCCCCTCCCCAGCCGCTCCCCTGAAGGGGAGGGGCTATGAGCCTCTGGACGTCCTCTGAGATCGCAGCCGCAACCAACGGCACCGCCTCCGCCGATTTCGACGTCGCCGGAGTCACCTTCGACTCCCGCGAAGTCAAACCCGGCCATCTGTTCCTGGCTCTCACCGGCGAGACCACGGATGGCCATCGCTTCCTCGACAAGGCGTTCGCCTCGGGCGCAGCGGGCGCGGTTGTGTCCGAAGCAACAGACCGCCCCCACATCCGAGTCCCCGACACCTTCGCCGCGCTCAACGATCTCGGCCGCGCCGCCCGTGCCCGCACCGCCGCCCGCATCTGCGGAGTCACTGGCTCGGTCGGCAAGACCGGCACCAAGGAAGCGCTCTTCGCCGCCCTCGACCGCGCCGCCCTGGGCGAGACGCACCGGTCGGTGAAGAGCTACAACAACCACACCGGCGTGCCGCTCAGCCTTGCCCGGATGCCGCGCGAAACCCGCTTCGGCGTGTTCGAGATGGGCATGAACCATGCCGGCGAACTTGCCGAGCTCACCCGCCTGGTCCGTCCCCATGTCGCCATCGTCACCGCCATCGCACCGGCCCACCGCGCGTTCTTCAAAAGCGACGAGGAGATTGCCGACGCCAAGGGCGAGATCTTCCAGGGGCTGGAGGAGGGCGGCACCGCGCTTATCCCCTTCGACAGCCCGCACCGCGACCGCCTGCTCGCCGCCGCCCGGCCGCACGCCGCGCGCATCCTCACCTTCGGGCTGGGGAAGGGCGCCGACATCTGGGCCCGGGACGTGGTGCCCAGGCGCAGCGGCGGTTCCCTGGTCACCGCCATCCTGCCCGATGCCGAGCTGACCTTCACGATCAGCCAGCATGGCGAGCATTGGGTGTCGAACGCCCTTGCCGTACTCGGCGCGGTGGAAGCGATGGGCGGAGACCTGGCGGCCGCCGGCCTCGCGCTTGCCGACATGGCGGGCCTCAAGGGGCGCGGCGAGCGGCACACGATCACCCTCGACGGCGGCGAAGCGCTGCTGATTGACGAAAGCTACAACGCCAACCCGGCTTCCATGGCGGCAACGCTCAAGACCTTCGGCGCCCACCCGGTGTCAGGCCGCCGAATCGTTGTGCTCGGCGCGATGCGGGAGCTTGGCGAGACCTCCGACGCGTTCCACGCCGCCCTTGCGGAGCCGATCGGGGCCGCCCGTATCGATCACGCCATTCTGGTCGGGGAAGAGATGGTGCCGCTGGTGAAAGCCCTTGGCCAAAAGGTTGATGTCGTGCATGTGCCGGATGCGGCGGCGGCCACCGCAAGCGCTCGTGAAGCGCTCCGGCCCGGCGACGCGTTACTGGTCAAGGGCTCGAACTCGATCGGACTCGCGGCCCTCGTCGAGGCGCTGGCGGGCGGCCCCTCGGCAAGGCTCGGGACGGAAAAAAGCTGATGTTTCTGTGGATTGCCGAACAGCTTGGTTTCCCGGGGCTTTTGAACCTGGTGCGCTACATCACGTTTCGCGCCGGCGCCGCCACCGCAACCGCTTTGTTCCTGGGCCTGCTGATCGGCCCCAAGTTCATCGGCTGGCTGCGGGTGCGGCAGGGCAAGGGCCAGCCGATCCGCGCCGACGGACCGGAAAGCCATCTTGCCAAGCGCGGCACGCCGACGATGGGCGGCCTCATGATCCTCACCTCGCTCACCGTGGCGATGATCTTGTGGATGGATTTTTCCAACCGTTACCTGTGGGCCTGCCTGTTCATCACCGTCGGCTTCGGCCTGATCGGCTTCCTCGACGATTATGACAAGGTCACCAAGCGCCACCATGCCGGCGTTTCCGCCAAGGTGCGGTTGCTTGCGGAGTTCACGGTTGCGGGCATAGGCTGCGCCTTCATCACCTACGGCGCGGGCACCGAACTCTACATTCCCTTCTATCGCGGACCGGTGCTCGATCTCGGCTGGTTCTATGTCCCATTCGCCGCCTTCGTGGTCGTGTCCTTCGGCAATGCGGTGAATCTCACCGATGGGCTGGACGGACTCGCCACCATGCCGGTGATCATCGCGAGTCTCGCCTTTCTCGTTATCTCCTACCTGGTCGGCAACGCCCTCTTCTCCAGCTACCTCGGCATTCCTCACGTGTTCGGCGCGGGCGACCTGACGGTGCTTTGCTCGGCCATCGTCGGCGCGGGCCTTGCCTTTCTGTGGTTCAACGCGCCTCCCGCCGCCGTCTTCATGGGCGACACCGGCAGCCTTGCCCTCGGCGGCGCGCTCGGCTCGATTGCAGTCGCCACCCAGCACGAGATCGTGCTCGGCATCATCGGCGGCCTGTTCGTGGTCGAGGCGATGAGCGTAATCATCCAGGTGTTCTTCTACAAGCGCACCGGCAAGCGCGTCTTCAAGATGGCGCCGATTCACCACCATTTCGAGCAGATCGGCTGGTCCGAATCGACCGTGGTGATCCGCTTCTGGATCATCAGCTTCGTGCTCGCGCTTGCGGGCCTTTCGACCCTGAAGCTGCGGTGACTGCCCCCGCCGCCCCCTCGACCCTGCTCGGGACAGGCTTTTCCGGCAAGAGCTTCGCGGTGCTGGGCCTGGCGCGTTCGGGCCTGGCCACGGTCGAAGCGCTACTGGCGGGCGGCGCCAATGTGATGGCGTGGGATTCAAGCGTAGAGGCGCGTGCCGCCCTCAGTTCCTCCCTGTCGCGAAGCGATGGGGAGGGGAACCATGCGAAGCATGGTGGAGGGGTAGAAGGCACTATCCTCGGAGGATTGAGTGCCGAACCCGCCGACTCCTCCGCCAGTTACCCCTCCACCACCCTGCGGGTGGTTCCCCTCCCCACGAGCTCCGCTCGCAGGGAGGAACGGTTGCGCATTGCGGATCCGCTTGTCACCTCCATCTACGGCTTCTCAGGGGTTGTCGTATCCCCCGGCGTCCCTCTCAGCCGCCACCCGATCGCGAAGCGTGCCGCCGAAGCGAAGGTCCCCGTGATCGGCGACATCGAGCTTTTCGCCCAGGCTCGGGCCGACCTTTCGCCGCACAAGGTGGTTGGGATTACCGGCACCAACGGCAAATCCACCGTCACCGCCCTCATCCACCACATTCTCCAGACCGCAGGCGTGCCAAGCCTGATGGGCGGCAATATCGGTTTGCCGATCCTCAGCCAAGCGCCGCTGCCACCGGGCGGCGTCTACGTCCTTGAACTCTCCTCCTATCAGATCGATCTCACCCACAGCCTCGATTGCGACGTGGCGGTGCTGCTTAACATCAGCCCCGACCACCTCGACCGCTACGACGGCATGGACGATTATGCCGCCTCCAAGGCGTGGCTGTTCGACATGCAATCGCCCGAACATGTCGCGGTAATCGCCCCGGAGGACGATTATACGCGCGCGATCGCGGGGCAGGTCGGCGGGCGCAAGATCCTCGTCTCCGCGGCGCAGGTGAAGGACCAGTCGCGCTGGCCTTCGCTGCAGGGGCCGCACAACGCTCAGAACGTCGCCGCCGCCGTTGCCGCCGCGCGCGAGCTTGGCGTTGCCGACGCGGCGATCGCCAGCGCCCTCGAAAACTATCCCGGCCTGCCGCACCGCATGGAGCGGGTGGCGGAAAAAGGCGGCATATTGTTCGTCAACGACAGCAAGGCGACGAATCCCACCTCCACCGCGCCCGCCCTTGCGGCCTACCCGGCGGTGCATTGGATCCTCGGCGGCCAGCCGAAGGGCGACGATCTTGCCCCCTGCGAGCCGTTCCTCGGCCATGTCCGTGCAGCCTATACCATCGGCGAAGCGGGACCGAAGTTCGCGGCCTTGCTTCGGCCCAAGGTACCGGTCACCGAAAGCGGCGACCTCCAGGCCGCGGTGAGGACCGCCGCCGAGACGGCGCAAGCTGGGGAGGTGGTGCTGCTCTCGCCCGCCTGCGCCTCGTTCGACCAGTTCAAGGATTATGAAGCACGCGGGGCCGCGTTCCGCGCGGCGGTGGAGGCATTATGAGCGTGATGGGCCAGATCAGGGACAAGACCCAAAACCGGCTCGGACGATCGGACCGGAGTGCCGTCGGGCGCTGGTTCTGGGAGATCGACCGCGTTCTCCTGTTCTTCGTCGCGGTGCTGATCGCCATCGGCCTTGTCGCCGTCGCCGCCGCCTCGCCCGCCGCGGGCCAGCGTTATTCCAACGCGGCGGTGAGCTTCGCGCCGCTTCATTATTTCTACCGCCAGCTGATGTGGATCGTCCTTGCCCTGCCGGTGATGGTGGTCGTGTCCATGCTGCCGCGCGACAAGGCGCGGCGTCTGTCGCTGATCGGCGCGGTGTTCTTCACCGCCTTGCTGTTCCTGGTGCCGATCATCGGCGCCGAAGTGAACGGCGCGCGGCGCTGGATCGGCATGGGCTTCGCGCAGTTTCAGCCCTCCGAATTTTTGAAGCCGCTCTACATCGTTTCCATCGCCTGGCTGCTTTCGCTGAAGCAGCAGGACCAGAGCCTGCCGGTGGTGCCGCTCGCCGCGATCGTCACCGGCCTGATCGCGCTTCTCCTCATGCAGCAGCCCAATTTCGGCGAAACGATCATCTTCGCCTCGGCGTTCGTGATGCTGCTGACCTTGTCCGGCGCGCCGATGCGCAACCTCATCCTGCTCGGTCTCGCCGGGCTGGCGGGGATCGTGCTTGCCTATTTCTTCTACGACGTGGCGACCATCCGCATCGACGCCTTTCTGTTCGGCGGCGAGGGCGGCAGCGACACCTACCAGACCGACAGCGCGATCAAGACGTTGACCGCGGGCGGCCTGTTCGGCGCCGGACCGGGTGCGGGCATGCGCAAGTTCCACCTTCCCGAGCCGCATACCGATTACATCTTCTCGGTAATCGGCGAGGAGTTCGGGATCATCGCCTGCCTCGCCATCGCGGTGATTTACCTGGTGATCGTCGCCCGCGTGCTTATCCGGCTTCTCGACGAGGAGGACCAGTTCATCGTCCTCGCCGCCGCCGGCCTGGTGACTCAGTTCGGCCTGCAGGCGCTGATCAACATGGCGGTCAACGTCCAGCTCGCCCCGTCCAAGGGCATGACCTTGCCCTTTATCTCCTACGGCGGCTCGTCGATGATTGCCCTGTCGATCGGCATGGGCCTTCTGCTCGCCTTCACCCGCCGAAACCCCTATCTGCACCGCTCCCCTTATGTCGTGAAATGGAGCAACCGGTGAGCGGTAGGATCGTAAAATCCTCCCCTGCATTTGCAGGGGAGGGGGACCACCCGCAGGGTGGTGGAGGGGCGGCGCAGGCGAAGCCGGAGCCGTATTCCTCGCTTCGCTCGGCCCCTCCACCGCGCTACGCGCGGTCCCCCTCCCCCGGAAAGCCGGGGGAGGATTTCAGGAGCGCGATGCGATGACTTATTCCCGCCACTATGTCCTCGCCGCCGGCGGAACCGGGGGGCACATGATCCCCGCCCATGCGCTGGCCGAGGAGCTGATGCGCCGCGGCCACCGGGTGGCGCTGGTCACCGACGATCGCGGGGCGCGTATTCCGGGCCTGTTCGACGGCGTTCAAGTCCACATCCTTCCTGCCGGCCGGCTGTCGGGCGGGCCGATCGGCTGGCTCCGGGCACTGCGCAAGATCTTCCTTGGCCGCACCATGGCGCTTCGCCTGTACGAGACGTTCCGCCCGTCCGCGGTGATCGGCTTCGGCGGCTATCCCGCGCTTCCAGCGCTGATGGCGGCGCAGCGTGACAAGATCCCGACCCTTGTTCACGAGCAGAACGCCGTCTTGGGCCGGGTAAACCGGCTGATGGCCGGCAAGGTCGACGCCATCGCCACCGCGTACGAGCAGGTTGATCGCCTCCCCGCCAGCCAGGCCGGCAAGGTCCACTTGGTCGGCAATCCGGTGCGCGACGAAGTGCTTGCGCTTCGCGATCAGCCTTATCCCGAGCTCGGCGAAGACGGCATCTTCCGAATCCTCGTCACCGGCGGAAGCCAGGGCGCCACCGTCCTGTCCCGAATCGTGCCCGAAGGCCTCGGCATGCTGCCCGAGCATTTCCGCCGCCGCCTTCAGGTTACCCAGCAATGCCGGGCCGAAGATATCGAGGAGGTCCGCGCCCGCTACGCGGCGCTCGGCATTCCCGCCGATCTCGCCACCTACATCGGGGACATGCCGGACAAGCTCGCTTGGTCGCACCTGATCATCGCCCGCGCCGGCGCCTCCACCATCGCCGAGCTGACCGCGGCCGGCCGCCCCGCGATCCTGATCCCGCTGCCCAGCGCCACCGACGATCACCAGACGTCCAACGCCCGCGAAATGGCCAGGGCCGGCGGCGCGCGGATGATTTCGCAGAAGAGCTTCACTCCCGTCGAACTCGCCAAGCAGATGCAAAAGCTCGGCCTCGAGCCCGGCGCGCTTGCCAACGCCGCCTCGCGTGCCCGCGCCGTGGGCCACCCGAACGCCGCCGCCGATCTCGCCGATCTGGTCGAGCGCACCGGCCGCGACCTTGGCACCGATCCCCTTGTCGCGGAGGAAATGATCCTCACCCCGATCCCCAACGGAGCCTTTGCGTGAGAGCCCTTCGACAGGCTCAGGATGAGCGGCCGCCTCTCATCGAAGGCCTTCGATGAGAGGCGTCGGCACCGACATCGGCACCATCCACTTCGTCGGCATCGGCGGCATCGGCATGTCGGGCATCGCCGAGGTGATGCACATCCTGGGCTATAAGGTTCAGGGTTCGGACGTCTCGGAAGGCTATGTCGTCGAAGGGCTGAGGAAGGCCGGCATCCCGATCAGCATCGGCCACAGCGCCGACAATCTGGGCGAGGCCGCGGTCGTCGTCGTCTCGACCGCGATCAAGAAAGACAATCCCGAGGTCGAATGCGCCTACGAGCGGCGCATCCCCGTGGTCCGCCGCGCCGAGATGCTGGCCGAACTGATGCGGCTGAAATCGACGGTGGCGGTCGCGGGCACGCATGGCAAGACGACCACGACCTCGATGATCGCCGCGCTGC
>DASVUV010000005.1:0-53235 GCA_036386875.1 Allosphingosinicella sp.
TTCCGGGAGATCTTCCGCACCAGGTCTTCCTGCGCGAATCGCCGCTTACCGCGGCCGGCGATGCGCTTGATTGGCTGGCGATGGACATTTCCGACGAGCGGGCCGCGCCGCTCGACACCCTGCACGGCCTCAATCGCCGGATCCACGATCGCATGCGGTTCGATGTCGAGGCGACGGGGGTCGGCACCAGCGCTGAGGATGCGTTCGGTGCGGGGCACGGCGTGTGCCAGGATTTCGCCCACATCTTCATCGCCGTCGCCCGCGTAGCCGGCATCCCGGCGCGATACGTCTCCGGCCACATCTTCCGCCGCGACGGCGCCGGCACGCAGCCCGCGAGCCACGCCTGGACGGAAGCCTGGGTGCCGGATCTCGGCTGGGTCGCCTTCGATCCGACCAACGGCATCTGCGCCGACGACGCCTATGTGCGGATCGCCGCCGGCCTTGATTATGGCGACGTCGCCCCGATCGTGGGCGCTCGGCGCGGCGGCGGAACGGAAGAGATTTCCGTCGAGGTCCAGGTCGTCCAGTCGCCCCGGACTACCCAATTGCAGCAGTCCGGCAGAAGTCGAGGTTGGCAGTCGCAATCGCAGTCGCAGTCACAGGGAGGTTGATCGCACCGGAGGCGTGCGTTGAAAACCGCCTAAGCCGCAGCGGTCCGGGGCAAATGCTGCGCGCCCTCCTGCGCCGCCTCGACGAAGAGGCCCCAGGCCGCCCATCGGGCGCGGGTCTGCCGCGCATCCTGCCAGGCCTGCGCGGCATCCTCCAACCGCATCCCCAGCGAAGCGGCCACGAATTCGAGGCCCGCGGCGACGGTTCCGCCCTCCCGCATGCCGCTCAGAAACGCGAACTCGGCCTCGCGAAGGGCGACGGTTCGGATGGTGTAGTCGGTCCGCACCAGCGCGATGAAGAAGCGGCCCGGCTCGGGGGACGGCGTCGGCTCCCCGCGCCGCACGGCATGATAATATTCGGCGACGTTGAAGCCGTGGCGGCCGAGCGCGATGGCGGGCTGAAGCCGCAGCGCCGGGTCGGGCACGTCGGCGCCCGCGGGAGGAGTGCCCTCGGCGCCGGGCGCGTCGAACAATTCGAACAGGCGGCGCTCGAAGTGGGCGAGATCGAGCATGAAGTCGATCCAGGTTTCGCGCTCCTCCTCCGGTGCGTCGCGGTCGGGGCGTTTGTCGGCGAGAAAGTCCGGAAAGCGGCGGCCGAGGTCGTGGAGGGTGTAGGTAACGGGCGGCATGAGACGCACATATTCGGCGGCGAAATCGTCGAACAGCGGCTCGCCAAGCGCATGGCACAAAGCGGGGAACTGCGCCCTCATGGCGGCGGCGATGCGCGCGATAAAGGCGCGGCGGTAGATTGCGAGGCCAGCACTCGCCGGGAAGGCGGCTGAGCCGGTCAGGCGCTCGGCCACGTCCTGTGCCCCCGGGCGCTCGGCCGCCATGATCGCGCCCTGCAGCCAGGCCTGGGCGGCCTCCAGAGACCCTGCCGGTCCGGTCATGCCGCTTCCGCGACGCTGTCCATCGCGCGCGAAACGAGGAAAGCGGTGGGATTCGACACCCGCTCGGCCCCTTCGGCAGCGGATGCGGGGACCGAACTCGCCGGCGTGGACGCCATATACTCGCGGGCGCGGACGAGTTCGGAATGACATTCGGCGAAGAGGGGAATGCGGTCGTCCCATTCGAGCAGCGTGGCGGTGCCGCCGGTGGCCTGCCAGGCGCGGCGGAACAGCTCCCAGACCGCGGCAGCGACCGGCCCGTCATGCGTATCGACAATATGGGTGCCGAGATGCTGGTGGCCCGCAATGTGCATCTGGACGACATGCTCGAACGGGAAGGCGTCGAGGTAGGCGAGGGGGTCCGTGCCCGCGTTGAAGCAGCTGACGTGAACGTTGTTGACGTCGAGAAGGAGGCCGCAGCCCGTCTCCCCGGCCAGGTGCCGGAGAAATTCCGGCTCCTCCATTTCCGAATCCGCGAAGCGCACGTAGGCGCTCGGGTTCTCGAGTATGAGCGGGCGTTCGAGGAAGTCCTGAACCTGGCGGACGCGCGCGGCGATGTGCGAGAGGCTCCCTTCGGTAAGCGGCACGGGCAGCAGATCGTGCGAGTTGAGGCCGAGCACGCCCGTCCAGCAAAGATGGTCGCTGACCCAGGCCGGCTTCACCTCGTCGGCAAGGCGCTTCAGCCGGGTGAGATAGGCGCGGTCGAGCGGATCGGTGCTGCCGATCGAAAGCGACACTCCGTGAAGAACAATCGGATATTGCTCGGCAACCGCGCGGAGGACCGCGCGGGGGCGGCCGTGCGAGTCCATGAAGTTCTCGGAGATCGCCTCGAACCAGCCGACCTCGGGCCGCTGCTCGAGGATCGTATCGAAATGGACGCTGCGCAGGCCGAGGCCGAGGTCAAGCCGCGGCAGCGCCGCCAGCGCCTCAGGAACAGCCACCGGCACCGCTGAGGCCGCTTGCGCCGCACGCCGTCATGTTGCCCCGCTCGGAATTGTCGTCGCTGATCCACAGATAGGTGGGGCCAGTCGGCGCGAACAAAGCGGGCGGGCGCCCGAGCGTCTCGGGGAGGGGCTGGTCGGCGGCGATACGGGGGGCGCCGAGCAGAGGAGCCTCGCCGGCCTGGTTGGCGACCAGCTCCCCGCGCAACTCCGGCCAGACCTCGCGCTCGAACACCTCGCGCGCACGGACCCAGACGCTCTTGCCCTGGTTGGGGCCGTTGGTGCTGAATCGCTCGGCGTTGATCGGCACCGCGCACGAGCCGAGCGATTGGCAGGCGTTGCGGCCCGGATTGTCGAGCTCCTCGGCGGTTCCGTAGAGGCCGCACCCGCCCTGGTTGCGGCACGAATTCTGAACGTGGCAGGTGTGGCCCACCGCGGTCGAGCAATAGCCCTGGCCGGCGCAGGCGTTGGGCTGCCCCGTATCGGGCGGTCCCTCCATGCCGAAGCGATCGGAAGCGCGGCAGCTGTTGAGCCCCATGCAGGCGTGGAGCGGCATGCCCGGCGGCTGCGTACCGATATTCTCGTCCGACGGGAAAGCCGGGGCGTCCGCGTAGGGATTGGGGTGCGGCACGGGCACCCCGGCGGGCGGAATGGTCACGGCGGGCGCGCCCGCCTCGCTGCGACGTCTGCGCATCATACGGCGGACTACGTGGATGGGTTTGGGCGGCATGTGGCTCATCATTGCCTCCAATAGGGTCCGACGTCGGGGAGCGGACGGGCGCTGCCGACGACGCTTGCCGGTTTGCCGACGGCGAGGGCGGCATAAAAAGCGACGTTGTTGTACACGCTGACGAGCGGGTCGTCCGGATCGAGTTCGTTCACCAGGGCCGTGGTGGCGTCCACAGTTGCCTGGGCCGCCGTGGCGAGCGCCTGGAACGACGTCGCCTGGTCTCCCAGCGAGAAGTTTTCGAATACGGGCGCCATGAACTCGCCGTTCCCGATCGGGATCTCGCGGATGGTTAGAAAATATTTGTCCATCACCCAGATCATGGAGCGGTGCAGACCCTCGTTGAAGAACAGCTTCTGCCCTTCCGGCGGCACCTTGTAGATCGTCTCCACCATGATCAGCATGTACTGGAAAAGCGCGCTCGAAAAGTTCGCGATCGGCTGGAGCTTGGCCGGATAGGAGCCGGATGTGGGGTTCCTGGGGAAGGCGACCACCAGGTCCCGTTCGTCGAGCGCCTCCTGCGTGATCGTGGGGAGCTGCGGCGGCGGTGGCGGCGGCTGCGAGGGCAATTTCTCCCTGCAATCGGCGTAGCCGGAGAATTGCGCCTGCAGCCGCAGGAACTTCATGTAGTGCGAGTCCTCGCCCTTCGAGGTATCCGCGTAGGCACTGGCGCCGAGATTTGGCACCGGATAGCCTTCGCCCTGGTCGCAGATCGTGTCGATGGCGTCGATCGCGTCCAGACGCGAGCTGACGCAGAGGAGCTGCGACTTGCCCGCATGGCTGTCGGCGTAATTGGCGAAGCGAGCGGCTTCCGCGGCGCTGGGATAGCCGTCGCTCCAGGCGGGCGCGGGCGTCGGCGGCGCCGGCTTCCACGGGTCGAACTTGCCGGTCGGGTAGACGGTATCGACGTTGTTGGGCGAATAATTGTAGGGCTGGATCGCGGCTGCCGCGGCGCCGCGCTGGAAGTCGGCATCGCTCAGCTTGTTGCTCTCGAGCAGGCAGCGGACATAGGAATAAAGCTGCCCGATCGTGTCCCAATCCTGCTTCTGCGGATTGGCGTCGAGCGCTTCGGGATATTCAACCTGGAGGAAGTGCCAGAGCTGCTCCAGGCTGAGCTTCGCCAGCGGTATCCGCTCCGACGTTTCTCCGTCCGGTCCGGGAGGTCCAACCACCTTGTGGCCCGGAAGCAGGGCGGGGTAGCTCTCCGGCGCCTTGCCGTACATCTGCGGCGCGCCGCCCATCGCGAACAGCACGTTCGCCGACAGCGACATGTGCAGCATCTCTTCCACCGCGACGCTCATGATGACGCCGGCCGCCTTGTTGGCGAAGGCCTGCACCGGATCGATCCCCTCACCGCTCGCGGCGTTCCGCACGATCGAATAATAGGTGAAAAGGTAGATGGGGATGGTCGCGAGCTCGACCTGAACGGCCAGCTGAAGGCAGGCCTTGAGATCGGAAAGCACCTCCTCGCGCGTCATGTGCGCGTCGATCTCCTTGATGAAGTCGCGCTCGGCCTCTGTCAGCCGGGTGGCGGGATCGTTGCCGGTGGACTGCTGCCGCCGCGCGGCCGGCGAAGTCACTGGGCACCGCCGGCAGCGGGTCCGCCCGACACTTTGGTCAGCGTGTTCGTCGTAATGTGCGGGAAGAAGATCGGGCCGAGGCCGGGGATCGGTATCTCCAGCATGATTGTCTGGGTATATTGCAGCTGGTTGAAGTTCCCGCCGCCCGTGTCCTCGATCCAGTAGGTCGCGGTATACGCTGTGACGTCGGCGCGGTCCTGCTCGTACGTGATGTTGCCGACGCCGCCGCCGCCGACTCCGGAATCGACCTGGATCTGGATGAACTGTTTGATGTCGCTGACCGCTAGGGCGTCGGTCAACGCCCGGTTCGGGTTCTGAGCATAGATGGAGTTCGGACTCTGGATCGTGTTCTCCGTGTAGATGTCCACGTTGATCCCGGTCGGCAGCACTTGCGGCGGCGCTCCGATCTTCGGCGCGCCGGCCTGGATCATCGGATTGTTCATGGCGTCCACCGTCACATTGCCGCAGGCGAGCACAGAATTCCCGTGGGGGACCGAGATCTGCTTGAAGATATTGTTGGCCAGCGGCAGCGGCGCCGTCCCGAAGGTCTGGGAGCCCATGTTTGGGCCGTCGCCATCACCATAGGGGCCGAGCATCTGCGCCATCGGGGTGACAAAGCTCCAGATGCCGTTTTCGAAGTGGACGAGCATGTCCTTGGCCGGGCCGTCCGAAATATAGACGCGCTGCTCGTAAAGGATGGCGTTGGAGATCTGCGCGCCCGTCCCGCCGCGGTTGGCTGCGCTGCCGTGGATCGCCGTAAACGTGATCTCCTCGTAATAGGGCATGCTCTTGAGGATGTAGCCGTAGGGCGATTCATACGGGTCGTTGGGATCCGCCCCCACGGCCTGCGGCAGCGTCATCAGATTGTAGGAAAAGGGTGTGTACGGCCCCCCGCTTCCCGAGCCGCCGATGTCCTGGTTGGTCCAGGTGCCGAGCAGATAGCCCAGCGGTCCGAGCACGGAGTTGGCCGGCGGGTTGTTCTGTGCCGGTTCGTTGATGAGCGGCTGGGTGAGAACCGGCGGATCGGTGTCTGCCGACGGATCGACGATCTGGCCTTGCTGGCCGCCTCCGACACGGATGTGTCCGGGTGTTGCCGTTGTAGCCATTTGAGATCCCCCTCCTCATGTGCAGACCGCCGCATCGCCCACCGGCGCGGCCCGTCTTTATTTTTGTTCCCAAGACTCGGGATTTACGCAGTCATGATTGCCTGCTTCGGGACTACATGCAACAGTGGAAATATACAGAACAGTTGTCGCACTAAGTTGCGACAATTACTTATCTTTTTCACTTGCGGAGTGATTAAGAGCCTTGATCAGGCGCCAACGTGCGCCTGGGGAGAGATTGGACACTATGGCGCCTTGCAGGTTGCACCGGCCCAACGGGACCAATCCCCGATGGGACCGAAGCACCAGAGCGTTCTGAGCCGAGCCGCGGGGGACGTCCGCTTGGCGCCAATAACGGCCCTTGGCTTAGCAGACGCTCAATGACCGGGGTGAATTAACTCGCTTTCAACAGCTTGCCCGCCATAAATCGCTTCGGGGTTTGAGTGCCGAAGAACGCGCGTCGCGCGTCTTGGCCGATGCGGGGGTTACCGAAAATGGCTGCTGTGCTGAAGATCACGCGTTCCACCGTGCTTGCTAATGCCGATGGCGAATATAGCCCGGGCTACTTGCTCAGCCAGAGCGCCGCCATCGGCCACGATTTGGCCTCCAGCCCAACCGCCTCCTTCCCTTTGGCAATCGCACTGGCGAAGTTCTCCGGCCGGCATCTGGGGGCCCGCACCACCTCGGCCCCGGTGGATGAGGGCTTGCTCCACTCCGATGAAGTCACCCTCACCGGCATCAACGATGCGCCCGTCAACACCGTGGGCGGCGCGATGAACTTCATCGAAGACACGCTCGGCAACGCTTCATCCGTTCCGCCGGTGAATGCGATCACGGGCATCTCGGTATCGGATGCGAACGTCGATCCGGCAACGCAGGACATCGAGCTGTCGTTGAGCGTCGCCGGTGGCACGATGACCATCCGAACCGATGTACTCGGCGGCATCACGCCAGCGGACGTGCTGTCCGGCAACGGCACCGGCACCATCGTGATCCACGCGACCCAGAACCAGATCAACACCACGCTCGCGGCAGTGAACGGAAGTTCGCAGGCGAACGGCCTGATCTACACCCCGCCGGCCAATTTCAATGGCGCCATGGCACTCACGGTCGTCACCAGCGATCTGGGCTTGAACGGCACCGGCACCCCGAGGACCGACACCGACGTCAAGACGCTCAACGTCGCCGACGTCAACGACGCGCCCACCGTAAGCGGCGACGGCACCGAATCTTCCCCGACCATCCTCGAGGACGCGCCTTTCACCAACCTGACCGCTCCAACAATTGCGTCCCTGTTCAGTCCGCAATTCTCGGACGCCAGGGACGTCCAGTTCGTCGCCGGCACCAACCCGACCGGCAGCACCGGCGACACGCTTGCGGGCATCGCTGTCGTCGCCAACGGCTCAACCGCGGCTACCGGCCAGTGGCAGTGGTATAACGGCACGGTGTGGGTCAACATCGGCGCCGTCACCCTCGATACGGCGCGGACCTACTCCGCCTCGACGCTGCTCCGCTTCAACCCTGTGCTCAATTATGAGGGCGCAGCGCCGCCGCTCACCGCAAAGCTTGTCGAAAGCTGGCCGCTCGGCCTCACCAACAACGCGATGGTCGATCTGAACCCGGCGCCGCCTACAACCGGGATCTCCGCGATCTACACCGCCGGCACGGTGGTGCTCAGTCAGACGATCACCGCCGTCAACGACGCGCCAGTGATCGCCAACTTGAGCGGCGACAATCCCGGTTACTTTGAGGGCGATGCGTTCCGCCTGCTAGACTCGCACGGCAACAATATCATCACCGACGTGGACAGCCCCAATTTCAACGGCGGCAGCCTTACTGTGACCGTCTTCTACAGCAGGCATGAGGCAGAAGACCAATTGCTGATCGTCACCGGATCGACCGGCGTCACAATCGCGGCCGGCGTGGTTTCGGTAGACGGCGTCGCCATCGGCACCGTCACCGGCGGCGGAGCCGACGCGGCCGACCTGATTGTCACCTTCGACAACGACAATGCCACTCCGGCCCGAGTTCAGAGGCTGATCGCCGCCCTCGGCTATTGGAACAGCGACAACGACCACCCAACTACCGGCGGGCGCGGCTTCAACGTGACGCTCGACGACGGCGACGGCACCGCCAACGGCGGTGTGTCGACCAAAACAGAAATTGCGAGTGTCTACGTTTACGGAATCAACGACCATCCCGCCGGCGCCGACAAGACGCTGACGATCCTTGAGGACGCGACGTATAGCTTCGCCGCGACCGATTTCGGCTTCACCGACGTTGACAGCAACTTCGCCGGCGTGCGGATCACGACGCTGCCCGGCGCCGCCGGTACGCTGCGCCTCAACGGGGTGGCCGTGACCGCCGGTCAGGTGATCGCCGCCGCCGGTATCCCGATGCTCACCTACACGCCCGCCGACGATGCAAACGGTGCTGGTCAGGCAACCTTCACCTTCCAGGTCCGGGATGATGGCGTGGGCCCTGGACAGGACCCCACCCCGAACATCATCACCTTTGACGTCAGGGGGGTCAACGACGCGCCGGAGGGCGCCGACAATGGCGACACCGTGACGGTGGGTGCGGTGCTCACCTTTACCGCGTCCGATTTCTCGGCGGGGATGTCCGATGTGGAGGGCCATGGCTTTGCGGGCGTGAAGATCGCTACGCTGCCCGCCACGGGGACCATCAAGCTCGACGGTATCGCCATCGACGCGGGCGCGGCGATCACCAAGGCCCAGCTTGACGCAAGCCAGTTCACATACGAGCCTGGAGTGGGCTCCGGCGGGACCGCGCCGACCTTCACTTTCCAGGTGCAGGACGACGGCGGGACGGCAAACGGCGGCGTCGACGTCGATCCAACGCCGAACACCTTCACGTTGAGCATCCCGGCGGTCGGCGCAACCCCCGTGGACGACACCGGCCTCACGACGGAGGCCGCGACGACGCTTGTCGACGTGATCGCCAACGATCTGAATACCGACGGCGACTCAAGGGTGACTCACATCGAGGGCGCCGCGATCGCCGCGGGCGAGACGGTCACCCTCACGTCGGGCGCGAAGGTGACTTTGAACAACAACGGCACGCTCACTTATGATCCGAACGGCGCCTTCGACAGCCTCACCGGTGCAGGCTCGGGCGGCGCCAATACGTCCGATACCGACACCTTCGTTTATAAGGAAGCGGACGGTGGCACCGGGACCGTGAAGGTGACCGTCAACGGTGTCGTGTCGGCAGGCGACGATATCGTCGGCGGCCCAGGCGACAACATGTTCTATGTCGATGATTTGGGCGACACGGTGATCGAGCAAGTCAATGCGGGCAATGACACGGTGGAAACCGGCGTCGGCAGCACCAACGATCACACCCAGCTCTACACCTTGCCGGATAACGTCGAGAATTTCGTCGGCACCAACGCGGCCGGCCAGGGCGTCTACGACAATGTCCTGAGCAACAGCATCGCGCTGGCCGCGGGCAACGATCTGGTGGTGATCACGGGCGGCGGCAGCGACGCGGTGAGTACCGGCGCCGGCAACGACTACGTCTTCGCCGGGGAAGCCTGGGACGACGGCGATTCGGTCAACGGCGGCGCCGGTTATGACACGGTCGGCTTCTTCGGCGGCGGCACTTATGCGTTCGAAGAAGACGACCTCTCCGGGGTTGAGCAGCTATCCTTCTATGGCGGGTTCGTTGTTCCGCCATCGGGCAGCGCTTATTCGGTCGCGCTCGACGATCGCAACATCGATGCCGGCAAGAAGCTGCTCGTCACCTTCCAGTCGGTGGCCGGAGCCGTCACCTTCAACGGCGCGTCGGAACTGGACGGCGATCTAAGCGTGATCGGGGGCAGTGCCGGCGACTCGATCACCGGCGGCAGCGGCAAGGACCGTCTCCAGGGCCGTGGCGGTGCGGACACGCTGAACGGCGGCATCGGCAACGACGTCCTGGTCGGCGGCGCGGGCAGCGACACTCTGAACGGCGGAGCCGGCAAGGACAGCTTTCGTTTCGAGAACGTCGATGAGTCCAACGGCGTGGACAGCATGGACGTGATCGGGGACTTCGCGCTCAGCAACAGCGACGAGCGGATCGACCTCCAGGCAATCGACGCCAACGAAAACCAGGGCGGAAACCAGGCGTTCACCTTCGTCGGCACAACCGAATTCAGCCACGTCGCCGGCGAACTCCGCGTCGTTCGGGATGGCGACGTTTGGTTTGTCCAGGGCGACGTGGACGGCGACGGCACTGCCGATCTCGTCATCCAGGTGTCGAACCACTCCGACATTCTCTGGGGCAGCCAGCACTTCCTGCTCTGACAAGCGGGAACATCGAACACCGCAGGGCGTCTTCGAAATTGCGGGCGGCTAGTGCCGGAGCCCTGTGGCACCCCAGGCACCCGCTCGAACGCAATGAGGCTGAAGCGGTCCGACTCGACGTGTCCCTGCCGAGACTGTGAGCGGGCGCATAGTAGATGTCTGCTATTCCCCGCATGCAATTGCGGAAGCGGCTGGTCCCTTCATGGAAACGGCCGTTGACGGGCAGCCGCCTGAAGCAGGGCAACCGAAAAGAGGAAGGCGGTGGGCGAGCCGGCTGCCGCTGGACAGCGAAGGAGCCAAAACCGTTGAAAAGGTGGTGGACGCACTAGGGCTCGAACCTAGGACCCGCTGATTAAGAGTCAGCTGCTCTACCAACTGAGCTATGCGTCCGTGCCTTGCTGGGCAGATGGGCCGTCTAGTGGGGGCGGAGGGGGATTGCAAGCGCCTCTCTCGCCTGTTCAGCGCCGGTTGCGCTCCGCCCGGTTGCCGCGGTCGATCGCCATCAAGATGCCGAGGCAGATCATCACCGTCAGCATCGCCGAACCGCCGTAGGAGACGAGGGGAAGGGGGATGCCCACCACCGGCGCGAGGCCCATCACCATCATCAGGTTGATGGCGATGTAGAAGAAGATGGTGAGGCTGAGCCCGGCCGCGACGAGCCGCTCGAACTTGCCCTTGGCGTCGAGCGCAACGCCCATACCCCACTTGAGGAGCAGGAAGAATAACACGATCAGGAACACGCCGCCGACCAGGCCCCATTCCTCGGCGATTGCCGAGAAGATGAAGTCGGTATGTTGTTCGGGCAGGTAATGAAGGTGGCTCTGGGTGCCGTTCAGGAAGCCTTTGCCGAAGATGCCGCCCGACCCGATCGCGATCTTGGACTGGGTGAGGTGGTAGCCCGAACCCAAGGGATCGGCTTCCGGGTTGAGGAAGATCAAAACCCGCTCCTGCTGGTGGGGCAAGAGCAGCGTGTGGTAGACGAGCGGCAGTGCCGCGCCGACCAGAAGCCCGCCGCCGATGAACAGCCGCAAGGGCAGGCCCGCCATGAACATCAGCGCCACGGTGTTGAGCACGATCAGCATGGTGGTGCCGAGATCGGGCTGGAGCAGGATCAGCCCGATCGGCGGCGCAAGAAACATACCTACCGGCCAGATCGCGGAGAAGCGGCGAGTCTCGCGCGGCGGGATGTGGCTGTAAAATCGGGCAAGGACCAGCACGATGCTGACCTTCATCAGCTCCGAAGGCTGCAATCGCAGAAAGCCGAGCTCCAGCCAGCTTCGTGCCCCGCCACCGATCACGCCCAAAATCAGGGTCAGGATGAGGAGCACGATCCCGCCGGCATAGCCAAGCCAGGCAAGGTCGTGAAAGGTCTGCATCCGAAATCGCGACAGGAAGAACGCCAGGCTGAGAAACGCGGTGAAGCGCGCGGCGTGCATCAGCGCCCAGGGGAAGAGCGATCCCCCCGCCGCCGAATAAAGGCCGAGAATGCCGGCACCGGCGAGCGTGAAGACGATCGCCAGCATGCCCCAGGGCAGATCGGCGATTGCGCCGGGTACGAACCCATGCCGCATCAGCGCGTGCCCTCGGGCGGCTTGGGCGCGGCGTTGGCGGCGAGCCAGCGCTGCGCGCGCGCCGCCATACGCTCGGCCATGGTGCCGCCCCATTGCGCCTCGAACTTGGTGAGCGAGGCCATCGCCCGCTCCTTGTCGAACAGGTAGGTCAAGACGTCCTTCGCCACCGGCGCCGCGGCGCGGGCACCGCCCATGCCGTGCTCGATCACCACCGAACAGGCGTAGCGCGGGTTGGCGGTCGGCGCGAAGCAGACGAACAGGCCGTGATCGCGATATTTCCAGTCGCCCGACTGGCCGCGCTGCGATCCGGTGATGCGCCGCACCTGCGCGGTGCCGGTCTTGCCGCCCATCTCGATGCCGGGCAGCTCGAGCCGGCTTCGCCCGGCGGTGCCGGCGCCGTTTACAACTTCCCACATGCCGCTGCGCACGGCTTCGAAATGCGCCTTGGCAAAGGGCAGGGGGGCAGGGGGCGGCCGCTTGGCGCGCACGATGTGGGGCTGGATGTCGAGGCCGGAGGCGACCCGGCCGACCATGACGGCAAGCTGCAGCGGGTTCACGATCACGAAGCCCTGGCCGATCGACGTGTTGAGCGTGTCGGATTCGGTCCAGTCGGGCCGCTCGACCAGCTTCCTGCCCTTTTCGAAGCGCGCCTTTTTCCACGGTGCGCTCGGCATGGTGCCGTAATTCTGGGACACCACCGGCAGATCGAACTTCTGGCCGAAGCCGAGGCGCTTGCCCATATCCGAGATGATGTCGATCCCGGCGCGACGGCCCATGGCGTAGAAATAGGTGTTGCAGCTCTTGGCGATCGCCGTGTGCATGTTCATCGAGCCGTGGCGGCCGAGGCAGCGGAAGAAACGGTTGCCGAGCTGGAATCCGCCGGGGCAGTTAATCCGCGCCGTCGGATCGATCCCCGCCTGCTGGATCGCCATCGCAACCATCGGCTTAAAGGTCGATCCGGGCGGGTAAAGGCCGTTCAGCGCCTTGTTGATCAGCGGGTGGCGCTCATCCTGGGCAAGCATCTTCCATTCGTTCTGGCTGATGCCGTCGGTGAAGTTGTTGGGATCGTAGGCCGGCATGGAGGCGAGCGCGAGAATGTCGCCGGTCAGGCAATCGAGCACCACCACCGAGCCGGATTCCTCGCCAAGCCTGCGCGCGGCAAAGGTCTGCAGGCCGGCATCCACGGTGAGGGCAAGCGGGCTGCCGCTGACGTCCTGAAGCGTCGAAAGCTCGCGCACCAGGGTGCCGCCGGCAGTGACCTCGACCCGCTGGGCGCCGGGTTTGCCGCGCAGCCGCGGCTCCATGGTCTTTTCCAGCCCCTCTTTGCCGATCTTGAAGCCCGGCGTGATCAGGAGGGGGAGCTTGTTCTCCTTTTCATATTCCTCCTTGTTCGGCGTTCCGACATAACCGACGAGGTGGGCGACCGCCGCGCCATCGGGGTAGAAGCGGGAAAAGGCGCGCAACGGGGCCACGCCCGGCAGTTCGGGCAGGCGCACGGTGACCGCGGCGTATTTCTCGAACGGCAAATTCTCGGCGACCGGCACCGGTTGATAGCCGGCGGCGCGGCCCAGCTCCTCCTTGATCCGCTCGACCTCGTCGGGCGGGAGATCGAGCAGCCGGACGAGCTCGGCGAGGATCCGGTCCGGCTCCTTGAGGCGATCGGGGATCAGATCGACCCGGAAATCGGAGCGGTTGATCGCGATCGGCTGCCCCGCGCGATCGACCAGCCAGCCCCGCCGCGGCGGGATCAGCCGCATCTGCACCCGGTTGGATTCGGACTGCAGCTTCCAGCGCTCGTTTTCGTGGATTGCGATCCAGCCCATGCGCGCGGCAAGGCCGGTGGCGAGCACGCCCTGCAGCCCGCCCACCACCAGCGCGCGGCGGGTGAAGGTATAGACCTGGTTGTTCTCGGTGACGATGGGCTGGTAGCGCCGGCTCATCGCGCCAGCCGCCATCGGTCGAGCCCGACCACCAATCGCGCCACCAATGGATAAGCGAGGATCGAAAGGCAGATCTGGGGGAGGAGGATGACGAACTCGGCCCGGCTGTGCATCTGCCGCGCGATGAACCAGCCGCCAAAGCCGTGGGCAAGGATCGCGACCGCCGCGAACAGCCAGTCGATCCAGTGATCGCGCCAGCCGGTGCGGCTGTCGGCCAGCTCCAGCAGCAGGAAGATTGCCGTCCACAGCGCCATCGATTCCCCGAGGGGATGGCCCGACACGAGATCGTTGAACAGGCCGAGGGGAAGCGCCGCCCAGGCCGGCCAGATTTCCGGCCGAAGCAGCCGCCAGGCGATCAGCACCAGAAAGGCGAAATCGGGGACCAGCGGCGTCGTCGCGACGATCGGCAGGGTATCGAGCAAGGCGGCGAGCAGGGTGGAGGCGACCGGAACCCACTGCCGCCGCATCCCCATCCACGCGACGTCGCTGCTGGAGCCGGCGATGCGGCTCATTGCGCGGTTCCGGTCAACGCCGCATTGGTCTGGGGCGAGAGCGGCTGGTCGGCGATCGGTTGATAGGGGCGCAGCACCATCGCGAAATCGGCCGCCGACGGGTCGGCAAGCGGCTTGGCAAAGGTGCGGTCGCCTTCGACCCTGGCAACGATCGCGACCGGGATGTTCGGCGGGTAGACGCCGCCGACGCCGGAAGTCACCAGAATGTCGCCGCGCCGGAACGGGTTCTTGCCGACTTCCAGCGTCTTCAGTTCCACCGAGCCTTGGCCGTCGCCCATGGCAATGGCCGGCGTTCCGTCGCGAACCAGGCGGACCGGGATGTTGCTCGCCCCGTCGCTGACCAGCAGCACCCGCGCCGCCCAGCGGCCGGTTTCGATCACCCGCCCGACCAGCCCGTCGGGCGCGCGCACCGGCATGCCGGGCTGGACTCCGGAGGAGGAGCCCACGGACAGAGTGGCGAGCCGGTGCACCGAATCGAACGAGGAGCCGACGACCCGGGTCACCGCCACTTCAGCGTCGCTTTCACCGGCGAGCCTGAGGAGAGCCTTCAGCCGCCCGTTCTCAAGCTCGGTGGCGCGGGCCTGGATGGTGCCGCGCCGGGCGGCCTGGAGCTGGCGCTTGAGCTCGGCATTTTGCGAGCCCGCGTTGAAGTAATTGCCGACCGTGCTGCCGATCCCGGAAAAGAAGTTCGACACGCTGCGCCCGCCCGACGTGATCGGCTTGGTTGCGTCAAGCGCGGCGCCCTTCAGCGCGTTGTAGCCGGCCGGATCGACGACCGAAAGGAACAGCACAGCGAACAGCACCCCCGCCGCGGCTACCACATAGCCGAAGAACCGTCCGTATTGCGCCCTGCGGGAAAAGCCGGGGCGCCGGGCCGATGGCGGCGCCATGATCTACTTGCCCCTCGGCTCAGGCGGTTTGGAGAACGCCGCGGAAGATTTCCTCCTCCAGCGCCCGGCCGGTGCCGATGGCGACGCAGGTCAGCGGATCCTCCGCAACGGTGACGGGCAAGCCCGTCTCGTCGCGAAGCACTTCGTCCAGGCCCTGCAGCAAAGCGCCGCCACCGGTCAGCACGATGCCCTGGTCTACGATGTCGGCGGCAAGCTCCGGCGCGGTGTTCTCAAGCGCGATCCGGACGCCCTCGACGATGGTGCCGACCGGTTCCGAAAGCGCTTCGGCGATCTGGCGCTGGTTGATGACGATTTCCTTGGGCACGCCGTTGACCAGGTCGCGGCCCTTGATGTGGACGCTCAAGCCATCGCCGCCATTGGGCGGCGGCTTGGCGATGCCGACCTGCTTCTTGATCCGCTCGGCCGTGGCTTCGCCGATCAGAAGGTTGTGGTTGCGGCGGACGTAGGAGGAAATCGCCTCGTCCATCTTGTCGCCGCCGACGCGGACGGAGGTGGTGTAGGCAAGACCGCGCAGCGACAGCACGGCGACTTCCGTGGTGCCGCCGCCGATATCGACCACCATCGAACCGATCGGCTCGGTGACCGGCATGTCGGCGCCGATCGCGGCGGCCATCGGCTCTTCGATCAGCCACACCTGCGATGCACCGGCGTTGGAGGCGGCGTCGCGGATCGCGCGGCGCTCGACCGAGGTGGAGCCCGAGGGAACGCAGATCACGATTTCCGGCCAGCGCGGAAAGCGGCGCTTGCCGTGGACCTTCTGGATGAAGTGCTTGATCATCTGCTCGGCGACATCGATGTCCGCGATCACGCCGTCGCGAAGCGGGCGGATCGCTTCGATCTGGTCGGGGGTCTTGCCCATCATCATCTTGGCGTCGTCACCGACCGCCTTTACGCGCTTGACGCCGTTGATCGTCTCGATGGCGACCACCGACGGTTCGTTCAGAACCACGCCGCGACCGCGAACGTAAACAACCGTGTTGGCGGTGCCGAGGTCGATGGCCATGTCGTGGGAGGGGAATTTGAAGAAACGCATGAAGGACATGGTGGCTTTGTCTCACTTCCTGGCACAGCGGGAATCGGGCTGAAAAACGCCGGCCCCGCCCGAATGGTGTCTCTATAGATTGCGCCCGCTCTCCGCGCCACCGAAAGGTAAACGACGCCCTCGCGGGAGGGCGCCGCTTGGGTTAGAGGAAAAGGCATGTCAATACGCCGCCTTCCCGAGCATCTCGTCAACCGCATCGCCGCCGGCGAAGTGGTGGAACGCCCCGCCAGCGCGCTGAAAGAGCTGGTGGAGAATGCGATCGACGCCGGCGCCACCCGCATCGCCGTGTCGCTGGGCCAGGGCGGCATCGGCCGCATCGAAGTGGTGGACGACGGATGCGGGATGGACCGGAACGAAATGGCGCTCGCCTTGGAACGCCACGCCACCTCCAAGCTGCCCGGTGAGGAGATTGAGGCGGTGACCACGCTCGGCTTTCGCGGCGAGGCCTTGCCGTCGATCGCGAGCGTTGCGCGGCTGAGCATTGAGAGCCGGGTGCGCGGCGCCGACGGCTGGTCGCGGGTGGTGGACAATGGCCAGGTGACGGGGGAGGGGCCCGCCGCGCTCCCGCCCGGCACGCGAATCCTGGTCGAGGACCTGTTCGCCCGGGTGCCGGCGCGCCGCAAGTTCCTGCGCTCCGACCGCTCCGAATATGCCGCCTGCGTCGATGTGGTGAAGCGCCTCGCCATGGCGCGGCCGGACATCGGCTTCACCCTTGAGCATGACGGCCGCCGCAACCTTTCCGTGCAGCCCGGCGAGGACCGTCCGGGGCGGGTGGCGGCGCTCACCGACCGCGCCTTGTTCGAGAACAGCGTTGCGGTGGACTATGCCCGCGGTTCGGCAATGCTCGGCGGCGTCGCCTCGCTGCCGACCTTCAACCGCGGCGTCGCCGACCACCAATATCTGTTCGTCAACGGCCGGCCCGTAAAGGACCGGCTGCTGATCGGAGCGCTCCGGGCCGCCTATCAGGACATGCTCGCCCGCGACCGCCATCCGGTGGTCGCCCTGTTCATCGACCTTCCCGGGGAGGAGGTGGACGTCAACGTCCACCCGGCCAAAACCGAAGTCCGCTTCCGCGAGCCCGCCTTGATCCGCGGCCTGATCATCGGCGGCCTGCGCCACGCCCTTGACGAAGGCGGCTTCCGAAGCGCCCAGCCGGCCGCGGTCAACGTGCCCTGGCAAAGGCATAGCCCCTCCCCTTCAAGGGAGGGGTTGGGGAGGGGAATGTCGCTCTACGGACGGCCGACGCTGTTCCATCCCACAGGCCCCTCCCCAAACCCCTCCCCTGAAGGGCACCCATCAAAGTACTACTTTGATGGGACCCAAGGGGCGGGGCTTAGCGCCTTTCACGAAGCCCATGCCGACTACCTCCCCCAGGCCCGCGCCGAAGCCGCCGCCGGCGCGCCGCCCGAAGCCGGCCGCTACCCCCTCGGAGTCGCCCGCGGTCAGGTCGCCGCCACATACATCGTCGCTGAGGCCGAAGACGGCCTCGTCCTGGTCGACCAGCACGCCGCTCACGAGCGCCTCGTTCTGGAACGCATGCGCCGCGCCATGGCGAACGGCGGAGTCGCCCGTCAAGCCCTGCTCCTCCCCGAAGTGGTGGAGCTCGACGAAAGCGCCTGCGACCGCCTGGAGGCCCGCGCCGCCGAGCTCGCCGAAATGGGCCTGGAGCTCGAACGCTTCGGGCCCCGCGCCATCCTGGTCCGCGCCACCCCGGCACTGCTCGGCACCCGCGACGTCCGAGGCCTCGTCACCGATCTCGCCGACGACCTCGCCGCCTTCGACGAAGCGCTCAGCCTGAAGGAAAAGCTCAACCTCGTCGCCGCCACCATGGCCTGCCACGGCTCCGTCCGCGCCGGCCGCATCCTCTCGGTCGCCGAAATGAACGCCCTGCTCCGCGAAATGGAAGTCACCCCCCACTCGGGCCAATGCAACCACGGCCGCCCGACCTGGGTGAAGCTTGCCCACGGCGACATCGAGAAACTGTTCGGGAGGAAATGAAATGTTGGAGAAAGCGTATTTGTGGCTTTCCAAGCTCGGCCCTTCCGACCATTTGGACTTAGCTCTCCTCATTGTCACTGGTATGGGTATTGTCTTCGGTCTACGACAGTTTAAGCAATCTGTCCGTGCGGAGCGTGCTCGGCTGCTCAGAGATCTTGTTCGGGATATCCAGACCGATGAGCAGGCCTATGGAGTATTCTACAAGATTGAGTACGGGAACTTTAGGTACGACGACGCATTTGAAGAGTCATCGGACGAACGGGCGCTGGATAAATTGCTCACCGCTCTAGATCTTGTGTGTGAGTTATACTTCAAAAAACATCTCACCGATTCTGAAATGGATTTCTTCAACTATTATATATTTAGAGTATGCACCGATGAAGGAGTTCGCAATTACTTGGAATTCTTAAAAAGATGGTACTCAAGCATAAACGTGCACCCCGGGGGGTTTGACGCCTTGAACCGCTACTCGGAGAGGAGATGGCCAACGAAGCCCCTCCCAATCTAAGAATTGTTCGTGAGCGCTCGTAACCTCTCTCGCACCGCCTCGACGGGGTGCGCTGCGGCTTTGGCCCGGTTGGCCTTGAGCCGCGGGTATCCCGCCTTGGCGTCCTCCAGCAATTCCTCGGCAAAGGCGCCGCTGCGCACTTCGCGCAGAATTCGGCGCATTTCGGTTCGGGTGTCGGCGTTGACGATGCGGGTGCCGCCTTTCAGTGCGCCGAACTCGGCGGTGTTGCTGATCGCCTTCTGCATGCCGGCGATGCCGCGTTCGGCGATGAGATCGGCTAGCAACTTCACTTCCGTAAGGCACTCGAAATACGCAATTTCCGGTGCGAACCCGGCGTCCACGAGGGTCTCGAACCCGGCGTAGATCAGTTCGGGAATGGCGCCCCACAACACCGCCTGTTCGTTGAACAGATCGGCCTCGCATTCCTCCGCGAAGCTGGTCGGCAGCATGCCGGCGCGGCCGCTGCCGAGCGCCGCGCCATAGGATAGGGCGAGCGCCTGCGCACCGCTGGTCGCGTCCTGCGCCACCGCGAACAGCGCGATAAGGCCGCGTTCCGCTTGGTACTCGCTTCGCAAGGCCGTGCCCGGTCCCTTGGGCGCGACGAGCAGGATGTCGAGATCGGAGCGGGGCACGATGAGCTTGAAGTGGATGTTAAGCCCGTGGGCGAAGACCAGCGCGCCGCCCTGGCGGAGGTTGGGCGCGATCTCATCCTCGTAGATGCGCGCCTGGTCCTCGTCGGCGGCGAGCACCACCGCAAGATCCGCCTCTGCGCAGGCTTGGGCTGACGTCATGACGCCAAATCCATCCTCCGCGGCACGCGCCCGGCTCCCTGAGCCAGCGGGGAGGGCAACGGTCACCGCCACCCCGCTGTCGCGCAGGTTGAGCGCCTGGGCACGGCCCTGGTTGCCGTAGCCGATCACCGCCACCCGGCGTCCGCGGATCAGCGCCAGGTCGGCGTCGGCATCAAGGAAGACTTGCATGGGTGCGGGGCTAGGCGATTGCGGGGCGGAGGAGAAGCCCCAGCGCCGCGTTGAAGCCAGCACCCTCCGGCGCGTCGCGGAAGCGCGGCCATTCGGCGGGCGGCTGGTTGGCGAACCAGGTATATTGGCGCTTGGCATATTGGCGGGTCGCGGCTTGCCCGGCAGCAAGCGCCTCGTTGCGGCTTAGTTGACCGGAGAGAAAGGCCGCCACTTCGCGCACCCCGATCGCCCTCATCACCGGCAGTGCAGGGTCAAGCTTTCTCGTCAGAAGTGAACCAACCTCGGCAAGTCCTTCTTCGGACATCATTTCCTCGAAGCGCCCGTCGCAGCGCGCATAAAGCCAGTCGCGGGGCGGCAGGAGAAGGAGCGGGCGCAAGGCGACGCCGCCAGCAATGCCGCCGCTACGCTCCTTCTGCCACTCGGCCAGCGGCTTGCCCGTGGACCGTACCACCTCCAAAGCGCGCTGGACTCGCGTGGTATCAGTGGGGCGGAGTCGCGCGGCGGCCTCTGCATCCTCGCCACCGAGCGCTTCGAAGGCCTCGGCAACCGGCATGTTCCGCACACCTTCGCGCACCTCTGGATCGATCGCGGGCACCGGCGCGATGCCGTCCAGCAGGGTCCGGATGTAAAGCCCGGTGCCACCCACCAGGATCGGCAGCGTCCCCGCCGCATGCGCCGCCGCAATCTCGTGCTTCGCATCCGCCGCCCAGTCCGCCGCCGAGCAGGCGAGGGGCCCGTCCCGATAGCCGTAGAGGCGGTGCGCCACCCGCCTTTCCTCCTCCACCCCCGGCCGCGCCGAGACGATCCGCAAATCCCGATACACCTGTGCGCTGTCGGCGTTGACGATCACCCCGCCGGTCTTTTCCGCAAGCGCGAGCGCAAGCGCCGACTTGCCGCTCGCCGTCGGCCCTGCAATGAGCGCCAGCGGGGGTTTGGAAGGGTCGTCCATGTTCATCGCCACCTTGATAGCAGCACAGCGCCTGTCCGGCGGCGATATTTCAGCTGCGGAAGACGCCCTTCGCGGGGCCGGCATGGGGCTTGAAGGCCGCTCCTGGGTGGAGGACGAAAAGGCCTGCGACATCCTCTTCGCCGGCGATCCGCGCCACGCCCGAACCGCGCTGGAGGGGCTGCTCGGAGAAACCGACGTAATCGTCCAGGGCGAGGCCAACCGCCGCCGCAAATTGCTGGTCGCCGACATGGACTCCACCATGATCACCGTCGAATGCATCGACGAGCTCGCCGATTACGCCGGCCTCAAAGCCGAGGTCGCAGAAGTCACCGAACGGGCGATGCGCGGCGAACTCGTCTTCGAGGAAGCCCTGCGCGCCCGAGTCGCCCTGCTGGAGGGGCTGGAAGCGTCGGCAATCGACCGCTGCCGGGCCGAGCGGGTCCGTCTCACCCCTGGAGCTACGGCGCTGGTCCGCACAATGCGCCGCGATGGCGCGCTGACCATCTTGGTCTCGGGCGGCTTCACCCGCTTCGCCGACCCGGTGGGCGCCGAGATCGGCTTCGATCGGGTGGTCGCCAACCGGCTCGGCATCGAGAACGAGCGCCTGACCGGCGAGGTGGATGTGCCGATCGTCGGCGCGGAGGCGAAGCGCCTGGCGCTGCTCGATGCGCGGATTGAGCGCGGGCTTGCACCGCAGGAGACCGTCGCCATCGGCGACGGCGCCAACGACATCCCGATGCTCCGCGAAGCAGGCCTCGGCATCGCTTACCACGCCAAGGCTGCCGCGGTGGCCGCCGCGGGCGCGCGGATCGAGCATGGCGATCTTACGTCCGTCCTCTACGCGATGGGCTACGCCCGCCGCGACTGGGCGGCCTGAGCCGCTCCAGCGCCCGACGAGCCACCCACCCGTCATTCCCGCGAAAGCGGGAAACCCGCTTCTTCTTCTCTTCTATCCTTGGGCGCTTACCCAGGATGAAAGAAGCGGGATCCCCCTTTCGCGGGGGTGACGAAGTAGGGGCTCGGCTCAGCGTGGCCCCACTCAGGCTGCTTCGAACGGCACCCCGAGCGCTTCTGCCACCGCCTGGTGGCGAATCTTGCCGCCCGACACGTTGAGGCCGGCGGCAAGGTGCGGATCGGCCGCCATCGCGCCTTGCGCGCCCAGATTCGCCAGCTTCAGCACAAACGGCAAGGTCGCGTTGTTAAGCGCGAACGCCGATGTCCGCGCCACCGCACCCGGCATGTTCGCCACGCAATAATGAATAACCCCGTCGATCACGTAGACCGGATTGTCGTGCGTCGTCGCCTTGGACGTTTCAAAGCAGCCGCCCTGGTCGATCGAGATATCAACCAGCACCGATCCGCGCTTCATGGTCTTGAGCATGTCGCGGGTGACCAGCTTCGGCGCGGCGGCGCCCGGCACCAGCACCGCGCCAATCACCACCTCCGCCTCGGCCACCGCCTTGGCGATCGCCGCCTTGGACGCGTAGGCCGTCTTGATCTGGCTTCCGAAGAACATGTCGAGCTCGGCCAGCCGGGCGTTTGAAATGTCGTAGATGGTGACGTCGGCGCGCATGCCGACCGCCATCTGCGCCGCGTTGACGCCCGACACGCCGCCGCCGAGGATCGCCACCTTGGCCGGCGCGACGCCCGGAACGCCGCCCAAGAGCACGCCGCGGCCGCCTTGTTCCTTTTCAAGATAATGCGCGCCGACCTGGATCGACATGCGCCCCGCCACTTCGCTCATCGGCTTGAGGAGCGGCAGCGAGCGGTCGTTGGCGGTCACGGTTTCATAAGCGATGCAGGTCGCGCCCGATGCCATCAGGCCCTTGGCCTGCTCTGGATCGGGGGCGAGGTGGAGGTAGGTGAAAAGCAGGTGGCGCGACTCGAGCAGCGCGATCTCCTGGGGCTGCGGCTCCTTCACCTTCACGATCATGTCGGCGCCGGCAAAGGTGGCGGCGGCATCGGGTGCGATCCGAGCGCCGGCGTCGATGTAGGCCTGGTCGTCGAAATCGATGCCCATCCCGGCCTGAGTCTCGACGATCACCTCATGGCCGGCGCTGACCAGCTCGGCCACCGATCCGGGGGTAAGGCCTACTCGATATTCGTGATTCTTGATTTCCTTGGGCACGCCGACGCGCATATCCATACTCCTGTTCGTTTCTGCTTTGGCGCGCCTATAGCTCCGGCTTCACCCTTTGTCGCCGTTGCGGAACGTTTCGGGCAGTGCTACTGCCCCCGCCGCCATGGCGCCCCCACGGCGAGACGAGAGGAAAGTCGGACGTCCGTCCCCTTCGCAGTCGATGAATAGCAGCGCCGCCACCCAAGAGCAGCCCGCGGACCGTCCCGCCGGGCACCATCCGCCGTCCGGCCTTGCCCGGCTGGCGCTTGGCGCGATCGGCATCGTCTTCGGCGACATCGGCACCAGCCCGATCTACGCATTCCGCGAAACCTTCTCCGGGCACCATGCACTCGCCCATGGCCCGGCGGAGATCGTCGGCGTGCTCAGCCTGATCTTCTGGTCGATGATGATCGTCGTGACCTTCAAATACGTCATGGTGATCATGCGCGCCGACAATAAGGGGGAGGGCGGCAGCCTCGCCCTTCTCGCGCTGATCAACCGCAAGTCGGAAGGCAGCACCCGCAAGTGGACGGCCGGAATCGTCCTGCTCGGCGTTTTCGCCTGCGCGCTCTTCTACGGCGATGCGATGATCACGCCTGCGATGTCGGTTCTGTCGGCGGTCGAGGGTCTCACCACCGTTGAATCGAGCTTCGCGCCGTTCGTGGTGCCGATCGCGGTCGGTATTCTCGTCTGCCTGTTCGCAATCCAGTCGGTCGGCACTGCCAAGGTCGGCGCGCTGTTCGGGCCTATCATGCTGGTCTATTTCGCGACCATTTCAGTACTCGGCATCGTCCACATCGTCGCCATGCCGGGGATCATCCTCGAAACGCTGAACCCGCTCAACGCGGTCAACTTCTTCCTCCAAGACGGCTTGTCGGCCTTTCTTGCGCTCGGCTCGGTGGTGCTGGCGGTGACCGGCGCCGAGGCATTGTATGCCGACATGGGCCATTTCGGGCGCAAGCCGATCGGCGTCTCCTGGCTGTTCTTCGCGATGCCGGCTCTGATGCTCAATTATATGGGGCAGGGCGCGATGATCCTTGCTCTCGATCCGGCCTCCGCCGAGGTGGCGATCAAGAACCCCTTCTTCCTGCTTGCGCCGGAAACGTTGCGCCTCCCCCTCGTGATCCTCGCCACCATGGCAACGATCATCGCCAGCCAGGCGGTTCTGTCCGGCGCGTTCTCCGTCACCCAGCAGGCGATGCAGCTCGGCTTCATTCCGCGCCTCCGCATCCTCCACACCAGCGCGTCCGCCGCCGGCCAGATCTACATACCGGTGATCAACTGGGCGCTGATGGTGATGGTGATCCTCCTGGTCCTGTTCTTCAAGACCAGCTCCGATCTCGCCGCCGCTTACGGGATTGCCGTCACGGGCGCGATGTTCATCGACACCTGCCTGCTCACCGTGGTGCTGTTCTCCTTGTGGAAATGGCGCCCGTGGCTCGCCGTGCCGCTGCTCGGGGTCTTCTTCCTGGTCGACGTCGCCTACTTCGCGGCGAACCTTACCAAGGTGCCTGACGGCGGCTGGTTCCCGCTGCTGATCGGAGTGATCGCCTTTACGTTCCTCACCACTTGGGCGCGCGGCCGCAAGCTGATGATCAAGCGGATGAACGAGGCCGCCATGCCGGTCGAGATCTTCGTCAAATCCGCCGCGACCAGCGCCACCCGCGTTCCCGGAACCGCCGTGTTCATGACCACCACATCGGACGGCGTTCCCCATGCGCTGCTCCACAATTTAAAGCACAACAAGGTGCTGCACGACCGGGTGCTGCTGCTGACCGTCCGGATCGAGGACGTGCCGTATGTCGAGGACGCAAGCAGCTTCGACATGATCGACCTTGGCAATGGCTTCTACCGGCTGATCATCCGCTACGGATTCATGCAGGAAACCGACGTGCCCGCCGCCCTGGTCCGGGTGGAAAGCTGCGGCCCGCAGTTTCGGATGATGGACACCAGCTTCTTTCTCGCCCGCCAGACCCTGATCGCATCGGCCAAGCCCGGCATGGCGGTGTGGCGCGAACGGCTCTTCTCCTGGATGCTGCGCAACGCGGAAAGCGCCATGGAATTCTTCAAGCTCCCGCCCAACCGGGTGGTGGAGCTCGGCAGCCAGGTGGAAATCTGAGTTCCCGGCCCGCGCCCCTGATCGTCACCGCTACCTTCGGCGACAGCGACAATGGCTGGCTGCAGGAGATGCGCCGCGCCCACTTCCCGCCGGAGCGCAACCAGGTGCCCGCGCACCTCACCTTGTTTCACCACCTCCCACCCGATGTCGCGCCGGAGCTCGGCCGCCGCCTCGCCGCCTTCGCCGCCGCGCCGCCGCCGCGCGCGACAATCGCAAGCATCATCGATCTCGGCGCCGGTACCGCTTACCGCGTCGACAGCGAGGAGCTGGAGGACATCCGCCACGACCTCGCCGAAGCGCTGCGCGGCCTCCTCACCCCGCAGGACCAGGCCCACTGGCGCCCGCACATCACCATCCAGAACAAGGTAGAGCCCAAGGAGGCCAAGCGCCTCCAGGCCCAGCTGCGCGCCACCTTCGAACCGCGCCCGCTCGCCATCCGCGGCCTCGCGAGCTGGCGCTACCTCGGCGGCCCCTGGGAACGGGTGAAGGCCTACACCTTCCGGGGCTGAGCGGCGGGGCTAGTCGAGCTGGCCGAGGCCGTCGCAGCTATAGTCGAACGCCGCCAGCCCCGCCTCGAGGTGCGAGGCGAGCAGCGGCATGTCGAGCAGCTCGTCGATCGAGCTCTCCGGATCGATGTCGTTCGCTTCCGCGGTTGCATCGTCCCATTCGCTGACGTCGAACGTGCCGCGGCCGACCCACGCCAGCGCAAGCGTCTCCGCGAGTTGGTCGTCGGCGAGGTCGTCGAGCGTCGCGCGCAGCTCCTCCTCGACGTCGTTGAGCTCATCCTCCAGCGCCGAAAGCCCGCCGCCGCCGCCGTCCTCGTCCTCGAAATCGTCGACGTTGTCGGCATCGTCGTCCGGATCCTGAGCGGGCACCTGGGCCTCGTTCTCGCGGGCACGGATGATGATCCGGCACAGCGTCTCAAGCGGGGTCAGCAATTCCATAAACGGGCTCTCCAATCGTGCGGCAAACGTGGGGAGGGCGGCGCGGTTCCCGGGAGGGCGCCGGGCGGAGAAGCCCTGTCGGCGGACGCCTGTGTGAGCGCGGTTGACCAGCCATGCCGCCCTGCCTATAGCCCGCCACGCCCGCCGGCCGAGCCGCGGCGCGAGCCCACTGGGGCGGAGTAGCTCAGCTGGTTAGAGCAGCGGAATCATAATCCGCGTGTCGGGGGTTCAAGTCCCTCCTCCGCTACCATTTCCACCGAAATCGATTGAAGCATGCACTTCGACAGGCCTCTCGCACGGTTGCGAGCGAGACCCGCTCCCGCGCATCGGCGCGTCGGCGGCGAAATTCCCCGCTTTTGCGAGACATTGGGAGGAGGCTTGTGCAATACCTCACCGACACTTCCACTATAAATCCTCCAAAGTGGATGAATCTTCTTGAGGGATTCTGCAAAAGCGATGAGTTACGGGGCGCGACTCGCTGAAGAACGTAAAAGACTGGGGCTGAAGCAGGCGGATTTCGCGGCGCTTGTCGGCACGGACGTTCCAAAACAAAGCCTTTACGAGAACGACCGGCGGGAGCTTCGCGCCGACTACCTGGCGCGTCTTGCCGACGCCAATGTGGATGTCCTTTACGTCCTCACCGGACAGCGCACCGAAAGCGGACGGCTCGGCGATCAGGCGACGCGGCTCCTGTCCGCCTTCCTGTGCCTGCCGGAAAAGACGCAGCGCAGCCTCGCGGCACTGATGGAAGCGTTGCGTGAGGATATGGATGCCGGCGCGCCGCGCACCCTGCACAGCCGCAACCTCGATTACCGCGCCGAGGGCCCCGGCCCGGGCTGACGCCGCCGCCAGGCATAATCGCCTTCCACCCGCGGCATCGGCACCCCGCCGAGCAGGGTGGCGCCAAGCGAAACCGCGCCGTTGACCGCCGAATTGTCGTCGAACGGCGCCTCCGGGCAGCTCCAGCCGGAGTCGATCTCCGCCATCAGCGCGATTGCGTCCTCCGCCTCGCCGGCCGGAACCGCGATCGGGATGCCGCCAAGCGCCACCATCAGGTCGGGCATCACCGAAATAACGCCCCGGCTTCCCGCCACCACGGTGAAGCCATAGGCCTGAAGCGTCGCCGCGATCACGTCCGCTTCGACCTGGCTGTAGACATGGGCGATGGCGACGGGACCGCCGCCGCCGCCTTCCGGATCGCCGGGCTCAGCCATGATCCCCCGTCGCGGGGAGCACACCGCGGCGGATCTGGTCGAGCTCGATCGATTCGAACAACGCCTTGAAATTGCCCTCGCCGAAGCCCTGATTGCCCTTGCGCTGGATGATCTCGAAGAAGATCGGCCCGACCATGTTCTCGGTGAAGATCTGCAGCAGCAGGCCCTCGCCGGTCTCGGGCGAGCCGTCGATCAGCACCCGCCGCTTGCGCATCTCGGCGACGCTGTGGCCGTGGCCGGGAAGCCGCGCGTCGATCATGTCGAAATAGGTGTCCGGACTGTCCTGGAAGCGAATGCCGTTGGCCCGAAGCGCGTCCACGGTTGCGAAGATGTCGTCGGTAGCCAGAGCAAGATGCTGGATTCCCTCGCCTTTATATTCGCGCAGGAACTCCTCGATCTGGCTGTGCTCGTCCTGGCTTTCGTTCAAGGGGATGCGGATCTTGTCGTCGGGCGCCGTCATCGCCTTTGAAACCAGGGCGGTCTGCTGCCCTTCGATGTCGAAATAGCGGATCTGGCGGAAGTTGAAGGTGCGCTCGTAAAACTCGGCCCAATAGGTCATCCGGCCGCGGTTCACATTGTGGGTGAGGTGGTCGAGCGTGTGCAGCCCCACCGCATTGCCGTCGCGCACCGCGCCTTCCACCGGCTCGAAATCCACGTCGTAAATCTGCTCTGCGCCGTAGCGGTCGACGAGGTAGAGATAGGAGCCGCCGATCCCTTCAATCGCGGGAATTTCCAGTTCGCCCGGCCCGCGCGGCGTGTCCACCGCAACGGCGCCGCGCTCCACCGCCATTTCGAACGCCTTTTTCGCGTCCTTCACCCGGAACGCCATGCCGTTGGCGGATGGGCCGTGCGCCGCGCGGAAGTCGGCGGCTTGCCCGGCCGGGTCCATGTTGAGGATGAAGTTGATGTCGCCCTGCGCGTAATGGCGCACGTTCTTGGACCGGTGATTGCCCATGTGCGTGAAGCCCAAAGCCGTGAACAAGCCCGCAAGCGCGTCCGGATCGGGACCGGTAAACTCGACGAACTCGAAGCCGTCGAGGCCAAGGGGATTGTCGTGAATTTGGGCGGGCGCGTTCATTGGGGAGCCTCTTGATGCATTCGGAACTGACGCGGCCTTACCAGCGCCGCCGGAGCCGGGCAAATGGGTGGTTGCGCGAGGGGAGGGGGAGACCCTATCTCGCACCCATCAGCTCCCCTTTCAGGACGCAAAGAGACGCCATGGCCGCCACCCATTCCACGCGCATGCTCATTCTCGGCTCCGGCCCGGCGGGGCTCTCGGCGGCGATCTACGGCGCCCGCGCCGGCATGGCGCCGATCGTCGTCCAGGGCATCCAGCCCGGCGGCCAGCTCACCACCACCACCGATGTCGAGAATTATCCGGGCTTCAAGGACGTCATCCAGGGGCCCTGGCTGATGGAGCAGATGCAGGCTCAGGCGGAACATGTCGGCGCCAAGATGATGTGGGACCATATCGTCGAGGTCGATCTGTCCCAGCGCCCCTTCCGCCTGATCGGCGACGGCGGCACCGTCTACACCGGCGACGTGCTGGTGATCGCCACCGGCGCCCAGGCCAAGTGGCTGAACCTCCCCAGCGAAGAGCATCTCAAGGGCAAGGGCGTCTCCGCCTGCGCAACCTGCGACGGCTTCTTCTACCGGGGCAAGAAGGTGGCGGTGATCGGCGGCGGCAACACCGCGGTCGAGGAAGCGCTCTACATGACCAACCACAGCCACGACGTGACGCTGATCCACCGCCGCGATTCGCTTCGTGCCGAGAAGATCCTGCAGGACCGGCTGTTCGCCCACCCCAACATCAACATCCTTTGGAACAAGGCAGTCGACCAGTTCGTCGCCGGCGGCACGCCCGAGGGCCTGACCGCGATCGATCTTCGCGACACCAAAACCGGCGAAGTCAGCCGCATCGAGGTGGACGGCGGCTTCGTCGCCATCGGCCATTCGCCCGCCACCGAGCTGTTCGCGGGCAAGCTCGCCCTCGACAAGGACGGCTATATGGAAGTCGAGACCGGCAGCACCCGCACCAGCGTCCCCGGCGTCTTCGCCTGCGGAGACGTCATGGACAAGACCTACCGCCAGGCCGTCACCGCCGCGGGCACCGGCTGCATGGCCGCGCTGGATGCCGAGCGCTTCCTTGCCGAAGCCGAGTTCGAAGCGGCCGTCGCGGCTTAACCCCCACCCGTCATTCCGCGAAAGCGGGAATCCCGCTTCTTCCTTCTTGAGGCAGCGGGATAGAAAAAGAAGCGGGACCCCCGCTTTCGCGGGGGTGACGGGGAGGGGTCAGGTCTGCCCCTTGCCTCCACGCACCTGCTCCACCTTCTGCTTCACCCAGCGAAGCCCCCGCTCGGCGAGGAACTGCGGCCGCTTCTCCTGCACGCGGAACCAGTACAGGCGCTGCCCGGGCGTCCCAAGGCTCGTCTTGTAGCGATGGTCCCCGGCCAGGAAATCGAACACGTCGCCGCCAATCTCGAGCCGGTGTTGAATATACATGGCAAAGCTCACCAGCCCCGGCTTCACCTTGTTGTCCGCCTCATAGGCAAAGCCCGACAGGTAGCTGCCGATCCAGCCGCCGCGTACCAGGCAATGAATGTAGCCCACCGCCTCGCCCCCGCAGGAGACCCGCACGATCTCCACCCCGCCGCCCGCGAAGCAGCGCTCGATCAGCTGCCGGTGAAAGGCGACAAGGAAGGGGAAGCGCCAGGCGCCGCCGTCATCGCCTTTGCCCCGCCACGCCGCCTCGTGAAGCACCCCCATCGCCTCGAAAAAGCCGAGCGCTTCCTCCACCGAGCGTGCCGCCTCCAGCACCAAGGGCCCGCGCGCCTCGTAGATGCGCACCGCGCGGCGGATCTGCTGGCGGGTGTTGGCGCTCAGCGTGGCGAGATACGCGCCGCCGCCGTCCCGAAGCGCCTTCAGGTCCGCATAAGCGGTGCTTTTCAGCGCGTGGACGTGGGTGCGCAGCCCCGCTGCCTGCATCGCCTCGAACCGGTCCTCGGCAAAGCCGCCGAAGCTGACCTCGTCGAACCGGCCGATCTCCGCTTGGCGCGAGCGAAGGAAGGCGATGGCGTCCGCCTCAAGCGGGCCGAAGCGCCGGTCGGTCAACAAACCGTTATATTCTATGAAGATAACATCCTGATCTTCACGCCCCGTGGCATGAAGGTGAAGCGTCCGGCTGCGCACGAAGCGGTGCCGCCGGTCCACGCTCCGCCGCAGCAGGCCAAGGCAGACGATCTCGCCGCCGGCACGTCCGGCCAGCACCAGGTCCGGCATGCCCGCCTCGTCCACCCAGGCGCCGATCCAGTCCCAGCTCAGGAAGAAAGTGACGTCACTCCGGGCCTCCAGCGCCCGCCATTGCGCCTCCAGCGCCGCCCGGTCGGGCCGTTCCAGCGTGAAAGTGACCGCGTCCTGGAGCGGTCCTGCGCTCACGCCGCCTTCGCCGTGACGAAGTCCAGCAAGGCGCCGAACGTCTCCATCATGTCCGCGTCCACCTCATGGTCCTCGATCAGGATACCAAGCCGTTCCTCAAGCTCCGTCAGCAGGCCGGCGACGGCAAGCGAGTCGAACTCGGGCAGCGCGCCGAACAACGGCGTCGCTTCATCGAAGCCGGCAACCTGCGCGGGATCGAGGCCGAGTATTTCGGCCAGGACCTCCCGCAGCGTGCCTTCGACGCCCCCCGTATGCGACTGCGCGACAGCCATGATCCTCCCCTTGCGCTCCCCAGCGGCCTAACCGCTGGAAACCCGCCGGGCAAGCCGCGCTTCCCCTTCGTACCGCATTGCGGCAAAAGCGCCGCCGAGATGACCGGCACGCCCGATCCCACGCCATTCCCACTCGACCGGCTGCCCCTCAAGGGCGCGCCGGAGCGTCCGGCGCTGCTCACCCGCGAAGGGCTGCTGGATTATGCCGGCCTGGAGGCGGCGGTGGGCAGCCTTGCCGCCGCGCTGAAGGACAGGGGCCTCGCACTCGGAGAGCGGGTCGCAAGCTGGCTGCCCAAGAGCCGGATGACGGCTATCCTGCCGCTCGCCTGCGCCCGCGCCGGGCTGGTCCACGTGCCGGTCAACCCGCTCCTCAAGCGCGGCCAGGTCGCCCACATCCTCGCCGACAGCGGCGCAAGCCTGCTGATCAGCGGCAAGGCCCGGATTGCGACCTTGGGGGAGGGGGGCCTGTCTTGCCCCGCCGTCACCGAGGAAGAGGGCGCGGCGATGCTTTCCGGGCCCAAGCGCCTGCCGCCGTCCTCGGCCAACCCCGACGATCTCGCCGCCTTGCTCTACACCTCCGGCTCCACCGGCCGCCCCAAGGGTGTGATGCTGAGCAACGCGAACCTTTGGCTCGGCGCAATCAGCGTCGCGCACTATCTCGGCCTGACGCCGGAGGACCGCGTGCTCGCCGTGCTGCCGTTCGCCTTCGACTACGGCCAGAGCCAGCTCCTCTCCACCTGGGCGGCGGGTGCGTGCGTGGTGCCGCTCGAATATCTCAGCCCCCGCGACGTCATCCGCGCCGTGGAGGAACAGGGCATTACCACGCTTGCGGGCGTGCCGCCGCTCTGGGTGCAGCTCATCGAGGCACCCTGGCCGCCGCGCGCCGCCTTGTCGCTGCGCCGCCTCACCAACAGCGGCGGCCGGCTGCCGGTCTCCGTCATCCGCCGAATGCGCGAGCTGTTCCCTGTCGCCGAGATCCATTCCATGTACGGGCTCACCGAGGCGTTCCGCTCGACCTCGCTCGACCCGGCCTTGCTCGAGGATCATGCGGACTCCATGGGTTCCGCGATCCCCTTCGCTGACGTCATGGCGGCAGACGAGGAGGGGCGGATCGTCGCGCCGGGCGAGGAAGGCGAGCTCGTCCACGCCGGCCCCCTGGTCGCCAAGGGCTATTGGAACGACTCGCAGCGCACCGCCGAACGTTTCCGCCCAGCGCCCGAAGGCTCAGCTTCTGGCGGCACCGCCGTCTGGTCCGGCGACCGGGTGCGCCGTGGCGAGCACGGCCTGTTCTACTTCGTCGGCCGCGCCGATGCGATGATCAAGACCAGCGGCAACCGGGTCAGCCCCACCGAGATCGAGGAAGCCGCCGTCGCCAGCGGCGCCGCGGTAGAGGCGGTAGCTCTCGGCTACCCCGACGCGCGTCTCGGCGAGGCGATCGCCCTCGTCGTGCGCGGCGCCCGCGAGCAGGAGGAAGCGCTGCGCAATTACCTCCGCCGCGAGCTTCCCAACTTCATGCAGCCCTCGGCCATCCTGTGGCGCGACGATTTGCCGCGCTCGCCCAACGGCAAGCTCGACCGCGAACGCCTCCGACAGGAACTCACCGCATGAGCAAGCCGGCGGGACCGATCCCAGATGGATTCACCGCCGGCCTGGGCGGCGTCCTCAACGTTGCCGGCCGCAGCGCCGAAACGCTCGTCGCGGAAGCCGGCGGCACCCCGCTCTTCGTCTACGACGCCCAGATGGTTGCCGAACGGATCGCCCGCTTTCGCGCCGCATTCTCCGGTGTCAGTCTGCATTACGCTATCAAGGCAAATAGTTACGCACCACTGCTGAGCTTCGTTGCGAAGCAGGTGGACGGCCTCGACATCGCCTCCGCCGGGGAAATGCGCCTCGCTCTGGCCGCCGGCACGAGCGCGGCGGACATCTCCTTCGCCGGCCCGGGCAAGCGCGACGAGGAGATCGCCGCCGCGCTCGATGCGGATGTCACCCTCAACCTCGAGTCCGAAGGCGAAGCGGAACGCGCCCTCACCATCGCCCGCGCCCACGGCCGCCGCCCGCGGCTCGCCATCCGGGTCAATCCCGACTTCGAGATCAAGGGCAGCGGCATGCGCATGGGCGGCGGCGCCAGACCATTCGGCGTCGATGCGGAGCGCGTGCCCGCCCTCGTCCGCCAGCTCCTCGCCGCCGACGCCGACTGGCGCGGCTTCCACATCTTCGCCGGCTCCCAGGCTTTGAGCGCCGGCGCCCTGATCGAAGCCCAGCGCGCCACCGTCGCGCTCGCCGGCCGCCTTGCGCAAGAAGCCGGTGCACGTCCCCCGATGGTCAACCTCGGGGGCGGCTTCGGCATCCCTTACTTCCACGGCGAGCAGGGCCTGGACGTCGAGCATGTCGGCGCCGCCCTCGCCGAAACCCTCGCCGCCCGTCCCCTAATCCTGCGCGACACCGCCTTCGCAATCGAGCTCGGCCGCTGGCTGGTCGGGGAGGCGGGCGTCTACCTCACCCGAATCGTCGACCGGAAGGTCAGCCACGGCAAGACGTACCTCATCACCGACGGCGGCATGCACCACCAGCTCGCCGCGTCCGGCAATTTCGGCCAGGTCGTCCGCCGCAACTTCCCGGTCGCAATCGCCTCCCGCTTCGATGCCCCGCCCGAGGAAGAAGTCACGGTCGTCGGCTGCCTCTGCACGCCGCTGGACCGCCTCGCCGACGACATCCTGACGCCAGCCGCCGAGGTGGGAGACCTCGTCGCCGTCTTCCTCGCCGGCGCCTACGGCCTTTCCGCAAGCCCCCAGGCCTTCCTCGGCCACCCCGCCGCCCGCGAAATCCTCGCCGGCACCGGCGCGTAACCCTTCGCCTCCCGCCAGTCCCGATCCGGGACGGCGTGGGAATGGCGGTTGTTCCTAACGGTAATTTTACCTCTTCCCCTCATAGCAAACCCAAATCTGCGCATGTCCCGCTTTGTGGGGCCGCGCCGATCAAGTGACTGCTTGAAGAGGAACACCGTCGATGCGCGCATTGCCCAAATCGAAACTCGCCCTCGCGCTGAGCGTCAGCGCGGTCGCGCTCAGCGGCTGCGCCGCCGGCGCCAAGTCGAGCGGCAACGTCTTGCCCCCCGCAACCTTCGTCGGCTCGGACAGCGCCGACAGCGAGAAATACATCATCGGCGCGCTCGATTCGCTGACCATCTTCGTGTGGCGCAATCCGGAGCTCGGCGCCAAGGTCCAGGTCCGCCCCGACGGCATGATCACCACGCCGCTCATCACCGACATGGTCGCGGTCGGCAAGACCCCCGCGATCCTCGCCGACGACATCCGCGTCGCCCTCAGCCAATATATCGAGGACCCGCGCGTCTCGGTGATGATCGACAGCTTCCAGGGCACGTTCGGCCAGCAGATCCGAATCGTCGGCGCTACCGAAAAGCCCGCCTCGCTCCCCTACCGCGCCAACATGACGTTGCTCGACGCGATGATCGAGGTCGGCGGACTCTCTCAATATGCCGCCGGCGACAAGGCGCGCCTCGTCCGCCACGACAAGGCGACCGGCACGCAGACCGAATATGATCTCAAGATCGCCCGCCTGATCAAGAAGGGCGACACCAAGGCCAACGTCCGGCTCGAGCCCGGCGACGTCATCATCATCCCCGAAAGCATGTTCTGAGCCCCGCGCGCGCGCGCCGAACAAACCCCTAAAGGACAGGCCGACGGATGAACGGACTCTACGAACAGCTCCGCATCGCGATCCACCAGGTTTGGCGGCGCCGCTGGCTCGCGCTCGCCGCCGCCTGGGCGATCTGCCTCGCGGGCTGGCTGGCCATCGCCGTCATCCCGAACAGCTATGAATCCAAGGCCCGCGTCCTGATCCAGATGCAGTCGATCCTGCCCAACCAGATGGGCATCAGCCCAAGCGAGCGGCAGGGCGATCTCGTCCGCGTCAAGCAGACGCTGACCTCCACCGAGAACCTCGAAAAGGTCGTCCGCCGCACCGAACTCAACACCCTTGTCGCAAGCGAGCGCGACCTCGCCTCGCAGGTCGAGGCGCTGCGCAAGAGCATCAAGGTCACCGCCCAGCAGGACAATCTGTTCGAGATCAGCGCCACGGCAAGCGTCGGCGGCTTCACCAATGCGCAGAACTCCAAGCTCGCCACCGCCATCGTCCAGAACCTCCTCGACCTGTTCGTCGAGGAAAACCTCGCCGGCGACCGGGACGAAGCGAGCCAGAGCCTGACCTTCCTCGACGACGAACTCCGCCGCCGCGAGGCCGAGCTTCAGCAGGCCGAGCAGCGCCGCGTCGAGTTCGAGCAAAAATTTCTCGGCGCCCTTCCCGGCGAAGGCTCGATCGCGATGCGCATGTCCGCGTCGCGCTCCGAACTCGCCAATATGGATCAGCAGCTCACCCAGGCGCAAAGCTCGCTTGCCGCCTTGCGCGGCCAGCTCGGCAGCACGCCGCAGTCCATCGCCGGCTTCGGCGGCGCGTCCGCGGCCGGCCCGGCCACCGCCCAGATCGCCGCGCTCCAGGCCCAGCTGGCCCAGGCCGCCTCGCGCGGCTGGACCGACGCCCATCCCGACGTAGTCGCCGTCAAGGGCCAGATCGAGCGCCTCCGCCCGATCGCCGCCGCCGAAAGGCCCGGCGCGGCCGGCGCCGGCATGCCCAACCCGGCCTTCGTCACCCTGCGCTCGATGATCGCCGAGAAGGAAGGCCAGGTGCAGGCCGCCAGCGCCCGCAAGGCGCAGATCCAGGCCGATCTCGCCCAGCTCGGCACCCGCCAGGCGACCGAGCCCGGCGTCGCCGCCGAACAGGCCAAGCTCAACCGCGACTATGACGTGCTCAAGCGCCAGTACGACAAGCTCCTCGAGGACCGCGAGCAGGTCCGCCTGCGCAGCGACGTCCAGTCGAAGACCGACAGCATCAAGTTCCGGGTCATCGATCCGCCGTCGCAGCCGCGCATCCCGGAGGCGCCCAACCGGCCGCTTCTGCTCACCCTGATCCTGATCGTCGCGTTTGGCGGCGGCATCGGCATCGCCTTCATCCGCGGCCAGCTCCAGACCACCTTCCCGACCCAGGGACGGCTCGAAGCGGCCACCGGCCTCACCGTGCTCGGCACGATCAGCGAGGTTGTCACGCCCGCAATCCGGGCCAGAGCGCGCCAGCGGCTCGTGTGGCTGGCGGCGGGGGTAGGGGCGCTCGGAGCGTCATGGGCGGTGCTGATGGCCGTCGAATTCTGGCAGCGCAGCACGGTCGCGTGAGGGGAAACGAGATGAACCAGCACACCCCCCTCCGCAGCGGCGGATCGCTCCTCGAGCGCGCGGCCGAACTGTACGGCTTCGGCCTCGAAGTCCCCAAAGCAGCGCCACAGCCGGAGCCCGAAGTGGCAAAGGCCGCACCGGCGCCCCAGCCTGAGGTCCTGGCCCCGGTGCCGGAAGCCAAAGCGCCCGCAGCGCCGGCCAAGTGGGTGTCGGCGCCCGAAACCCGCCCCGAAATCGCCAAGGCCCCGCCCGCAGACGAACCTGCGCCCGCACAGCGCCTCCGCCCCGCACGCCCGGCGCCGCTCGCCCCCGGCGAGGGCGCGAAGATCGACCGCGAGGCCTTGCGCGAAGCCGGCTTCATCGAGCCCGACGCCCCCGGGGGGGCGCTCGCCGAGGAGTTCCGCATCGTCAAGCGCCAGCTGCTGCTCGACGCGGGCGGGGAGGGCGGCAAGGCCCGGACCATCCTGGTTTGCTCGGCTCAGCCCGACGAGGGCAAGACCTTCTGCGCGATCAACCTCGCCCTTTCGCTCGCCGCCGAGCGCGACCGCGACGTGCTGCTCATCGACGCCGACTTCCCCAAGCCGGAGGTGCTTTCCATCCTCGGCCTTGAAGGCGGCGCCGGCCTCGTCGATGCCATCGCCGACCCGGACGTGGACCCGGAAACCCTGGTGATCCGCACCGATGTCGAAGGGCTCTCCGTCCTTCCCGCCGGCCGCCACGTCTCCAACATCACCGAGCTTCTCGCTTCCGAGCGCACCCGCGACGTGCTTGCCCGGCTCGCCGAAGCCAATCCGCGCCGCATCCTCCTCTTCGATGCGCCGCCCGCTCTGCTTGCTTCCCCGGCTTCGGTGCTCGCCACCCACGCCGGCCAGCTCCTCCTCGTCGTCCGCGCCGATCAGACCACCGAGTCCGACCTGCGCGAGGCCGCCGCCCTGCTTTCTGCCTGTTCCAACATCCGCCTGCTGCTCAACGGCGCGGGCTTCGCCGCAACCGGCCGAAGGTTCGGCAGCTATTATGGATACGGCCAATGAAAATGCTTGCAGCACACAGGCTTGGCGCCCGTAGCTGGGTCTCGGTCGCAATGGGCGGCGCAATCGCCGTGCTTGCCGCCGCCTCGGTCAACTCCGCCCCCGCCCGCACCCGGATCACGCCCTATCTGGAAATCCAGCAGGTCCTGTCCGCCGATTTCAACGGCGGCGACGTGCTGACCTATACCGGCGTCGGCGGCGGCGTGGACGCCCAGGTCACGACCCGCCGGGTTTCCGCCACAATCGCCTACAATTACCAGCGCCGCATCGCGTGGGAAGGCGGGATCAGCGACGACGACAGCCACAACGGCCTCGCCGCAATCCACGTCGACGCCGTTCCCGGCGTGCTCGGCTTCGATGCCGGCGCAATGGCCACCCAGACCCACGCCGATCCGCGCATTCCGGTCTCCGGCGTGCGCACGGTAGACGATCCCAACACCGCCGAAGTCTATTCGGCTTATGCGGGGCCGACGCTCAACACCCACGTCGGCCCATTGAAGGTCGGCGCGGCCTATCGCATCGGCTACGTCCATGTCGATGATCACAGCCTCGCTGGCGGCAATCTGCCCGCCGGTGCCCCCCGCGTCGATCGCTATTCCTCGAGCACCGTCCACAACCTTACCGCAAGCGTAGGCCAGGGGCCGGGCGAGGGGCTTCCGATCGGCTGGACGGTCGGCGGCGGCTATGTCCGCGAGGATATGAACCGCTTCGATTCCCAGTTCGAAGCGGCGTATATCCGCGGCGACGTGGTGTATCCCGTGTCTCCAAACATCGCGCTAACCGCCGGTGTCGGCTACGAAAAAGGCAAAGGCTCGCAGCAGGACGTGGTGCGCGGCCCGGGCGGCGTCCCGGTCGTCGGTCCCGGCGGCATCGTGGTCGCCGATCCGAACGCGCCGCGCCTCCTCACCTACGACACGGACGGGGTGATCTGGGATGCCGGCGTGATCTGGAAGCCAAGTCCGCGTACCGAGCTCCAGGCCCGTGTCGGCCGGCGCTATGGCGGCACCACCTTCACCGGCTCGCTCGAGCACAGGATCAATCAATCCTATGCATTTAGCGCGTCCGTCTACGACAATGTCTCAAGCTTCGGCCGCCTGCTGGTCGCCGATCTCCAGGGCGTGCCGCAAGGCTTCGACCTGCGCCGCAGCGGCCTTGGCAGCGGCATCCAGAGCGGCGGCGGCTGCATCTACGGCTCCGATCCCACCACTGGCGTCTGCTTCGACGATGCGCTTCAGTCGATCAACAACTTCAACTTCCGCAACCGCGGCATCTCGGCGCGCCTCTCGGGCGGCCGCGGGCCCTGGGGCTTCGGCATCGGCGGCGGCTACAACAACCGCCGCTACTTCGCGCCTCCCGGCAACGATTTCGTGCTGCGCGGAGTCACCGACCAGAGCTTCAACCTCTCGGCCTCCGCCTCGCGCAAGCTGAGCCGGGACTCCGGCTTCGATCTGTCGACCTACGCAAGCTGGTTCGACAGCGGCCTTGCTGGCTCGGACGCCGCTTTCTCGACCGGCGTGACCGGCGCTTACTACCAGAGCCTGTTCACCGACCGGCTGCAGGCAACTGCGTCGGCCGGCATCTACTCCACCCAATCCGGGCCCTATGACAGCACCGTCGGCTCGGTCCTGTTCGGCCTGCGCTACAGCTTCTAAGAGGGCGAGACGATGTACACCCAGCATTACGGCCTCACCGACCGTCCTTTCCAGCTCACGCCGGACGCGCGATTCTGGTTCAACAGCCGCACACACAAGAAGGCCATGGCCTATCTCGGCTACGGCATCGCCCAGGGGGAAGGCTTCATTGTCGTCACCGGCGAGATCGGCGCCGGCAAGTCGACCCTTGCCGCCCACCTCCTCGCCACGATCGACCGCGAGCGCCTCAACGCCGTCAGCCTGGTCTCCACCCAGGTCGAGGGCGACGACATGCTCCGCCTCGCCGCGCAGGGCTTCGGCCTCGCCACCGAAGGGCTGGAGAAAGCGCAGATCCTCGACCGGATGGAGCAATTGCTTGCCGAGGAAGCGGCGCGCGGCAAGCGCAGCCTGCTGATCGTCGATGAGGCCCAGAGCCTTGCCACCTCGGCGCTGGAAGAGCTTCGAATGCTCTCCAACTTCACCCGCCAAGGCCGTGCTTTGCTTCAGATTTTCCTGCTTGGCCAGCCCGAGTTCCGCGACCGGCTCGCGGGGGAGGGGCTCGAGCAGCTTCGCCAGCGGGTGATCGCCACCCACCATCTCGACGCCATGGAGCCGGTCGAGGTCGAGCCCTATCTCGTCCACCGCCTCACCGTCGCCGGTTGGCAGGGACGTCCGGTGTTCGAGGCTTCGGCGTTCGCCGCCATCCACCGCCACACCGGCGGCATTCCGCGCCGCGTCAACCAGCTCGCCAACCGCGTCCTGCTCTACGGCGCGCTTGAAAGCCTGGACCGGATCGGCGCCGGCGCGGTCGACACCGTCGCCGCCGACATGGCCGCCGATCGCACAGGCCCGCGCGCTGTCGAGGTGGGGCAGGGCGCGCCCGCCGGGCCGGTCAAGGATCTTGCCCTCGAGCGGCGGGTCGCCCAGCTCGAAAGCCGCCTGGAGGAACAGGAAGTGGTCCTTCGCCGAGTCTTGACCCTGCTGGTCGACTGGGTGGAGAGTGCCGAAGCGCCGGGCTACCGCAGCAACGCCGCCTGACGCGCGAGGGAATTTTCAATGTTGAATGCCCTCTCGGTCGACGTGGAGGACTGGTTCCAGGTCGGCGCCTTTGAGCGGGTGATCGCCAAGGCGGACTGGGACTCGCTTGCCCAGCGCGTCGAGCGCAACGCCGACGCGGTGCTCGGCCTGTTCGACCAGGCAGGCGTCAAGGGCACCTTCTTCACGCTCGGCTGGGTCGCCGAGCGCTACCCCGCCTTGATCCGCCGCATCGTCGCCGCCGGCCACGAAATCGCAAGCCACGGCTGGGACCATGACCGCGTCTTCACCTTGACGCCCGAGGCCTTCCGCGCCGACCTGCGCCGCGCCCACGCCGCCATCACCGAGGCGGGCGGCGTCGCGCCCCGCGGCTACCGCGCGCCGAGCTTCTCGATCGACGCCCGCACCCCCTGGGCCCACCAGGTCCTTGCGGAAGAAGGCTATACCTACTCCTCCAGCGTCGCGCCGCTCGCTCATGATCATTATGGCTGGCGCGAGGCCCCGCGCTTCGCCTTTCGCCCGCTCGCGGACAGCGCCTTGATCGAACTCCCGGTCACCACCGTCGAGGTTGCCGGCCGCCGCATGGCCGCGGGAGGAGGGGGCTTCTTCCGCCTTCTGCCCTACCGTTTCTCGAGCTGGGCGATCGATCGCGTCAACGGCGCCGAGCAGCGCCCGGCCGTGTTCTACTTCCACCCGTGGGAGATCGACCCCGGCCAGCCCCGCGTCGCCGCCGCGCCGCTGAAATCGCGCCTCCGCCATTACAGCCGTCTGTCGGCAATGCGCCCCAAGCTTCTGAAACTGCTCGGCGATCACCAATGGACCCGCACCGACGCGGTGGTCGCAAGCGAAGCGGCGAGGCTGCAATGAACGCCATGACCCCGATCCGCACCGTCCGCGCCGCCGCGCCCGCCGACCGTCAGGCGATCCGCGCCTTCGTGCGCGCGCACCCGCTGGCTCAGCCTTTTCACCAGCCCGAATGGTCGGACGCGGTGGAGAAGGGCTGCCGCCAGCGCGCCCACATCCTCCTCGCCGAGGATGAGCGTGGCACGTTGACCGGCATCCTTCCGCTCACCGAAATGCGCTCGCCGCTGTTCGGCTCGGCCCTGGTCTCCACCGGCTTCGGCATCGCCGGCGGCATCCTCGGCGACGGCGCCGAAGCCCTCGCCCAGGCCGCATGGCGCCTCGCCGGCGAACTCGGCTGCGCAAGCGTCGAGCTGCGCGGCGGCGTCCTCCCCCAAGGCTGGGAGCGCCGCGAAGGCACTTACGCCAACTTCGCCCGCGACATCCCCGAAGGCGATGACGCCATACTGAAGGCCATCCCCCGCAAGCAGCGCGCCGAAGTCCGCCGCGCCCTCGGCTTCGACCTCGACGTTACCACCGGCCGCGACACCGCCGCCCACTACCGCGTTTATTCCGAAAGCGTCCGCAACCTCGGCACGCCCGTCTTCCCCCGGGCGCTCTTCGAGGCTGTCTTGGGCAGCCTCGACGCCGACATTCTCACCGTCAGTCGCGAGGGCAAGCCGCTCGCCTCCGTGCTCAGCCTCTACTTCAACGGCACCGTCTACCCTTATTGGGGCGGCGGCACCGCTGAGGCGCGGACCTGGCGGGCCAACGACCTTATGTATTTCGAACTGATGCGCCACGCCCGCGTACGCGGCTGCACCCGCTTCGACTTCGGCCGCTCCAAGCTCGGCACCGGCGCCTTTTCGTTCAAGAAGAATTGGGGCTTCGAACCGCAACCCCTTGTTTACGCAGTCAAAGGCGAAGCCCGCGAAGTGAACCCGCTCTCCCCCAAATACCGCCTCCAGACATCTTTGTGGAAGAAGCTTCCGCTCGCCGTCGCCAACCTCCTCGGCCCCCCCATCGCAAGGGGCCTCGGATGACCGAAATCCTCTTCCTCGCCCACCGCATTCCCTTCCCGCCGGACCGGGGCGACAAGATCCGCTCGTTCAACGTTCTGCGGCACCTTTGCCAACTTACGAACGTCCACCTCGCCTGCTTCGCGGATGACGATGCCGACGCCGCCCACCTCGCCGGCCTGCGCGAAGCACTCGGCGGCGCCCTCGGCGAAGCGCATGTCGAAGTCCGCCGCACCTCCCGCGCCGCCGCCGGCGCCCGCGCGCTCCTCACCGGCAAGCCGGTCTCCCTCACTCTGTTCGACAGCGGCGCGATGCGCGGTTTCGCCCATCGCATCCTCGCCCGTCCCGAAGTCGGCACGGCCTTCGCCTTCTCCAGCCAGATGGCGCAGTTCGTTCCCCCCGGCACACGCCTGATCATGGACTTCGTCGACATGGATTCGGCCAAGTTCGAAGCCTATGCCGATGGCGGCGGCCCGCTCGCCTCCGTCCACCGCCGCGAAGCCCGCCGGCTCTTCGCCTTCGAGCGCGAAACCGCCGCCCGCGCCGCCTTCAGCCTGTTTGTCAGCGACGCCGAGGCCGACCTGTTCCGCAACCGCGCCGCCCTCCCGCAGGCCGACATCCGCGCCCTCCACAACGGCGTCGATCTCTCTTTCTACCGTCCGGGCGCGGTCTCGCCCGCCTCCGCACCCGCTAGGCCGCTGATCGTCTTCACCGGCCAGATGGACTATGCGCCCAATACCGACGCGGTCGCCTGGTTCGCCCGCGAAGTCCTCCCGCAAATCCCCGGCGCGCATTTCGCAATCGTCGGCCGCAGCCCGACGGACGTCGTGAAGCGCTTGGCAAGCGAGCGCGTCACCGTCACCGGCGCGGTGCCCGACACCCGCGCCTGGCTCGCCGCCGCCGACGTCGTGGCGGCGCCCCTGCGCATCGCCCGCGGAGTCCAGAACAAGGTCTTGGAAGCCATGGCCATGGGCCGCCCGGTGGTCGCCTCGCCCGCAGCCTTCGAAGGCATTGAAGCCGAAGCGGGCCACGACCTCCTCGTCGCCGACAGCGCCGAAGACCAGGCCCGCGCCATCCGTCACCTCCTTTCCGACCCGGCCCGCGCCGCCGCGTTGGGCGCCGCCGCCCGCCGCCGAATGGAGGGCGCCTATAGCTGGGACGCCCGCCTGGCGCCGCTCGCCGCCCTGATCCGCATGTCCGAACACAAGGCAGCGGCATGACGGCAGTTCTCCCCATCACGGAAGCGCGTCCGCTCACCGGCGAAGGCTGGCGCACCCACCTCCTCGCGCTCGGCGCAAGCGTCGCAGCCCTGCTCCTCCTTTTCCACCGCGACGCCGCGCAAATGGCGTCGATCTGGTGGAACTCCTCCACCTTCAACCACTGCCTGCTCATCCCCCCGATCGTGGGCTGGCTGATCTGGCAGCGCCTGCCCGAGCTTCGCACCTTCTCGCCCGCCGCCTGGGCGCCCGGCCTGCTGCTCCTCGCCGCAGGCGCCGGCCTGTGGCTGCTCGGCGAGGCTGGCGGCCTTGCCCTCGCTCGCCACGCCGCCCTCATTCTGATGCTGCAGGGCGCCGTCATCGCCTGCCTCGGCACATCCGTGTCCCGCGCGGTCGCCTTCCCGCTCTTCTACCTCCTCTTCCTGATCCCGGTGGGGGAGGAACTCGTGCCCGTCATGCAGACGGTAACCGCGAAGATGTCGATGGCGCTGCTCGCCGTTTCCGGCGTCCCCGCCTACATCGAAGGCGTCTTCATCTCGACGCCGGCCGGCTATTTCGAAGTCGCAGAGGCCTGTTCCGGCGTGAAGTTCCTGGTCGCCATGGCCGCGTACGGCGCGCTGGTCGCCAATGTCTGCTTCCGCTCCTGGCCGCGCCGCATCGCCTTCATGGCGGCCGCCATAATCATCCCGATCCTCGCCAACGGCGTCCGCGCCTGGGGGACGATCTTCATCGCCGGCAAAAGCGGCATCGCCTTTGCCGAAGGGGTCGACCACGTCTTCTACGGCTGGGTGTTCTTCGCCATCGTCATCGCGCTGCTGATGGCCGCCGGCTGGCCGTTCTTCGACCGCAAGCTCGGCGCCGCCTGGTTCGATCCCGAAGCGCTTCGCCGCCCCGCCGGCGGCCCGCGCCGCGCCGTTCAGGTCGCGGCCGCCGCGGTCGCGATTGCCGCCGCGCCGCCGCTCTGGACCGCCGCAATCGCCTCCGCCGGCACCGAAGCGCCGCCCGCCGCCTTTGCGCTCCCGCAAGTGCCCGGCTGGCAGAAAGCCGACGCGCGTGGCGGCCGGCCCTGGCAGCCGCACTTCGCCGGCGCCGATCTCCTCCGGGTGGAGCGCTACCGCAACGCCGCCGGCCAGGAGGTCGATCTCGCCGTCGCCGTCTTCGCCCGGCAGGAGGAAGGCCGCGAGCTGGTCGGCTTCGGCCAGGGCGCCGCCGCGCCGGACGGCGCCTGGGCCTGGACCGCCGACGCACCGGCGCCGCCGCGCGGCAAGGCGGAGCGCATCGCCTCCAACGGCCTCGAGCGCGAAGTGGTGAGCTTCTACCGCGTCGGCTCCGTCCTCACCGGCAGCAACGCCGCCGTTAAGATCGAGACGATCAAGGTGCGGCTCCTCGGCGGCCCGCAGCGCGCCGCCGCCGTTTTGGTCTCCGCGCCCGCACCCGCGCGCGGCGTCAGCCCCCGTCCGGCGATCGACGCCTTCCTTTCGTCGCTCGGCGATCCCGCCGCCCTTGCCGACCGCGCAAGCGGCGTTCAGGAGCCGCGCTGATGTGCGGTATCGCTGGCCTTTTTCACCCCTCGGTTCCCAAACCCGTCGATCCCGCGCGGATCCGGGCAATGGCCGAAACGCTCGCCCACCGCGGGCCTGACGGCAGCGGCGTCTGGACGGCGCCCGGCATCGGCCTTGGCCACCGCCGCCTGTCGATCATCGACCTCGAAGGCGGCGTCCAGCCGATGCTCTCCGCCGACCGGAGGCTGGCGCTCAGCTACAATGGCGAAATCTACAATTTCCGCGAAGTCCGCACCGAGCTCGAGGGCAAGGGCCACGCCTTCTCCACGGAGAGCGACACCGAAGTCATCCTCGCCGCCTGGCGTCAGTGGGGCCCGGAATGCCTCTCCCGCTTCAACGGCATGTTCGCCTTCGCGCTCTACGACGCGGACGCCGACGCGCTGTTCCTCGCCCGCGATCGGTTGGGCGTAAAGCCGCTCTACCTCGCCACCCTCACCGACGGCGCACTGGTATTCGCGTCCGAGCTCAAGGGCTTGCTCGCTCATCCTCTGCTTCGCCGCGAGGTCAGCGCACGCTCGATCGAGGATTACCTGACCCTCGGCTACATCCCCGACGACGCCTGCATCGTCGATGGCGTGACCAAGCTTGCCGCCGGCCACTACCTCCTCGTTCGCCGCGGCCGCCCGGTGCCGCGGCCGGTGCAATGGTGGGACGTCGATTTCTCCAGCGCCTCAACCGCCTCCGCCGCATCGCTTGAGGAGGAATTGGTCGAGCGCCTGCGCGCCGCCGTCACCTCCCGCATGGTCGCCGACGTGCCCTTGGGCGCCTTTCTCTCAGGCGGGGTCGACAGCTCGGCGGTGGTTGCCTTCATGGCCGAAGCGAGCCGAAGCGCGGTGGAAACCTGCTCGATCGGCTTCACCGAGGCCGATCATGACGAAAGCCGCTGGGCGCAACAGGTGGCGGAGCGCTTCGCCACCAATCACCGAAGCCGCATCGTCGGCGCCGACGATTACAGCCTCATCGACACCCTCGCCGCAGCCTTCGACGAGCCCTTCGCCGACGCCTCCGCCCTCTCCACCTATCGCGTGTCCGAACTTGCGCGCGAAAAGGTCACCGTCGCCCTCTCCGGCGATGGCGCCGACGAAGCCTTTGCCGGCTACCGCCGCTACCGTTTGTTCTCCGTCGAGGAGAAGGTGAGGGGGATGCTCCCCCAGGGCGCCCGCGCCCTCTTCGGCGCACTCGGCGATTTCTACCCGAAGCTCGACTGGGCGCCCCAGATGTTCCGCGCCAAAACCACGCTCCAGGCGCTCGGCCAATCGAGCGAGGAAGCTTACGCCCACGCCGTCGGCGTCACGCCGCCGCTCGCCAGATCGAGGATCTACTCGGCGTCTTTCCGATCCGGTCTGCAAGGCTATCGCGGCGAGCAGCGCTACATCGACACCATGCGCGCCGCCCCCGCCCGCGACGCGCTGAGCCGCGCCCAATATGCCGATCTCAAGATCTGGCTGCCCGGCGACATCCTCACCAAGGTCGACCGCACCTCGATGGCGGTCAGCCTGGAAGCGCGCGAGCCGTTGCTCGACCACCGCCTCGTCGAATTCGCCGCCCGCTTGCCCGCCCGCCTCCGCCTGCGCGGCGGCACCGGCAAGCACCTCCTCAAAAAGGCGCTCGGCCGCTACCTGCCGGACGAGATCCTCCACCGCCGCAAGCAGGGGTTCGTCACGCCGATCGCCGCCTGGCTGCGCGGGCCGCTCGCCGCCCAGGCCGACGGCCTCGCCCGCAGCCCCGCCCTCGCCGAACTCGGCTGGTTCGACGAAGCCGCAATCGCCCGCGCCGCCGTCCAGCACCGCGCCGGCACCGCCGATCACAGCCGCTTGCTCTGGCAGCTCCTGATGCTCGAGAAATCGCTTGGGCGGGTGTTCGGGCTTGGGCTCTCGTCGCCCGGGTACAAAGCCTCGACGAAGTAGAGCCCGTCCGGGGGCGCGTTGTAGCCGAGCGCCCCCCGATCCCGCGCCTCCAGTGCAGCCTCGAGATCGTCCGCGCTCCACTTGCCGCGCCCGACAAGTTGCAGGCACCCGACAATCGAGCGCACCTGGTGGTGAAGAAACGACCGCGCCGCCGCATGCACTTCGACCACCTCGCCGCGCCGCACCACGTCCAGCCGGTCGAGCGTCTTCACCGGGCTCTCCGCCTGGCAATGCGCCGAACGAAAGGTGGTGAAATCGTGCAAGCCGACCAGCCGCTTCGCCGCCGCGTCCATCGCGTCCGAATCAAGCGGCACCGCCACCTGCCACGCTTTGCCCACCTCCAGTGCCAAGGGCGCCCGCCGGTTGACGATCCGATAGACGTAGCGCCGCCCCACGCAGCTGAACCGCGCATGCCAATCCTCCGCCACAGCTTGCGCCGCCAGGATCGAGACGGGCAGGGGCCGAAGCTTGGCATTCACCCCTTCAGCCAGCCGAAAAGGCGAGATTACCTTCGCCACATCGACATGCGCCGACATCGCCAGCGCATGCACCCCCGCATCCGTCCGCCCGGCGGCATGAAGCACGGCTTTCTCGCCGGTGATCGCCTCCACAGCCTCCTCGATCGCCTGCTGCACCGAAGGCCCATGCGCCTGCCGCTGCCAGCCCATGAACGGCGCCCCGTCATATTCCACCCACAGGCGAAAGCGGGTCATGCCAGGCGCGTGCCCGGCGCAATCGGAAAACCGCGCAGCAATTCGCCCGGGCGCATCGGCCCGCGCCCCGCCCGCTGAACCAGAAGCGGGGAAAGCGCTCCCTCACCGCAGGCAATGGTGAGCGCGTCATCCAGCACGGTGCCGGCGTCGCCCCCGGCGTCCGTCACCGCAGCTTCCAGAATTTTGATCCGCTCGCCGTTCAGTTCGAAGAACGCACCCGGCGCCGGGTTGAACGCGCGCACCTGCCGCTCGACCTGACGCGCAGGCTGAGCGAAGTCGATCCGCGCCTCGCCCTTCTCGATCTTGTGGGCGTAGGTTACGCCGTCCTCCGGCTGCACCTCCGGCACGATCTCCTGCAGCCGGGCCAGCACGTCCACCATCATCCCCGCGCCCATCCGCGCCAGCTCTTCGGTCAGCATGCCGGCCGTCTTGCCATCCGCCACCGTCTCGCGCCGAAGCAGCACCGGCCCGGTATCGAGCCCCCGCTCCATCTCCATGATGCACACGCCGGTCATCTCGTCCCCGGCCAGGATGCAGCGCTGCACCGGCGCCGCCCCGCGCCAGCGCGGAAGCAGCGAGCTGTGGACATTCAAGCACTTATGCCGCGGTGCTTCCAAAATGGGCAAAGGCAGGATCAGCCCATAAGCGGCAACCACCGCCACATCCAGGTCGAGCGCCCGAAACGCCTCCTGCGCCTCCGGATCGCGCAGGCTGAGCGGCGTCCGCACCGCAACCCCCGCCGCCTCGGCACGCCGCTGAACAGGCGAAGGCGTCAACTCCCGCCCCCGCCGCCCGCCAGGCCGCGGCGGCTGCGAATAAACCGCCGCCACCTCATGCCCCGCCTGGAGCAACGCCTCCAGCGTCGGCACGGCAAAATCGGGCGTTCCCATGAAAGCAATGCGCATCGCTGCCCCCTAGCCGATCCTGTTCAGGAGGGGGAGGGAAACACGACACCTAGTTCCTCCCCATCGCCAAATGGGGAGGGGAACCATGCGAAGCATGGTGGAGGGGTAGAAGGCGCCGGGCTATGCATCTCACGCCAGAACCTCCCACGCTCCGACATCTACCCCTCCACCACCCTACGGGTGGTTCCCCTCCCCACGAGCTCCGCTCGCAGGGAGGAACAAGGCGCCACCTCCCCTCGACGCGCCGCCCCCAACACCCTACCTCTCCCCCATGGCCTCTCCCGAAATAGACGCGCTCACCCAGGCGCTGGCGCGGCTCCCCGGCCTCGGCCCGCGCTCCGCCCGCCGCGCCGTCCTTCACCTCCTCAAGAAGCGCGAAACCGCGCTCGCGCCCCTGCTTCGCGCCCTTGAACGCGTCAACGAGGCGCTGTCCGTCTGTTCCACCTGCGGCAATGTCGACACCCACGATCCGTGCAGCGTCTGCGCCGATCCCCGCCGCGACAACCGCCTGCTCTGCGTTGTGGAGGAAGTGTCGGACCTCTGGGCGCTGGACCGCTCGCGCCTCTTCCCCGGCCGCTTCCACGTCCTCGGCGGCCGCCTCTCCGCGCTGGAGGGCATTCGCCCGGAAGATCTCGGCATCGACACGCTGATCGGCCGGGTGGCCAAGGGCGGTATCGACGAAGTCGTCCTCGCCATGAACGCCACCCTCGAAGGCCAGACCACCGCCCACTACCTCGCCGAGCGGCTCGAGGGCTATCCGGTGCGCATCACGCAGCTCGCCCACGGTCTGCCCGTCGGCGGCGAACTCGATTATCTCGACGAAGGCACGCTCGCCCAGGCCCTTCGCGCCCGCCGGCCAGTCTCCTAATCGACGAGGTCTCCTGGTTGACGAGGGGGCCCCGCCGCTTATAGCCCGCTGCCCATGTCCGTTTTGCCGATCATCGAAATCCCCGACGCGATCCTGCGCCAGCACTCGCAGCCGGTGGAATCCGTCGGCGACGACATCCAGGCGCTGATCCGCGACATGTTCGAAACCATGTACAAGGCCCCCGGCATCGGCCTCGCCGCGGTCCAGGTCGCCGTGCCGCGCCGCCTGGTGGTCATCGATCTCCAGGACCCGGAAAGCGACGAAGAGGATGCCGAGCCGGTCCGCCGCCCGCACGTCTTCATCAACCCCGAAATCGTCCACGCCTCCGACGCGCACAAGATCTACAACGAAGGCTGCCTCTCCATTCCCGACCAATATGCCGAGGTCGAACGCCCCGACATTGTCCGCGCCCGCTGGATCGACGAGCACGGCAAGAGCCAGGAAGGCGAGTTCGGCGGCCTGATGTCGGTCTGCCTCCAGCACGAGATCGACCATCTCGACGGCATCCTGTTCATCGATCACATCTCCCGCCTGAAGCGCGACATGCTGGTCCGCAAGGTCCTGAAAGCGCGCAAGGAACGCGACAAGGCCTCGATCCTGTAAGGCTATCCACAGCTTACATCGGCCCCTCTCGATCCACCCTTGAGCCTGCGCCCGCGCTCGCGTAGGTTCGCCCTTCGTTCCACAGGGGCAAAGCATGGATCCGCTGGTACTTCTCATCCTCCTCCTGGCCCTTGGCGCCGGTGTCGCGCTCGGCTGGTTCCTCGGCCAGCGCCCCGCCGCCGCCCTGCGCGCCGAGCGCGACAAGGCGATGGACGATTTCAAACGCGCCATCGTCGATCTCGCCGGCGCCACCGAGCGGGCGAAGCTGGTCCCCGATCTCCAGGCACAGCTCGAGCAGGTCCGCAACGACTGCTCCGAAGCGCAGCAGAATTGCGCCAGGCTCTCCTCGGGCCAGGAGGAACGCGAGCGCGCGTTTGAAGCGCAGATCGCGCAGATGAAGGAAGCCCGCGAGGCGCTCTCCGCGCAGTTCAGCGAAATCGGCGGCCGAATCCTCGGCGAAGCGCAGAAGACCTTTCTCGAACGCGCCGACGCCCGCTTCAAGCAGGCCGAGGAGATCGCCGGCCAGGGGCTCAAGGCGCTGCTCCAGCCGGTCACCGACCGCCTCCAGCGCTACGAAGAAGGCGTCGCCAAGGTCGAGGCGGAGCGGCGCGATTCCTTCGGCAACCTCGTCGGCCTGATCGAATCGATGCGGGTCGGCCAGGAAAAGGTCAGCAGCGAAGCCGCCAAGCTGGTCAACTCGCTGCGCAACGCGCCCAAGTCGCGCGGCCGCTGGGGCGAGCAGCAGCTCAAGAACGTCCTCGAAACCTGCGGCCTCACCGAAAATTGCGACTTCCAGACCGAAGTCAGCGTCGACACCGAAGACGGCCGCCTGCGCCCCGACGTCGTCATCAAAATCCCGGGCGGACGAACCCTGATCATCGACGCAAAGGTGTCGCTCAACGCCTATCAGGATGCGTTCGGCGCCGTAGATGAGGCGGAACGCCACCTCGGCCTCGCCTCGCACGCAGCCTCGATGCGTGCCCACGTCAACGCGCTCGGCAACAAGGCCTATCAGAACCAGTTCGGCAACAGCCCCGATTACGTGATCATGTTCGTGCCGGGGGAGCATTTCCTGTCCGCCGCGCTGGAGCACGACCCGACCTTGTGGGACTTCGCATTCGACAAGAAGGTGCTGCTCGCCACCCCCACCAACCTCATCGCCATCGCCCGCTCGGTCGCCGCTGTGTGGCAGCAGGAAGCGCTCGCCCGCAATGCCCGCGACATCGCCCTCCTCGGCAAGGAGCTGTACGACCGGCTCGCCAAGGTCGGCGAGGACCTGCGCAAGGTCGGCACCGGGCTCAACAATGCGGTCGGGCACTTCAACACCTTCACCACCTCCTTCAACAGCCGCCTGGTTTCCACCGGCCGCAAGTTCAAGGAACTCGACATCGAGACCGGCAGCCGCGATCTGGAGGATGTGCCGGCGGTGGAAGCGCTCGCCAGCGCCGGCGAAGTGCCGCGCCCGGCGCTTCCCGACGCCCGCGATCTCCCGGAGGCCGCCGAATAAAGCCAGACGCGGTTCGTCGCAGCGAACCACTGTTCCGGCTCTGTCACCGTACTATTGCGGTAGATTTGTTTGTTGTTCCGCGCTTTACTTGCGTTTCGTGGGCTCCGGTTAAAGGGAACCGGCCCACGAAGTTTGCATACGCAAAGTCAATCCGTGGAGAAGAAATCATGGGCAAGCGAATCCTCACCGCACTGGCCGTCGCATCGGTTTTCCTGTCGGCCTCGCCGGCAAGCGCCGATTACCGCGAAGCCATTTACGTGACCACGCTCTACGACGACGCGTCGCACACCAATGCCGTCGGATCGATCTACCCCACATGCGGGCCGAACCACGCCGATTACCAACTCTACGGCACCTACACCAATTACCAAGGCGAGCCTGAATTCGTCGGCTACTGCACGGCGAACGGACCGGAATACGTCTAGCCATTGAGATGAGGCAGGGGGCGCAGGGCCTCCTGCCGAGCAAGGTGGCCACCTCACGCGTCTCGGCAAGAACGTCGAGCTTGCTTACCAGACGGGCACGTCGGAGCTTCCGGCGGTGGCCGATTAAAACCAGCGCTCTTCAACTAGTTTCCTAAGTGGAACGGCCCTGGCAGTAATATTGCGTGTAGATTTATAGCTTCACTTCGGCTCTACTGGCGATTCGCCGCGCTGCTTAGGGTAAGCGGAACGGCGAGCTTTGTCTCAACACAGCAAACCGTGGAGAAACGTCATGCGGAAGCGCTTATTCGGCCTCGTTGGAGTGGTCGCCATATTCCTCGGCGCAAGCCCGGCATATGCGGATTATCGGGAAGCCGCCTATGTCACCACGCTGTACAGCGACGCGAGCCACAGCGTCGTCGTCGGCCACATCTATCCCGAATGCGGCTACCAATATGTGCAATATCACCTCGAAGGCACGTACAGCCAGTACGGCACCGACGAGTTTGTCGGCTATTGCACCCAATATGGCTGGGAGCAGCTCTAAAGCGGCTTACGACCAAGCCGGTTGATGACCGGCGCAGATTGGGAACAGGGCAGGGGGCCGCACCGGCTCCCTGCTTTTTCGTATCGACGTCCTTAAAGGTCCCAGTCGGTCCGGCGCTCGCCGCCGCAGCCGCGGACGCTCTGGCCGTCCGCCGTCACGCTTACCTGATGGTCGAAGCCGCGCCCGCTCATGTCGTCGTTGCAGCGCGAATAGGTGACGTCCACCGTCAGCCGCTTGCTCTCATAGCGCCGCCCGTTGAAGCTCGGCCGCGGATCGGGCCGCGCAATACTGATCTTCTTGTCACCGTAGCTGCCGGTGTAGTCGATGCGGTTGTCGTGGATGACGAGGTTCCAACCCGGCTCGTTGCCGCGCGCTTCGTAATGCTCGAGCGCGGGATCGGTTGGCCGCGGGCTTGTTACCGCCGGATAGGCGCAGGCTGCGGCGAGGCCGAGCAGGATCCAGGCCGGCCATCTCGGCATGGTTACTTTGGTACGCATGATACACACTCGCAAAAACAACAGTCGCCCAAACGAGGAGCGGAATCGCTAAGTTCCGCCCCCTATTCGCGGCGCCACTGGTTGATCACTTCATAGGCCATCACCGCCGTCGCCACGGCCGCGTTGAGGCTGTCCGCCTTGCCCAGCATCGGCATCTTCACCAGGTGGTCGCACTCGGCCTCGTAGGCGGGCGGAAGCCCCTGCGCCTCGTTGCCGACCAGGATGAAGGCGGGCCTGGCATAACGCGGTGCCTGATAGTCCTGCGCGGCCTGCAGGCTGGTGCCGATCAGCTCGCCCGGCCCGCCGCGCAGCCACGGCAAAAACTCTTCCCACGAGGCCGCAGCGACCTTCTGGGTGAACAGCGCACCCATCGTCGCCCGCACCGCCTCGGTGGAAAAGGGATCGACGCAATCGTCGACCAGGATCACCCCGCCCGCGCCCACCGCGTCGCTGGTCCGCAGGATGGTGCCGAGATTGCCCGGGTCGCGCAGCGCCTGCGCCACGATCCACAGCGGCGCCGTGCCCCGGTCGATCCGCTCCAGCGCCATCTCGAAGGTGCGGTACACGCCGAGCACCGTCTGCGGATTGTCCTTGCCCGACAGCTTGTGGAGGATGTCGGCGTTGGTCTCCACCACGTCGCCGCCCGCCGCCTCGGTCTTGGCGACCAGCGTTTCGAGCAGGGGGTGCTCGCTCCCTTCCCAATAGAACAGCACCTCGGGCAGGAAGCCCGCCTCCCGCGCTTCGGTGAGAATGCGCAGCCCTTCGGCGATGAACAGGTTCTGCCGCCGCCGCCCTTTCTTCTCGCGAAGCGCGCGGACGTCCTTGACCAGCGGATTGGAAAAAGCGGTGATCTGCCTCGGCACTAGTCTTCGCCGAAGCGCTCCTCGACCAGCCCGGCCAGCGCCGCCACCGCCGCGTCCGCGCCGTCGCCTGTCGCCGAAATGGTGATGCTGTCGCCCATGGCGGCGCCAAGCATCATCAGGCCCATGATGGAAGTGCCGCACACCTTTGAACCGTCTTTCTC
>DASVUV010000007.1:0-16756 GCA_036386875.1 Allosphingosinicella sp.
AGATGCAGAAGACGATTTCGCCCTATCCGTTCGTCGGGTGAACTTCCCCAGCGGCGCCGCGGCACCTATGGTCCGGCGCATCCATCCCGCTTCGGAAGGCGCTCCCCATGCTCGCACGCCCGCTCGCCCTGATCCTCCTCGCGGCGGCGGCGCCGCTCGCCGCAGCGCCGGCCGAGGCGCCGTCGCGGACCTTCGAGGCGCGGGACCTGTTCAGCCTGGAAGTCGCCGCCGATCCACAGATCAGCCCCGACGGCAGCCGAATCGCTTACGTCCGCCGCAGCGGCGACATCATGACCGACCGGATGCGCTCCACCATCTGGCTGATCGACACGCGCACGGGCACGCAGATGCCGCTCGCCGCTGGGCCGGGTGCGCACACGACGCCGCGCTGGTCTCCGGACGGAAAGCGCCTGGCGTACGTCTCCACTGCGGAGGGCGGCGCTCCGCAGCTCTTCGTGCGCTGGATGGAGAGCGGGGAGGCGGTGCGGATCACCGGCCTGCCGCAATCGCCCTCCTCGATCGCCTGGTCGCCCGATGGCCGCCGGATCGCCTATGCGATGTTCGTGCCGGACGAAGGCGTGAAGCTCGGCTCGGCCCCCGCCAAGCCCGAAGGCGCGCAGTGGGCAGCGCCGCTCGAGGTCCACACTGCGATCGCCTACCGGAGCGACGCGGATGGCTATGTGAAGCCCGGCTACACCCAGCTCTTCATGGTCTCCGCCGACGGCGGAGCGCCGCGCCAGCTCACCTTCGGCGCGGTGAACCATGACGGGCCGCTCTCCTGGGCGCCGGCCGGCGACACCCTGCTCTTCTCCGGCAACCGCGATCCGGACTGGGAGCGGGAGCCGTTCGACACCGAGGTCTATGCCTTGTCGGTGGACAGCGGCAGGATCGCGGCGCTGACCGACCGCAAGGGGCCGGACTCGTCGCCCGTCGTGTCGCCGGACGGGCGGCTGATCGCCTGGCTCGGCTATGAGGACGAGCGGCTCGCCTACCAGAATGCCCGGCTTTCGGTGATGAATCGCGACGGGTCAGGCAAGCGCGTCCTCACCGGATCGCTCGACCGGAGCATCGACAGCGCGGTCTGGGCGCCGGACGGCCGCTCGCTCTACGTCTCCTACGAGGACCAGGGCCGCACCCGTGTGTCGCGCGTCGGGCTCGACGGAACGCTCCGCCCGGTCACGGACGCACTCTCGGGAAGCAGCCTGGACCGGCCCTACACCGGAGGCTCCTTCACCGTGGCGCGCGACAACAGCCTGGCGATCACCGCCGGCTCCGCAACGCGTCCGGCGGACGTGGCGCTGGTCCGCGGCGGCGACACGCGGATGCTGACCCGCCTCAACGCCGACCTGTTCGAGGCGAAGACCGTGGGCGAGGTCCGCAAGATCCCGGTCACCTCCTCGTTCGACCAGCGGCCGATCGACGCCTGGCTGACTTTGCCGCCGGGGCATCGCGAGGGCCAGCGGGTGCCGCTGATCCTCGAAATCCACGGCGGCCCGGTCGCCGCCTACGGCCCGCATTTCTCGACAGACAACCAGCTCTACGCCGCGTCCGGCTATGCGGTGCTGTCGGTGAATCCGCGCGGCTCCTCCTCCTACGGGCACGATTTCGCAAACCTGATCCACCACGCCTATCCGGGGAACGATTATGACGACCTGATCAGCGCGGTGGACTCGGCGATCGCGCAGGGGTTCGTGGATCCGGAGCGGCTGTTCGTCACCGGCGGGTCAGGCGGCGGCGTGCTCACCACCTGGATCGTCGGCAAGACCAACCGCTTCAAGGCGGCGGCGGCGCAGAAGCCGGTGATCAACTGGACCAGCGAAGCGCTGACCATGGACAACACCCTGTTCACGTCGCGCTACTGGTTCGCCAAGAAGCCTTGGGAAGATCCCGAAACTTACTGGAAATATTCGCCGCTTTCGCTCGTCGGCAACGTCAAGACCCCCACCCTCGTGGTCGTCGGCAGCGAGGATTACCGAACCCCGGTGAGCGAATCGGAGCAATATTACGCCGCCCTGCAGATTCAGGGCGTGCCCACCGCTTTGGTGAAGGTCCCCGGCGCGAGCCACGGCGGCATCGCGGCGCGCCCCTCGCAAAGCGCCGCCAAAGCCGCGGCCATCCTGGCGTGGTTCGACAAGTACAAGAACGGCGCGCCTGCCGCGGGCGCGTCAGCCACAGACAAGTAGCTCCACCAAAACCCCTCTCCTCTCTTGCGGGAGAGGGAGGGACCCGCCGACAAAGGCGATGGGAGGGTGAGGGCCTGTTCTTAAAAGCCTTCACACCTCTCGCCGCGGCGGCGGTCACTCATTCCCACCCAATGGCAAACGCGCGCACTCGCCTGTATGTCGCGGCGGCATGATCATGCCGCGCGATTCCACCTGGGATGAAGCGTTTCGCTCTTCCCCTTTCCGGCTCCGCTTCGAGCTCGGGGGAGAGACGTTAGGGATCGAAGCCCCAGTGCCACGTTTCGTGCAGGCGTACGGGCGCGCCCGCCAGATCGCTACGGAAGTCTTTGAGCAAAGCCGAACGGTGTGGGGCATCGTTGCGGCTTGGCCGGCCACCGCGAAGGGTATCTTCCCTCCTGCTCCGGAGGGCTTTCAGGCGCTTGCGGCGGCCGGCTTCTCCGCACCCGCTAAGGCGCAATGGACGGCACCCCCGTACCCGGGCGCCGAGGACGAAGAGGCGGCAGCCGTTGAATGGCGCGCCTTCGACCTCACCGAGAACCTTGCCGCGCGCGACGTCCTGCTCTGGTGCTCGGCGTCCTACGAAATGGAAATATCGCCGAAAGCCCAGATCTTGGCGTACCTGGCCGATCTGGAGCGCGGCATCCTGCTCCGGGTCTATGACGACCGTGGCATGGACCTCACCGCCCTCACCCCAGAGCCGCTTCTGCACCTCTACCGCGCACGCACCGAATGGCTTCTCAACTACGATCGCGAGCGCATGCGCACCGCCTTCGAGTAGACTAGGCGTCCCTCATGGGCTTCAAGCCGCGCCAAACCCTCTACTCCCTGCGAGGTGGGAGGGTGAGGGGCGGCCCACGCGGACATTCCCCGGGAGCCGCTGGAGATATACTCAAGTTGGGTTCAGGGAGGATCGATCGTCAAGATGGACGGGATTAATCGAGACACACTGCAGGGCGAGTGCCACTGCGGCGCGGTCCGCTTCGAGGTGCAGCTAAGCGACGGCTTCAATACGATCCGCCGTTGCACCTGCTCCTATTGCCGTATGCGCGGCGCTGTTGCGGTTTCGGCAGAACAGGGGGGCATTTGGTTTATCAGGGGCGAAGAAGTTCTAACCAGCTACCGGTTCAACACAGGCTGCGCGCAGCACTTCTTTTGCTCACGGTGCGGCATCTACACCCACCATCAACGTCGCTCAAATCAACGGCAGTACGGCGTCAACGTTGCTTGCCTCGACGGCATCAGTCCCTTCGACTTCCCGGAGATTCCGGTGCTGGATGGGGTAGAACACCCCACCGACACCGGCGGCCCCGCCCGGCGCGCGGGTACGCTCCGGTTTGAGCCATCTACCGAGTGAGGCGCTCAGCTTCGCTGCTTATGAATGGCTGAGATCCAAAGTCGGCTTTCCACCCATAGCGACCTTGGGCGTTGTAGGCTGCCCTTCAAGCCGCGCGGCGGTACCCCGTCTCGCTCAGCCATGCGCGGGCCTGGCGTTGGGCTTCGGCGATTTCGCGGGCGGTCATTTCTTCCGAAATGTCGGCGCGGCACATCTGGGCCTCCGTGCAGCCGTTCAGCGCCGCGAGGTTGAACCATTTGTGCGCTTCGATGAGATCGACGTCGATGCCGTTCGTTCCGGTCGAATAAGCGACGCCAAGTTCGTACAGCGCGTCCGGGTCTCCGGCGGCGGCGTCGACCAGACGGCTCTGGACCAGGAAGGCGGCGGATTTCAGGCTGTTACCCATAACGACATGCCCCTCTTGTTTGCTTGTCGAAAGGAGGATTGCGCCCCGGATCACCAACAAATGGTTAACGCCGCGGTGACCAGTTTTAAGAACCTGTTTTTTCTTCAGGCGGCGGGGAGCACCGGCAGATTGTCGATCAGCCGGGTGCCGCCGATTCTCGCGGCCGCGAGAAGCCGAGCGGGCCGCTCCAGCACCCCCACCGGCGCAAGCGTCTCCGCGTCACACAAAGCGACATAATCGACGGAATCGAAGCCTGCTTTACCAAGCTTTTCCCGCGCCGAGGCGAGCGCGGCCTCGCTGTCCCCGCCAGACTGGATGCTGTTCGCTGCCTCGCCCAACGCGCGCGGCAATGCGCGCGCCGCCTTGCGCTCCTCCTCGGTCAGGTAGGCGTTGCGCGAGGACAGGGCCAACCCGTCCGCGTCGCGCTGGGTCGGCACACCGACGATCTCCACTGGCAGGTCCACGTCGCGCACCATGCGGCGAATAACGGCGAGCTGCTGGAAATCCTTTTCGCCGAACAAGGCAACGTCTGGCTGCACCTGGTTGAACAGCTTCAGCACCACCGTTGCGACCCCGTCGAAATGGCCGGGGCGCGCGGCCCCGTCCAGGCCTTCGCTTACCCCTGAGACGCTGACGTTGGTCGCGTGGCCTTCCGGATACATCGTTGCCGCGTCCGGCGCCCAGAGCAACGCGCAGCCCTCCTCCTCCAGCATGCGGATGTCGGACGCCTCGCGGCGCGGGTAGGTGGAGAGATCCTCGTTCGCGCCGAACTGCTTCGGGTTGACGAAGATGGAGGCAACGACATGGCTCGCCCGCCGCCGCCCCTCGCTGACCAAAGCCATATGGCCGGCATGAAGCGCGCCCATCGTCGGCACAAAGGCGACCGTCCCGCCGTTCGCTCTCAGCTCGGCGACGCGCGCGCGCAGCGTTTCAAGATCACGGACCGTTTGCACCGCCCGGCGCCCTCCATTATCAGCTTGGGTTCGAAGACCGGGCCCTTGCGGGGCGGACGGGGCAAGATCAAGGACGGACTTAGGCACATGGCTGGCGCGACGCCGCATTTCATCGTCTTCGCCAACGAAAAGGGCGGCACCGGCAAATCCACCACGGCGGTGCACACCGCAGTTGCGCTTGCCGCCGGCGGGCGCAAGGTCGCCGCGCTCGATCTCGACACGCGCCAGCGCACCTTGGGGCGTTACCTCGACAACCGCGCCGAAACGGTGAAGCGCACCGGCGTCGCCCTCCCCCAGCCGCGCCACGAGACCTTCAACCCTGACAAGCACCAGCTCGACGCGGTGATCGAGGAGCTTGCGGACGGAGTCGACGTGATCGTGATCGACACGCCGGGCCGCGACGACACCTACGCACGCCAGGCGATGCTCCGCGCCGACACCCTGGTCACGCCGATCAACGACAGCTTCGTGGATCTCGACCTGATCGGCCAGGTCGATGCCGAAACCTACCGGGTCCGCCGCCCGTCTTTCTACGCCGAGCTGGTCTGGAACAGCCGCACCCAGCGCGCCAAGACCCACGGCGCAAGCGTCGACTGGGTCGTGCTCCGCAACCGGATGCAGCATATCGAGGCGCGCAACATGCGCCGCGTCGGCGACGCGCTGAACGAGCTTTCGCGCCGCGTCGGATTCCGGGTCATCCCGGGCCTCGGCGAGCGAGTCATCTACCGAGAGCTGTTCCCCAAGGGCCTGACCCTGCTCGATCTCGCCCAGCTCGGTGAGGTCAACATCGCCCATATCGCCGCCCGCCAGGAGCTGCGTGAGATGATCGCCGGCTTCGGCCTTCCCGAGCAGGGCAAGACCGCCGCCCCGCAACCCACCGCCGCGGCGGCGGGCTAAGGACCGCGGCGGTGCCCGGCTTCCTGTTCGTCGCGGCCGCGGGAGGCTTACTTTGGGCCTGGGCGACCGGACGCCTGAAGCATTTCACCTATGAAGACGGTGTGGCTTCCGTCGTATTCCTGCTCGGCCTGCGCCTGCTCACCACCGGCAAGCTCTTGCCCGGCGCGGCGCTGATGGCCGGAGCACTCCTCTGGGCCGCCCACCGCCGCGCCTCCTTTGGAAAGCCGAAGCCGATGCCGGTTGAGGACGCCCGCCGCCTGCTTGGCCTCGACGAGGCGGCAAGCCTTCACGACATCCGCGCCGCCCACCGCCGGCTGATCGCGCGCGTCCACCCGGATATCGGCGGCTCGGCGGAGCTGGCGGAGCGGGTCAACGTCGCCCGCGACACGCTGGTTGCCGAAATGAACCGCAGGACGCCTCGCGCGTCTTAAGGCGGATCATCCTTTTCCCCTTAGCTGGAGCCCCGAATGAGCCATCGTTTTCACCCGACCACTCTGCGCGAATACGACATCAGAGGGATTTATGGGGAGACGCTGGCGGACGGGGACGGCTACGGCGTCGGCCGCACCTTCGGCACCCTGGTGCGCCGCGCGGGCGGCTCCAGGGTCGCCGTCGGCCGCGACGGGCGGGTGAGCTCGCCCGCGCTCGAGGCGGAGCTGCTGCGCGGCCTCAAGGATTCCGGCGTGGACGCGGTGCGGATCGGCATCGGGCCGACGCCCATGCTCTACTGGGCCGAGGCCGAGCTTGGCGTCGACGGCGGCATCCAGATCACCGGCAGCCATAACCCCGGCAATTATAACGGCTTCAAGATGGTCCTGAAGCACGCAGCCTTCTTCGGTTCGCAGATTCAGGAGCTCGGCGGGATGGCCGCCGCCGCAGACTGGGAGGAAGGCTCCGGCAGCGTTTCCGACGAAGACGTGATCGACCGCTACGTTGATCGTCTCGTCCAGAATTTCGATGGCGACGCCTACCGGATCGGCTGGGACGCCGGCAACGGCTCGGGCGGCGAAGTGGTCGAGAAGCTGATCAAGAAACTGCCCGGCGAGCACTTCACCTTGTTCACCGAGATCGACGGCACCTTCCCCAACCACCATCCCGATCCGACCGTGGAAGCGAACCTCGAGGACTTGAAGCGCCTGGTGCGCGAAAAGAACCTGGATTTCGGAGTCGCCTTTGACGGCGATGCCGATCGGATTGGGGCGATTGACGGCGAAGGCCGGGTGATCTGGGGCGACCAACTCCTCGCCGTCCTTGCCGAGCCGGTTCTCCAGGAACTGCCCGGCTCCACGATCATCGCCGACGTCAAGGCGAGCCAGGCGCTTTACGACCGAATCGCCGAACTCGGCGGCAAGCCGCTGATGTGGAAAACCGGCCACAGCCTGATCAAGTCCAAGATGAAGGAAACCGGCGCGCCTTTGGCGGGCGAGATGAGCGGCCACATTTTCTTCGCCCACCAATATTACGGCTTCGACGACGGTATCTATTCCGCCGTGCGGCTGATCCGCGCCGTCACTCGCCTGGGCGGCTCGCTGACCGCGATCCGCTCGGCCATGCCGGAGATGATCAACACGCCCGAAATGCGCTTCCAGGTCGATGAAAGCCGCAAGTTCGCGGTGGTGGACGAAATCCTCGCGCGCCTGGCGGCGTCCGGAGCCCAGGTCGACAACACCGACGGCGCGCGCGTCAACACCGCCGACGGATGGTGGCTGCTACGCGCCTCCAACACCCAGGACGTGCTCGTCGCCCGCGCCGAAGCCAAGGACGAGGCCGGCCTCGAACGGCTCATGGCCCAGATCGACGAACAGCTCGCCGCCTCCGGCCTCGAACGCGGCGAGCAGGTCGCCCACTGATGCCCAAGATCTACCCGGAGGCGCTGCTGTTCTGCATCCTGTGGGCCGCGCTTGCCATCTTCGGATGGGTCCGCGTCGGCTGGCAAGCCGGCGCCGCGCTCACTCTCGGCCTGTTCGTGATCATCATGCCGGCAAGCGCCATTACACTGACCAAAACCGGCAACTTCGCCCTGGAGCGCGGGGTCCGCTGGGCGATCCTCGTAGTGGCGGCAGTGATTACCCTGTCGCTGGCCGATCTCGGCGGCTGACTCGCTCGAACAGCCACACCCGAATCGCGCTGCCCAGATTGGACGGCTCCGCCTCCTCCACCCGCGCCGCGTCGATCCGGGCCACGAGCGCATTGAGCGGCACGCTTTCCGCCTCCGCCGCGTCGCGAAGCGCATCCCAGAACACCGGCTCCAGGCTGATCGACGTGGCGTGACCCGCGATCATCATCGATCGTTTAACGGGCCCCGCCACGTGCTGCAGCCTTAATACATGTGCTGACCGCCGTTGATCGACAGCGTGCTTCCCGTGACAAAGCCAGCATCCTCGCCGCAAAGGAAGACAACACCGCGTGCAATCTCCTCGGCCTTGCCGAGGCGGCCGACCGGGATCTTGGCGACGATCTTCTCCAGCACTTCCGGCGGGACCGCGGCGACCATTTCCGTGTCGATATAGCCCGGCGCGATCGCGTTCACCGTTACGCCGCCGCGCGCGCCTTCCTGGGCGAGCGCCTTGGTGAAGCCGTGGATGCCGGACTTGGCCGCGGCATAGTTCACCTGGCCATATTGCCCCGCCTGGCCGTTGATCGATCCGATGTTGACGATGCGGCCGAACTTGCGGCTCTGCATGCCTTCGAAAACCGCCTTGGCCATGTTGAAGCAGCCGCCGAGGTTGACGTCGATGACCTCATCCCAGGACTGGCGCGTCATCCGCTTCATGGTGCCGTCGCGAGTGATGCCGGCATTGTTGACCAACACGTCGATCGGCCCAAGCTCGGCTTCGATCCGGGCGCAGCCTTCGGTGCAGGCGTCGAAATCCGAGACGTCCCATTTGTACGCCTTGATGCCGGTGCGTTCGGTGAATTCCGCCGCTTTCTGCTCGTTTCCGGCATAGACCGCGGCGACGGTCACGCCTTGATCGCGCAGTGCGACGCTGATCGCTTCTCCGATGCCGCGGGTTCCGCCGGTAACGACTGCAACGCGTGCCATATTCGCCTCTCCTGTTGTTTTTCTGTCTTCGCGCTTACGGAACGCCCAACCATCCTTCAAGTTCGCGTGCAATTATGCTGCGCAGCATTTCCAGCCCAACAAGGCTGTCGTTGAGGCATGGGAGGTAGGCGAAGTCGGTGCCGCCCGCTTCCACGAACGTATCGCGCCCGCGGATCGCCAGCTCCTCCAGCGTCTCCAGGCAATCGGCCGAGAAACCCGGCGCAAAGATCGCCACCTTGGTTTTGCCCTGCCCGGGAAGCGCCGCGAGCGTGGTGTCCGTCGCAGGCTCCAGCCACTTGGCCCGGCCGAAGCGCGACTGGAAGGTTACGAGCAGCTCCCGCCCCATCGCCTCCGAAAGCAGCCGCGCCGTTTTGCGGCAATGGCAGTGGTACGGGTCGCCGAGCTCCAGCGTGCGCTGCGGCATGCCGTGGAAGCTGGCGAGCACCGCGTCCGGCTGGAAATCGAGTGCGGCAAGCCCCTCCTCCAACCGTGCCTTCAGCGCCGCGATATAGGCCGGGTCCTCGTAATAAGGCGGCAGGGTCCGCACCGCCGGCTGCCAGCGCATGCGGCGCAGATGCAGGAAGGCTTCGTCGTTCGCTGTTGCAGTCGTTGCTGCACAATATTGCGGGTAAAGCGGCGCGATCAGGATGCGCTCGCAGCCCTGGCCCTTAAGCGCCTCGATCCGCTCGCGAATGGCCGGCTTGCCGTAGCGCATCGCGTGATCGACGATCACCCCCTCGCCCCACGCTCCCTGCAGCGCCCGTGCCTGGCGCGCGGTGATCGCGGCGAGCGGCGATCCTTCCTCCGTCCAAACCTGGCTATAGGCATGGGCGGATTTCTTGGGCCGGGTGGTGAGAATGATGCCGCGCAGGATCGGCTGCCAGACAAGCTGCGGGATTTCAACGACGCGCGGGTCGGACAGGAATTCCTTGAGGTAGAGCTTCACCGATCCGGGCTCCGGCGAATTGGGCGTGCCGAGGTTGATCAGCAGCACGCCGACCTTTGGTGCCGGGATCGGCGGGTGATCGGCGGGCGGCATCATGCGGGGTTTCCGATCACGAGCGGCAGCGCGCGCAGGCGCCGGCCGGTAAGGGCGTGGAGGGCGTTGGCGATAGCGGGCGCTGCGGTGGGGACGCCGAGTTCAGTGACTCCGCCGGGCGGCTCCTCGCTTTCGAGCAGCTCCACAGTCACCTCCGGCGAGCGGGCAAGCGTTGGGAAATCGAGATGCCCGAACCCCCGCTGCGCCACCACGCCGCCTTCGAAGCGGATCGCATTGCCGGTCGCCGCCGCTATTCCGAACAGCAGGCCGCCCTCCACCTGCTGGCGCACGATGTTGGGGTTGATCGCACGCCCGCAATCCACCGCACACACCGCGCGCAGCACCCGGATGCGCTGGTCCGGTTCCACCTCGATCTCGACCACAGTGGCGATATGCGAGCCGAAGGCGCTGTGCGCGGCAATTCCCATGGCGCTGCCCGCCTGTCCCCCGTCCCAGCCGCCAAGCGCCGCCGCCGTGGACAGGCAGCGCGCAAGCCGCGGGTTCTCGCCGAGCATCTGCATCCGGAAGGAGAGCGGCTCGACGTTCGCAACCCGGGCGAGTTCGTCGACGAAGCTCTCCGTAAAAAACGCGGTGTACCCATGCGCGCCGGAGCGCCACAGGCCGGTGTGAGCCTTCGTCTCCGCCGCCAGGTGATCGACCGCGACTGCGGGGATGGTGTAAGGCGGCACCGCGCCAGCCGTTGGATCGCCAGGCCCCCGCAGCAGCCGCGCGTCCGATCCCAGCCGCTCCTCGATCTGATCCGACGCGCTCGCCGCCGCGATCCTCGCTTGCCAGCCGAGCAGCATGCCGCCATCCGCCATCCGCGCGATCAGCTCGCCGCGCGCCGCCGGGCGAAGCGTGTCGCCAAGGGTTTCCTCCCGCCGCGACCAGACGACCTGCACCGGCCGCCGCATCTTGGCGGCAAGCACCACCGCCTGCTCGATCGCCGCCACCTCCGCCTTGCGCCCATAGCCGCCGCCGATCAGCATCGAATAGAATGTCACCCGCCCCGGAGCGAGGCCCGCCACCCGCGCTCCAGCGTCGCGGGCGATACCCGGCACCTGGCTCGGCGCCCAGATTTCAAGCTCGTCGCCGGTGAAGCGCGCGGTCGCGGTCAGCGTCTCGAGCGGCGCGTTGGCCATCGGCGCGGCACTGTAGGTGGCGCGCTGCACCGGCCCCCCCGAGATAACCGCGCCCGCATCGCCAATGCCGAAGACCCGCGACCCATCGTCCGCGGCCAGCGCGGCGATCAGCGCGTCCGTTTCGCCCTCATCCGAAGGCGCATTGCCGCCCATCGCCCAAACCGGACGAAGCGCCTGCGCACCCTGTTCGGCGGTCCACCAATTGTTCGCAAGCGCGGCGACCCAGCGCTCCGAATCGAACAATCCGGCGAGCCCCGGCACCCGCCGCGCCGCCGCTTGGTCGACCTTCGCGAGCCGCGCGCCCGGCGACGGCGCCGAGCGCACGGATGCGAACAGCATGTCGGGCAAGCGTACATCGCCGGCGAAGCGCGCCGAGCCGTCCACCTTGGCGGGAAGGTCGATGCGCGGCGCCGATTGCCCGGCGAGCCGATTGTCGACGCCGCCGCGGATCGGCAGATGGTCAGGCATTTCCTCGCCCGCCGCCGCTTCGGCCAACTCGGCGAAGCGCAGCTTCTCGGCGCCGTTGACGACGAAGCCGCCGATCGTGTCGAGCGTTTCCCACTCCACGTTCCAGCGCCGCGCCGCCGCCTTCATCAGCAGCGCCCGCGCGCCCGCGCCCGCCTCGCGCATCCGTGCTTCGAAGCCGCGGATCGAGGTCGAGCCGGCGGTGGCGGTAAGCGCGTTGCGGGTGGCATATTCACGCGATGCCCAGCGGGCGGGGCTTTGCAGCCAGCCGGGCGCCGCCGCGTCCGCCACGGCTTCGGCAAGCAGGGTGTTGGCGTAGAGCGGCGACAAGGGCGCGGGCTCCACCGCCACCGTCTCCCAGGCGGCGCCAAGCTCATCGGCCAAAATCTGCGGCAGGCTGGTCCACACGCCCTGGCCGAGCTCCGCCTGCGGCACCGCGACGATCACCCGCCCGTCCGTGCCGATTTTCAAAAAGGCGTTGAAGATGCGCTCGCCGGGCCCGGCACGAAGATTGGGTGCATAGCTGCGCGGCCACAGCGTCCAAGCGACAAGCAGCCCTGCGCCTGCGCCGCCGCCGATCAGCAGCGAGCGGCGGGACAGACGGGGGGATCGGTCAGCGGAAGCCATCGTCCCACCCCCTTCCGGATTTACCGGCGGCGATCAAGGGCGCCTCAACCGCCGCTGCCTGCCTGCGTTAACCCGCCAGCTCTTCCGAATAGCGCTCGCGCAGCAGCTTCTTCTCGATTTTGCCGGTGCCGAGCTTGGGCAGCGGCTCATGGTGGACCCAGATGTAAGCGGGCAGCTTGTACTGCGCGATCTTATCGTGAAGGAACGCAAGCAGCTTAGGACCATCCAGCACGCGGTCGTCCTCGCAATAGATCACCGCCGCCGGCACTTCGCCGAGCCGCTCGTCGGGAACGCCGAACACCGAGCATTCGGAAACGGACGGGTGCGAATAGATCGCCGCCTCCACTTCCTGGCAGCTGATATTCTCGCCGCCGCGGATGATGATGTCCTTCTTGCGGTCGACGATGAACAGATATTGCTCCTCGTCAAAATAGCCGATGTCGCCGGTCTTGAGATAACCGTCGGCGGTGAAGCCCGCCTCGGTGGACGCCGGATCGTTCCAATAGCCGCGGATATTGGCCGCCGATCGAATCGCGATCTCGCCGGTTTCGCCCTGCGGCAAATGGCGGTCGCCTTCGCCCAGGATCGCCACCTCAACCGTCGGCTGGTGCGGCCGGCCGGTGGAGGCGGGCTTGTCGGCGTAATTCTGCCAGAAATTACCGCAGCCCACCGCATTGGTTTCGGTAAGGCCGTAGCCCAAAGCCGGCTGGGCGGTGCGGAAGCTGTCCTGCAGGCGCTTGACGTGCGCCACCGGCCGGGCCGCGCCGCCGGCCGCGATGTCGGTTAGCGACGACAGATCATATTTGTCGCGGTCCGGATGCTGCATCAGCTCCAGGCTCATCGTCGGCACCCCGACGAAGTAGGTAACCGTCTCCGCCTCGATCAGGCGCAGGGCCTCGCCCGCATCCCATTTCGACATCAAAACCATGCCGCGGCCGATGATGAAGCTGTTGAGCAGCACCGGCACTTCGCCGGTGACGTGGAACAGCGGCACGTTGACCAGGGTGCGCGGTGGGTTGGAGGGCGGCCGCCCTTCCGTTTCCATGATGCCGAGCAAGGTCAGCAGGCTGATCGAGTAGGTGTAAACGCCCGTGGTCACCGCCCGGTGGGTCGAGACCGCGCCCTTGGACAGCCCGGTCGATCCCGACGTAAACAGAATGGTGGCATCGTCTTCCGGCGTGACCTGGGGAAGCTCCGCGTCCTCGCCGCCGCGTTCCAGCACCGGCGCCATTGCTTCGGCGATGGGCCGCTCGATAGGCAGGGTCACCGATCTGACGCCGAGCCCGGTTGCCTCCATCCGCTTGGCGCGCGGCGAGTCGCACAGAACCAAAGCGGGCTCGGTCAGCGCGATGGCGTGGCGCAGCTCGTCGGTCTGCCACCAGCCGTTGACCAGGGTGGCGATGCCCCCAGCCTTCGAAATGGCGATGTAGCTGACGATCCATGCCGGGCAGTTGCGCATGGCGATCGCCACCCGGTCGCCCTTCTTGATTCCCCAGCCGCCGACCAGGGCTTTGGCTGCGCGGGTTGCGGCTTCGTTGATCTCGCCGAAGGTCAGCCGCTCACCGTCGGCGATTATACCGATCGTCTGAGCGTGGAGAGCGCAGAAGATGTCGAACATGGACGGCAAGGTCGGCGGGAAGTTGGTGACGATCTTGCGCCCCTCCCCGTCCTCGCCGATCTGGATCCTCCCGGATCCCGGTGCGGTCACGGCCGCAAGCACCGCATCGAACTTTCGATCCAGCACGCTCGGCATCCGTCTCTCCCTTTCCGTTTCGGCTCTCTCCTCTTAATAAGGAAAGCAGCCGGAGGGGGAAGCCTTTGATAGATTCGTTTCTGAATATCGCGGCGGCCGCCGCCGCGCCGTTCGATTATAACCGCATGGGCCTCGATCCGGTCGCGCTCGACCTCGGCTTTTTCCAGCTGCGCTGGTATTCCCTCGCCTACCTCGTCGGCATTCTCGGCGGCTGGTGGTATTGCCTGAAGATGCTGGGCCGGCCCGGCGCTCCGATGGCGCGGCGGCACGCCGACGACATGGTGTTCTACGGCACCTTGGGCGTGATCCTCGGGGGGCGGATCGGCTACGTGCTGTTCTACCGGCCCGAATTCTACTTCGCCAACCCGCTGGAGATCCTCCAGCTCTGGGACGGCGGCATGTCGTTCCACGGCGGCGCGGCGGGCACAAGCGTCGCCATGTTCTACCTCGCCTGGAAGAACAAACTCAGCGTCCTGCGAGTCCACGATTACGTCAGTTGCGTGGTGCCGATCGGCCTGTTCCTCGGCCGCCTAGCCAACTTCGTCAACGGCGAGCTGTGGGGCCGGCCGACGGACGTGCCCTGGGCGGTGGCGTTTCCGGACGGCGGGCCGGTCGGCCGGCACCCAAGCCAGCTTTACGAAGCCGGGCTTGAAGGCATTCTCCTGTTCACGGTGCTCGCCTTCCTCTTCTGGCGCACCGACGCGCGCTACAAGCCGGGGCTGCTGACCGGCGTGTTCGTGCTCGGCTACGGCCTGTGCCGCTTCATCGTCGAGTTCTTCCGCCAGCCAGATGCCGGCCTCGAGAACCTCTCCTGGGGCCTGACCATGGGCCAGACGCTGACGCTGCCGATGATCCTTGCCGGCCTGTTCCTGATCGCCACCGGCAAAGGCCGCCGTCAGCGCGTGGAGCCGATCGCGGGCGCGGAGAGCGTTGCCTGAGGCGCCATGGCTGAAGAAGAGAATGAGGACGAAAAGGCGTCCCGGCGCGAAAACCGGCTTTGGGGCTGCGGAGGCGATCTCGTCGGGTGCGGCTGCGAGGGCATGCTGGGATTAGCCCTCATTCCCGTGGTGCTCTTCTTTCTTTGGCATTGAGCGCGAGATGACCGGACTTGCTGAGCGCCTTCAGCGCGTCATCGCCCAATCAGGGCCGATCAGCGTCGCGCACTATATGGCGGAGGCGAACGCGCATTATTACGCGACCCGTGATCCGCTGGGCGCGGCCGGTGATTTCACCACCGCGCCGGAAATCAGCCAAATGTTCGGGGAGCTGATCGGGCTTTGCCTGGTTGACGCTTGGGCGCGCGCAGGCAAGCCGGACGCCGCGTATGTCGAGCTCGGACCGGGGCGCGGCACCCTCGCCGCCGATGCGTTGCGGGCGATGCGGGCGGCGAGTCTCGCGCCGGACGTGCATCTGGTTGAGACCAGCCCGGTGCTGCGCCGTGCCCAGGCTGAGCGCCTGCCGGGCGCGCAGTGGCATGACGATCTCTCCACCCTGCCAGACGACCGCCCGCTGCTGGCTGTCGCCAATGAATTCTTCGACGCCCTTCCCTCCCGGCAACTGATCCGCACTTCGCGCGGCTGGCACCAGCGGCTGGTGGGGCATGACGGCAGCCGCTTCGTGCCCGGCGCTGGCCCGGTGGTGCCGGACGTCGCAATTCCCCCCCACCTACACGCCGCGCCCGAGGGCAGCGTGATCGAGACCTCGCCTGCGTCGCTGGCGTACGTCCGCCTGCTTGCCCAACGCTTGGCCGCACAGGGCGGCGCGGCGCTGATCGTCGATTACGGCCACGATCGCACCTCGGCGGGCGAGACGCTGCAGGCGGTGCGCGCCCATGCATATGCCGATCCTTGGATCGAGCCCGGCGAATCGGACCTCACCGTCCATGTCGATTTCGAAGCGCTTGCCGCCGCCGCGCGGGGAAGCGGCGTGCGGGTGCTCGGCCCCACCTCCCAGGGAGAGTTCCTGACCCGGCTCGGCATCGACCCGCGGCTTGCTGCTTTGTCCCGCGCTGCCCCCGCACGCGCCGACGAGTTCCGCGTGGCCCGCGACCGCCTCGTCGCGCCGGGCGAAATGGGCCGCCTGTTTCGCGTTCTGGCCCTTGCCGCGCCCAATTGGCCTGCTCCAGAGGGCCTCGCATGATCACCTACCGCCCCGCCACAACCGACGACGCAACCGCGATCGACGCCATCTTCCGCCAAAGCTTCACCGAAACCTTCGGCCACCTCTACGCCCCGGAAGACCTCGCCGCCTTTCTCGGCGGCTTCAGCGAGGCCGCCTGGCGCGCCGAGCTGGCCGATCCCCGCTTCGCCTTCCGCCTCGCCGAAGAAGACGGCCGTGCCGCCGGCTATCTGAAGCTGGGGCCAACCAGCCTGCCCCACGTTGCGCCCGGCCCGGCCATCGAGATCAGGCAATTCTACCTGCTCGGCCCCTGGCAGGGGCGCGGCGTTGCCGGGGCGCTGATGGAGTGGGCTCTGGCGGAGGCGCGTGCCCGCCGGGCCGAGGCCATGTATCTCTCCGTCTTCATCGACAACCACCGCGCCCGCCGCTTCTACGAGCGCTACGGTTTCGCGAATGTCGGGCCCTATGCGATCATGGTCGGAAACCACCCCGACGAGGACCAGGTGCTGCGCCTCTCGCTGAAAGACGAACAATGACCGTCGAACCGTTCCGCGCGAGTGCCCTCGCCGATCACCCTCATGGCTTCCTAGGTCGCCTCGGCGGAGTGAGCCAAGGCGTGGTCAAAGGCCTGAATGTCGGCTGGGGTGCGGAAGACGATCCCGAAGCGGTGCGCGAGAACCGGCGCCGCGCGGTGGAAGCGGTGGCGCCCGGCGCCCGCCTCGTTACCCTCCACCAGACCCACAGCCCGACTACACTCTACGTCACCGAGCCGTTTCCCGACGACGCGCGCCCGCACG
>DASVUV010000008.1:0-2604 GCA_036386875.1 Allosphingosinicella sp.
ATCAAGGACACCCGCAAGACCGTCGTCACCGGCGTCGAGATGTTCCGCAAGCTGCTCGACCAGGGCCAGGCCGGCGACAACATCGGCGCTCTGATCCGCGGCGTCGGCCGTGAGGAAGTTGAGCGCGGGCAGGTTCTCTGCAAGCCGGGCTCGATCAAGCCGCACACCGATTTCCAGGCGGAAGTCTATGTGCTCTCGAAGGATGAAGGCGGCCGTCACACGCCGTTCTTCGCTAACTACCGCCCGCAGTTCTACTTCCGCACCACGGACGTGACCGGCGAAGTGGTCCTCCCCGAGGGCACCGAGATGGTCATGCCGGGCGACAACGTGAACCTGGGCGTGAAGCTCATCGCTCCGATCGCGATGGACCAGGGCCTGCGCTTCGCAATTCGCGAAGGCGGCCGGACCGTCGGCGCAGGGGTTGTGGCGACGATCACGAAGTAATATAGGGCTCGGGCCGCGCGGTTCCCCATGGGATTCGCGCGGCCCAGTTCTTTCAGTTTTGAGTACGGGCCATCCGGGGCCGCAAGGTCCGGGATGTTCTTTATGGTTCGCCCGCTTTGGGCAGGCTCTTTGCAATCGGTAAGCAGGTTATGGAAACGCAGAACATCCGCATTCGCCTGAAGGCGTTCGATCATCGTGTGCTGGATCAGGCCACGGGCGACATCGCCGACACCGCTCGGCGCACGGGTGCACTTATCCGCGGTCCGATCCCGCTGCCCACCCGCATCGAAAAGTTCACCGTCAACCGCTCGCCGCACGTCGACAAGAAGTCGCGCGAGCAGTTCGAGGTGCGCACCTACAAGCGCCTGCTGGACATCGTTCAGCCGACCCCGCAGACCGTTGACGCGCTAATGAAGCTCGACCTCGCGGCAGGTGTTGATGTTGAGATCAAGCTGGCCTAAGAGGCCGGCAACGCTTCGGATTCGAAGCACACGTCGCCCCGCTGAGCGGGGCCTATTCTGAGTTGGAATGGATGCCGGCCTTTGCTGGCATGACGGAAGTTGGGGGCCCCAGGCCCCTCACTAGACGAGGATACCGCCGGGCTTGTCCCGGGACTGCGTCCCCGCCGTTTCGCTAGTCGCGAAGCAAGAGCCCAGGCGGGGCACGCATACAGTGTGGGCTGCAAGCCCGTCGGGATTGTCCGGCGGGCCTCTGTATAAGGAGTATGGATCATGCGCAGTGGCGTGATCGCTAAGAAAATGGGGATGACCCGCTTGTTTCAGGACGACGGCCGCCACGTGCCGGTTACCGTTCTGTCGCTTGACGGCTGCCAGGTGGTAGCGCGCAAGGAAGCCGACAACGACGGATATACGTCCGTCCAGCTCGGCGCCGGAACCGCCAAGGCCAAGAACCTCAGCAAGCCGCAGCGCGGCCACTTCGGCAAGGCCGAAGTGGAGCCGAAGGCAAAGCTGGTCGAATTCCGCGTCTCCGAGGATGCACTCCTCGACGTCGGCGCTGAACTCTCCGCGGACCATTTCGCAATCGGCCAGCTGGTCGACATCCAGGGCGTCACCCAGGGCAAGGGCTTCCAGGGCGGCATGAAGCGCTGGGGCTTCGGCGGCATGCGCGCCACCCACGGCGTGTCTGTGTCGCACCGTGCGCTCGGCTCCACCGGCCAGCGTCAGGATCCGGGCCGCGTCTTCAAGAACAAGAAGATGGCCGGTCACATGGGCGCCAAGAACCGCACCCAGCAGAACCTCGAGATCGTGCGCACCGACGTTGAGCGTGGCCTGATCTTCGTGAAGGGCTCCGTGCCCGGATCGAAGGGCGGCTGGCTGCTCGTCAAGGACGCCGTCAAGGTCGCCCGTCCGGACACCGCGCCGTATCCGGCCGGCATCCGCCAGGCCGCCGACACCACTCCGGCTGCCGCGCCTGCGGAAGCCACCGAAGGCCAGGAAGGCTAAGCCATGAAGATCCAGGTCCGGAACCTGAGCGCCGCGGACAGCGGCGAGATCGAGCTCAGCGACGACGTGTTCGGCGTTGAGCCCCGCGCGGACATCCTGCACCGCGTCGTCACCTGGCAGCTCGAGAAGCGCCGCGGCACTGCCCGCGGAGCCCGCGAGCGGTCCGACGTAGCACGCACCGGCAAGAAGTACGGCAAGCAGAAGGGCGGCGGTACGGCTCGTCACGGCGATCGCCGCGCCCCGATCTTCATTGGCGGCGGCAAGGCCCACGGCCCGCGCGTTCGCGACTTCAACCCGTCGCTGAACAAGAAGGTTCGTGCACTCGGCCTCAGGATGGCTCTGTCGTCCAAGGCACAGGCGGGCCAGCTCGTCATCGTCGACAATCTCGACGTCGCCGAGGGCAAGACCCGCGTGCTTCGTGAGAAGCTGGGCAGCCTCGGCTTCGGCAAGACCGCGCTGATCATCGACGGCGATGCGCTTAACGTCGGCTTCGCCCGGGCGTCGTCGAACCTGTCGAGCATCAACCTAATGCCGGCGGTTGGCGCCAACGTCTACGACATCATGCGCCACGAGACGCTGGTCCTGACCCGCGCCGCGGTCGACAAGCTGGAGGCCCGGTTCAATGGCTAAGGAACAGAAGCGGCCAGGCGTCGAAGCCAAGCACTTCGACGTCGTGCTGGCACCGCACATCACCGAG
>DASVUV010000009.1:0-3274 GCA_036386875.1 Allosphingosinicella sp.
GATCGGCGTGTCGTCGCCGGTGCCGTGCAGGTAGCGCCGCAGCAGCGTCCCCGATCCGCTATATTCCGCCACCAGCGCATCGCCGTCGTACAGGAACCGCGTCACGCCCGCCGAGCCGCCCGAGGTCTCGAACAGCCGCCCCAGAGGATCGTAGACCAGCGCCGCGCCCGTGGACGCGCCCACCAGCCGGTTCTCCGCATCGTAGACGTAGCTAGTCGTTCCATCGGAGGTCAGGTTGCCGTTGGCGTCATAGCTGAACACGGCCGGACCGGCACTGGTATATTGGTTGAGCCCGTTGACCGCATAGGAACGGTTGACCTTGTACCGGCCAGTCCAGGGATAGGCGTCGTTGTTGCGCCCCAGCGTCTTGATCTGGCTCGCCGGATTGTACGTGAAGCTCGTCGTCAGGTTCGCCGTGCCGCTGCTGAACGTGCTCTGCATCGAGGCCGGGCGCGATATCGCATCGTATGTGTAGGCCGTGGCGCTGCCGCCGCGCTGGTAGGCGTTCGTCCGCCCTGCCGCGTCGAACGTCATACCGAACAGCGCCAGCGAGCCATCGGCATTGATGACGTTCATCCGGTTGCGGCCGTCGTAGCTCGCCGCGAAATAGCGCCGGTCCGGATGCGTGATCCGCGTCCGGTTGCCGTCCGCGTCATACTGGTAGCCCAGCGTGCGGCTCTTCCCGCCCATCGTGGTCGTCGACGATACCGGCCGGCCCAGGGCATCATAGGCGCTGGTCACCCCTTCGCCCGACGCACTGTTGAACCGCGCATAGGTCTGCAGGCCGCGAAGATCGTAGCCGTAATGGACATCGCGGGTCGCCGAGGCCGGCGCCGGCGTGCACGCATAGCCACGGAGCGTGCCGGAGAGGAGGACAATACCGGGAGAGAGCTGATTAGCTCGAGTCAAAACACTGCCAAACCTTACTAAAGTCACCATGACGTTAAACTTCGAAGGAAGTCTTTATAATACCAATATCAAACGCTCGATGGGGCCGGAGCGTGCCGTCCTTCCGGCCTCTCAGATCAACGCATCAAGTTCTTGCTTGAAGTCTGTTGCAATACTCCTTAGCTTATCCGGTCCATAAAAAGCAGAATTTTTCCGATCTACTTACAGCGTTATCCACGTATAAGGCCAGAAGGTCCTGATATTTCATGATTATAGCCTGCGCCTTGTCGTCATAGTCATAGACGGCGTCCGTCGACACGGCATCATCCACGCAATTCACCAGATCAACACCATCAATAATATTATGAAGATAGTTGTCAATCCGCTTGCTAATCTCATCTAGCGTAATCATTTAAACTTAGATCCTTTATCGATCACAGTAACTACGCGCCCAGTTGCTCTATCGATCACAATTCTTAACCCGCGCCCGCTTGCTGATGCCGCCGAAGGCACTTCCCGCACGACAGTGTCCGGAGTGTTTCCAGGTTTAACTCGGCCAATTTGGCGAGCTTCTCGGACTCGATCGGGACTTACGCCCCGTTGTCCCATTCGCGCTTGAGCATGGCCAGAAAGGTTTCCTCCACTTAGAGCTTATCAGATGAGAAGGAGACGCACAGCCCGGCGTGCGCGATGCGTTAGTTGTACAACTCGCCAGCAGGCCGGCAAGAACGATGGCCGTTATTCGCAAGGCATTCGTAATTTCGTCACCTTAGGTAGAAGGAAAGATCGTTGTTGCCGGTTCAGATTGCTCAACACTTCTCTGACGGAGCATCGATCTACACCGACAGCCGCGCGAGACTGCCTGATGGGCTGGGCTTCGTAGGATTGGCTTAGTTCCAGATAGCGGTTAAACGCGTACGCGGCGCTGTTGCGACCCTAGCTTGTCATTTAGTTCGCCCCGTTGTAGCCGGACGACAGTGTCACCTCGCCGCGCGCAGTAGAGCGTATGCAAGCCTATTCAGAACCGGGAGCGACAGGCCTCAAGGAATATTCTTGGCACGTGTTAAGGCATATATCCCCCTTAGAACAATGGCTTGTTTCTAATATTCCATCAATAACCACATAAGTGCCGTGCGGTTTATTGATAGCCGGAATGACTTCTACGCAACTTAAGCTTCGTTTATTTAACTCACGCTTCGACATATACAGACTTATGGACTCATGTTTGGTCAATACCCATCCCGCTAGCTTAACTGTTTTTCCGAGATGCTGATCTAAAACATCATAATTACTTAACGCGCCGGGCGTAAGGGCGTTGGGCTTATCAGCAACACAACTGCAGAGAGCTAATATACAAATTATAATTACTGGCACCGTTTTGTTCGTAAGCATGACTGAAAGTCCTTCAAAAAAGATTTTGTTTTGGTAATTTCAGTTCGGCTCATGGTGCCGTCCACTACTCGCACTCGGGCTTGGCCCCGAGAAACCTCAATCACGATCTTTGCGCCCGAGTGGAGAATATAATTTGGCTTGTTCGCCCTAGCAGCTGCGACACCATCCACCGTCGCCCGGGTTAGCACCATCGTCGCCCCCGATACTGGGTATCGCCTTATTTGGATGGCCATGGCCGAAGGCGTCAGCTCCAGTCAGTGAACCCGCTGGAAACGTAACGGTTTGCAGGTCACCAGAAGAACCGGGAGTGCCGGCTGCGGCTACGTTTTCGCCGTCCACGCGAAAACCCGTTTCTGATCTTCCCTTAGCCTCAAAAGTGTCTCCGGTCGATCTTACAGCAGCGTCCGAACTTGGCTTTGCCACTATTGTTCTCGTTGATCCATCCTTCGCAGGGTCATAGTTGGAAGCATCAATACATTTACCAGAGAGACCCTGCCCCGCTGCATCGGCGCACTCCATCCCGGTCGGATCGCGTCTATTCACCGGATCATTCCCGACATAGGCGTAGAGGTTAACCTGGTCCTCATATCCAATCGGGTCGGTCTGGAGGAACCGGCCGAGCGTGGGGGAATAGATGCGGGCCTTGTAGTGGTACATGCCCAGCTCCGGGATCCACGCCCGGCCGGTATATTGGAACCGACCGAGATTGGTGGAACTCGGGATGCCATATTCGTCATAGGCGTTGATCGCCGTCGGGTTCCCCCCGCAATCGGCCTGGGCCACGATCGAGCCCTGATGGTCGCCATGCAGGAACCGGGTGCCAGAGCAGTTCACCGCACCGCCCTCGTCCGCAAGGATCGGCGTGTCGTCGCCGGTGCCGTGCAGGTAGCGCCGCAGCAGCGTCCCCGATCCGCTATATTCCGCCACCAGCGCATCGCCGTCGTACAGGAACCGCGTCACGCCCGCCGAGCCGCCCGAGGTCTCGAACAGCCGC
>DASVUV010000010.1:0-116176 GCA_036386875.1 Allosphingosinicella sp.
GGACCGCGGGGGAGGCCAACACCGACTTCGCGTTCGAGCCTGCTCCGAGCGAGGTCGAGGGGCCCTGTCGAGCGGAGCCGAGACCTTCTCCGCTATCCGCCCTCGGCTGCGCTTGGGGGGTTGTCTCGACTTCGCTCGGGACGAACGAGTTCTTTGAGGGCGCAGACTCTGCCTTTTCCGCCGTGCTCGGCACGGACTCTTCCATTCCCGCAGTCGGCGCAACCAGGCCGTCGGTGAACGCAACCGTGTCGGTGCGTTCGCCGCCGGAGGTTTCCTGGCCGTCCTGGTCGGTGGCGGACGCGGTTGCGGTGCCCTCCCCTTCGGTTTCGATCACGACGAGGACCGAGCCGATCGGGATCTGGTCTCCCACTTCGCCGGCGACTTCGATCACGCGGCCGGAGACGGGGCTTTCCATCTCAACCGTGGCCTTGTCGGTCATCATGTCGGCGAGCTGCTGGTCTTCCTTGACGGTGTCGCCGACCTTGACGTGCCAGGCGACGATCTCGGCCTCGGCGATGCCTTCGCCGATGTCCGGCAGCTTGAATTCGTAGCGTGCCATGCGCGGTCAGGCCTCCAAAGCTTTTGCGATCGCGGTGCCGATGCGCACCGGCCCGGGGAAATAGGCCCACTCCAAGGAATGGGGATAAGGCGTGTCGAAGCCGGTCGCGCGCTGCACGGGGGCTTCGAGGTGGTAGAAGCAGCGCTCCTGGATGAGTGCGGAGAGCTCGGCGCCGAAGCCTCCGGTGCGGGTCGCTTCGTGGACGACGACGCAGCGGCCGGTCTTCTTCACCGATTCCTCAATCGTTTCGATGTCGACGGGGAGGATGGTGCGCAGGTCGATGACTTCGGCGTCGATGCCGCTCGCCTCGATGGTGGCGAGGACGACGTGGACCATGGTGCCGTAGGCGATGATTGTAAGCGCCTCGCCTTCGCGGACCACGGCGGCCTTGCCCAGCGGCACAACATAGTGCCCCTCCGGCACCTCGGCAGCCGGATGCTTCGCCCAAGGCGTCACGGGCCGCTCGTAAAAGCCGTCGAACGGGCCGTTATAGATGCGCTTGGGCTCGAAGAAGATGACCGGGTCCGGATCCTCGATCGCGGCGATCAGCAAGCCCTTGGCGTCGTACGGGTTGGACGGGATCACCGTCTTAATGCCGGACACATGCGCGAACAGCGCTTCGGGCGATTGGCTGTGGGTCTGGCCGCCGAAGATGCCGCCGCCGTAAGGCGAACGGATCACCATCGGCATGCTCCACTGCCCGGCCGAGCGGTAGCGCATGCGCGCCGCTTCCGAGACGATCTGGTCGAAGCCGGGGTAGATGTAGTCGGCGAACTGGATTTCGGCGATCGGCTTCAGGCCGTAAGCCGCCATGCCGATGGCCACCGCCATGATTCCGCTTTCGCTGATCGGCGCGTCGAAGCAGCGTTGCTTGCCGAAATCCCGCTGGAGGTGTTCCGTCACCCGGAACACGCCGCCGAAATAGCCGACATCCTCGCCCAGCACCACGGTGGTGGGATCGCGCTCCATCATCACCTTGTGCGCGGAATTGAGCGCCTGGATCATGTTCATGACGCTCATGCGCGCTTCGCCTCCACTTCGGCGAGGGCCTGCGCCTGCTGTTCCCTGAGGTGCCAGGGCAGCTCGGCGAACACGTCCTCGAACATGGTCGCGACGTCGTTGTACGGGTCGGACTGGAGGGTGCCGAGGCGCTCCGCCTCCTTTTGCGCGGCGCGGACTTCGGCGTCGAGTTCCGCAAGCAAGGCGGTGTCGCGGTCGTCGTCCCACTCGCCCATCGCGACCAGGTGCTGGCGAAGGCGCGCAACCGGATCGCCGAGCGGCCACGCCTCGCCCGCCCCTTTCGGGCGGTAGACGGTGGGATCATCGGAGGTGGAGTGGCCTTCCACGCGGTAGGTGAACAGCTCGATCAAGGTCGGCCCGAGGTTGGAGCGCGCCCGGTCGGCGGCCCACTGCGTCGCGGCATAGACGGCGAGTGCGTCGTTGCCGTCCACCCGCAGCCCGGCAATGCCGTAGCCGATCGCACGCGCCGCAAAGGTGGTAAGCTGGCCGCCGGCGATGCCGGAGAAGGTGGAGATCGCCCACTGGTTATTGACGACGTTGAGGATCACCGGCGCGCGGTAAACGCCCGCGAAGGTGCAGGCCGCATGGAAGTCGCCCTCGGCCGTCGATCCGTCGCCGATATAGGCGGCGGCGATGCGGCTGTCGCCGGCGATCGCCGAGCCCATCGCCCAGCCCACCGCCTGCGGATATTGCGTCGCGAGGTTGCCCGAAATGGTGAAGAAGCCGTGGTCGCGCGCCGAATACATGATGGGAAGCTGGCGCCCCTTCAACGGATCGCCGCGGTTGGAGTAAACCTGGCACATCATCTCGGTCAGCGGATAATCGCGCGCGATCAGGATGCCCTGCTGACGATAGGTGGGGAAGCACATGTCTTCGCGGTCCAGCGCATGCGCCGCGGCAACGGCGACCGCCTCCTCCCCCGTGCATTTCATGTAGAAGCTGGTCTTGCCCTGCCTTTGGGCGCGGTACATGCGGTCGTCGTAAACGCGGACCATCATCATGTCGCGAAGCATGCGGCGCAGGGTGTCGGGATCGAGCTTGGGGTCCCAGGGGCCGACCGCCCGCCCCTCTTCGTCCAGAACCCGGATCAGGGAGTAGACGAGGTCGTGCGTGTCCGACGGCTCCCCTGCCGGATCGGGCCGGCGGACGGAGCCTGCCGGCGGGACCTGGACGTGGCTGAAATCGATCGCGTCGCCGGGACGTGCTTCGGGCTCCGGCACGTGGAGCGAGAGCGCCGGCCGGTTGGCACGCTCTGGACTGCTGGTCATCCTCTCTCCTTCGCCTCCGGCTTATGGGTGCCGGGGTTCATTTTTTTCGGCGGCCGCGCCGCGCTTGCCGGCCTCTAAGCAGATTTGCTTCCCGGTGCCAACGCCCCGGCACCGCGGCGGCTCCGCTCCGGGGTTGAGCAGGAGCGGGTACGCGGCGCATAGGCCGTCCTCTGTTATGCCGGGCGAGGATATTTATGAGATTTTTGATGTGGCTGAGCGGGATCGCGCTTGCCCTCCCGATCCTTGCGGGCTGCGCGGCGACGGACGCAAGCGGCGCAGGGACAAGCACGCCGGTCTTCTACGTCATGCGCCATCTCCAGAAGAGCACGGACGGCAGCGATCCGGCGCTGAGCGCGGAAGGTGCGGCCAATGCGCTGCGCGCCGCAGCCTGGTTCGAGGGGCGGGCAAAGTCGGGCGCCATTTACGTCAGCACCACCCGCCGTGCGCGCGAGACCGCCGCGCCGCTCGCCGCGAAGCTAGGCCTCACGCCGGTTGAATATGATCCGCGCGATACGCCTGGCCTGGTTGCACGGGTGCGCGGGGAGAGCGGATCCGTGCTGGTGGTCGGCCATTCCAACACGGTGCCGGACATCGTTGCGGCGCTCGGCGGCGCCCGGCCGGAGCCGCTTGCCGACAGCGATTACGGCTCGATCTGGACGGTGGCCCGCGAAGGCGGCGCCACCGCGCGGTTCGAGCTTCAGGCCAAAGGCAAATAAAGCTCGGTGACCGCCTCGCCTTCGGGCACATCGGGGAAGAAGCTGACCCTGCGGCAGAAGAGCGGGAAATCGCGCAAGGTCTCGCCGCTTTCGGGCAGCCAGTCGCGGTAAAGGAACAGCGCCGGCGCCTCGAGATCGTCGCTGCCGCCGGTGACCCGCAGCATCGCGCAACGCCCCGCCGGAATCTCACCCGGCACCACGCATTGCTTGTTCGGCTCCACAGGCCGCGTCGTACCGGCGCAGAGGCTCAGGCGGTAGTCTGCCGGCTCCGTGGTGGCCGGATCGGAGTGGAAGATGTTGAAGGTGGCGCTGACATCGGGGCGCAGCCTGTTGACCTTTCGCCAGGCGATGAAGCGCTGAATGGAGGCGCCGATAGTTGCGGGATCGCCGCGATGCTCCAGGATCGCCACCGGCGTGGCGGGGAAGTCGACGATCTTCACGTCCTGCGCTGACCAGCCAGGCTCCATGCGCTTTCTCCTTGCTTCGTTAAGGGGTTCGAGCGCGGCCAGCCACGGCGCCCAATCGGCCGCCTTGCGGAAGGCGGAGGGCAATTGCCCGCAACGATCGCGAAAGGCGCGGGCGAAGGCTTCGGGGCTTTCGTAGCCGGCATCGAGCGCGATTTCGGTGATGCTGGTTTCGATGCGATAGGCGAGTTGCCACGACGCGCGCTTCAATCGCGCGAGCTGGACGTAACGGTGGACGGAAAGGCCGAAGCCGGCGCTGAACTGGCGGTGGAAATGGTGCTTGGAAAAGGCGGCGACGCCGCTCAGCGCGTCCAGACTCAGATCGGCATCGAGGTTGCCGTCGATATGCTCCAGCACCCGGAGCATCCTGGCTTGATACTGATCGGCGGCCTTTGTCATCGCAGTCCTTCGTGGCGGGACCAACTAGGCGAAGGCAAGCCCGGTGCGCTCGATGAATGTTGCGGTTTCGAAGGTCGCGTTGAACTCAGCAGGCGCCCCGGCTGCGCATGAAGGCGGATGCCTTGGCGGCGGCGCGGGCGATGAGGTCTCCCGCAGCCGGTGCCGAGGGCTTCACCCCCGCCGCCGGGCGAGGCGTGCCGCCGCTGGGGACGGCGCCGGGCCCGGCGAGCGGCAGGAGCTGGAAGTCACAGATCGACACAGGCCGCGATGCTTTCCAGCTTGCGGATCCGCTCGCGCAGGTCCGCCATTTCAATGAGGTCTCCGGCGCCGCCATGGGGGCGCTCGGTCTGGCGGCTGGCGGCGGCATTGAGCTCCATCCGCTTCAGCTCCAGCCAGCCCTGCCAGCCCTTGAGGGCGGCAAGGAGGGCGATGCCGAGGCCGGCCAGGCCGAAGCCCGCCATCGCGATCATTGTCATGGGTTCGCTCATCTTGGGTCTCCCTTGTGCTTGGGGCGACAGGCCGCGCTCAGCGAAGGCTGTCGATTTCCTGGGCAAGGCGGTTGTTGGAACCGGTGACGAAGCTTTCGACCTCCGCCATGCGATAATCGATGTCGCGCATCGAATCGCGCATCTCCGCGGTGGAGCTCGTGACCCGGGCGCTGCCCCTTGCCGAGCCTTCGCCATCCGGCGCGTTCTTGGCGATCAACGCGGCGGCGATATAGGCGATCACCGTCCACGGAAAGGCTCCGAGCAGCGTCACCAGCACCGCGGCAACGCGGATCAGGGTCACGTCCCAGCCGGTGTAATCGGCGATCCCGGCGCACACGCCCATCGCCTTGCCGTTGCGGCGATCGAGATAGAATTTGCGTCCCCGTGTCATGATAATCCTCCCTTTGAGTCTATGTCAGTTGTTGGCGGTGCCGGCGGCGAGCCGGGCTTTCAGCGCTTCGAGCTCGGCATCGACCTTTTCGGAATTGCGAAGATCGGCGATTTCCTCGTCCAGGGTCCTTGGCGGCGCGGCGAGGGCAAGCGCTTCGGCATGACCCTCTGCGAGGTCGGCGCGGCGCTCCAGAACGTCGAAGCGGGAGAAAGCCTCCTGCGTCTTCGAACCGGCATACATTTCCCGGAGCCGCACCCGGGTTTCGGCGCTTTCGAGCCGGCTCTGGATCGCGTTCTGCCGGGTGCGGGCTTCGCGAAGCTTGCCCTGCAGCTTGGCAAGGTCGGCCTCGAACGAGCGCAGCGTTTCGTCGAGCACCGCGATCTCCGCGCCGATGCTCAGCGCCATTTCGGCGGCGCGCTGCTTCTCGGTGAGCGCCGCCTTGGCGAGGTCTTCGCGGCCCTTGGAGAGAGCCAACTCGGCCTTTTCCGTCCAGTTCGCCTGGATGGTGTCGAGGCGCAGCACCTGGCGGCGCATCTCCTTCTGGTCGGCGATGGTCCGGGCGGCGGAGGAACGGACCTCGACCAGGGTTTCCTCCATTTCGAGGATGATCATGCGGATCATCTTCGCCGGGTCTTCCGCCTTGTCGAGAAGGTCGGTGAAGTTGGCGGCGACGATGTCGCGCGTCCGGGTGAAGATGCTCATGGGCAGGAACTCCGTAAAGGACCGGATCGTCCGGGCGGGGCTGGGCTCGGCGCTGTGGAGCCGCCGCGGTGTCGGCCGAGGCGGAATTCGGACCAGCTCGTCACGCCCGACGCTGATCGCCTCAGGCACGGGCGGAAACGTCCAGCTGGGTGGCGGCGGCGAAGACCCGGCCATTGCCCGCTTCGGCCGGACCGACGGCGGCGCCGACGGCGGTGGCGGTGAGAACGAGCGCGGCGACCGCGGCGAGAAAGCTGTGCTTGATGTCGGTGTTGAACATGATGTTTGCTCCCTTGATCCTGAGTTTCGTCCGCTTTCGCTGCGGTTGCCCAGAGTATAACAAGAGGCGTGCCAAATGCGGAAAGTGGCGGTTTTCCGAGCTTTCTTGTTCGCGCACGCGCCGAGTGCGGCACGGCGCGGGGGCCGATGTTGGGATTTCCCGCCAAACGTTGGGACGGGAGTTGGGAAAGGTGTGCGCACCGATCAGCCGCAAGCCGCGCGGCGCCACTTTACGCCCGCCCGCCGCGCCTGTTAGGTCTATGCCGCACACATAAGGGGGGCCTTGAAGATGCTGGACTATTTCACGGACACGTTGCCGCACTTTCTGGCCTATTTCGCAGCGGCGGTGGCGCTGGCAGTGGCGTTCCTGGCAATTTACGTAATGATCACGCCGCACAAGGAATTCGCCCTGATCAAGGAGGGCAACAGCGCCGCGGCGGTGCAGCTCACCGGCACCTTCCTGGGCTTCTGCATCCCGGTGGCGGTGGTGATCGGCCATTCGGTGAGCATCCCCGACATGCTGCTGTGGGGCGCAGTGGCGGCGCTGGTCCAACTCCTCGTCTTTTTCGTCATCGCGCGCCTGCTGTTCCGCTCGATCTCGCAGCGGATCACCGAAAAGTGCGCGGCATCGGGCATTTTCGTCGGCGGGGTGGGCCTGGGGATCGGCATCCTCCAGGCCGCCTGCATGGTCCCTTGAACGCCGCCGGGCGAGGAGATTGATCCGATGAAAAAGCAGATGATCATGACCGGCGCGATGGCGGCGGCGCTTGCCGCCTTGCCCGCCTGTTCGTCCAACGACGACTGGAACGGGGAAACCATCGCCCAGCAGGACACCGCGGTCTGCGTCGATCAGCAGGGCAAGCGAGTCGACGACAATCAGTGCAACGACAACGCGCATCGCTCAAGCGGCGGCGGCATGGGGAATGCATTCCTGTGGTATTATATCGGCCGCAACGCGGCGGTGCCCTATTACGGGGATTCGATCCACGACCGCCGCTATTCGCGCTACGCCCAGTATAACGGCTTTTCGAGAAAGCCGGGCGTTTCCTATGCGCGGGCGCCCGACTCGACCCGGATGACGCGCAGCCAGGCGGTGTCGCGCGGCGGGCTCGGCTCGAGCTCCAGGCGCTTCGGCGGCAGCGGCCGGTCCTGAGCAAAGCCCATGGAACGGCACGCCTCGCCGCCGCGCGAAAACTGGCAGGCCATCGTCGAAGGCCAGGGGCTGATCTGGCACAGCGAAGGCGACCAGACCTATTGGGACGAAAGCGCCTATTACGCCTTTACCCTGGCCGAGGTGGAGGCGATCGAGGAGGCGAGCGAAGCGCTCTATCAGCTCTTCCTGGAAGCCGGCGAGAAGATCATCGGCGACACCGAGCTGATGGAATTGTTCGGCATTCCCGCTTTCTGCCACCGCGCCATCAAGGCGGCGTGGAAGGCGGAGCCGCCGTCGCTCAACTACGGTCGCTTCGACCTTGGCTATAACGGCACCGGGGACCCCAAGCTGTTCGAATTCAACTGCGACACGCCGACCTCGCTGCTCGAAGCGGCGGTGATCCAGTGGGAATGGAAGGAGACGCTGTTCCCCGGCCTCGACCAGTATAACAGTCTGCACGAGAAACTGATCGGCCGCTGGGCCGAGCTTCGCCCGCGCCTCCGCGGCAAGCGCATCTGGTTCACCCACACCGCCGATCCCAGCCACGAGGACACGATCACCACCACCTACCTGCGCGACCTTGCGACCCAGGCCGGGCTGGAAACCCATGGGGTGCTGATCGACGATATCGGCCTGGATGCCGACGGCCGGATCCTTGATCACGAAGACCAGATGATCAGCGCGATCTTCAAGCTCTATCCGTGGGAATGGATCGTCCAGGAGGCCTATGGGCCGGACATCGTCCGCCACCTGCCGGATACGGTGTGGATGGAGCCCATTTGGAAGATGATCTGGAGCAACAAGGCGATCCTCCAGATCCTGTGGAACATGTTTCCCAACCACCCCAACCTCCTTGCCGCGTCGGTGCGGCCGGAGCGGATCGGGGGAAGCTATGTCGCCAAGCCGTTCCTGGCCCGCGAAGGCGCGAATATCGAGGTGGTGGAGCGCGGCCAGACGGTGGCGCGCAGCGGCGGCGAATATGTCGAGGGCCTCACCATGTATCAGGAGCTCTATCCCTTGCGCGACTTCGGCAACGGCTATCCGGTGATCGGCAGCTGGATCGTCGACGGCGCCGCGGCGGGCATGGGCATCAGGGAAGATGGGCTGATCACCGGCAATCGCGCCCGCTTCGTTCCGCACGTGATCAGGGGTTGAGGATATGCGGAACCTGCGCGCCGCCACCGATACGCTGAAGGAGCTCGCGGCCCTTTATGCGGGGCTGATCCTCGCCTGCACCCTGCTCTTCATGGCGCTGGAGGGACACGACTTCGCCACCAGCCTTTATTGGGCGGGCACCACCGCCACCTCGACCGGCTATGGCGATATCACGCCCAAGAGCGTGGCGGGCCAGATGCTGGCCTTTTTCCTGATGCACGTTTCGGTGTTCTGCGTCGCGCCGCTGATCATCGTCCGGCTGGTCGACCGATTGAATGAGAATCGCGACGCCTTCACCCATGACGAGCAGGTGCTCATCCTTGAAGGCCTGAACCGTCTCGAAGCGGCAGTGGCGCGGCTGGAGGCGGAGCGGAGCGCGGACGGCAAGGCCGAAGCGGAGCGGGCATGAAAAAGCCGCGGCGTAGGGGATACCCACGCCGCGGCCTTTCACCTTGCGAACCGCTTAGTAGTAATAACGGTTGCGGATCACCTGCAGCACGCGGCCGGTGCGGACGTTGACCAGCAGGAGGTCGTCGCCGTAGCGGATCCACTGCTGGAACCGGCCGGGCTGGCGCACGCCGAAGCGGCCGTAATCGTTCACGTAGTAGCGCGAGCCGTAGAAGCCGCTTTGCAACTGGTAGCCGACGCCGACCGGGCGGTAGGACCAGTTCCGGTAGGGCGCGGCGTAGCGGACCGAGCGGCGGCGATCCATCCGGTCTTCGCGCAGTTCGCGCTGGGCGCCGCGCAGCTCGCGGCGCTCCTCTCGAACGTCGTCGCGGTCGCCGTAGCGGCGGGCCTGACGGAGGTCCTGGCGCTCTTCGCGCACTTCGCGGCGGTCGTGGCGGATTTCGCCGCGGGACTGGGCGGAGGCCGCGGTGGGCGCAACAACCGCGGCGATCAGGCCGAGCATGATGAGTTTACGCATGAAACAAACTCCACTGATGGGACGATGGGGAAAGCTCCCGATCGCATGAGTGGGGTATGCCACCACGGCTCTGAACGGCCTCCGAACGCGCCGTTCATCGCAGCGCAGGGATAGAGGACGCGAAAAAGGCGGCGGCTCCACTTGGGGAACCGCCGCCTTTCGGAGCTTGAACAGGCTTAAACGCTTACTGGGCGTTGCCCGAAGCGTTGCTCGCTGTGTTGGCGGCCATGTCGCCAGCCACATCGGCGGCGTTGCCGACGGCTTCGGCCTGGTTGCCGAGCATGTCGGCGGCGTTGCCGCTGGCATTGTCGGCGACGTTCTCGATGGTGCCCTGAGCGGCCTCGAGTTCGTTGACTGCGGTCATGTCGCCGCCGGTGTTGTTGGCCGCAGTGTCGTTCGCGCCGCCGCAAGCGGCGAGTGCGAAGGTCGCGGCGAGCGCGGCGGTCTTCAGGATCGTCTTCATGATATTTCCCCTTATTCTTCTAAACGGAGCGGACGCCCCGGCCGCGAGGCCAGAGCGTCCCGGAGCCGCGTGACCTTGAGCCCCGGTGAGGGGCTAGCACGAAATCGCCGAAGCGCAAACCGCCGCCGTAACAAGCGCCGTTCCAGTGCGCCCCGCGCTACAGCCCGACATCCTCCAGGCTGAGCAGGGTGGCGTTGCCGCCGGCGCTGGTGGTGTCGGTGCTGGTCACCCGCTCGGCGCAGAAGCGCGGCAGGTAGTGCGGGCCGCCGGCCTTTGGGCCGGTGCCGGACAGCCCCTCCCCGCCGAACGGCTGCGAGCCGACGATCGCGCCGATCATGGAGCGGTTGACGTAGAGGTTGCCCACCGTGGCGAGCTCCTCCACCGTTTCCGCCGCGCGCGCAATGCGGCTGTGAAGGCCCATGGTGAGGCCGAAGCCCGAGCGGTTCACACGTTCGACCGTTTCGGCGAGCTGCCCCGCTTTCCAGGTGGCGACGTGGAGGAGCGGGCCGAACCATTCCTTTTTCACGTCTTCGAGGCGGTCGACACGGATGAGCGTGGGGGGCACGAACAGGCCCTGCTCGGGCACCGGTATCGTCTTCACCCACCGCGACCGCATCGCTTCCCGGTGCTCCATCAGCCGCTCGTACGCGCCCTGGTCGATCACCGGGCCGACATCGGTGCGGGGATCTGCGGGGTTCCCGACCACCAACGTGTCCATCGCGCCTGACAGCATCTCCAACGTGCGCTCGGCGATCTCCTCCTGCAGCAGCAGCAGGCGCAGGGCGGAGCAACGCTGGCCGGCGGAGCGGAAGGCGCTGGTCACCACGTCCACGACCACCTGCTCGGGCAAGGCGGTGCTGTCGACGATCATCGCATTGATGCCGCCGGTTTCGGCGATGAAGGGGACGATCGGCCGCTCGTCGTCGTCCAGAAGGGAGCGGGCGATACGCTTGGCGGTGGCGGTGGAGCCGGTAAAGGCGATACCGGCGATGCGGCTGTCTTCGATCAAAGCGGCGCCCATGTCCGGCCCGCCGGCGGCGAGGATCAGCGCGTCTTCGGGGATGCCGGCGCCGTGGGCGAGGCCGACGGCGTAGGCCGCGATCTCCGGCGTTTGCGGGGCGGGCTTGGCGACCACCGTATTGCCGGCGACCAGCGCCGCGCTGACCTGGCCGAGGAAAATGGCAAGCGGGAAGTTCCAGGGCGCGATGCACACCCAGACGCCGCGACCGCCCATGCGCAGCACGTTGCGCTCGCCGGTGGGACCGGGGAGTTCGAGCGGCTGGAGGCCGGAGCGGGCCTGCTGTGCGTAATAGCGGCAGAAATCCACGGCCTCGCGCACTTCCGCCAGCGCGTCGGGGATGGTCTTCTTCGCTTCCTGGACGCAGATGCGCATCAGCGTGCCGCGCTCCTGTTCGAGCAGGTCGGCGAGCCGGTCGAGGCAGGCGGCGCGGTGTTCGATCGACTGCGCGTCCCAGGGGCGGAAGGCGGTGAGGGCGCGGGAGACCATGGTTTTGGCTTCGCCCGCGCAGTCGGTCCAGTTTTCGCCGGCTGAAGTGACGGCCGGCTTCCCCACTCCGCTCGTGTCGAGCGAAGTCGAGACACCGCCACGAGCCGAACTTAGACTCTTTTGCCGGGCTCCGACGGGCTTCTCGACTTCGCTCGAAGCGAACGGTTTCCCCACAGCCAGCGCCACCCGCGCCAGCTCCTCCCGATCCGCCAGATCGATGCCGCCGCTGTTCTTGCGGCCGCCGAACAGATCGCGGGGTAGCGGGATCGCCGGGTGGCGGCTCCCGCCCACGCTGGCAATCTTCGCCACCGGGTCCGCAAGAATGTCGGCATCAGTCAGCCGCTCGTCGGCAAGCTGGTGGACGAAGCTTGAGTTGGCGCCATTCTCCAGCAAACGCCGCACCAGATAGGCCAGCAGATCGCGGTGGCCTCCGACCGGAGCGTAGATTCGGGTCTGATACCCTTCCTCGCGCACGAGATGCTCGTACAGCCCTTCGCCCATGCCGTGCAGGCGCTGGAATTCGAAGTCGCGGCTGTTGCCGGCCCATTCGAGAATGTTGGCGACGGTCAGCGCATTGTGAGTGGCGAAGGCGGGGTAGATGTTCTTCGCGGCAAGCATGTCGCGGGCGCAGGCGAGGTAGGAGACGTCGGTCGCCGCCTTGCGGGTGAACAAAGGATATTCGCCGAGCCCCTGCTCCTGCGTGCGCTTGATCTCGCTGTCCCAATAGGCGCCCTTGACCAGCCGCACGGCGATGCGGCGGCCGGTTGCGGCGCCGATCGCGTCGGCCCAGGCCAAGGTCGGGCGCGCGCGCTTGCCATACGCCTGCACGGCCATGCCGAGCCCGTCCCAGCCCTTCAGGCTCGGAAGGCCGGCGACCGCCTCGATGATGTCGAGGCTCATTTCCAGCCGCTCGCTCTCCTCCGCATCGACGGTGAAGGCGATGTTGCTCGCCTTGGCGAGGGTGGCGAGCGCTTCGACCTGCTCGATCAGCGACGGCACGCAATTGTCGTAGTGCGCGACTTCGTAGCGCGGGTGGAGGGCGGAGAGCTTGACGGATATGGAGTGGCCGCGGTCGGCGACCTTTCCGACCGAGCGGATCGCGTTTTCGTAGGACACGAAATAGCGGCGCGCGTCCTCATAGGTGCGGGCGGATTCGCCGAGCATGTCGAAGCTTGCGGTGAAGCCCCTGTTCTCGCGCTTGGCCATGCGCGCCACGGCTTCCTCGATGGTGCGGCCCATGACGAAAATCTCGCCCATCATCCGCATCGCCGCGCCTACCGCCTGGCGGACGAAAGGCTCGCCGGCGCGGGAGAGGAGGCGCTTCAAGGTGCTGGCCTGCTCGGTTTCGCTGACCAGAGCGCGGCCGATGACCAGGCCCCAGGTGGCGGAGTTGACCAGGGTGGAATGCGACTTGCCCTTGTGCGCCTTCCAGTCGGCGTTGCCGAGCTTGTCGGCGATCAGCGCGTCGGCGGTTTCCGGGTCCGGCACGCGCAGGAAGGCTTCGGCGAGCGACAGGAGGGCGATGCCTTCGGACGTGTTGAGGCGGTATTCCTGCAGGAACTGGTTAACCCAGCCCGAAGACTGGGCGGCGCGGAGGTCGGCGAGCATGCCCGACGCGCGTTGTTCGACTCGACGGCGCGACTCGGAGGTGAGCTCGGCCTCCTTCAGAAGCGGCTGGAGCACGTCCGGCTCCGCAACGCGGTGCAGGCGGCGGATTTCCGCGCGTGCGCTTGCCGTAGCGTCAGCGGGGCGGGCGGGCGTGGTGGCGGTCGCCAAGGCTTGTGTCTTTCGGTTGTGCGGTTCTAGGACGGCCCGATACCGCTCGGGCTTGCCCGGCACAATGTGGGGACGCGCATGCCGCTTGCCAGCCTGGACGAAATCGCCGCGAAGGTCGGAACGGAGATCGGCGTCTCCGGCTGGCTGACCGTGGATCAGGCGGCGATCGACGCGTTCGCCGAGGTCACGCAGGACCACCAGTTCATTCATGTCGATCAAGAGGCCGCCGCCAAGACGCCGTTCGGCGGCACGGTGGCGCACGGGTTTCTCACCCTGTCGCTGCTCAGCCGAATGGCCGCCGACGTGATGCTGGTGCCGGACAGCCTGAAGATGGCCGTGAACTACGGCTTCGAACGGGTGCGCTTCATCGTCCCCGTTCGCTCCGGCAAACGCGTCCGCGGCCGCTTCGTGCTTGCGAGTGCGCAGGAAAAGCGCCCCGGCCAGTGGCAGTTCGTGCACAACGTCACCGTTGAGATCGAGGGCGAGGACAAGCCCGCTTTAACCGCCGACTGGATCGGAATGATATTCGTATGAAACTATTCCTCCCCATCGCAGATGGGGAGGGGAACCAGGCGAAGCCTGGTGGAGGGGTAGCCTAGGCCAACCTCCACCAAATACCCCTCCACCACCCTTCGGGTGGTTCCCCTCCCCACCGCTTCGCGGCAGGGAGGAACAGAAGAAAGGACTTAACACCATGGCCACTCGCGAAGCGCTTATCGTTTCCACCGCGCGTACCCCGATCGGCAAGGCCTATCGCGGCGCGTTCAACGCCACCCCCTCCCCCACCCTTGCAAGCCACGCCATCAAGGCGGCGGTGGAGCGGGCCGGGATCGATCCCGCGGAAGTGGACGACGTGGTGATCGGCGCCGCGCTCCAGCAAGGCGTGCAGACCACCATCGGGCGCACCGCGGCGCTGCGTTCGGGCCTGCCTGTCACCGTCTCGGGCATGTCGATCGACCGGCAGTGCGCGTCCGGCCTGATGGCGATCGCCACCGCCGCCAAGCAGATCATCGTCGACCGGATGGACGTGATGGTTGCGGGCGGGGTGGAGAGCATCAGCCTTGTGCAGACGCCCGAGATGCGCGTCGGGCCCGATCCGGAACTGCTGAGCATGCACAACGGCGTCTACATGCCGATGCTGCAGACCGCCGAAGTAGTCGGCAAGCGCTACACGGTCGATCGCGAGCGGCAGGACCAATACGCGCTCCGCTCTCAGCAGCGCACCGCCGCCGCGCAGGCCGCCGGGAAGTTCGACGACGAGATCGTTTCCGTCACCGCCAAAATGAAGGTCACCAACAAGGAGACCGGCGAGACGAGCATGCAGGACATCACGATCACCAAGGACGAGGGCAACCGGCCTTCGACGACCATCGAGGACCTGCGCAAGCTCCACGCCGTCATGGGTCCGGAAGGGGCAATCACCGCCGGGAATGCGTCGCAGCTTTCGGACGGCGCCTCGGCGTGCGTGCTTATGGAAGCGGGCCTTGCCGAGAGCCGCGGGCTGACGCCGCTGGGGCGTTATGTGGGCATGTCGGTGGCGGGGACCGATCCCGACGAGATGGGCATCGGCCCGGTGTTCGCGGTGCCGAAGCTGCTGAAGCGCTTCGGCCTCGACGTGGACGATATCGGCCTGTGGGAGCTGAACGAGGCGTTCGCGGTGCAGGTGCTCTACTGCCAGGACCGGCTCGGCATTCCCGACGACCGCTTGAACGTCAACGGCGGCTCGATCTCGATCGGCCACCCCTACGGCATGTCCGGCGCCCGGATGACCGGCCATGCGCTGATCGAAGGCAAGCGCCGCGGCGCGAAGTACGTCGTCGTCACCATGTGCGTCGGCGGCGGCATGGGCGCGGCCGGGCTGTTCGAGGTTTTGTAGGAACTTGTGCGCACTAAAGCCCCTCCCCTTCAGGGGAGGGGTTGGGGAGGGGCATGGGAGCTTAGCGCCAGCAAACGACGGTTGTTCCACTGACAACCCCCTCCCCCAACCCCTCCGCTGAAGGGACGGGGCTTAGAGAAGGATCACGTCAGCCCCCATCCCCATAGCCGGCGTGATGGGCGCCCTCGTCCTGCTCGTCCATCTGCCGAAGTGCGTCTTCCGACGCCTGCTGGATCCCCTCGCCTTCACCCGGCGGCGGTGTCTCTACTTTGTCCTGATCCTGGCCGTCCATGACCTGTTCCTCGCTGTGCATTGACTATTAACGCCTTTGCGCCCACATGGGCTCCGAACGAAGCATCATGCAGCGTGAACAGGCGCCAAAGCGCCCCGGCTCTGCTTCGTTTATACCAAGGCTTCCCCTTTTCACGCGGGTCGGCAAAACCCCGCCGCGACTCTGCGCGCCATTTCGGCTGCCCGGGCTCGCCGCACCTTAGTGAGTCTACACATGTCTTTTGAAAATCTCGGGCTGTCGCAGCAGGTCCTCCAGGCGCTCGTCGTCAAGGAATATACCCAGGCGACCCCCATCCAGACCCAGGCGATCCCGCTTCTTCTCCAAGGCCGCGACCTGCTCGGCATCGCGCAGACCGGCACCGGCAAGACGGCGGCGTTCATGCTGCCGTCGATCGATCGCCTCGCCCAGTCCAAGAAGCGCCCGATGCCGCGTTCGTGCCGCATGCTGGTGCTTGCGCCGACCCGCGAGCTGGCCAGCCAGATCGCCGAAAGCGCACGCGACTATAGCCGGTTCAGCCGGATGAGCGTCGTCACCGTGTTCGGCGGCACGTCCGTTAACAAGAACCGCCAGGACGTGCAGCGCGGCGTCGACATCCTCGTTGCAACTCCAGGCCGCCTGATCGATCTCATCGAACAGGGCGCCTTGTCGCTGAAGAGCGTGGAAATCCTCGTCCTCGACGAAGCCGACCAGATGCTCGATCTGGGCTTCATTCATGCGCTGAAGCAGATCGTGAAGCTGCTCCCGGCCGAGCGCCAGAGCCTGTTCTTCTCGGCGACCATGCCCAAGGCGATTCAGGACCTCGCGTCGCGCTTCCTGACCGATCCGGCGCAGGTCGCGGTGACTCCCGTCGCCTCCACGTCGGAGCGGGTCGATCAGTTCGTCACCTTCGTCAACCAGACGGAAAAGCCGCAGCTTCTCACCATGATGCTGCGCTACGGCTTTGGCGAGCAGGGTTCCATGGACCGCGTTCTGATCTTCAGCCGCACCAAGCACGGCGCCGACCGGATCGTGAAGCAGCTCGCTGCCTCAGGCATCCCGGCCGCCGCGATCCACGGCAACAAGAGCCAGCCGCAGCGCGAGCGGGCGCTTGACGACTTCAAGAGCGGCAAGGTGAAGATCCTGATCGCCACCGACATTGCCGCCCGCGGCATCGACGTGTCGGGCGTCAGCCACGTCATCAACTTCGATCTGCCGAACGTGTCCGAGCAGTATGTCCACCGCATCGGCCGCACCGCGCGCGCCGGCGCGGCGGGCGTCGCCATCGCGTTCTGCGCGGAGGACGAGCGTCCGTACCTGAAGGGCATCGAGAAGCTGACCAAGCAGAAGATCGCCATCGAGCCGCTGCCGGCCAACTTCCTGACCGAAGCGAGCAAGATCAAGACGGTGATCAAGTCGGCGCCGTCGAGCGGCGAATACCGCCCGGTGGAGGAAGACGGCGACCGTCAGCACCACCGCCGTCCGGCCAAGCGCTTCCACGCCAAGCCGACGGACAACCGCGCGCCGGCCGGACGCCCGCAAGGCCGCAGGGCCTCGCGCTAACTTCACCTTCCCGGTTCCAGCGCTCCCCAACCTCGTTCGTCCCGAGCGAAGTCGGGGGGCGCTGGCACTGACTCCTCAACTCCGTCCCCTTCGTTCGTCTCGAGCGAAGTCGAGAGACGCGTCCGCTGACGCCTCAGCTCCGTTTCTCGACGGAGTTTATCCTAAGCGACGCCGCAGGCGGCGTCGAAGGGCTCGAAACGAATGGGGTTTATTGGTGCGCCTAGGCGGCAAGGCGCGTAAGCGCCTCCCGATGCGCGCTTTTCCCCTTCTGCTTCTCTTCTCCGCCTCCCCCGCTTTCGCTCAGTCCGAGGCCCCGCAGGAGGAGATCGTAATCACCGGCCGCGGCCTTGGCGCCGCTGCGGGCGAGGAGGTGTTCTCCACCACAACCATTGGCCGCGAGCGGCTGGACGGTTCAGCCTCCAACCGGCTCGAGGACATCCTGCGCGATGTGCCGGGCTTTCAGCTCTTCCGCCGCTCCGACGCGCGCTCCGCCAACCCGACCAGCCAGGGCGCGACCCTGCGCGCGCTTGGCGGCAATGCGTCGAGCCGGGCACTGCTGATCCTCGACGGCGTGCCGCAGACCGATCCGTTCGGTGGCTGGGTAAGCTGGCCGGCCTACGACCCGCGCCGTCTCGGCGAGGTGCGGGTGACGCGCGGCGGCGGCAGCGGCGCGAATGGTCCTGGCGCGCTCGCCGGCACGATCGAGCTCGAAAGCGCCGCGCCAGGCGACCTGCGCGGCTTTGGGGCTGGCGTCGCTTATGGCAGCCGCGATAGCATCGATGCCTTCGCCGGCCTGGGCGCGGACCTCGGGCGGGGCTTCGTCACCGTGTCGGGCGCTTTCGCGCAAGGAGACGGCTTCATCCCGATTGTTCGCGAGCAACGCGGCGCGGTTGATCGTCCCTCCCCCTACCGCCAGGCAAGCCTCGGCGTCCGCGCAGTAGCGCCGCTCGGCCGCGGTGTGGAACTGCAGGCCAGCGGGCTGGTGTTCGACGACGAGCGCCAGCGCGGGACCGCCTTCAGCGACATCCGCACGCAGGGCGCTGACGCTTCGCTCCGCCTGGTCGGGTCGCGCTGGACGGCGCTCGCTTATGTGCAGACCCGCGACTTCTACAACAGCTTCGCGAGCGTCGGCCCCAGCCGGGCCACCGTCATCCGCGCCTCCGAACAATATGCCGTTCCCTCCACCGGCCTCGGCGCCCGCGGCGAATGGCGGCCGTGGATCGGCAACGGCGTCGAGCTGCGCCTCGGCGGCGACTGGCGCGAAACGGTGGGCGAGACCCGCGAGCGCTACAGCTTCGTTGCCGGCACCGGCACGCGCGGCCGGGTCGCGGGTGGGCGAACGCGGACAGTGGGCGGCTTTGCCGAGGCAAGCTGGACCAACGGACCAGTCACCCTCACCGGCGGCGGGCGGATCGACCGCTGGCGGATAGAAAACGGGCAGCTTCGCGAGCGCGTCTTCGCCACCGGCGCGGTGCTGACGAACACGGCCTTTCCGGACCGCTCCGGCTGGGAGCCGACCGGCCGCGCCGGCATCGCCTTCCGTCCGGCGGAGGGACTGACCTTGCGCAGCGCCGCCTATCTCGGCTGGCGGCTGCCGACGTTGAACGAACTCTACCGGCCGTTCCGCGTCGGACCAGACGCCACCGCCGCCAATGCCGAGCTCTCGCCCGAGCGGCTGAAGGGGGTGGAAGCCGGGTTGGAGTGGCGCCCGGCCAAGGGCCTCCACGTCGGCGCGACGGTCTTTGCCAATCGGCTGACCGACGCCATCGCCAACGTAACCCTCGGCCGCGGGCCCGGCACCTTCCCCGGCGTCGGCTTCGTCGCGTCGGGCGGCGAGTTTCGCCAGCGGCAAAATCTGGAGGCGATCGAAGCAAAGGGACTGGAGCTGGATGCCGGCATCGACCTTGGCCAGTGGAGCTTCACCGGCGGCTGGTCATGGGTCGATGCCGAGGTGGCCGCGTCCGGAGCGGCGGCGCCTCTCGGCGGCCTGCGCCCGGCCCAGACGCCCCGGCACACCGTCTCCGCCGGCGCCGCCTGGACCAGCCCGATGGGCGCACGGGCGTCCCTCGCCGCCCGCTATGTCGCAAGCCAATTCGAGGACGACCTCAACACCCAGCGGCTTGGCCCGGCCTTGACCTTCGACGCGGCGGCGGCGTGGCCGCTGACGAAGGACTTGGCGGTGGAGCTGCGCGCAGAAAACCTGAGCAACGCCCGGGTGGACACTGCAATCAGCAGCGACGGCATCGTCGAGCGCGCAACACCCCGAACGCTCTGGATCGGCCTGCGTCTAACCCGCTAGGCGCTGGTACCACGCCCGATCAAAGCGTTTTCATATACTCCACCAGCGCCCACCTTTGCTGGTCGGTGAGCTTGGCGACGCCATATTCGTGGCCGGTGTTGAGATTGCCGAGCTTCGATGTGTCGAAGACGAAGCCGTTGTCCGGCACCTCGTCGGTGCGGTAGCCGACCCGCACCGGGTCGAACTCGCGGGTACCGACGCGGAAGCTCTTGGGCCGCTGATTGGCCGGAAGCAGCAGATCGTAAAGCGTCGGCACCGAGCCGTTGTGAAGGAAGGGCGCGGTTGCCCAGATCCCGTCCAGCGGCCGCGACTTATAGCGGAACAGGCCGCTCTTGTCGGCGAAACATTCCTTGAGCCGCTGCGGCCAGGGCGATTCTTCGGGCTTCGCGATCCCTTCAAGGATGTCGGGCTCGACCACCTTGGGCGGGCGCTGGATGTCGAGGAAGATCCGTAACGTGGTTGCGGCGATCGCCTCGACCTTGGCGATCAGCGCGCCCTTCACGGTGGCGGTGAGCATGTCCGACAGGAACGCCTGCTCCCCGAACTTCTCCGGATCCTTGGTGCTTGGGATGTAGCCCACCGGCCGCCCCTGGAGATTGCCCGTCGCCGCCTGGTAGGTGATGGCGTTGCAGGCCATCATTGGATCGGTGTTGTCGGGATTGCCCTTCTGCTGCGGCTGGAAGCCGACTTCGTAGACGGCGTCGGTGTTCGTCGGCTCGATCGTGTGGCAGGTGGCGCATTTCTGCGCATAGAGCGTCTTGCCCGCCGCCGACTTCGCCTGGTCGATCGCGCCGATCTCCGCCGGCCAGGGAAGCGGCTTCAGCCGGCGCAGCGTCTCCTCAAGCGAGTTCAGGCTTTCCACCTGGATGAGGTTCGGGAAGCCCTTGAGCGTCGTGCCCTTGTCCACCTTGACGTCGCCGAACACGCCGATCACTTCGCCGGCATTGCGGCCAAGCGCGCCGTAATCGAGGAACTTGCCCTTGCCGAGATCGAGGCGCGAGGTGGCGGCGATGCCGTTATATTGCAGAAAGTTCTGCCGGTAGATGTCCCAGATGAAGGGGTAGGTGACCGGCGCGTCAGCCGGGTTGGGGGTCTGGAACTCGGCCCCGGCGAGCAAAGCAACCTTGTTGAAGATGTGCCCGAATGCGTCGAGCCGGGCAAAGCCGTAGCGCAGCGAGGTGGCGTTCATGCGCTCAACCTCCGCTTCCCAGTCGATCAGCTGCTTGAGCGCCGTCTTGAGGGTGCCGCGGTTGGCGGGCGTGTCCTTGCCGGCGAGCACCTTGGCCGCGAACCGCTCCCACTTCGCCGGATCCTTGTGGGTGGCGGCAAGCGCACCGTCGACCGCTTCGATGAAGCTTTGGAAATCGACAAGGCTGGGCCCCCCATCGACCCGGTAGGCCTTGCCGCCATAATTGAGCTCGGCGGTGTGGCAGGCCGAGCAGTTGAGGCCGATCCAGGGCTCCTTCGGCTTCTGCCCCTCATACCAGGTGAAGCCGGTCAGCGCGAAGCCGCTGGCATCCTGATCGTCGAGCGCGAAGCCGACCGGCAGACGCAGCTTGGTGGAAGTGGTACGCGGCAGGAAGCGGAACCCCGCCATGTGCGCGTCGGCAAGAAAGGGTTGGTTGTTTCCCGGCTGCTCCAGCGCCTGCATCCACGCCCAGGGCATGAGGCGCGAGCCTTGGGTGCCTTCATACCAATCGGATTGCTGCTTCGCGGTCCAGCCCTGGCTGTTCACCGACTGGACTGGCTGCTTGCTCGGCGTGCAGCCCGCCGCAGCCGTCAGCAAGGCGGCGGAAAGCAGCAGCGAGGCTTTACGCGCCTGCGATACGGAGATCATTGAACAGCCCCCTAGCCGTTGGGAGGCATCCGCCCCCACGCGCCGCGACCCCTTTGCGGCGCTCCCAAAGCAAAGCTGCCTGAAAAACACGCAGTCGCCAAGTGGCTGCCGAAGCAATTTTGGCCGAAACGGAGCTAAGTTATTGGGGGTGCTTTATTAGGCGGCTGAAGGACTTTTGCAGTTCATTGGGCGGCGGGCTTTGCGGGCATGGGCGGCAGCTGGATGCCGGTCAATTTCCAGCTCAGGCCGCGCCGCTCGAACACCAGGCCCGACTCGGGCGTGTCCTTGCCGCTCACCACGAACCGGCTGAAGCCGTCGCGGCGGATCCTGGGATCGGCGGGGATCGAACCCTTCTGCGCCTTTTCCCCTTCGCCCTTCACCGCCTCCTGCTCCTTGGCGAGGTTGGCGAAGGCGGTCTTCATGCCGGCGGGCGAAACCATGGAATCGATGATGGGCCCCATCATCGCCATGCCCATGGCGAGGCCGAGTTTGGCCTCGGCGCTGCCGTCGCGCTTGGCTTCTTCCTGAAGGCGGGTGCTAAGCTCGCCCTTCAAGTCGCTGCGAAGCGCGGCATAATCGACGTAGGCGGAGAAAGCGGCTTCGTCATTCGCCTTCGCTGCGTCGACCATCGCCTTCACCGTGATCCCCGGCGAGACGTAGTACCAGCCGCCGACCACCGCCAGGATTGCAAGCAGCACGGAGCCGCCGATGATATAGCCTTTGCGCGTCACGTCCGTATTCCCCTGCCCAGCGAAGGCACAGCCTGCGCATGCGGGCCCTTGCGGGTCAAGCCGCGATGCCGATGGTCAGGCGCTCGCCACCGGCCGCGCCGGCCACCTCTGCGCGTCGGCAAGCTCGAGCTTTGCGAACGTGTCCGCGTCCAGATCGGCGGTGAGGCCCCCGCTTTCTACCCGCACATCCTTCCAGGGCAGGACATGAAGCGCGGCGCCGAGCGCGCCTGCTTGCCCCGCGCTGACCACCAGATAGGAGATGCGACCGTCGCCGCAGGTCGCCATCGCGTCCACAGTCGTGCCGAGCGCGGTTCCGTCGATGGCGCTGAGCTTCGCGCTGGTCAGGCTGGAAATGGGGAACAGGGTGGGGCCTGGCCGCTGCTCGCTCCGCTCCGCCGCCGCCTTTGCCCAATCGTCGAAGCGCGCCTGGCGGATCAGCCAGCGCCAGATCCCGACCAGGTTGACGCCGGTAAGCGCAATATTCTGCCACAGGAGATTGGGCTGGTCCGTCGCGTAACCGTAGGTGCTCCAGGCGATCGATCCGACGGTGAAGATCACAAAGCCCCAACCGGTAATCCGCGCACCCAGATTGGCCGCCGTGACGCAGGCCGCGAGCATGGTCGCGATCGGTGCAACCCACCCTGCATATTCACCCACCATCTTCGCGCTCCCGTGTCGGCCAGTGCATGCCAACTCAACGCGCGGGAAGCCGTTCCACGAGGCGGACGGCAACGCATGGGAGGGTGCCGGCCAGAGGCCGCTGGCCGGCCGGCAACCGCGCAAATTCAGTTCTTGGCGAATGAACGGAGGGCAGCTTAAACCTCCTCCATGCTCGGCAAGCTCAAACTGAACCGGCTCGACATTGTGGCCGCCGTGGCAGTCATCGTCTCGACCTTTCTGTGCCTCCAGTCCGCCTTGGATGCGGCCGACGCTTACACCCTCTTTCAACCGCTCTCCGTAGCGAAGCAGGTGCTCGGCGTGGCTGGCTGGTTTGTTGCGACGTTCGGGCCGACCGGAGTTGCGGTCTGCTTCTGGCGGCTGGCCAAGCGGGTTCGGGCGCCATGGGTCGTGCACCTCCTGTTTCTCCCCTGCGCCTACGCACTTCTTATGGGGGGCGGGTACTTGATGCTGTTCGTCATCGGGGATCCGGATTTCGACGCTACGTTGGGTGGCCCAGTGGTGCAGGCTGCTCTCTTATTTGCCGTCGCTTTGGTCCTCTATTTCGCCGCCGTCATCTACCGGGGCTGGCGCGCCTGGCATTGAAGCGTCCGCTGTCCGTCACGGCGGCGGCGCGGACCAGCCCTACGCCCGGTTGCGGAGCCCCCGCCATTTGGCCAAAGAGGACGGCGGGGCGCGCCGGTGCGCCGCAGGAGATTTTGCTTGGAAGCTCTGCGGCATCGCGCGCTTGCACGTTTGAAGGCATTGCCGGCGCTTTCGGCTCCTTTCCGGTTCGGGGCTCACGGGAATCCAGCGCGCTTCAGCCCCGTCATCTTCTGGACCTTCCTCGCGGCATGCGTGACGGTGAACTATCCGGGCCGCCTCAGCGCCGACGCCGTAGGGCAGCTGATCGGAGCCTATGACGTCGCCCATCTCAACAACTGGCACAGTCCGCTCATCGCCTGGCTCTGGAGCATTCCAGGGGGCTTAATCGGGCAACCCGCGGGGGCGTTGTTGATCCAATCGTTGCCGCTGGCCTTTTACGCCGCAGTGCGATCGAGCCGGCCCTTCTCTTTGACAGCGCGCGATGGCGCCGCCCTGGTCATAGAGCTCGCGTTCAAGGCCGCTCTGATTGCCCTAGCGGGCACGATCATCAAGGATGTCTTGCTGGGAGGGTTGGTCCTCGCGGCCGTTGCCGCTCTGCAACTCTCGTTATCAGGCAATCATCGGAAACGGTGGGTTTTCCTCGGGCTCGCATGCCTGGTGTTGGTCGCGATGGTCAGGCCGACCAATTTCGTCCTGCTCCTCATTCCAGCCTGGGCGTTCCTGTATTTGGGCGCCCTGTCCCGGCGGAGCTTCTGGCTTGCCGCCTCGAGTGTCACGCTGGCCGCCCTGCTTCTTCTCCCCGCCTATGGAGTGCTGACGCGCGTGGCGTTCGGCCCTCGGCCGGTGCAGCCGGAAAAACAGCTCATCCTGTTCGACATAGCCGCCGTGTCGGCTTCAACCGGTCAAAATCTGTTCCGCGGCATCGGCGGGTGGCCGGCAGACGGGCTTCCAGAACCCTGGACCTGCTATACGCCCGCGATGTGGGATCCGATGGCACCGTGGGGCCGGTGCAAAGGCTATTCGATCGCCTACGACAAAAGCTATCATCGGGCCGGCGGATCGCCGCTGGTGAAGCAGTGGGCGGCCGCGATCGCCTCTCATCCCGGTGCCTATGTGAACCATCGCGCCCGGCATGTGGTTGGATCGCTGCAATCCGGCATGGGGCGCTTCGGTGAAAGGAGTGCGTGGGGGAACAACGATGCCCTCATTGCCCTCAACAGCACCGACAAGGCCGCGGAGCTGACCAGGATCAGCGCGGGCCGGCTCCCCAAAGGCTATTTCGCAATGGCGGAGCAGTCGATCCTTCCCAAGCCGTTCAGCCGAATGGCCCGGATCGTGCTCGGCATGCGCGGAACGCCGCTGGTGGCGCTCATCGCCTGCATCGGCCTTCTTGGCTGGCAGCTTCGGCGCCGCCGCAAAGGCGCGGCGATCGATCCGGTGATCGTCTTCGCAACGTCCCTTGGAATAGCGAATGTGCTGTTGGTCGGGGTGTTCGGTGTATCGACGTCCGCCCGGTACCTCCTTCCATTGATCCTGTGCAGCTACGTTGCAATCCTTGCGGCATTGCAGAAAGCTCCGGACCGGGGCGACGAACCCGCGTCGGGGGGCGAAAACAAAGCATTGGGAGAGGCGAATTGAAAGCACTCGGTCGTGCTGCGGTAGCAGCGTTGATGATCCAGCTCGCGCTTCCGGCCGCGGCGGCGGCGCCGGCTGCTCGCCACCGCGCAGAGTCCATCGAAGCGCGGATCGACAAGGGGCGGATCGACAAGGCCCTTGCGCGGATGGTGGAGGATGGACGGACGGCCGGCGTGTCCGCCCTGATCTTCAAGGGTGGCAAGGAGGTTTATTTCGGCACGAGCGGACACGCCGACCGGGAAGCCGGCGCACCCGTCCGACGCGACACCTTGTTCCAGATTTTCTCCATGACGAAGCCGGTCACGGGCGTCGCGCTCCTTCAACTGTGGGAGGCGGGCCGCTTCGGGCTGGACGATCCGCTGGCCATGCACCTGCCCGAATATGCGGACATCCGCGTCTTCGGCGGCATGGACGGCCAGGGTAAGCCGATCTTGAAGACACCGTCGCGGCCGGTCCTGATCCGCGACATCCTTCGCCATACCGCGGGCTTCGCCTACGGCGGGGGCGCGACCTACCCCGAGCAACGGTTCGAGGCAGCCCGTCCGCTCGACCTGCAGAACGACCTGGCCGAGTTCAGCCGCCGCCTCTCAACTGTTCCGCTGATGTTCGAACCGGGCAGCCGCTGGCGCTACAGCGCCGCGGTGGACGTCCAGGCCCGGCTGGTCGAGAAGCTGAGCGGCATGAAGTTCGAGGACTATGTCCGCCGCCACGTGCTCGATCCGCTCGGCATGAAGGAGACCGGCTGGACCCAGCCCGCCGAACGGCTGCCGCGTCTCGCCGCCGCCTACCACAAGGGCGAGGACGGCAAGCTGGAGCGCAAGACCGACGAGGCGACCCGCGAACGCAATTTCGCCCCGCGCAAGCTGACCATGGGCGGCGCCGGTCTGGTGTCGTCGATCGACGATTATATGCGGTTCGCGCGCATGCTGCTCAACGAGGGCAGCTTCGGGGGCGTGCGCATCCTCAAGCCATCGACCGTGAGGCTGATGGCGACGAACCAGCTCGATCCCAGCATCACCGAGCGCGACTGGCTGGTCGGCAAGGGCAGCGGCGGCATGGGGTTCAACGTCTTCGTCCGCACAGCACCGCCGCAAACCCCGGAGGAGAATCGCGGCGCGGTCGGCGAGTTCTTCTGGGACGGCGCCTGGTCCACCCTGTTCTGGGTGGATCCCGCCAACGATCTCGCCGCCGTCTTTCTTGTTCAGTCGGAGCCGTTCGACGGCACCCTCCATCACGATTTCAGGGACGCGGTTTACGGGCCCAACTATCTCGGCCCGAAGGGGGACTGAACCTTCAGGCGCGGGGATCACGCCTTGGCGGGATCCCCGGCCAAAGCCGCGCCGCCCGCCGGCAGATCGCCCGGAGCAAGGCGTGCGGAGACCTTCCACAGGTCGATGTTCCCGTCGGTCGAGAAGCCGTCGATTTCGCTCAGTTCCGCTTCCGAGAAGCTCAGGTTCCCAAGCGCATCCAGGGAATCGTCGAGCTGCTCCACCGTCCGCGCCCCGATCAGCGCGGATGTGACCCTCGGATCGCGCAAGACCCAGGCGATTGCCATCTGCGCAAGCGACTGACCGCGCCGCTGCGCGATCGAATTCAGCGCGCGGATCTTGCCGATATTCTCCTCCGAAAGGAGGTTCGGGGAGAGCGAACCGCCTTTGCCCGCACGCGCGCCCTCGGGAGGAACGCCGTTCAGATATTTAGACGTCAGCATGCCCTGCGCGAGCGGCGAGAAGGCGATGCAGCCGACGCCGAGCGCTTCGAGGGTGTCCAGCAGGCCGCCCTCGATCCACCGGTTGAGCAGCGAGTAGCTGGGCTGATGGATAAGCAGCGGAACGCCCTCGGAGCGCAAGATCGCCGCCGCCTCCCGCGTCAGCTCGGGCGAGTAAGACGAAATCCCGACGTACAGCGCCTTGCCCTGCCGGTGGAGGTGGGCAAGCGCGCCCATCGTTTCTTCCAGCGGTGTTTTTGGGTCGACGCGGTGGGAATAGAAGATGTCGACATAATCGACTCCCATCCGCTTCAAGCTCTGCTCGCAGCTCGCGATGAGATATTTGCGGCTTCCGCCGACGCCGCCATAGGGGCCCGGCCACATGTCCCATCCGGCCTTGGTGGAGATGACCATTTCGTCGCGAAGGCCGCCGAAGTCCGCCGCCATTACCCGTCCGAAATTCTCCTCCGCGGAGCCGTAAGGCGGGCCGTAATTGTTGGCGAGATCAAAGTGGGTGACGCCCCGGTCGAACGCCCGGCGAACGACTGCCCGGCCCGTCTCGAACACGTCCGTTCCGCCGAAATTCTGCCAAAGCCCAAGCGAGATGGCGGGAAGATCGAGGCCGCTTCGCCCGCTGCGGCGGTACGGCATGCGCCCGTCATAGCGGCCGGGATCGGGTTGGTAGTTCGGCGGGAAGCTCATCGAATCCTCCGTTGCACAGGCCCGTGCTCTCGGGGGGCCGAGGACGGGCTTGCCGGTGCTTGCCGAAGCGCGGCGCGAAGAACGCGCACGCGCCGGCTCTTCATCGTGCCAATGCGAGCAGCCGCAGCATGTTCCGTTTGCCGAGCCCCGTCAGCCGGTTTGCCGCGGCCGTGACCGCCGGCTTGTTGGCCGCATTGCCGACCTGGATCAGCCCGACCATGCCCATGCCCGCGTGCGGCAGGCACTTGTAGCCGTAGAGGCCGGGCTTGGCGAAGCGCACCACGATCTCCTCGTTGATCTTGCCGCGGAAGGGCACGGCGCCGTCGGGGAGCATGCCCGCGACCGTTTCGGCATTGTGGCCGGGATTGGTGGCAAGGAAGCGTACCGTGTCGCCCGGCTGAATTTTGATGAAAGGCTGCTCGAACGCCATGGGGCTGCCGTCGGAGCCCTTGTTCAGCATCTTCACCTGCCACTCGCGCGCCTCGGCGGGCGCGTTGGCGAAGAGCAGAAGGGCGAAGGCGGCGACGATGGGGCGCAACAAGTTCATGAAAATGGTCCTGATCAGATGCGGCCGGCGCGAAGGAACTCCGCGGCGAAATGCGCGCCGCGGGCCGACATGGCCATGTAGGTGAGGGAGGGGTTCTGGCAGCCCGACGAGGCGAGACAGGCGCCGTCCGTGACGAACAGGTTCGAAACGTCGTGCGCCTGGTTGTACTGGTTGAGCACGGAGGTCGCCGGATCACGCCCCATGCGCGCGGTGCCGGCTTCGTGGATGCCGAGGCCGACTCCGCCATAATGCTTGCGGGTGTTGATGTTGGTGCAGCCCGCCATCTCCAGCATCTCGCGCGCGTCTTTGTTGATCTGTTCGATCATCTTCAGGTCGTTGGCGCCCAGCGAGCAGTCGATATGTGGAATGGGAATGCCCCATTTGTCGGTTCGCGTCGGGTGCAGGGTGACGCGGTTGTCGGCCCGCGGCAGCATCTCGCCGAAGCCGCCGAGATGCAGCTTCCAGGCGCCGGGGCGGCGGAGGCCGGCCTTGAGTTCGGTGCCGACGCCCGCCTGCCAGGCGCCGCGCCGCCAGTTCTCGCGCATCGCGCCGCCCTGGAAGCCGTAGCCGCGGACGAAGCCCTCTCCCGGTTCGGTGACGTTGCGGTAGCGCGGTATGTAGAAGCCGTTGGGCCGGCGGCCGGAATGATAGCTGTTCTCGAAGCCGGGGTAGGTGCCGTCCGCGCCGAGGCCGCTGAGATGGTCGACAAGATAGCGGCCGACCGCGTCGGAGCGGTTGGCGATGCCGCTGGGAAAGGCTTCAGACTTCGAATTGAGCATGATCTGCGCGGTGCCGATGGCCGAGGCGCAAAGGAAGACGATCTTGCCCTCATAGGTCCGGTGCACGCCGGTGTTCGCATCGATCACGCGCACGCCCGACGCCTTTCCGGTGGCGGCATCGTAGACGATGCTGTGGGCGATGGTGTCGGTGACGACCGTGACGTTTCCGGTGCGCTGCGCCGCGGGCAGAGTCGCGCTGAGGCTCGAGAAATAGGCGCCGTAGGAACAGCCCCGCTCGCACAGGGAGCGATACTGGCAGGCGGTTCGCCCAAGCGCCTCATGCTCGGGCGTCGGCTCGGTAAGATGCGCGCAGCGGCCGATGATCAGGCGGCGGGTGGGGTGCGCCGCCTCCAGCTTGCGCTTGAAGTCCAGCTCCACGGGAGTCATCGCCATCGGCGGCAGGAACTTGCCGTCGGGAAGCTGCTCCAGCCCCTCCTTGGAGCCGGAGATGCCGGCAAAGGTTTCGACATGATCGTACCACGGCGCCATGTCGGCATAGCGGATCGGCCATTCGGGGCCATGGCCGTCCTCGGCGTTGGAGCGGAAGTCCATGTCGCTCATGCGATAGGATTGGCGCGCCCACATGATCGATCGGCCGCCGAGGTGATAGCCGCGGATCCACATAAAGGGCCGCCCCTCGGGGGTGGTGTAAGGATGCTCGCTGTCCTTGACCCAAAGGTGCTTGGTGGCGGTGGTGAAGGCGTAGCACTGGCTTTGCACCGCATAATGCTCGGCCGCCTCGTCCTCGGCGACCATGCCCATGTTGGGCAGCTCCCACGGGGCGAGGCCGTCCGTGTAATCGGCGCCATGTTCGATATGGCGGCCGCGCTCGATGACCAGCGTCTTGAGGCCCCGCTCGCCGAGTTCCTTGGCGGCCCAGCCGCCGCTCATCCCCGATCCGATTACGATCGCGTCGAAGCTCATATTCCGCCCGCCTTTATTGCCGCCATGCCTGCCTGATCCGTTTACACCGCCCAGGCGCGCGTATCCGGCCCAACCGGAACGCCGCCCTGGAACGAGCCCGGAATCGGCTCGTAGCGAAGCTCCTGCGTCGCCCCTGCTTCGGACAGGTAATAAGCCGTCAGCACCAGGTCCTTGAACCGGCGGTAGACGCTGTCGCGCCCGGCCATCTGCGCCGCGTCGAACGCCGCGACGATCTCGATGCGGCGGGCCGGCGGCAGGCTGAGCAACCCGCCGCCGCCGTCCGCGGAGCGGGCGCTCGCATCGATTTCGTGCAGCAAGCCTTCGAACTGGCGCCGGTGCTCGGCGGACGCCCAGTTGCGCATCAGCCCGTCGATGACCTGCGGCACGCCCGCTTCGCGCGCGCCGGCCGTGTCGGTTTTTGGAATAATGATCGCGCAGACCTCATCGAGGATCGCGAACAGCGGCGCCGCGAAGTAGGGCGCGGCGCCTTCCTCCTGCGCCCAGGCTGCCTCCGGCAGCGCACCCGCGCCGATTAAGGCTCCCATCGCCGCGAGCAGCGAACGGCGGTTGAGCGCAAACCTTTGTATCGTCACGGCTAATCCCCTCCAGCGGCGCAATTGTTAGCGCTCTCAATGAACGCAGGTTGGCCTATCCTCCGGCCGCTGTCCAGCCGCTCCGTGCCCGTCCAGTCCCCCCCGGCGGCCGGCCTTATGTCGCGGGCGCTGCCGCTGGCCGGTTCCGGAAGATGACCAGGAAAAGGAGCGCCGTCACCGCCGCGAAGCCCGCCGGCAAAAGCCAGAAGCTCTGCCAGTCGGTTGCGCCGCCGCCCACGCCCTGCTGCACGGCATTGGCGAGGTTGCTTCCGATCAGGTAGCCGATGCCCCAGGTCATCAGCGCAAGGAAGGATTGGGCGCGGCTGCTCGCCTCGGCGGCGAAGTGGGTGCCGACCCAGATGGTCGCGGCGACGAACACGAAATCGAAGCCGACGCCGTGAAGCGCGAGGCCAAGGTAGATAAGCGGCTCGATCGGCCCGTCCGCCGTGAAGCCGTTGGCGAAGATCACGTACCTCACCGCCCAGGCCGCCATGCCGATGAACAACACGCCCTTGATCCCGACGAAGCGGAAGAAGAGCGGCAGGAGCAGCAGGAAACCGACCTCGGAGACCTGTCCCACCGTCTGCACGGCGGCCGGGTTGCGCATGCCGATGTCATCGAGAAACGGATTGGCGTAGACGTTGTAGAAGCTGAACGGGATCATCATCAGGGTCGTGCAGACGATCAGCACCCAGAAGCTGCGGTCCGAATTCCGGATCGCGTCCAGACCGAGCAGCGTGCCAAGGGAGGCGCGGCCCTGCCCTGCCCGCGGCGGCGTATTGGGAAGCGTGAAGCTGTAGAGCCCGTACAGGATCGACACGGCGCCCGCGAGGTGGAGCGGCTGCGCCGTACGCTCGGCGTCGCCCGGAACGACGAGACCGACGATCAGGCCCGCGGTGATCCAGCCCATGGTTCCGAAGACGCGAATTGCGGGGAACTGCTTTTCCGCATTGGTAATCGCGTTAAGCGCCACCGAGTTCGACAGCGCGATGGTCGGCATATAGGCGAGGAGCACGCCGAGGGTTGCAAGGAACATGGTGCCCGCATCGGCACCGACCGAGGACAGCAGGAACAGCAAGGCGCCGGAGAACAGGTGCAGGATGCCGTTCACCTTTTCGGCCGCGAAGTAGCGATCGGCAATCGCGCCGACGAACAGGGGCGCGGCGATCGCCGCCCAGCCCTGCGCCGAATAGATGGTGCCGACGCTTCCTTCGAGGCCGTTGCGCGTGAGGTAGGTCGCGAAGGGCACGAACCACGCGCCCCAGACGAAATATTGCAGAAACATCATCAGCGACAAGCGCGCCCTTATGCCCACGTCCATGTCAGTGCATCCCCTGTTTTCGTTTGTTCTGTTATCTACCCCAGACCGCTCATCCTGAGGAGGGACTGAGCAGGGTTCCCATCAAAGTACTACTTTGATGGGGTCCCGTGTCGAAGGCCCGTCTCGAAGGACCGGCACCGTGCGTCCTTCGAGACGCGGTTCGACAGGCTCACCGCTCCTCAGGATGAGCGGGGTGGTTCTGTTCCCTATGCCAACCCCAACACCCGCCGGTTCTTCGCTGCATCCGGCGCGCTGCCCGCGAAGTCGTCGAAGGCGCGCTCGGCCTTGCGGATCATGTGCGCGGCGATGAACGGCGCCCCTTCCGCCGCGCCCTGCTCGGGATGCTTCAGAGCGCATTCCCACTCCAGTACCGCCCAGCCTTGATAATCATATTGGCTGAACTTGGCGAAGATCGCCTTGAAATCGACCTGCCCGTCTCCGAGCGAGCGGAACCGCCCCGGCCGCTCCGCCCAGTCCGAATAGCCGCCGTAAACGCCGGCGCGGCCGTTTGGGCGGAACTCGGCGTCTTTGACGTGAAAGGCGCGGATCCGTTCGTGGTAGATGTCGATGAAGGCAAGGTAATCGAGCTGCTGCAGCACGAAGTGGCTGGGGTCGTAGAGGATGTTGGCGCGCGAATGGTTGCCGACCGCCTCCAGAAACCGTTCAAAGGTGATCCCGTCGTGCAGGTCCTCGCCCGGGTGGAGTTCGAAGGCGAGATCCACCCCTTCGTCCTCAAACGCGTCGAGCAGCGGCTTCCAGCGCCGGGCCAACTCGGCGAAACCTTCCTCGACAAGGCCCTTGGGCCGCTGCGGCCACGGGTAGACCGTGTGCCAGAGAAGCGCCCCGGAAAAGGTCGGGTGCGCGTTCAGACCAAGCCGCCGGCTCGCCCGCGCCGCCATGCGGAGCTGCTCCATCGCCCACTGCGTTCGCTCGGCGGGCTTACCCTGCACCTCGGGCGCGGCGAAGCCGTCGAACAGTTCGTCATAAGCGGGATGAACCGCGACGAGCTGGCCTTGAAGGTGGGTGGAAAGCTCGGTGATCTCCACCCCCGCCTCGCGGCAGGTGCCGGCGATCTCGTCGCAATAATCCTGGCTGTCCGCCGCCTTGGCGAGATCGAACAGCCGTGCGTCCCAGGTGGGGATCTGCACGCCTTTGTAGCCGAGCCCACCCGCCCACCGCGCCATCGCCTCAAGCGAGTTGAACGGCGCCTCGTCGCCGGCGAACTGCGCCAGGAAAATGCCGGGACCTTTCATTGACTTCTCCTCGACCTAATTCGCTAACCCAGAACGTCCCAGTCCCGCTCATCCTGAGTAGAGACTGAGTAGGCTGCAAAGCAGCCGTATCGAAGGCTCGTATCGAAGGACGCCCGGTGCGTTCGAACGGTTCTTCGATACGGGCCTTCGCCAAGCTCAGTCCCTACTCAGAATGAGCGGGATGGGGGTGTGAGTGGGATGGTTCAAAGGTCCACCCACTTCCCATCCGCCGCCGAGCTGTCATGGGCCGCCTGGATGAAGCGCATCCCCGCAATCCCGGCCTCGATCCCCGCATAAGAAGGCGCCTCGGGCACTCGCCCCCGCACCGCTTCGGCAAAGTCGCGGTAGATGTTCGCGAACGCCTCGAAATAGCCTTCCGGATGCCCGGACGGCAGCCGCGTCACCGCCATCGCTTCGGCGCCCAGATAGGCCCGGTCGCCGCCCGGCGACCAGAGCTCCTCCGGCCGCCCGCGGCGCGCGACGCGCAAGGCATTGGGTTGCTCCTGGCGCCAGTGCAGCCCAGCCTCCTCGCACCAGACCGAGATTTCCAGCCCGTTGGCGTCGCCCGTGCAGATCTGGCTCGCGATCAGGGTGCCTCGCCCGCCGCCTTCGAGGTGAAACATCGCCGCTCCGTCGTCGTCGAGCAGCCGCCCCGGCACCGCGGCGCGAAGCTCGGCGGATAGCCGCGTCATCCGCTCGCCGGTGATGAATTCCGTGAGGTTGAAGGCGTGGGTGCCGATGTCGCCGAACGCGCCGGCAAGGCCGGATCGGGCGGGATCGATGCGCCACTCGGCCTGCTTGCCGGCCCCGTCTTCCGCCTTGGCGAGCCAGCCTTGCGTATAGCGCACCGCCACGCGCCGGACTGCGCCGAGGTCGCCGCCGGTCACCAAAGCGCGTGCCTGCCGGACCATGGGATAAGCGGCGTAAGTGTGGGTGACTCCGACCAGCGCGCCGGTCCGCGCCGCCGCTTCGGCCATGGCATGCGCCGCTTCGAGCGTGTCGGTCAGCGGCTTGTCGGTCAGCACCGGAAAGCCCGCCTCCATGGCGGCGATGGCGACCGGCGCGTGCATGTGGTTCGGCGTCACCACCGCAATGAACTCGGCGCGCTCGCGTGCGGGAAGCGCCGCCTCGGCCGCGATCAGGTCCCGCCAACCGGCGTAGCAACGCTCCGGCGGAAGCCCGAGGGCCTCGCCCGAGCGCCGCGCCTTTTCCGGGTCCGAACTCAGCGCCCCCGCAACGAGCCGGCAATTGCCCGCGATCGCGGCGGCGGTGCGGTGAACCGGACCGATAAACGCGCCCTCCCCGCCACCGACCATTGCGAAGCGGACCAGCGCCGCCATCAGCGCAGTCCCTTGAGGTAGGAATAGCTTTGCGCCAGCGCCTCAAGCGGTGGCTGGGTAAAGGGCGGCTCCTGCTCCACGAAGTAGGAATGGATGCGTGCCCGCCGCGCTGCCGCGAACACCGCCGGCCATTTGATCGTGCCGCGGCCGACCGGCACGGTGGTGAGGTTGGCGGCGATCCGCCCCGGAGTCCGCTCGTCGGTGGCGATGTCCTTGACGTGAAGCAGCCGGATGCGATCGCGGTAGCGGGTGACAGCCTCGACCGGATCGTAGCCGGCCGCCGCCGCCCAGCCGATGTCGAGCTCCAGCGAAACAAGGGCGGGGTCGGTCAGCCGAACGATCTCGTCCATGCCGAGCTTGCGCTGGTAGGCGAGGAACTCGGCCGAATGATTATGGTAGGCGAAGCGCAGGCCCATGTCGCGGGCGCGGCGGCCGATGCGGTTCATCGCTTCGGCGTTGGAGTGCCAGGCGTCCAGCGTCATCGCCTGCGAAACGGCGCGGTTCCAGTCCACCCCTTGCGGCATCGGCCTGCCGGGCTTGGGGGAGGAGCCGACCACCCAGGTTGCGCCGGCATCGCGCGCCTCGGCGAGCCGAGTCTCCGGATCGGCGATCAGGTCGGCCATCGAGAAGTGGCAGGAAACGGGATCGAGCCCGGCCTGCACCACGGCCCGGCGAAACGCGGCCGGCGTGCGGTTCTGCCAACCCGCCGCCTCGATCCGGCGATAGCCGATCCGGCGAAGCGCCCGCAAAGTGCCTTCGAAATCGCTGGCGAGCTCGTCCTTGACGGTCCAGAGCTGCACGCCGGGCTGGATGCCGAGTGGAACGGCGGCGGCGGCGCGCGGCTGGGAGAGAATAACCGAGCCGGCGATGCAGGCACCGCCGAGAAGAAAGCTGCGCCGCGTCGTTCCGCTCATCCCGTGCCCCTGCTTTTCGCGCTCTCCAAGCGGCGCATGCCCCGTTGTGGCCGAGCGGAAGTCGGGCTGGCAAGCGCTTGTTTGAGGAGAAACGGCCCGTGCGATGCACGGGCCGCCCGCCGTCACGGATTATAGGCACGCTCCCCATGGGCGCTGATGTCGAGGCCTTCGCGCTCCTCATCGGCGCTCGGGCGCAGGCCGACCGTCTTGTCGATCGCAATGAACAGCACCGCCGAGACGCCGCCAGACCAGAGCAGGGTCACCCCGACAGCCTTGATCTGGGTGACGAGCTGGGCCGCCATGTCGTAGGCGCCGGGAACGGCGGGAAGCACGGTATAGTCCAGCCAGCCCTGCCCGCCGAGCGCCGGATCGGCCACGATGGCGGTGCCCAGCGCGCCGACGATCCCGCCGACGCAATGAACCCCGAAGACGTCTAGCGAGTCGTCATATTTGAACTTCGACTTCACGCTGCTGACGAACAGGTAGCAGACCCCCGCCGCGACCACTCCGAGCACGATCGACGTCATCGGCGCACCGAAGCCCGAGGCCGGGGTGATCGCGACCAGCCCCGCCACGGCTCCGGTTGCCCCGCCGAGCAGGGAGGCCCGTTTGTGGACGATCTGTTCAATCATCGCCCAGGTGAGCGCTGCGGCGGCGGTTGCGACGAAGGTGTTGATGAAGGCCACGGTGGCGACGCCGTTGGCCTCCAGGTTCGAGCCCGCGTTGAACCCGAACCAGCCGACCCAGAGCAGCGACGCGCCGATCATGGTCATGGTCAGCGAGTGCGGCGGCAGCGAATCCGAACCGTAGCCGAGGCGCTTGCCAATCACGAGGCAGCCGACCAGGCCCGCGATCCCGGCGTTGATGTGAACCACCGTGCCGCCGGCGAAATCGAGCGCGCCCCAGCCGTAGAGAAGGCCGTAGTCGCCGGGCTGCTTGGGGAGGAAATCCGGGCCCGCCCAATACCAGACCATGTGGGCAACCGGGAAATAGACGATCGTCAGCCACAGCACCACGAACAGCATCAGCGGCCAGAAGCGGATTCGCTCAGCGAACGCGCCGACGATCAGGGCCGGCGTGATGCAGGCGAAGGTCATCTGAAAGACGACATAGGCATATTCGGGAATGTAGACGCCGTTGGAGAAGGTCGCGGCGAGGGTAGTTGCGTCCACCCCCCTGAGGAAGGCCTTGGAGAGGCCGCCGATATAGGGGCTGCCGCCGGTGAAGGAGAGGCTGTAGCCCCACCCTACCCAGACCAGCGACGCGATGGCGACGATGGTGAGCACCTGCATCAGGACCGACAGCATGTTCTTGGCCCGCACCAGCCCGCCGTAGAACAAGGCGAGGCCCGGCACCGACATCATCAGCACGAGCACGGATGAGATCAGCACCCAGGTGGTGTCGCCCTTGTCCGGCACCGGCGGCGCCATGGCGGTTGCGGTTGCCGCCACGTCCTGCGCCCAGGCCGGCATTGCAAGGAATGCCGCGGCCCCCAAGGCTGCAGCGGCACTCCCCCAGGATTTCACTGGACGCTTCATGGTCTTCCCTTCCTCAGAGCGCGTCATGGTCGGTTTCTCCGGTGCGGATTCGAACCGCCTGTTCGATGTTCACCACGAAGATCTTGCCGTCGCCGATCGTGCCCGTGCGGGCGGCGGCGGTGATGGTTTCGATCACGCGCGGTACGTAATCGTCGTCGGTGGCGACCTCGATGCGGAGCTTGGGCACGAAGTTCGTGGTGTATTCGGCGCCGCGATAGATGGTGGTCTGGCCCTTTTGGCGACCGAACCCCTGCGCTTCGGACACCGTCATGCCCTTTATGCCCGCCTCGTGCAGGGCATCGCGGACCTCGTCGAGCTTGTAAGGTTTGATGATGGCAACGACCAATTTCATGGTTTCCCCCGTTTCAAAATGACGCACCGACCGACGCCACCAGCCCAGCCTTGCTGGCGTTGCGGCCCGACGGCGTGATGAAGGCGCCGTCGGTGTCGACGTAGGACAGGCCGAAGGAGAGCTTCTTCCAGGCAAAGCTGCCGCCGACGCTCCAGTCGGTATAATCGTCGCCTATGGTCAGGTAGCTTGGGCCGAAGCTGTGGCCGAGGTGCGCGGCAAGCGTCACCGGCGTGTTCGGAACCGCGGCGCTGAGATCTCCCGCCAGATAGAGATTGTCCTCCTTGCCCGCACCCACCGACAAGGCGGCCTGCTTCGGCGCGAAATTTGCGGTGGCCTTGGCGGTCACCGGGCCGAAGGTCTTGGCGACGGATACGAACGGCTCGAAGAAGTCCGAATCTATGCCGCCGGAGCCGGGATAATAATAATACAGCACGCCGGCATCGACCGTGGTGCCGCCGAAGCTACGCCGGTAGCCGGCAACGAAGTCAATTTCCTGGTCGGCGCCGTTGTAGACGTAATCGTCGATCGAGGAGCCCCAAACGGCGGCGTAGAGGCCGGAAGAGTGCGCGACGGTGAAACTGCCCTGCACGGCGGCGCGGCGATCGGTTTGCGAGATGCCTCGGAAACGGTAATCGGAGACGAGGGTAGCGCCGCCGCTGACGGTGAAGGCCGGTGGCGGCTCCTCCGCCTGCTGGGCTGACACGGATGATGTCCAAAGGGCGACGATTGCTGCACCGAGGATCGTGTTTCGAGAATTGGCCACTGGGATCTCCTGAGACGTGAGCTCGAAGATCCTCTCCCTTGGGGCTCCAATATCTTTGCCAGGGCACGATTGGTTTTCCCGTGCCCATTGATGCACGGCGGGCAGGCGATCACAATGCTGCCCGCACCCTCCGCGAATATTTCACTTCCGCAATGGGCGCGAGCGCGGGCGACTAGCCGCTGTGGGCGGTGGCGGTCAGGTGAGCGTCGACCGCGCGGGCGCAGTCGCGGCCTTCGCGGATCGCCCAGACGACGAGCGACTGGCCGCGCCGCATGTCGCCGCAGGAGAACAGGCGGTCGCGCGACGTGTTGAAGCGGCCGTGCGGCGTCTGCACGGTGCCGCGCTCGGTAAGGTCAACCGCAGCGCCGGCGGTAACGCCGTGTTGCGGCGTTCCGGTGAAGCCCATGGCAAGCAGGACGAGGTCCGCCGGAATTTCGAAGGGCTCACCGTCGCGTTCGCAGAGCACGGCGGCGACCTGGCCGCGTTCCCCTTCGCGAAAGCCGGTTGTGATTATCGAGAAGCCGCGCTCCGCCCCTTCTTCCTGCGACGTGGAGGTGCGAAGCTTCATCGGCCAGTGCGGCCAGACCATGAGCTTATCCTCGTGAACGGGCGGCTCCGGCATAATCTCGAGCTGGGTAACGGAGGCGGCGCCCTGGCGGTGCGCGGTGCCGATGCAGTCGGAACCGGTGTCGCCGCCGCCGATCACCACGACCCGCTTGCCGGTGGCCAGGATCGGGCTCGCGGCCTCGGAAAGGCCCGCCACCCGGCGGTTGGCCTGGGCAAGATAATCCATCGCGAAGTGGATGCCGGCAAGATCCCGCCCCGGCGCCGGGAGGTCGCGCGGCTGCTCCGCCCCTCCGGCGAGGACCAGGACATGATAATCGTCGAGCAGGCGATCCACGGACACCGCCTTGCCAACCTCCATGCAGGTCCGGAAGATCACGCCTTCGGCCTCCATCTGGGCGACGCGGCGGTCGATCAGGGACTTGTCGAGCTTGAAATCGGGAATGCCGTAGCGCAGCAGCCCGCCGGCCTTGTCGGCTTTCTCGAACACCGTCGGGGCGTGGCCCATGCGGGCGAGCTCCTGCGCGCAGGCCAGGCCGGCGGGACCCGAACCCACGACAGCGATGCGCTTGCCGGTACCCCGCGGCGCCGACTTCGGCACGATCCAGCCTTCGTCGATCGCCCGGTCGGCGATTGCGCATTCGATCGTCTTGATGGTGACCGGGGTGTCGGTGAGGTTGAGGGTGCAGGCCGCCTCGCACGGCGCCGGGCAGATGCGGCCGGTAAATTCGGGGAAGTTGTTGGTGGCGTGGAGCCGGTCGGAGGCGGCCTTCCAGCCATCCCGGGTGACCAGGTCGTTCCAGTCGGGGATCAGATTGTTGACCGGGCAGGCAGAGTGGCAGAACGGAATGCCGCAATCCATGCAGCGTTCCGCCTGCTTGCGGACGGTGCCTTCGGGCAGCGGCTCGACGAACTCGGACCAGTGCGCGACGCGTTCGGGGACGGGCCGGTAGCCGCGGTCCACCCGGTCGATGGTCAGGAAGCCCTTGGGGTTTACCATGGCCTTATTCCGCTGCCACCAGCAGCGCCGCCTGGCTGGCGAGCGCGCGGCGATATTCGTCGGGCATGACTTCCACGAACTCGCGGAGCGATGCCGGCCAGCGTGCGAGCAGTTCCTCGGCCCGGCGGCTGCCGGTCAGCGCGTGGTGACGCTCCAGCAGCAGCCGCAGCCGCTCCTCGTCTTCCACCTCCTGCAGGGTGACGCCGGCGGGGGTGGGGCGAGCCCTTAGATCGCCTTCGGGGTCCCAGACGAGCGCCACGCCGCCCGACATTCCGGCGGCGAAATTCCGACCGACGTCGCCTAGCACCACCACGAAGCCTCCGGTCATGTATTCGCAGCCGTGATCGCCGACGCCCTCGACCACGGCTGTTGCGCCGGAGTTGCGGACGGCGAAGCGCTCCCCCGCAACGCCGGAGATGAAGGCTTCGCCGTCTACCGCGCCGTAGAGGCAGGTGTTGCCGACGATGATGTTGGCGGCGGCATCACGCGCGGTCGCGTCCGGTGGGCGAATGACGATTTGGCCGCCGGAGAGGCCCTTGCCGACATAATCGTTGGCGTCCCCCTTGAGGATCAAGGTGACGCCCTGGGCGAGGAAGGCGCCGAAGCTTTGCCCGGCGGTGCCGATGAGGGTGGCGGCGAGGCTTCCTTGGGGGAGGCCGGAATGGCCGAAGCGGCGGGCGATCTCGCCTGACACCTGAGCGCCGACGGTTCGATCGACATTTGCGATCCGACACTCGACGGTTGCGGGGAAATCCGCGCGGTCGAGAGCCTCGATCAGGCGCGCATCGATGGCCGCTTCGAGCCTGTGGGACGTGCGGCCGGTGCAGTGGCGCGGCCCGCCGCCGCCCGGGGCGTGGAGCAGGCGGCTGAGATCGACCCCGTGCGCCTTCGATCGCGGATCGGATTCCCGCGCTTCGAGAAGGTCGGTTCGGCCGACCATCTCCTCCACGGTGCGCACGCCGAGGGCCGCCATGATCTCGCGCAGTTCCTCGGCGACGAAGAAGAAGTAGTTGATGATGTGCTCGGGCTTGCCCGCAAAGCGCGCGCGCAGCACCGGATCCTGGGTGGCGATTCCGACCGGGCAGGTGTTGAGATGGCATTTGCGCATCATGATGCAGCCGGCAGCGATCAGCGGCGCCGTCGCAAATCCGAATTCCTCGGCGCCGAGCAGCGCTGCGATCGCCACGTCCCGGCCGGTGCGAAGCCCGCCGTCGGCCTGGATGCTGACCCGGCCGCGAAGGCCGTTCAGCATCAGGGTCTGGTGGGTTTCGGCGAGCCCGATTTCCCAGGGAAGGCCGGCATGGGTGAGCGAGGTCAGCGGCGAGGCGCCGGTGCCGCCTTCGAAGCCCGAAATGGTGATGTGGTCGGCGGTGCATTTCGCCACCCCCGCTGCGATGGTGCCGACGCCGACTTCCGATACCAGCTTCACCGAGATGCGCGCCGTGTTGTTGACGTGCCGGAGGTCCGAGACGAGCTGGGCCAGATCCTCGATCGAATAGATGTCGTGGTGCGGCGGCGGCGAGATCAGGCCGACGCCCGGCGTGGAGTGGCGCACCGCGGCGATCTCGGCGTCGATCTTGTGGCCTGGAAGCTGCCCCCCCTCCCCCGGCTTGGCGCCTTGGGCGATCTTGATCTGGAGGTCGTCGGCGTTGACGAGATATTCGGTGGTGACTCCGAAGCGGCCGGAGGCGACCTGCTTGATTGCCGAGCGGAAGGAGCTGCCGTCCGCGCGGCGGGCGAAGCGATCCGCTTCCTCGCCGCCCTCCCCTGTGTTGGACTTGCCGCCGATCTGATTCATCGCGGCGGCAAGGGTGGTGTGCGCCTCCCGGCTGATCGATCCGAAGCTCATCGCGCCGGTTGCGAAGCGCTTGACGATGACGGCGGCGGGTTCGACCTCGTCCAGGCTCAGCGGCGTGGCGGCGGGGCGGAAATCGAGCAGGGCGCGAAGCGTCAGCAGTCCTCCGGCGGCGCCGTTCGCCTGATCGGCAAAGGCGCGGTAGCGCCCCGGCAGGTGGCCGCGCGCGGCGTGCTGGAGGTGAGCGACGGCGTCGGCGGTCCAGGCATGCGCCTCGCCGCCCTCGCGCAGGGCGTAGGCGCCGCCGATGTCGAGCGCTTCCCCCTCCGAGGCAAAGGCGAAGCGGTGGCGGCGCGCGGTGTCCGCGGCGATCTCGGCCATGCCGACCCCCTCGATCGGGGCCGCGGTGCCGGTGAAATACCGATCGGCGACCTTGGAGGAGATACCCACCGCGTCGAAGATCTGCGCACCGCAATAGGACTGGTAGGTGGAGATGCCCATCTTCGACATCACCTTGAGGAGCCCTTTGCCGAGCGCCTTGATGTAGCGCCGCTGCGCCTCGGCGGGTTCGCCGCCGATCGCGCCTTTGGCGCACAATGCCTCGATCGTGTCGAAAGCCAGCCAGGGATTGATCGCCTCAGCGCCATAGCCGGCGAGCACGCACATGTGGTGGACCTCGCGCGCCTCGCCGGTCTCCACCACCAGGCCGGTCTGCATGCGCAGGCCCTGGCGGATCAGGTGGTGGTGGACCGCGCCGGTGGCGAGCGCCGCCGGGATCGGGATCCGGTCCGCCGAGACATTGCGGTCGGAAATGATCAGCAGGTTGACGTCGGCGAGCACTGCCTCGGTCGCTTCCCAGCACAATCGCTGGAGCGCCGCTTCAAGCGACTGAACGTCGCCGCCCTTTGGCCAGGTTGCGTCCAGGGTTGCGGTCCGGAAGGCGCCGTCCAGGCTGTCGCGGATGGCGCGGATTTTCTCCAGATCTTCGTTGGTAAGGATCGGCTGCGACACTTCGAGCCGCTTGTGGGTGCCGGCGTGGCGGCCGAGCAGGTTGGGGCGCGGGCCGATCATCGAGACCAGCGACATCACCAGGCTTTCGCGGATCGGATCGATCGGCGGGTTGGTGACCTGCGCGAAGTTCTGGCTGAAATAATCGTAGAGCAGGCGCGGACGGCGCGAGAGCACCGCGACGGGGGTGTCGGTGCCCATCGAGCCGATCGGGTCCTCGCCGTCGGCGGCCATCGGCGCGAGGAAGAATTTCAAATCCTCCTCCGTATAGCCGAACGCCTGCTGGGTCGGGAGCAAGGCGTGCGCCGCTGTCGTCCGGGGCGGCGCAGGTGCCGGAGGCAGGTCCTTGAGGTTGAACTGCGTATCGCGCAACCACTCGCCATAGGGTTCGGCGGCGGCGAGCGTCGCCTTGACCTCCTCGTCCTCGATGATCCGGCCCTGATCGAGGTCGAGCAGGAGCATTCGCCCCGGCTGCAGGCGCCACTTGCGCACGATGCGCTCCTCCGGGATCGGCAGCACCCCCGCCTCCGACGCCATCACCACCAGCCCGTCGTCGGTGACGCAGTAGCGCGCGGGCCTCAGCCCGTTGCGGTCCAGCGTGGCGCCGATCTGGCGACCGTCGGTGAAAGCAATCGCCGCCGGGCCATCCCAGGGCTCCATCAGGGCGGCATGATATTCGTAGAAGGCGCGGCGCTGCGGCTCCATGCCCGCATCCCCGGCCCAGGCCTCGGGGATGAGCAGCATGATCGCGTGCGGCAGCGAATAACCGGCGGCGACCAGCAGCTCCACCGCATTGTCGAGGCAGGCGGTGTCCGACTGGCCGTGCGGGATGATCGGCCACATCTTGTCGAGATCGGCGCCGATCAGCGGCGATTCCAGCGTCCGCCGCCGCGCGTTCATCCAGTTCACGTTGCCGCGAACGGTGTTGATCTCGCCGTTATGGGCAATGAAGCGATAGGGGTGGGCGAGCCGCCAGCTTGGAAAGGTGTTGGTCGAAAAGCGCTGGTGAACCATAGCAATCGCGGACTGCGTGCGCGGATCGAGAAGGTCGGTGTAGAACTTGCCGACCTGGTCGGCGAGGAGCAGCCCCTTGTAGACAAGAGTCCGGCTCGAAAAGCTGGCGATGTAGAATTCGGGAAGGCCCGGAAGGCATCGGCGTTCGGCGAGCTCTTCCAAGGGGTTCTGGATTTGCTTGCGGATGGCGAGCAGCTTGCGCTCGAACGCGTCCTGATCGCGGATGTTGGGCCCGCGCCCGACCAGCGCCTGGCGGATCGGCGGCACCGTCTCAAGCACGGCCGGCCCAACCCCCGACGAATCCACCGGCACATCGCGCCAGCCGAGGAACGCCTGCCCCTCGAGCTGGACGAAATGCTCGAGGCGCGCCTCGGCCGCCGCCCGGCTCTCCGCATCGCGCGGCAGGAAGCACATCGCCACCCCATAATCGCCGGGCGCCGGAAGCTTCACGCCGGCGCCCTCCGCCCAGTGCCTGAGCAGGGCGTCCGGGATTTGAATCAGGCAGCCGGCGCCGTCTCCCATCAGGGGATCGGCGCCCACCCCGCCGCGATGGTCCAGGTTGGCGAGGACCTGGAGGCCCATGGCGATGATCTCATTGGACGGGGTGCCGTCGACCCGGGCGACGAAGCCCATGCCGCAGCTGTCGCGCTCGTGGCGCGGGTCGTACAACCCTTGCTTGGCCGGCAGACCGATCACGCCCGACTCCGTTTGCCGCATGTTGCGGTGCAGCGAGATTGGCCGACTAACGACCCCGCCGCAACCGATAAATTATAATTTAGCATTTGGAGAAAGGGCGAATATTTCACCAGCCCGGCGCTTGCATCCGATGAAGCGTTGGAGCGTATTATGCTGCGCCGCAACAGGAGATGGCCATGCTTCAACAGCCTGACGTCGCACACCCGGCCATGGCGGCCTGGTTCACCTGCAACCGCGAACGTCCCTGGGGCGTGCATGCGTGTATCGAGGGAGGCCGATGCCCTCGCTGCGGCTGGACCAACGGCGCGGCGGCCCATCGAGCGGGCACGGGAGCATCCTGAATGTCCGAGGACGACCGAAACTATTACCGGCGCCGGGCCGAGGAGGAGATCGGACGCGCGCAGGCGTCGCTGAGCGCCGTCGCAAGCCGGCTCCATTATCTGCTCGGCGGCTTCTACCTGGACCGCGCCTTCAACCCCCAGCCCCAAGACCATTCCTCACCCGGAGAAAACGGAGCCGGCCATGTTCGGTGACAATCTGGCAGCCCTTCAAGTTCTTGTGGAGGCGATCGGGCGCGGCGTCTGCGTCACGGCGGTCTACAATCGCGGCAACATCACCCTGGCCCCGGAATCGCTCACCGAGCGGCACGGCGAACTCTACCTGCGCGCGGTCCGCGTGGAATATGACGGCCGCCAGCCGCGGCAGCCCAAGCTTGGGACTTTCAAGCTTTCCGGCCTGTCCTCGCTTGGGCTCACCGATCGGGCCTGCCTCGCCAAGGAACTCCTGACCGCAGCCGAGGGATGAAGCCCGCTGCTGGTACTGCCGCAAGGAGCGGCGAATGCCGGCGTGGTGGACGTCGAAGTCGGATGCACCTATTGCGAGCTGAAGGGCCACAATAGCATTGCCCGCTCTACGCGGCACGGAGGGTCAAGGATCATCGAAGCGCCAGAACTCGAGTTCGAGAACGGGGTCAGGCTGACGATCACCGTGGAGGATCGCGCCTTTTCGGTCGACCGGCTCGTCTCGCTTGAGACCTGGAGCGAGGCCAATCGCGTTCCACGCGCGCGCCTCGTCTTCTTCGAAGGCGGCGGGGACGACGGCAAGGACTTTCCGCTAAGCGCCGGCGAGGCGCTGCTGCCGGGCCGGAAAATAGCGATCTCGGCCGGCTACGGAGGCGCGGTCGAGCCGATCCACAGCGGCGTGATCGTGCGCCACGGGATTCGGATCGACCCGGGGTCGTCCCCGCAGCTGATCATCGAAACCGCCGACCCGCTGGTCAAGATGACGCTGGCGCGCGGGAGCTCGGTTAGCGAAGACAAATCCGACAAGGACTTGATCGCCGCCCTGGTCGCCGCGGCCGGCGGGACCGTCGGCAGGAACGAGGCGAGCGCCGCCCCGCACGAAGCCTTCGTCCGCTATCACGCCTCCGCCTGGGACACGCTCCTCGTGCACGCCGGGGCGAGCGGTTGCCTGGCCTTCGTCGAGGCGGGCAAAATCGACATCGTCACGCCCGGCGGTCGCGGCGAAGCGGTTGCCGCGCTCCAATATGGCGACAACGTAATTTCGCTGGAAGCGGTGCTGGATGCGGCGGCAGCCGTGCCGGAAAGCGCCGCGGATTGGTCAAAGGCAACCATGATGCGCGCCGGGCTCGGGGCGGTGCGCGGGACGGTAAGCTTCAACGGCTCGGCGGCGGTGAAGCCCGGTACCGTGATCACCCTCAACGGCGTCGGCCCGCGCTTCGAAGGCGATGCCTTCGTGACCTCGGTCGAGCACGTCTTCCGCGGCGGCGCCTGGTACACCAGCGCCGGGTTCGGGATGGCAAAGGAGAGCTTCGCAGCCGCCGCCGAAGTTACGCAGCCAGGCGCGGCCGGTCTGGCGCCGCCGATCCGGGGACTCCACAGCGGGCAGGTGACCAAGGTCGCTTCGGACCCGGCGGGCGACTATCGCGCCCAGGTCACCCTGCCGCTGATCGGCGACGAGAACGGCGTCTGGGCGCGCCTCGCCGGCTTCTATGCTTCGAGCGGCTTTGGCGCGGTGTTCTGGCCCGAAGTCGGCGACGAAGTCGTGCTCGGTTTCATGGATGAGGATCCCGCCCATCCAGTTATCCTCGGCAGTCTTTATTCGAATGGGCGCAAGCCCGGCGAGCCGAACGCGCCGGCGGAGGCGAACGACCGAAAGGCGATCGTCACCCGAAGCAAGCTCGAGATAAGCTTCGACGACAAGGACACGGCCGTGACCGTGAAGACCCCGGGCGGCCGGATCGTCAGGCTCGACGACACAAAGGGCGAGATCGAGATCGCCGACTCGGAGGGCAACACGATCCTGATGGACAAGGACAAGGTTTCCATCACCAGCGCGGCCGAGCTCAGGCTGGAATCCAGGACCGACCTGTCGATCAGCTCGGGCGCAAATCTTACCATCGAGGCGAAGGCGGCCTATGCGCTGTCGGCGGCCACTATAGAAGAGAGAGCGAAATCGATGCTTTCCATCACATCGGACGGCGTCGGGGAGATCATGACGGCGGCGCCGCTGACCATCCAGGGCCCCTTGGTGAAGATAAACTGATGCCCGCCGCAGCCCGAATCACCGACATGCATTTCTGCCCGATGCTGACTCCGGGTGTGCCGCCAATCCCCCATGTCGGCGGACCGATTACCGGCCCGGGAGCACCGACCGTGCTGATCGGCGGGCTTCCCGCGGCAAAGGTGGGCGATATGGCCGTCTGCGTTGGACCGCCGGACAGCGTCGTCGCCGGGTCGTCGACCGTGTTAATCTGCGGGGTTCCGGCGGCACGGATGGGCGATGCCTGTGCCCATGGCGGCAAGATCGTTCTGGGCTTTCCCACCGTGATCATCGGCGGCTGAGAGTGGCGCCGCGCAAAGCCGATCCCCAACGCCCGAACAGTTGATGGAGCAACCGGCGAGACGCAGCGATCCTCGGGGGAAACACCGAGCTAAGACGCGTAACGGAAGGTCCGATCAGGGCGGCAGGCGGACGTTCCGCTGGGGCTTATTCGCGCCGGTCGGTATTCGGCGGGCCCCCACATCGCGAGGAGCGGGAAGGCGAGGGTGATTTCGCGCCGAGTGCGTACCACTCCACATTTTTTACGGAGAGTTGGTGACCCCTACGGGAATCGAACCCGTGCTTCAGCCGTGAAAGGGCCGCGTCCTAACCGCTAGACGAAGGGGCCAAACGGTCCGGGAGGGGGCATTGCCTCGCCCGGCGCGTCAGCGGCCCGCCACTTAGGCAAGGCGCGCGCGGCGGTCAACCGTCTCCTCGCGCTCAATCCGCCCAGGCGGCGTCTTCCAGGTGCATTTCCGCCGACACGCGGTCGCTCCACTCGTCGCGCTTGATCCGGCCGGCGATCCAGAGCTTGCGGTGCGACGGCGCCGACAGCATCGCTTCGCCGAGCGCGCTGTCCGCCATTCGAAAGGCGATCGCCTTGATGCGGCGGCCGTCGTCGCCGGCGACGACCAGGCGCAGGTGACCGTTGCCGACCACGTCCGCCTTGATGATCCGCACCGGCCCGGCGGCGACCCGCGGTGCCGGCCAGCCGGCGCCGTAAGGGCCGCCCTGGTCGAGCGCGTCGCACAAGGTTGGGCAGACGCCGCCCGGCGCAAGAATCGCGTCGAGCAGAAGCGAGCGGCCGTCCGATGCGCTCGCGATATCGGCGGTCAGCCGTTCCTCCAGGAACTCCGCCAGCGCCTCGATCTTGTCGGCGGCGACGGTAAGCCCGCAGGCCATTGCGTGGCCGCCGCCGGCGATCAGCAGGCCGCTGTCCTTGGCGGCAAGCACCGCCGCGCCGAGGTCGACGCCCGAGATCGAGCGGCCGGAGCCCTTGCCGATGCCGTCCTCGCCGATCGCGATCACGATGGCGGGGCGGCCGAGCTTTTCCTTCAGCCGGCCGGCGACGATGCCGATCACGCCGGGGTGCCAGCCGGGCGCGGAGACAAGCGCGACGGCACGGTTGCCCTGCCCTTTGCAAAGCTGCTCGGCGGCTTCGCAGACTGCGGCTTCGATCGCCCGGCGCTCTTCGTTGAGCCGGTCGAGCTCGGCGGAGATCGCTTCCGCCTCGTCCGGGTCTTCGGTGGTGAGCAGGCGCACGCCAAGGTCCGACTTGCCGACCCGGCCGCCGGCGTTGATGCGCGGGCCGAGCGCGAAGCCGAGATCGGTGCAGGTCGGCGGCTTGCTGAGCCGCGCGGCTTCGGCAAGCGCGGTCAGACCGACATTGCGCTTCCCCGCCATCACTTTGAGGCCCTGAGTCACGAAGGCGCGGTTGAGGCCGCGAAGCTGGGCGACATCGGCAACGGTGCCGAGCGCAACGAGATCGAGCAGGTCGATGAGCCGCGGCTCGGGGCGGGCGGCGAAGAAGCCCCTCCCGCGAAGCACCCGGATCAAAGCGGCGCCGAGCAGGAAGCAGACCCCGACGGCCGCGAGGTGGCCGTGCGCGGCGGCTTCATCCTCCTCGTCGAGGCGGTTGGGATTGACCAAGGCGTGCGCGACGGGAAGCGCGCTTGCGCATTTGTGGTGATCGACCACCAGCACATCGACGCCCTCGGCCTTCGCCATGGCGAGCGCTTCGAAGGCCTGGGCGCCGCAATCCACGGTGACGATCAGCGACGCGCCCTCCTGCGCCAGCCGCACCAGCGCCTCGCCCGACGGGCCGTAGCCTTCCATCAAACGGTCGGGAATGTAGGCGCGCGGCGTCTTGCCGAGGTCGCGCAGCAACCGGATGAGAAGCGCCGCCGACGTCGCGCCATCGACGTCGTAGTCGCCGAACACCGCGACCTCCTCGCCGGCCTGCACGGCGTCGGCAAGGCGTTCGGCGGCGGCATCCATATCGCGGAAGATGGAAGGGTCGGGCATGAAGCCGCGAATGGTCGGCTCGCGGTGGCGCATCAGCTCGCCGCGGATCACGCCGCGCGCCATCAGCAACTGATCGACCAGATCGTCCGCCTGGAAGCCGTCTTCGAACCCGTCGGCGGCGGTGCCCCGCCAGCGCCACGGCTGGCCGAGAATGGAGCGGGACACTCCGCAGACATGGGCGGTTGCAAGCATTTCGGGAGCCTAGACCATTGCGAACGCCGCGTGAATCCCGCCATTCGAAAAGATGTGGAAAAGCCGTGGCCTAGAGCCGCATCAGCACGAGGCCGACGACGATCAGGCCGGCCGCCGCCCAGCGCCGCGGCGCGACCTTCTCCCGGAGCAGAAAGGCGGCGATCAGCATGGCGAAGAGCACGCTGGTTTCGCGCAGCGCGGCGACGATGGCGAGCGGCGCCTGCGTAAAGGCCCACACCACGATCCAGTACGCGCCGGCCGAGGTCGCGCCCGCCGCCAGGCCCTGGCGCCAGCCCGAGCGCAGCGGCGCAAAGGAAGCGGAGGTGCCCCTCGCCGCCACACCGTAGGCCAGCATCAGCGGACCATCGAGCGCGATCGCCCATAGAATGAAGGCGGAGGCATTGCCCGACACGCGCGCGCCGTTGCCGTCGACCAGGGTGTACGAGGCGGTGAACGCCGCCGTACCCATCGCGAGCAGCAAGGCGGTGCCGGACAGCCGCCCGCGTCCTCCGGCCATCAGCAGGATGCCGGTGCCGATCGCGACAACCGCCGCGAGCCTCAGCGGCGGCGGCACTTCGGCAAGGAAGATCATTCCCGCGGCGGCGACGATCATCGGCGCGGTGCCGCGGGCGAGCGGATAGACCTGGCTAAGATCACCCTTCTCGTAAGCGGCGATCAGGAAGGCCTTGTAGCCGGTGTGCAGCGCCGCCGACGCTGCGATCCACGGCCAGACGTGGGCGGCTGGAAGTTTGAAAAAGGGCAGCAAAAAAGCGGCAAGCACGCTCTGCCCGGCCGCCAGGCGCAGGATGGAGCCGAACCGGTCCTCCTCGCTCTTGACCCACGCATTCCACGCCGCGTGCAGCAGGGCCGCGAACAGGACGAGGAGGAAGACGGACAGGCTCATGCCCGCCCCTCCTCACCCGCTCATCCGCGTGGGCGCAAGCGCTTTAGAACTTGCCCGGTTCGTTCTCCGGCCGGTGCTCGCCGCGCACCCAGCGAACGGTGCCGGTGGAGGCGCGCATCACCACGCTTTCGGTGCTGATGCAGTTCTTGCGCCGCTTCACCCCGCCGAGCAGCGAGCCGTCGGTGACCCCGGTGGCGGCGAAGATCACGTCGCCTTTGGCCAGATCCTGGAGGCTGTAGATGCGGTTCAAATCCTCGACGCCCCACTTGGCGGCGCGGCCGCGCTCGTCGTCGTTGCGGAACAAGAGGCGCCCCTGGAACTGGCCGCCGACGCAGCGCAGGGCCGCCGCGGCAAGCACGCCCTCCGGCGCGCCGCCCGAGCCCATGTAGATGTCGATGGTCGTGTCCGGGTCGGTGACCGCGATTACGCCCGCCACATCGCCGTCCGGGATCAGCATGATGCCGCAGCCGAGGCCGCGCAGTTCGGCGATCAGCCCGGCGTGGCGGGGCCGGTCGAGCACGCAGGCGATGATATCGGAGGGCTCCACGCCCTTCGCGGCCGCAACCGCCCGCACGTTCTCGGACGGGCTCTTGTTGAGGTCGATAACGCCCTCGGGATAGCCCGGGCCGACCGCAAGCTTGTCCATGTACACGTCGGGCGCGTTGAGCAGCCCGCCCTCCTCGGCGATGGCGAGCACCGCCAGCGAGTTTGGCCCCGCCTTGGCGGTGATGGTGGTGCCTTCCAGCGGATCGAGCGCGATGTCGATCTTCGGCCCCGTGCCGGGCGCGGAGCCGACCTTTTCGCCGATGAACAGCATCGGCGCTTCGTCGCGCTCGCCTTCGCCGATCACCACCGTGCCGTCGATCTCGAGGGTGTTCAGAGCCGCCCGCATCGCCTCCACGGCGGCATGATCGGCGGCTTTCTCGTTGCCGCGCCCGATCAGCTTGGATGCCGCGACGGCGGCCGCCTCGGTGACGCGCACCATCTCCAGCACCAGCACCCGGTCGAGTGTATTGCTTGCGGCAACGGCCATTTCTGTCATCCTCCCTTTGTTTGCGGCGCGATAGGCGAGACCAATGGCAAAGTCGAGAATTGCGGTTTTCACTGCGCTGCCCGCCCGGGCCGCCGCCCCCATCGAGGAGGAGCCCGGAATCCGCCGCCGGCTGGCCGCGGACGAGGTCAACACCCCCGGCAAGTTCTCCTGATGGGCGCCGCCGTCACGGCGCGGCTAGCGCCCGGGGAGTCGCTCGGCGATCGGATCCTCAAGGTCGTCCATGCCGGCGAGCATGGCGCGGTGAACATCTATCGCGGCCAGCGGCTCGGCGCGCGCCTCTCCTGCCCGGCGCTCGGGCCCGAGCTTGCCGACTTCCAGGCTCATGAAGAAGGCCACCGCGCCCGTTTCGCCGCCGAGCTTGCGGTGCGGGGGCGGCGGCGCTGCCGCTCCTTTCTTTTCTGCGGCGCCGGCGGGCTTGCCCTTGGCCTCGCCACCGGCCTGCTCGGCCGCGGCGCGATTGCGGTCACCACCGTGGCGGTGGAGCGCGTCGTGCTCCGGCACCTCGACGCCTATCGCGCCGCGCTTGCAACGGAGGACCCTGCGGCTCACGAGGCCCTGAGCGCCATCTACGAGGAAGAAAAGGCGCATCACGACCGCTTCGCGGCCGCCTTGCCGCGCCCTGGTGTCTTCCTCCGCCTGCTCGACGCCGTGGTGGCGGGTTCGACCGAGGCGGTAATCTGGGCCGGGATGCACCTCTGACGCGGCAGCGGGCGAAGCCTTTCGCCCCCCTCCGGCATTCTCTAGAGAGCGCTCGACAGGAGTTTACCCGCATGGCCGATCAGGACACCAAGGACGCCGCCGCCCCCGCCACCCCCGCCGCCGCCCCGCCCCTCCCCACTCTGGAGGAAATGCAGCACTGGACCTGGGTGATGGGCCGCGCGCAGCAGATGATGCTCGAACACGTCGCCAGGCAAGCCGGCGAGCTGAAAGCCCCCGATCCCGACGCGCTGACGAAGATGTGGGCCGGATTGAGCGCCTTCCCCGACGCGGCCAAGATCGCCGAAGCGCAGGTCGATCTCTGGACCCAGGGCCTCTCGCTCTGGCAGCGCGCGCTTGGCCTCGAAACGCCGCGCACGGAGCTTGCCGAAAAGGCCGACAAGGACAAGCGCTTCAACGACCCGCAATGGCAGCAGAACCCGCTCTTCGACACCATCCGCCAAAGCTACCTGCTGGTCTCCGAACGCATGCTCGGCTCCGTCGACACGATCGAAGGCATCGACGACAAGCAGCGTGAGAAACTGCGCTTCATGACGCGCGGCTTTGTTGACGCAATGTCCCCGTCCAACTTCGCCGCCACCAACCCGCTGGTGCTCGAACGGGCCATGGAGACCAAGGGCGAGAGCCTCTTGAAGGGCCTCGAAAACATGCTCCGCGATGTCGGCAAGGGCCAGCTCACCCACACCGATCCCGAAGCGTTCGAAGTCGGCCGCAACATCGCCGTCACGCCCGGCAAGGTGGTCAAGCGCACCCCGCTCTACGAGCTCGTCCAGTACACCCCCACCACCGACAAGGTCCACGAAACCCCGCTGATCATCTTCCCGCCGTGGATCAACCGCTTCTACATCCTGGATTTGAACCCCAAGAAAAGCTTCATCCGCTGGGCGGTGGAGCAGGGCCTCACCGTCTTCGTCGTGTCCTGGAAATCGGCCGACGAAAGCCTCAAGGACACAATCCTCGACGACTACGTCATGCGCGGCCAGGTCGACGCCATCGACACGGTGCGCGAGCTGCTCGGCGTGCCGTCCGTCCACGCCATCGGCTATTGCGTCGCCGGCACCACGCTTGCCTGCACCCTCGCCCTCCTCGCGGCGCGCGGCGAGGCCGACAAGGTCGCCAGCGCCACCTTCTTCACCGCCCAGGTCGATTTCTCCGAAGCGGGCGACCTCAACATGTTCGTCGGCGACGACACGCTGGGGATGATCGACAAGATGTCCGCCGAGAAGGGCTTCATGGACGGCCGCTACATGGCCATGACGTTCAACCTGCTGCGCGGCCGCGACCTGATCTGGAACTACGTCACCAACAATTACCTGATGGGCGAGGATTATCCGCCCTTCGACCTGCTCCACTGGAACGGGGACACCACCAACCTGCCCGCCAAGTGGCACGGCGCCTACTTGAAGGATTTCTACAAGGACAACAAACTGGTCCGCCCCGGCGCCATTGTGATCGACGGCACCCCCATCGACCTCCGCAAGGTGGAAACCCCGACCTACGTCCAGTCCGGCCGCGAAGACCATATCGCCCCCGCCAAAAGCGTCTGGAAAATCACCGACCACTTCCGCGGCCCGGTGAAGTTCGTGCTTGCGGGATCAGGCCACATCGCCGGCGTGGTCAACCCGCCCGAGGCCGGCAAATACCAGTACTGGACCAACGACGCCAAGGTCTCGACGCTTGAGGAGTTCGTCGCCGGCGCGACCGAGACCAAGGGCAGCTGGTGGCCCGACTGGATCCAGTGGATCGGCGCCCAGGGCGAAAAGCGCGTGCCGGCGAAGGGCGCCCGCGTGCCGGGGGGTGGCAAGCTCAAGGCGCTGGAGGACGCGCCGGGGAGCTATGTGAAGCAGTAGCGCCCGAGCGCAGCGACGCGGCTGCCACGCAGCCGCCGGAGCAGCACGAAGAGAGCGCGAATGCCGGCCAGCGGAGCCTAGCGCCGACTGACGTCACGGGATCAACTCCCGTGACGGCTACCGAGCCTCCGGAGAAAACGGAAACCGCCGTACACCGAGGGCAGCACCGCCGCATTGAGGCTTGCGCCGTCAGGGCCGAAAACCTCGCGGCCTCCAGCCCCTACCCCGCCTCCGCGCCTCAGGGCAGGAAGTCACTTGCCGCCAAGGCGTAGTTATTGAACGTGTCGACCTGGATCAGGAGGTCGCCGGTGCCGTTGCCGTCCACGTCGCCGGAAACGAACCAATGCCCGTCCTGGTTATACACCCTGAGCTCGCCGGCCACGCCGCCAAACGCATTGGTGCCGATGAAGGTAAAGGCCTGGTCGCCCGCGAGCGCCGTATTGGCATCGATCTTCCTGAGGTCGATCTTGTCCGTGGTCGCCTGGAAGTCGGCGATCCGGTCCATCGATCCCGCCACCGAGTCGCCCACCGCGTTGAACACGAAGAAGTCCGAACCGTTGCCGCCGCGCAGCATGTCCGCCCCCGCGCCGCCCGCCAGACGGTCGTCCCCGCCCAGCCCGAACAGCTGGTCGTTGCCCGCACCGCCGAGCAGGGTGTCGCCCCTTTGGCCGCCGGCAAGCGTGTCGTTGCCAGCGCCCGCGGCGACGTAGAAGGATCCGTCCAGCTCGGCGCTGCCGTTGAACACCAGGGTCTCGTCGCCGGCCAGGTTGGCGCCGAGCACCGTCAGCAATTCGCCCGCCGCGACATTCCCGTCGGCCGTCGTGATTGTGTAGCTGAACGGCGAAGGGCTGCCCGGCGTCGCAGCGCTGAACAGGGTAAGGCGCTCGACGCTCGTGAAGCTGTCCGCGGCAAGGGTCAGGTTGTAGTTGCCGAGCAGCTGGACCACGTCCGTGCCCGAGCCGCCATCCACCTTGTCCGCCGCGGTAAAGGCTCCTCCGAAGTTGAAGCTGTCGTCGCCGGCCCCGCCCGAAGCGGTATCGTCGCCGCCGACTCCCAGAAAGAACCGGTCGTTGCCGTCATTACCGGAGACCGTGTCGTTTCCGCCGCCGGTGGTCACCGTGTCGTTGCCCGATCCGGTGGTGACGTTCATCCGCTCCACGCCGACGAAGTCGAGGGTCGCGCCGCCAAGATCGGCGATGTGGCCGCCATAGCCCGCCGCGAGGTTCCCGCTCGTCACCCCCCCGGTCACGTCCGTGACGGAGGCCGAATAATCGATGATCAGCAGGTCGTCGCCCGCGCCCGCATCGGCATTGTCCGCACCGCCGCGAACCGTGATCCGGTCCGCGCCGCCGCCGCTGGTGATCGTGTCGGCGCCGGTGCCGGTCAGGATCTCGTCCTGGCCGAGCCCGGTGGTGATGTTGTTGGCGCCGTCCCCCGTATCGACATAATTGCCGCCGTCGCCCGCGGTCACCGTGTCGGCGCCGCCCCCGCCGATGATCGTGTTGAAGCCTTCGCCGGCGGTCACCGTGCCGGCCCCTTCGCCGGTGCGGATGTCGTCGTCGCCGGCGCCGGTGGTGATCGTGTCGGCGCCCGCGCCGGTCCAGATCGTGAAATGCTCGAAGCCGCCGTTGATGGTTACCAGCCGGCCGCCGCCACCCGCTTCGGCGACGTTCGCAACTGTGCCCGTCACCGCGCCGGTTGCAAGCCGGTAATCGACGAACAACCGGTCCTCGCCGCCGCCGCCGCTTGCCGAATCGGCGCCCGCGGTGACGGTGATCAGGTTGCCGCCGTCATTGCCGACGATGCCGTTGCCGTCCGCCGCGTCGTTGACGTTGATCGGCGCCGTGCCCGTAAGCGTCACCGTGGTCACGCCCATGGCCAAATCGAGGACGATCCCGGTCGAGCTTGCGCCGCCATCGATGATCATCCCGCTGTAGAGGATCGTCGCCCGCTCGTTCGAATAGCCGGCCAGGAGCTGAATCGTGTCGCCCGGCCCCGAAGCGGCCATGGCTTCGGAAATGGAGCGATAGGTCCCGTTGGAACCGACGGTGCGAATAGCCATGAAAGTGTCTCCTCGCGGAGCGCCCTGGGAGCTGCTTTCATCCCGGATGCATACGCTGTGTCCACGGAAAACGCCGCGACGCAATTGCAGAATAAGCGAGCGATATGGGCATCGCAGAGGTGTCTATGGATGAGACAAGTAGGGACAACCCGTTAATAATCAACTTAAATTTATGTGATTAATGACGGTGTCCCGGCCTGCCGATATTTCCCGCGGCACAATCGGCGTCTCTCTCGCCACTGGCTTCCCTCGACAAAATATTTGCCCGCTTTTCGCCCTCATCAGGATGGGAAACCCTCGAACTCTTTCCAGCCGTTCGGAGTTTATTCCAGCTTTAGCCCTACAGGCCTTGGTGTCCCTGCGGCCGAGCGCGAGGCTTATGGGTTCGGGCTAACGTCGGCTCCCGTGACAAGCCAAACCGAACCGACACCACAGCGTCTCTTGACCACATCCGGATCGAAGCTTTCGGCCGGCTGATTGAACGGCCCGCCCACCGAGATGGGGCCGCCGAGAGGAAAGCGCGCGGAGCCGACCATCAACGCCCTTCCCGCCGCGTCGAAGGTCGCCCTCCCCGTTTCAAAGACCAGCGCATGATCGCCGGCCCCGCCCGTCACGATCAGGCAACCATTCTTCTGCTTCAGCGTGCCGGAAAGGCGCAGCAGAACAGGCGGAACCAAAACCTCGCCAGCATTGGCAATGCGACGATCGTAGAACTGCAATCGCACGGTTTCCGCTGCCCCGTGTGCCGCCGTGTCGGGCAAGCCGGTGGCTCTTTGATCACCTGCCATAGGAGCAGGCTTGCAGGAGGGACCTGCGCACAAGAGTGCGACGAGACAAATCACTCGCACAAGCATTCTCCTTCATATCCAGGCCGGTAGCGCCGTCCCAAGTCTTGGATCGGCGCGCGGATTCTTACAGATATCAGGGGGAGCATGGATGCTGCTTATGCAAAGCTCCAGCTCAGAATTGGTCGGCGATCAGCACCATCTTCGTATCACACCCGTAGCGACCGTCTGGCGGGTTCTCGATCACGGGGCCGCCTAAACTCACAAGCTGCCCGATTTCCTTGATGATGGGTCGCCCGCCCGGAGTCGTGAGCTTGCCGATCATCCGCCTGCCATCGAACGTCACCCCGGCCGGAACTACGAGGCCAATTTCGTTACCGCTCCCAGCGTCCAGGAACAGGCACCCGGACCGGTAGCGGAGCGTTCCTGGCGTCCCCTCTAGTGTTGGCACCTTATTCGCACTGCCCGGCGCCTGGCGGTCAAACGCGAACTCCTGCGGGACCGCGTCCGGGGTCGGTGACCTATGTGCTGAGGTCGTGCTTTGGTTTCGCGGCGCGCCCTCGCATCCTGCGCAAAGCGCGAGGATCGCCAGTGCGCACGTGGCGGAATCAAGGAGGCGTGCATAAGACATCAAGTGGCCTCAGTAGAGCAGCTGATAGCCCTTGTTGTAGACCTCATCGATGGGCGTGTACCACATATGCGTCACTCGGCCATTCGCCGGGTCGCTATAGAGCAGATTGCCGTCGGCCCCATACCAGCCCGCATTGGTCATGATGCCAAACGCCGTGTTCCAGGCGAAGACCGGTGACCCGCTGTCGCCTTCTCCGGCAACCATGGTCGGCTGACCTTCCTTAGGTATGACTTCCACCCACCAATAGTCGCAGACGGTGGTGCCGGTCGGGCCACACCGGTCCATTTTCACGGCCCTTGCATTAACCTCGCCGCATTGCTGGCCGACGCCGGGGTGCCCCACCGAATGGGTGCCATGCGCACCCGAAACCGGTTGCGAATAATGGCCGGGGTACCAACAAACGAAGGTGCCGCTCGTCGCCCCGTTGCAATCAGCGCTGCCGACGAGGATAGCCGTGTCATTCACGGTGCTTGTTCCCGTCTTTTCGCACGTAGAACCGGCTGTACGCCGGCCAGTTATGCTGCGGAACGAGCCGGTATCCGCCTTGATCAGCCTCTCCACGGGCGCGCCCCAGACGAATTGCCAATCGCCGGTCGCGGTTTGAAAATCCCGAACGTTGAGCCTCGTGTAGCTCGTCCCTGTGGGCTCCTTCCAATAATAGTCGTTGGAGCAGTGCCCCGCGGTGATGTAGCCTTGCTCGTAGCCCGGCCCAGGCGCCTGAGCGGCAAAGCCCAACGTGCAATTCTGGATGTAGCTGGTTCCGCTGGGGCGATAACCCTGAAGTCCGCCGCGCATTCCAATCCGCGTGTCCGCGGGACCCCACAATATCCTGACGGGGACACCAATCGAATTCTGGAGTTGCGTAACCTTCTTCTCCCGGTCAGCAATCGGTTTACCCTGCTCGAACGTCAACGATAGGACCCCGTTTCGCTCGTCATAGGATGTAATCAGCGCTTCGGGGAAAAGGCGCTCGATCATGTTGTTCTTCTCGCGGAAGATCTTCCTGATGGCCGATTTCGTGGGCCGGTTCACTTTGCGGTACTCCACCGGCAGGTCGATCTGCTCACCCGGTTTGCCACGAATGGCCACCGGTCGGACCTTTTTTGCCTTCGCGGTCCCCGCGGTCTCGACAACGAGTTTGAACTCGCGACCGTGGTCGAAGAAGGCGGCAACCAAGTCTTCCTGCTCTCCGGCTTCCTCCGAGTCTGCCACGTTCTGCGCTGAGACCATTAACTTGATCCGCCGCGCCGCTTCTGCTTGGTCGACACCATACTGGCGGGCGTAAACCGCCGCATCACGCGACAGCGCGGCATCGTCACTAATCGGCTCTTGGGCTGAGAGGCTACTACCAGCGCACGAGAGCCCCAAGATGGCGCACAAACTGAATAGAGTCTTCACAGCGGAACCTCGTAAATCGTTGACAGCGATCAACCTCCTCCATCCGCTTCAGTTCCCTCAGTTAAGTTCTCGAAAGACCAGAGATTTATCCGTTTTGGACCTGCCACTTAACGTGCGAACTAGGTGACCAAGGAAGGTCAATACTGACTACTCGGAAACTCTGATTGATACCTCAAGGTGCCAGGAACGGGGGGCAAATACATACCGCCAAATGTAATCATACGCCCGTTTCAAGAATCCTCGCCGAGGCCACTAACGTTTACTCGGAGCGCATAGCGGATCTAGGAGGTCCCTATCCCTCTTCGGCCTTTAGTCCCTTCTCGACCAGTCTCCGCAACGCCTCGGACCTCGACGGCCTCGGTTCGAGCTGCCGCTCGATCCACGCGTTCAGCGCCACTTCCATCTCAGGGTACAGTCGCATGGAGATGGCCGGGCCGATGCCGGTGCGGGGGCGACCTCGGCCTCTTTTTGGTGGATCGGCTATTGACTTGCCCCGAATAGTTGCGCACATATATTCGCGAACCGGGGCAAGGCGGCTACCTTGCGCCCGGTTCTGACCAACAACGCCGATAGGAGGCGAAGGATGGCTGGTGCCGACCTTAATGTGTCGCGGCGCGCTCTGCTAGGCGCTGCGTGTGCCGTGCCTGTGCTGGGTGCGGCTGCCCCTCTTCGTCATCCCGGACTGGGTTCCCATCGAAGTAGTACTTCGATCGGGTCCCCTGATCCGGGATCCACCTTCTCCTCTTCCGCCGCGGTTCAAGAAAGGTGGACCCCGGATCAAGTCCGGGGTGACGCAGAAGCAGCGGCTGACGCGGCCAGCCAGGAGCGCCGAACAGTGCGGTGGCAGGCCGCCCTTGCCCGCTTCCGCAAGGCGGAGGCGGCGGTGCTTGCCGCCGCGAGCACCGACGACGAGGACCTTTACGACCGGCTGGGGGAGCGGTTCGAGCGGACGTTGCGGGCGCTGCTCCGCACCGCCGCGCCCGATCTCGCGGCGCTGGCCGCCAAGCTCGATCTCGCCTTCGCCCACGATGTCTCCAGTCTGTCCGGCGGTGAGGTGTGCCTGGAGGCGGTGCGGCGCGATGCCCACCGGCTGGCACGCGCCGCCTGACCCGGCTTTACTCCCCCCCCCGGCGGCGCATCCGCCGGAGTTGCTCCGCGGTGGAGAGAAGAAGGGGCTGATCGGGGCGGATCGGAGCAGAAAACACTTTCCTACAGGCCTCCTTTCATGTTCCACCAGCAGAATGGAACAGAAGCGGAACTCACCACGCCCGAGTCGCCCACGCTACGTCGCCGCATGCCCGGCGCACGCGGCGCCCGCCTGCGCGCGCTCGCGAACAGAAGAACAGTGCCGCCCATCGGCGGGCGGGGGAGAATACCCCCGCGAAACCATGTGACTCTTGTGACACTTGTCAATTCTCGCGCCGCTCGCCCAGCCGGCAGAACCCAGCCGCGCCTGCCGCGAACTTCGTGAACTCCACCCCGCCTTAGCCGCCGCTCGAAGGCCGATTTTTGCAAAAGAAAGGAGACCGATCCGAAGCTTGCTCCCCGCCGCACACGGACCCTTGCAGCTTCGAACGAGGCCAACCGCACGGTACGCGGCCGCCCAACCTCCCCCAAACCCCGTAGCGTCCCCACCCCCTGCTTAACCCGTCTTTGTTGCGACTCCTCCATCTTGCCGGTGGGGAAGCAAGGGGGAGAATTCGTTTTGACTGCCGCAGGGCCGCCGGCCGCCTGGATTTGGGTTCGCATCTTTGTCGCCTGCTTTGCCGGCGCGGTGGGCAGCGTCGTGCTGGCCGGCTGGGCGAGCGGGCATGTCGAACTCACCCGGGTGGTGGCCGGGCTGAGCGCGATGAACCCGATGACGGCGACGTCGCTGATCGGGCTGAGCGCCGCCTTGCTGCTCCGCGCGCGCGTGCACCCCGGCATCGTCTGCGCGCTTGCAAGCGTCGCGGTGGTGGTCGGCAGCGCCAAGCTGGCGCAGCTCGCAATGGGCTGGCCGGCGGGGATCGATCAGTTCCTGTTCGACAGCCAGCTCGGCCGCCTCGCCGATGTGCCCCCCAACCGGATGGCGCCCAACACCGCCTGCGCGCTCGCCCTCGTCGGCATCGCGCTGATGCTGAGCGGCGCCGCGCACCCCCGGCTGAAGATCGCGTCCCAGGTCATTGCCCTGCTCGTCGGCGGCATCACCTTGTTCGCGATCATCGGCTACGTGCTCGGCCTCGCCTCCCTCTACGAGGTCGGCAGGTTCAACGCGATGGCGCTCCATGCCGCCGCCTCGCTGCTGGCGCTGTCCGTGGGCGTGATCACGATCAACCCGCGCACCGGCCTGATGGGCATCCTCACCGATCACGGCCCCGCCGGCACGCTTGCCCGCACCACCCTCCCCATCGCGCTGATGGTGCCGGTGATGGTCGGCCTGATCCGCCTTTCCGGAGAACGCGCCGGTTTCTACGGCACCAACGACGGGGTCGCCCTCCAGGTCTTCGCCAACGTCCTGGTGACCTTCGCGCTGCTCACCGTCAGCCTGGTCGTCCTGTTCCGCAGCGACCGCGGGCGCCGCGTGCGCGAACTCGCCGTCGCCCGAAGCGAGGAACAGTACCGAATCGCCGAGCGTGTCGGCCGCGTCGGCCACTGGCGCATGGAGCTCCCCGGCCGGGAGCTGATGTGGTCGCAGGAATTCCGCGAAATCTGCGGCCTGCCCAGAGACATGGCGCCCGATCCCGAGACGGCGCTCAAGCTCTACCCGCCGGAGGATGCCGCCACCGCGCGCGCCGAAGTGGAACTCGCCATCGCCACCGGCCGCGGCTGGGAGGCAAGCCGCCGAATCCTCCGCCCCAATGGCGAGCTGCGCTACATCAAGTCCCACAGCGTCTGCGAAACCGGCGAGGACGGCCAGGTCACCGCCCTGTTCGGCGTCTACCTCGACGTCACCGATCTCGAACTCGCCCGCCGCGCCGCGGAGGCGGCAAGCGCCACCAAGGCCGCGTTCCTGGCCAATATGAGCCACGAAATCCGCACCCCCATGAACGGCGTGATGGGCTTTGCCGAACTCCTCCTCGCCACGCCGCTGGACCCGGAGCAGAAGCGCCACGCCTCCCTGATCCTGGAATCCTCGGGCGCCCTCCTGAAGCTGCTCAACGACATCCTCGACGTGTCCAAGATCGACGCCGGCCAGCTCGAAGTCGCCTCCGAACCGTTCAGCCTGCGCCACGGCATCGGCCAGTGCGTCAACCTGATGCTGCCGATGGCCACCCAGAAATCCCTCGAGCTCACCGTGAAGGTCGCCGTGGACGTGCCGAAGCGGATCGTCGGCGACGGCCTGCGCCTGCGCCAGATCCTCCTCAACCTCCTCGGGAACGCGGTGAAGTTCACCGGCCAGGGCTCGGTCGCACTCGACGTCCGCCGCGGCCCCGCCGAAAACGGCCACCCAACGGTGGTGATCAGCGTCGCCGACACCGGCGTCGGCATCGACCCGGACCGCATGGCCGCCGTGTTCGAGGAGTTCGTGCAGGCCGATGCGTCCGTCTCGCGCCGCTTCGGCGGAACCGGGCTTGGCCTCAGCATCAGCCGGCGCCTGGCCGGCCTGATGGGCGGCGGGATCGCACTCGCCGGCCGTCCAGGCGGCGGAACGGTGGCCACCCTCACCCTGCCGCTGATCGAAGCGCCGGACGAAGCGGCAACCCCCGCGCGACAAGCCGGCGCGCCGCCCTCCCCGCGCTCCGCCCGCCCCGCCTCAATCCTGTTGGTCGAAGACATCGACATCAACCGCGAACTGGTCACCGCCCTCCTCACCCGCGCCGGCCACACGGTCGAAACCGCCCAAAACGGCGCCGAGGCCCTGGGCATGGCCGCCCGCCTGATCGACGAGCCGGACCGGTGGGACCTCATCCTCATGGACGTCCAGATGCCGGTCATGGACGGCCTCACCGCCACCCGCCACATCCGCGCCCTCGGCGGCCGCGCCGCCACGGTGCCGATCGTCGCCCTCACCGCCGGAGCCTTCGCCGGCGATATCCAGGCGTGCCTCGATGCCGGCATGAACGACCACCTCGCAAAGCCGATCGTCACCGCCGAACTCGCCCGCGCCATCGAGCGCTGGGCCCGCCCCGCCGACCGCCGAGCGCCCCCGTCCCCGGCCGCGGACATCGTCGGCAGCGACTTCCTGGCCCGCTTCGCCGAGCGCCGCCGCACCTCCGTCCAACGCCTGGAGGTCCTGCGCGCCGACATCGGCCGAGCCGACGCGGCCTCGCTCCAGCCCTTTCTCGAAGCGGCGGTCCAGCTCGCCCACGTCATCGCCGGCACCGCCGGCATGTTCGGCGAAGGCGCACTGGGCCACCTCGCCTCCGAAGTGGAACAAGCCCTCCAGTCCGCCCAGGCCCACGACGACGCAAGCGCAGCGGCGGAGCCGATGGAGCGGCTTCGGTCAGCACTGGCGATCACGGCGTGAGGGCTTCTACTTCTGCTTCTGCGCTGCGGTGTTTTGTGAGGAGCCGCGAGCCGGTACGTTGCACCATATAAAGTGCATGTATCATAAAGTCCGGGTAAGGCACTCGTGCACAGGAAGTCGACTATGGATGAGAACAAGCACCGCGGCTCCACGCTCGACAGCTTCCTTGCCGACGAGGGCGTGCTGGAGGAGTTTCAGGCCAAGGCGATCAAGGAAGTCATTACCTGGCAACTCGCCGAAGCGATGCGCGAGCAAAAGCTCAGCAAGAACAAACTCGCCACCCTGATGCGTACCAGCCGAACCCAGGTAAGCCGGGTGCTCGACCCGAACGACGGCAACGTCACGCTTGAGACCCTGCAGCGCGCGGCGGCAGTGGTGGGGCGGAACGTGCAGCTTCAGTTGGTGTGAGCGGATGGAGGAGGGTGTGCGATGCGGGGCAACGAAGCTCAAGGACTGGAGGATGCGGCGGGAGGGAGTATGTGAATGGACAATCGCCATACCGCTTTAACCATCCTCTGCCGAGGCACCTTTCGACGCCATCGGGGGTTTTGGTTTCTTCTAAGGGAGAGTGAGGCCAGAACTTTTCTCGCCGAACCGAAACCGGTTATTCAATCGACAACGGATTACCTTACCATTGTGCGGAATAGGCAGTGGATTACCTCCTTGCCTGCAAGATAATTTCGCTTGATCTCCTCGTAATTAGTAGTGTTTGGAGGTTCTCCCTCATGCACGAATGTGTGCCTCCACGTGATGACATTGTTATAAGCGGTTTTCGGACTGCTACCATGAACTCGAACATAATCATCTTCCGTAGATTCTAGGTTCCTTTTGAAGCGCTCAAGGTATCTTTCACCAAAAGCTTTGACATGTTCTTTCCTTAGATCATCTAGCTTTATTTTTCCATTCAAACGGAGAAAGCGGGCGCGAGTCACGTTTCCTAGAACGTTGTGCTTCTTGTCAGCAAACTCGTAGAAGATGTCTTTTATAGCCAACTCGTACGCCGTTACCGCTGACGTCGCAATGAAGCCAATATAGCGGCCTTGAACGAACGGGTCAGCTATACTTTGCATCATAGGATCGAGGTGCGTGAGGTAGTCCTCTACCTGCACGAATCGGTCTGCGTAAGGCATCAGGACATCAGGTGCCTGTGCGCCAGCGCTAATCGCGTACTGACTTCTTTTGGATCGCTAGTGTTGAAAAAGATCGCGGCCCTGTATTGATCATCTTTAAGTAGTTTATCGAAACGAGCCTTTAAGTTAGTCGGTATCTTGCTTGGCTGGCGTATCAACACCGCTAACACTGAGTCCATAGCAGCAAGGTTTAGAGGTCCACGGATGTGAAAAGGCTTCTGACCAAGTTTCTTGACAACGATGCTCGTCACCTCACCGAATCGTTCTCCAAATCTGGTGACCTTTGACTGGCCTTTGTCTTTAACATGGTTCTTCATCTGCTGATTCAGGAATTCCTTCATGGGTTTCTCGTAGTCTTCCCCTCGATCGGTCATGGCGAATATTCGAAGAATCATCTCGACATCGCGTTGGTGCTTATCAAGCGGACTTTTACCTAAGATGATGCGCCAATCAGGGTCTTCATTCAACTCGTGCAGTTCGTCCACCAGCTTCCCGTGAAACACGCAATTGCGTATCTCCTGGGGTCGCAGCGGAGTGCCACCCGTATTCAAGCGCTCGAAAATATGATACATGCTGGTCGATTGATTTACGGGCGCCAATTGCCTAATGTTCACGGCCCTGAGGACCGCATTCCTGAGCCGCCGCTGGTCCTGAGTGGACAGGTCCACAAACCTTTTGCTTGCGTAAGGACTTCCCTCTGAAAGGCCGGTCAACCGAAATACCGCGCGTCGGCCTTGAAGGTTTTCGGGACCGAAATAGCCCTCGAAGAAGAAAATAACACTCATTATGCGTTGTTGGCCATCAATAACTAAGTTTTTATTCTCGTTATCGACGTAAAAGAACACTTGTGGAACTGGCAACCCGAGCAGGAATGACTCAATTAATAGGCTGGCTTGCTTGATATTCCAGACGAAGTTTCGCTGGAACGAAGGGATAGTTATATCCTTTTCCCTCCACATTTCGTGAATGACGGATAAAGTAAGGTCGGATGGATACGTCGCTATTTCAAACTCGACGTGGGTGCCGACTTCCTCGTCTCCGGCTTCCTCTTCAATCTCGATTTCGTCTTCCAAGCTCTCGGCCATGTTCACCTCGTGAGTTGCTGCCATGTTAGCGACGCTGTCCACGCGCGACCAGGGGAAAAGCGAGGCTGACTAATCCCGTCAGAACCCCTTTTCAACGATCCGCGGCAACTCCTCGGAACGTGACGTCCTCGGGTCCGGCTAGCGCTCCGTCCAAATCTTAAGCCACGGCTCCAGCTCCGGGGAAAGCCGCATGAGGTTGGCGGCGCCTTCTGGCGCGGGAGCGTCCTCGCCGTCTTTTAGGTGGATCGACTATCCGTCGGCCTCGCTTTTGAGGCCACCATCGATGAGCCGTCTAATCGCCTCCGCCTTTGACGGCCTGGGCTCTGGTTGCCGCGCGATCCACGCCTCCACCGCTGCGTCCTGTTCCGCGTAGAGGCGCAGGCCGATGTTCGGGCCGATGCCCGTCTTCGGCCGGCCCCGGCCTCTTTTCTCGGTTACTGCTATTGCGTCCGCCTCTGATTAGTGGTAACCGTGTAATCGAAGTACCGACCCTACCTAACGGAGAGACGATGACCGTCGCCGACCTTAATGTGTCGCGCCGCGCTCTGCTAGGCGCTGCGTGTGCCGTGCCTGTGCTCGGTGCGGCCGCCCCTCTTCGTCATCCCGGGCTTGATCCGGGATCCACCTTCTTCTCTTCGGCCGCGGTTCAAGAAAGGGGAACCCCGGATCAAGTCCGGGGTGACGCGGAAGCAGCGGCCGGCGCGGCTCGCCGGGAACGCCGCGCCGTGCGATGGCAGGCCGCGCTCGCCCGCTTCGGCAAGGCCGAGGCGGCCATCCTTGCCGCGTCGAGCAGCGACGACGAGGACCTTTACGACCGGCCGGGCGAGCGGTTCGAGCGGTCGTTGCGGGCGTTGCTCCGCACCGCCGCGCCCGATCTCGCGGCGCTGGCCGCCAAGCTCGATCTCGCCTTCGCCCACGATGTCTCCACCCTGTCCGGCGGCGAGGCGTGCCTGGAGGCGGTGCGGCGCGACGCCCACCGGCTGGCGCGCGCCGCCTGAACCGGCTTTACGTCGCGGCAGCGTGGCATCCACCAGGCTTGCTCCAATGCGGAGAGAAGAAGTGCCGATCCGGGCGTATCGGAGCAGAAAACACTTTCCTACATGCCCCTCTCTGTGATCCACCCTGAAGGATGGAACAGATGCAGAACTTGCCCGGCCCGAGTCATGTGCGCCGCCTCGCCGCGCGCCCGGCGCAGGCAGCAGCCGCCTGCGCGCCCGCGCCGAAGGAAGAGCAGCGCCGCGCATCGGCCGGCGGGGGAGAAGACCCCCCGCGAAACCATGTGACTCTTGTGACACTTGTCAATTCTCGAGCCGCGCTCGCCGGGCCGAACCCAGCCGCTCGCGCCGCTCACACGTTCACAGCCGGCGCAAGGGAAAGCCGTTTTGCGGGACATCGTGAACTTCGTGAACTTCACCCCGCGCCCGCCGCCGCCAGCGACGGCAAAGCGTCGGCACGCATCACGGCACCGACGATGGGAGACAAGGAAATGGCGGAGAGGGTGTCTATCGAACTTCATGGCTAACCCCTTAAAAACGTTGGTAGTGCTTGAGGGCTGGGGGTGGCGATACCCCCACGGGCACCCCCAGCTCGGAATGCAGGCGGAAAAAAAGCGGGGATTAGCCCCGCTGGTTGGTGGCAACCGGAAGGCGCTTGGCCTTCCATGTCTCGAGGTCGGACCTCCACCAGCCCACGCATCGCGGACTGAGGAGGTGACGCTTCGGAAATTCGCCCTTCTTTTCGAGGCGATCTATGGTCTGGCGGCTGAGGCCGATCTCCGCCTTGACCTGGGGCAGGCGGAGAAACTGATCTGCGTTACTCATGGGCGGCTCTCACTTGCGCGACGGGAGGAGCGGCGCCGGCGGCAGAGGCGTCGGCGGGAAGGGAAGCAGGATTTGGAAGCGGTAGAAGTGGGCGGCCCACGCCGCCGGCTGGCTGGCGCCGACGTCGCCGCACGTGCATCGGCCGCCGTAGTACCAGTCGCATTCGCCGCTCATCCGAAGAGGAGGAGACCCGTGCTGGCGAGGATGGCGACCAGGATGGCTGCGCCCTTAAGCGCGAGGCCGATCGCGTCAGGGCAAGCGGTGGAGCGACGGGACATGCGGGATTCCTTTCGTGTGGGTTGGCGTGGGTGCAGGAACAGCGAGGCGGCGGGGCCGTCATTCGGCCAGCCCCATCAGCGTGGGGTTGAGGCGGAGCTTCTTGCCTTCGACTTCGATCATGCCGGCGCTTCGGAGGCGGCTGATGTACGTGCCGAACGTGCCGCCATCGGCGGCCATGTTAAGGACGTCGGCGAGGTTGGCGCGGATCGTGAAGGCGGGGTAGCGCTCGATCAGCGCCTCGACCACGCGAGCGACGCCGGAGATCTTCTTCCCCCAGAAGCGGGCGAGCTCAGGGCCGGGCGCATGGAACGGGCCGAGTTCCTCCGTGCCGAAGACAGCGTCGGCCGTGTCGCTCGGCCACCACTTGCCGTCGATCTCGCGGACCAGGCCTGCCCGGGTGAGTGCGCTCTTGTAGGTGCCCCACGTTCCCCCTTTGCGGGAGAAGCCGGCTACCCATGCCCATTGCTGCTCGGTCAGGCCGTACCTGCACACGACCAGGGCGGCGAGCGCCTTGCGGCCGCGGACCTGGTCGGCATCGCCTTGGCTCGCGCTAGAGGTTGCGGAGGAGGCGCTTTTCCCGTGGCGCTTGCCCGACGCCGGCGCCTCCCCCTCGCCGGCATCGGGCGACCGCGCGAGGGGAGCGCGTCCGTCGCCGGCAGCGCCGGCGTGATCGATTCCTGTATGCGGCGGCTCCTCGAGCAGGGCAGCGATCGCCGCGCCGATGCGGCGAAGCCCGTCCTCCACCACGGCCACCCTGCCCTCTGCCAGCGCGGCGCGGGTGGCCGCAACGGACAGCGCGTCCTCGAGCTCGAGGTTGCGCGCCGTCTTCGCGGCGAGGAGGGGAAGCGACCTGTCTGGGATGCCTGTGGCGATCTCCCTTGCCGTCGCTCCAGTCGGCTTCTTCAGAGCGGCCGCGATCGCGGAGACGTCAATCTGGCTGAGCATCTTCGGCTCGCGCCGGCTTTCGCCTGGGCCGGGCGTGCGGCTGCTGTCGAAGGTTGTGGGGAGGGGCGACTCGCCGAGCTCGAGGATCCGCGCCCGGGGGCGGTAGAGGTAGCGCTCGCCGACCTTAAGCGTCGGCATTCGGGCCATCAGCTCGTCATAGTCCTGCTTGGTGCCCTGGCGCTTCACCAGGGCGCCGAAGGCATTGATGTCGGCGGCGATGGTCAGCTGGTGGGCGAAGAAGGTTTGCGCCTGGGAGAGCGCTGCCTTGGCGACGTCGGCCGGGCGCTGGGTGATCATCGAAAGCACGAAGCCGTCCGAGCGGCCGCGCTTTGCAATCCAGATCATGTCCTCGACCAGGCGGAAGTGCGTGTCGTCCTGGATGCCACCCTTCTCGGGTATGTCCTCATCCGCCTCATCGTTGACGAGCTGGAAGTGACCGGCGGGCTTGGAGCGGATGCTGGCGATGAAACCCTGCATGAAGATGCGCTGCTCGGCGCCGGTGCGGAGTGCGGACAGATCCACGATCGCCGAGACGCCGTCGCCGACGATTCGGCCGATCGCCTCGCCGTCGCCGGCGCCGATCGCGACGTCGCCGCGGCGGCCGCCGAAGACGGGAATGTCGAAGCCCGGCCCGGTACCGGCACGATCGGAGCGCAGCCCGTACCAGATGCCGGTGTGATCGATGATCGCGGTGTGGCGCTTCTGGCGCAGCAGCTCCTCGACGTCGCCGCGCGCGGTGGTGCTTTTGCCCGAGCCGCTGGAGCCGATGTAGGCACGATGCTCATCCAGATAGGCGCGGTCAGCCATCGATCAGGTCCCTTAGCTGCAGCTTGCGGTTCGCTTCGGGGGCGTCGCCGTTATCAAGGCCCGCAGCGAAGTTCGTCGCGGCATGGACCATCGCCGCTTCGGCGGTCGGCGCGAACGCGTACCAAACTTGGCGGCCGATCTTGGCCGCATATCGGTGATCAGAGTCGAAGCCGCTGGATGTTCGAAGCAGCATGAAGCGTTCGGTTGCGGGCACCGATACGAGGAGGGTGACTAGATCGAGAAGCTCACGCTCTGAGCGCGCCGTGGGGCCTTTCATGCCGGCACCCGCTGCGCGACGTCGAACAGGGGGCCGTGGAAGAAGGCGGGCTGGGCTTCGTGCGGCGGCTCGGCCGGGGGCGGCGGCTCGGGGGCGAGCTGGGCGCGGAGGCGGGCGACGGCGGCGGCGAGGTCCGTGTCGCTCTGCAGCAGCGCGCCGATCCGGCGGATGCCGTGCATGACGGTGGTGTGATCACGAAAGCCGAAGTGGCGGCCGATGTGGGGCAGCGAGCAGCGGGTGAGGTCCTTGGCGAGATAGAAGGCGACCTGGCGCGGCCGCGACACGGATCGGTCGCGGCGGTCGCTTTCCAGGTCGCGCACCCGCACCCACCACTCGGCGGCGACGGCGGCCTTGATCGCGTCCATGGAGACGCGGGAGACGGGGGCTGTGGTCACAGCGCAGACTCCATCTCGGCCGGGGCGCTAGGTGCTGCCTCAGGGACCTGGTCGGGCTGAAGGGCAGCGCCCTCTCCTTCGACGCTCTCGGCGGCCGCTGCCTCGGCCGCCTGGCGCTTCGCCTCGGCAGCGGCGATCGCTTCCTCGTCGACCAGCGCCCACTCGGCTTCGTCGCGAAGCGCCTCCACCTCCTCCTTGGGAATGGTGATAAGCATGGCGACGACGAAGTTGCCCTGGTCGTCCGTGTCCACAGCCGGAATGTAGCTGGTGGTTTTCGGCCAGTAGGTCCGGCCTTCGAACGGGGTGCCGGCGAAAGGCGGCATGGCGAGTTGAAGCGCCTTGCGCTCGATCCGCGCCTTCAGGAGGCGCGCTTCCCGCTCTTCCTCCGTTTCCGGAACATGACCTCCGCCCGGCGCTTGCGGCACCGCCTTCACCGCGAACCGTTCGGAGAACTTGAGGCCGGAGCCGTCCGCCTCGATCTCGAAGCCGGCCACTGCACCGGCTCGATCTTCCCCCTTCGGTTCGCGGTATGTCACCTCGAAGCCCTTGGGCGCCTTGAAATCGGCCCAGATATGGCCGTGCCAGGGGCGGACCATGCCGTCGAGAAAGCCCCTCTCCTGAGCGAGGCGCTGCGCCTCGGCCGACGCTTTCTCGGCGGCCAGGGTGTCGAGGATGGCCGGATCGAGCAACTGCTCGCGCTCCTCGGCGCCGAAGAAGAGATCGGCCTCGATGCGGCCGCCGGCAGCCTGGTACGCTTCCAGACCAACATAGATTACAGCGCGATGATCGGTGGGGTAGGTGCGCGCTTTAAGCATGTCGCGGATTGTCTGGACGGCGTGGCGCCAGTTCTCAGGCTTCTTCTCCTCGGCCGCAAAAGCCCGAAGCTGCTCCTTGTGATCGGGGTGGCTGGCATAGGCTTTCGCCGCCTCGATCTTGATCCGGCCCTCGCGCAGCGCCGTCAGAATGTCGGGGGCCAGCGCAGCCAGGCGGAGACGCTGCTCGACGTGGCGGAAGGTGACGCCGAAGCGCCGGGCGCAGTTCTCGATCTGCTCCTTGCGATCGGTGATGCCGCCTTCGGCATAGCGTTCCACGATAGCTTCGAAAGCCTCCACCTCGTCGGCAGGGTTCATCGCGATCTTCTGCAGGTTCTCGGCCAAGCTCGCCTCGGTGGCGTCCTCGCGCGGCACGACCAGGACGGGCACCGGGAAGTTGCGAGCGATGGTGCGGCGGGTGACGAGCAGCTGCAGGGCGCGGTAGCGGCGGCCGCCGGCGTCGACTTCGAAGATGCCGCGATCGCCGGGCGCCTGCGAGACGACCAGGTTCTGCAGCAGCCCCTTCGATCCGATGCTGTCGGCGAGGCTTTCGATGTCCTCATCGACGTTCGTCTTGCGGACGTTGCGGGGCGAGAGGATCAGCTTGTTTAGGGGGACGGTCGTTGTCATATAATCAAATCTCCGGTGCCAAGTGGGTTGGTGCCGCGAGCGTTTCCGAGGGGCGGCATTGACGCTCCACGCCGGCATCAGACACCGGCGAGTCGGGTACAGTGGGCGGGCCGTCCCCAAAGGGGGCGGCTCGCCTTTTCGTTTGAGAGTGCGCGCGCTCCTTGCCGTTCTTAAGCAGAAGCCAAGTTAGCCAGCGCGCCTGGACATCTCCGTTGGTGCAGGTGCCTTCAAGCCACCCGGCATCCTGCATGTCGTTGAAGTCGTTCCACATGCCGGCGTTCGGCTCGACGCCAGTCAGGGTCGCCACACAGGCGATTGTGTGCGCGCAACCCGGGTCGCGTTCGGACCAGAACATCAGCGCATCCCCAGCGCGGCGAGGTAGGTTTCGAGGATCGCCTCCTCCTGCTGATATTCTTCCTTTTTCTTGCGGCGGATCGGGACGATCTTGCGGATTGCCTTGGTGTCGTAGCCGCGCGATTTGGCCTCACCGTAGATATCCTTGACGTCTTCCAGGAGGGCGCGCTTCTCCTCCTCCATGCGCTCGATGCGTTCGACCAGCAGGCGCAGCTCATCGGCCGCGACGGTTCCTTCAGCCATGGGGCAGCTCCTTGATCATCGGTGGTGGAAAGCGGGTGAGGATCGCCGCTTGCTGAGCGGCAGTCAGATCGTCCAAGGGCGTCGTCGCCTTCAGCTCGGCAAGTTCGATGCCGGCGATCGCCGCGTCGAGCTCGGCTACCTCCGGCTGCACGTCCGGCTCGAGGCTGGATAAATCGGGCGCGCCGTCGATGACGATGCAGCCCACTTCCAGGAGCGTGTCGCGCTGGCGCCGCAGGGCAACGAGGGCAGCGCGGCCGGCGTCGAGCAGCTCAGGACCGCCCCATTCCACCAGCTGCAGGTTCTCGGCGGCCGGGGCGGTCGTCGGGGCGATCGGGGAGAGTACGTTCACAGCAGCCCTCCCACCATCGCGGCGATCACGCGGACCGGGACGAGGAGCAGGGCGACGCCGGCGGCGCGCATGCCGATCGAGGTGGCCACCGCTTCAGCGGTTCGGCCGCGCCCTAGAGCGACGCGGCGGGCGATGCCGGCAACGCTGGCGGCGGGGCGGCAGAGGACGCAGGGGCAGCGCAGCGGGTGAACCGCCGGCAGCTGCAGCGCACGGCCGAGGGAAGGATCATGCCGCATGGCGCGCCTCCCCCTCGTTGGCGGCGGCCGGGATCGGCAACTGCGCGCTCGGATCAGGTTCGTCGGCCGGGCAGGCGGTGCAGAGCGGTTGCTTGCCTGGTACCGGCGGCGTCCACCCACAGGGGCCGGTGCGATCGACGCAAGGATCGAAGTCGCTGCAGGCGCAGACGCGGCAGATCGGGGGGAGAACCTTCGCGGGATTAGATGCGGCGATCACCAGAGCCGCAAGCACGCGCCTGTCGAAGGGGAATACACCGGGGAGCTGCTGGTAGATCAGGCCGGAATATTCGCCGGGATCGCCGGCTTCGAAGCGGCGCAGGTTGGCGCGCAGATCCGCGCGCGCCGCGGCGTCGCCGCCGACGCGGGCAGCAACGTCATCGAGCGACAGGCCGGCGGCCTCCCGGCGTTTCATGATGTAGGTGCCGGGGCTCATCGGGGGCGCCGCGGCGGGTGGGGTGTCGGGCATGATCGTCCTTTCTTCAGACAGCAGAAAGGCCTTCCCGCCGGTGGTGCGGCGGGTGGAGGCAGGGCAGGAAAGAGAATGGCTTGGGCGGCGGCGCTTCAGCGGGCGTGCCGCCGGCGCTTAGGAGCCGGTGGCGACCGCCTCGCTGTGCCGATCATCGTCGTTGGCGGCGATCGGCGGCACCTCCGGGCCGTGGGGGACGATGAAGGGCGCCCCCTCCCCATTGTCGTTGGCCGGGCGCGGCGCGGAATGGCGCGCCGTCAACGGAAGGTGAACCGCCGGGTTCGGCCGCGCGCTGGGCGTGACCGTCCGGATGATCTCGAGCTGCGAGATGAATGCATGGCCGCACTCGTCATTGTCGCAGCGGTAGAGAAGCTCGCGGGCCAGAGGCGTGATCTGCGAACTCGTTCGGCAGATCGCGCGCTCCTGGCAATGCGGGCAGGCGATGGCAGGAATTCTCGGTTTCGATTTAGGACGCGGCATTAGTTCCCCCCCGGGGAATGGGGCATCGAAGCAACAGGCTCCTCCGCCAGCTGCACGAGCTCCCCCCGCCCCGCGCGGAGTTTTGCAAGCGTGTTCGTGTTGGCGATGATGCATTGCTCGAGCTCCCGCTCGGCGATCACCTTCAGCCTTGGATCGGCGCCGGGCACAGCCGCGGCAAGGGTAGCGGCAGCCGCCTCGCCATGCTCCTGCGCGCCGATGCCGACCGAAATAATGATGTCCGTCATATCGGTGACGGCGGCGATCGCCGCCTCGTCGATGCGAATGGCGAAGCATTGGAGAAGCGGAGAGTCTTCGCCGCCGGCTGCACGAAATTCAGTGTCGAGCCTCTCGGCCAGGTCGAGCGATATCGCCGCTCCGGCGGAGGGGCCGATGTCCGGATCGCCCCAGTTGCGTACGGCGCGCTCACCAAGCCCGGCCAGCTTAGCGACCCGAGCCCAGCCAATGCGGTCGGCGATGCGGGCAAGGGCGTTCTCGTAGGTCAGGGGCGGGCGAAGCTTGGTCATGCGTGGAGCGCCCGCTCCAGGGCGGCGACGGCGTGGCCGGTCGGACCCTTGAGCTTGCCCGCCTCCCACAATGGGCGAAGCGCCTCAAGCAGATCGGATGCGGCGGCACGAACCGGATCGATCTCGGGGGACGAGCCCGGATCGACGGCGATGAGGTTGGACTGCCTGCCGCTCACCTTGCCGGCTCCCCACGAAGGTTCGCGCGGCGGGCGGGCGCCCCTCCGGGGAGGAGGTTTGCGGCCCCCTCCCCTTCGGCTACAGTCGAGTTACCAAGCACGACTGAAAGGAAGCTCACTTGATTTCGAGGAAGATCAGCGACGCCCACACCGTGGCGGCGGCGGCGTTGACCCAGGCCGTGGCCGCCATGCTGCCGAGGGCGGGCCAGAACGACTTCACCCAGGACGAAGCCGTCGCTGCGATCGGCCGCGTTTACGAGCAGTGCGTCGCCCTGGTGCAGAACGTCGAAGCCGAGACGGCCGCGCGCGTCGATGCCGAACTCGCCGCACAAGCGGGCGACTGGATCAACAGCATGAGGTGATTCAGCCATCGTCGCGCTCCCCGGCTTCGAAAGCGCCAGACGTGATGAACCGCGCATAGGCTTTCGCCAACTCCGCAATCGTTGCGGCCCCGGCGCCGCCGCCGGCGGCGACGGCGAGTTCGAGGGCCTTGGCGCGGCAGGCGCGCGGGCCGAGGTCCGGGGCGGAAGGCTCGCTCATCGTGCGGGCTCGCCAATCTGCAAAATCGAGGGCCGATCGCACGAGGCAACCGGCCCTCGACCCCCTACCGTGCGCCCAGCGGGGGGAACGTGGAGATGACCTTCTTCGGGCGGGTAGAGATCGGGGCGCAGCTCGAAGCGGCTGACGCCCAGCTTCTGCTCTACGAGCCGGACGTATTCCGCCGGCAGCGGCTTGCCCAGCTTCAGCCATTCGAAGACGGTGGACTGACGCTTGCCGATGAGGCGGCCGAACGCGCTCTGGCCGCCGGCAACCCGGACGGCTTTTCTAAGCGGTGATTCGGCTACCGGTGATTCGTTCATGGCGTACCTATCGGCATACCGTTAGCGTCCGTCAATCGGAAAACGTTGTGCACCTGCTAACGGCGCGCCGGTAGCATGTCTGCGATGATCCAGGGGGACCGCATTGAACGCCTTCTAGCGCAGCACGAGCTTTCGCAGTCGGAACTCGCGCGGCGGGTGGGTGTGCGTCAGTCGACGATCAACGGATTGATCCGGGGCCATGCCCAAGGTTCGAAGCACCTCCACAAGATCGCGCGCGAACTGCTAACCACACCCGCATACCTGGCCGGGGAAACCGATGATCCGGATGCTGATGCGCCAGAGCAGCCCGAACTGACCCACGACGAAGCGCAGATGATCGAGATTATGCGGCAGCTTCCGGACGAAGATCGGGAAGCGCTGAAGCGGTTGGCGGCGCGGATGCTGCGTTGAAAGTTGCAACGGCCGGGGGTGGGCACCGGCAAAATTTGACAGTGGAGAACAGGGAAAATGGATACCGACGAGAAGAAGTGCCCGCGTTGTGCGGAGACGGTTAAGGCTGAGGCCAAGGTATGCCGGCATTGCGGCTATGACTTCGAGACCGGGCAGGGCGCCGGCACGACAGCACATCCGGTTCCGCCGACCGGTAAGTCAAAGACGAAGCAGGGGCTGCTCGGCTGCGTCGGTCTCATCGTTCTGCTCGTTATCATCGGAATGATTTTCGGCGGAGGGAGCGAGGACGGCGCCGAAACAGGCAGTGCCGGCGAGACCAAGGCGGCTGAGGTGCAGGCCACTCCGGTGTCGGCGCGCCAGCTTGCGGCAGCGTACGAAGCCAATGAGGCAGCGGCTCAGCAGCAATATGGTAACAAGCCGCTCCTGGTCACCGGAACGGTTGCCGGCGTCGAACTCGACTTCAGCGACAAGCCAATGCTGAAGCTCCAAGGGACGAACCAGTTCCTCGATGTGCAGGCGGACCTGGACGAGGAGAGCCAGAAGAAAGCGAGTTCGATCAGCAAGGGCCAGTCGATCACGCTGCGCTGCACCGGGGTCTCGGAGGTCATGTCGATCCCGATGCTGAAGGGCTGTTCGCTGCAGGGGTAGCAGGTCGGCAACGGCCACGGCGCCGAAGTGCCGAAATGAACCTATGTTAGCCACTTAACGCGACAGGTTCAGACGTGGAGCGAGACTGATGCGGATGGATGAGTGTCCGTTTCGGATCAATCTCGCTGCCCGGCGCCGGGATCGATCCTGCTACGACGGCGCACCGCCGGCAGCTGGGGTGCCCCTGCGTGGACAATCCGGAAAACGACCTGAGCGACCGCGAGAAGAGGCTGCTCACCATCGTGCGGCTGCTTGAAGAGGAAGACCTGGACGCGCTGCTCCGGGTTGCCGAGCGGATGCTTCCGCCGACCACGGTGCATCGACCGCCGGGAACGCCCGGCAATGAGAATTAGACAGCGCCGTCGCCAGTCATCCCTTATCTGGCGGCGAGCGGGTTTCCGGTCACCGCGCGCGGCGACGGCTGCTACGACGTGCTCAACGTCGGCAAGGGGCTGACGCTTGGCCAAGTGTATGAGGTCTACCGACGCTTACGATACTGGCCGGATTGGCCGGGGGTAACTGGCTGGGCCTCGACACTGCCGCAACATTTCGACGGCAACTCCGTCCCTTTTAGTTGACACCCCCCCGTGCCGTCCCTTATACGGGACACATGATCAGCGTCGAAGCAACCGATACGTTCCGCAAGTGGCATGGCAAGCTGCGGGACGATCGCGCGTCGAAGAAGATCGCGATCGCAATCGCCAAGCTCGCTCACGGCCTCGGCGATATCGCAAGCGTCGGCGGCGGCGTGAGCGAAGTGCGGATCGATTACGGCCCGGGCTACCGCCTGTACTTCACGCGCCGGGGCGACACGCTGATCATTCTGCTCTGCGGCGGCGACAAGTCGACGCAGGATCGTGACATCGAAAAAGGAAAGGAGATGGCCGCCGCCCTTTGAAATTGCGGTCTAAAAATACTTAAAAGGCAACATACTCATGGCACACTCCCCTACCACAACCACCACACCCTATCACCCGGACGAATTCCTCGACGATGCGGAAAGCCAGGCGGAGCTGCTCAACGATGCGCTCGAATCGGGCCATGCCGGCTATGTGGCGGACGCGCTCGGCATCATCGCCCGCGCGCGCGGCATGACCGAGCTGGCGCGCGTCACCGGCGTTCCCCGCGGCACGCTTTACAAAGCGCTCCAGGAGGAAGGCAATCCAACGCTTGAGACGGTGATGAAAGTGCTCGGCGCGCTGAACATCGAGCTCACGGCAGTAGCAAAAGCGGCGCCGAAAGCGGCGCACGCCTGAACGACAAAAGAAGGAAGACGATAATGGAAGCAGAATATTTCGGCCTTGCGGCCTACCACCTGATGGGCTCGATGCTTGACGAACTGGAGACGCTGCATCCGGGCAGCAGCAAAAGTATCGTTGCTCGGGCGATCCGCACATTGAACCCGAACGACACCAACCATGCCATGGTGCTATCGATTATCACCCAATTGCCCGCCGCCAAGCCCTAAGCCGCGCGCTCCATCTGGAGCGAGGTGGTGTAGCCGCCCTGCCCCAGCGTATGCACCACCTCCACGATCAGCCACGGCGTGGCGTCGATCTCCGGCTTGAAGCCCTGCACCCGCGTCTTGCGCTCCGGGTAGAGATCGGCGCGGCCGAGCGCGAGCTCGAAGGAGAACTTGGCGCCGGCGCGCTGCTGGCGGCCGTGCTCCGATCTGGCGGCGCGCTTTGCCGCGCTCTCGGTGTGGTAAGTGCGGGCGAGCCGCTTCGCCTTGTCCGGCTTGCCGGCATGGACCACCTTCGTCTTCGCGGCCTTGCGATCGTGGTAGGCGGCCGACACGCCTTCCGATTCCTCTTTCTTCTCCATCGAGAAATTGTGCTTGTCGCCCTGGCGGCGGACGATCGTCGCGCCGGGGATCGCGGCGCCGGTGGCGGTGGTGCCCGCGCCGATCGGCGCGAAGACCAGGGCGCCCGCCTTCACCGTGGCCACCGCGTCATGCTCGCGGCCGAGGCGGCGCAGCAAGGCGAGATCGCTTTCGCGGCTCTGCGCCAGCGCCTTCACCGGCAGAGCCGCGAGCGCGGCCGCGCAACGCGGCGTCAGCTTGTTCCTCGCCGCGACGTCGGCGACTACGGCGCCGATCGTCGTGTTGCGCCAGCTCTTCTCCCGCCGCGTGCGGATCTGGCTGTTGAAATCTGCGGCACTGGCGCTGATCGTCACCTTGTCCGGAGCGCCGGCATGGGCGACCGAGTCGACCTTGAAGCTGCCCTTGTTGATCAGGCCGAGCTCAACCTCGCTGCCGGCCTTCCAGCCAAGCTGCAGGGTGAGCGTGGCGCCGAGCCTGGGAAGGGCAAGCCCGCCGTCGCTGTCGTCCAGTTCGATCTCCAGCTGGTCGGCCTCGCCGGCCCGCTTGTCGGTGAGGGTGAGCGAGATCAGCCGCGGCCGCACCTTGGGCGTCAGATCCTTGTCGCCAAGCATCAGTTTGAAATCCGGGACGTTGGTGGCGTAGGACATCAGCGCAGCCCCGAGCCGGGAGCCGCCGGCGCATCGACGGCGAGCAGATCGATTCCGAAATCGATCTTGCGGGGCGTACCATCGGGGAAGAAATAGCTTCGCCGTTCGTCGATCGCGGTGATGACGTAGGCGCCGAAGACCTGGCCGGTGCCGTCGACCAGCGGCCAGGCCTCGCCGTTCGACGCCATCTCGCGAAGCTGATCGAGGGAGGCGGCGCCCTTGCTCAGCTCGGCGAAGGCCGAGCCGCTTACCGAGACCGTCTCGTCGCCAGGGCCGACGAACTGGGTGGCGTCGGCCGCGCCGAAGCGGTTGGTGCGGGCGTGGCGCCAGTCCATCTTCCGCTGCAGCTCGTCATGGGCAAGCGTCGGGATCGAGAACAGGAACATGCCGAGCGACATCAGCATCAGACCCACTCCCCGTCGGGCGCGTCGCCGAACGAACCGGAGCCGCTCCCGCCCCTCTTGCCAAGCGCCTCGGCAACCTTCTTGGCGACCAGGTCCGCAAGCATCCGCTCGTCCATGCCGGGGCCGGCCTTGACGACGAGGGTGCCGATCAACGGCGCGCCGCCGGCAGCCGCGCCCGCGGCGGCACCGGCACCCGGGCCGGGTCCACCGGCAAGGCTGACGCCGGCCATCGCCGGCGCGGCCGCGCCGATCGCGAGGGCAGCCGTCATATCGCGGGACAGCCTGGTCAGCCGCTGAATGGGTGCAGGAGCGCCGTTGGCCAGGCCCCGATCGAGCCCGTCCATCACGAAGCCGCCAAGCCCCATGAAGACGCGGGACGGCGAGTGAATGCCGAGCTTCTGCTTGAACCATTTGGCGGCCGAGGAGGCGGCGTTGACGATCGTGGACTTGAGTTGGCCGAGCTTGCCGGTGATGCCGCCGATCAGGCCCTGAATGAGGTTGGCGCCGAACTGGACGAACTTCACGTGCAACCCCACGAACCAGGCGAAGCCGGCGGCGAAAGCGTTCTTGACCGCCTGCCATGCGCCGGCGCCGCCGTTGGCGAACAGGCTCCTGATCCACGCCCAGGCGGCGGCGAGAGGCGCGATGAAGGCCTTGAACGTGGCGATCGCCGCCGCCCATCCGGCGGCGAGGCTGGCTTTGAAGGCGGCCCATGCCTGGCCAATGCGTGCGATCCCGGCGAAGAAGGCGGCCTTGATGGTGTCCCAGTGCTTCCAGATCATGTAGCCGGCGAAAGCGAGGACCACGACGATGGCGACGATGGCGGCCACCAGCGGATTGGCGAGCATCATCGCGGCCGCCTGCGCCACGCCGCGCGCGAGCATCATGATGCCGGCGCGGAACAGGGGGAAGATCTTCAGGGGGTAGAGAAGGCCCTTTGCGAACTTTACGAACAGTCCGGGCGTGGTGGTACCGAGCATCCGCGCCGTGAAAGCGAGTGCAGCGAGCGGCGCGAGCACGCCGGCAAGCGCTATCGCGGCACCGCCCAGCACAATCAAAAGCCCAGAAAGGGCCACAGCGGTTAACAGGATGCCTTTGGCAAGGTTCGGGTGCTGCCCCGCCCAGGCGGCAATCCACCCGGCGAACGCTGCCGCGCGGTCCCGCATTGCGTCAAAGGTGGGCCGCAACTGATCGGCCATAACCAATTTGAGAGCGCTCATCTGCACCCTCAGCCTCTGCGCCTTCTGCTCGCTGTCCTCCATGCGCTTTGCAAATGCGGCATCGACCACACCGGTGGCGCCCATCGCCTCAGCGCGGATCCGTTTATACTCAGCAAAGCCTTGAATGAGCGGTCGAAGCGCGGCCTGCACCTGGGCATCGCCAAACAGGAAGCTCAGCTTCGACAGATCGCCTTTGGTCGCCTTGTTAGTAAGCTCGGCGATGGCTTCGATCGGCGACTTGCCGGCGGCGGCAGCCGCCTTCATCGCCTTGGGAAGATTGATGCCGAACTCCTTGAAGTTCTTGATCGTGTCTTCGGTATTGATCTTGTTGAGCAGGTTCTGAACGTTGTTTGCCGCTTGCGCCGGATCGCCCGCGCCCTTCAGCGCAATCTGCAGAGCGGCGGAGAGATCGCCAACTGCTTCGACGCCCGTCTGCCCGAGCGCCTGCGCCGCCGCAGTTAGGGCGGGGAAATGTGCGGCCATGTCGTTGATCTCGAAGCCGCCAGCGTTGCCCGCTGTGCCCATCACGTCCAAGACCTTCGCCACCTGTTCCGCGGGAACTTTCAGGTTGTCGAGAGACGCAAAGGTGGCGTCCGAGAGATCGCGAACGTCTGCTCCGTAGGCGGTGGCGGCCCTGCCGATCGGCGCGATCGCCTTCATTGCTCGTTTCGGATCAAGTCCTTTCCCCAGCAGGGTGTCGAATCCTTGCTGGATGGATTCGGGAAGTTGGTTCGCGGATCGGCCGATGGCGATCAGCTCGACGCCCATCTTACGTGCCGCCTCGCGAGAGAGGTTCGCCTTCAAAGCGATGTCGGTCATCACCGACTGGAACGCCCTTCCCTCTCCCTCAGCCGCGAGGATCGGGCCGCCAACCTTCCGTCCAGTCTCAATCGCCGCCATTCCGCCGGCAGCAAGCCCCGTCGCGGTGCCCTGAACGCGGCCGAACGCTTCCCGCCCTGCGGCAAGCCTAGTCGAACGCTCCTGCACCTTCTCGAGACGGCGCGCCTGCTCCGCCAACTCACCGTTGGTGCGGGACGCCTCGCGGCGAAGCTCGCGTTCGTGCTCGGCGAGCTTGTTGGTGGAAATGCCGGCGGCGTTCAGCCGGTCGCGCAGCTGCTGAAGCTTGACTACTTCGCGGCCATGTTCCGCTTCCAGCCCCGCCGCCTCGCGCTTGGCGTGCGCGAATTCCGTGGCGAGCTTTTTCGTCGGCGTCTGGGCCGTGGCCATCTGTCGGCCGAGCTGGGTGGCCCGGGCCTGCGCCGACTGCAGCCGCTCCTCGAGCGCCCTGGCGCCGGCCTTCGCCTCGCGGAAGCCTCCGATATCGGCCTGCGCGCGGTCGAGCTCGCGCATCCTGTCGCGCATCGCCTTGAGGTTGTCGGCCGCGCGCGAGGATCCGCCGGCGATGTCGCGCAGCGGCCTCGTGACCTTGTCCATCGCCTGGAAGAGGAGCTGGATCCTGAGGTTGCGATCTCCGCTCAAGTCACTTCTCCTTGGGCAGGCGATCGATCGCCCGCTGCCGCCAGGCCATGAGCTCGGCGAGGCTCATTCCGTCGAGGACGTCCGGCGTCCATCCACGGAAGACGATGTTGATGTCGGCAAGCGCGTCCTCTACGCTTGCCGGGAGGCCTCCGCCTTCGCTGCTTTCGGCAGCAAAAAATCCATCACCTCGCCACCCAGCTGCATGAAATCAGCCGGATCCATCGCGGCTACGTCGTGCTTCTGGAGCGTCGGCGTGGTGATGCGCGGCGCCAGCGTTTCCAAAGACGTGTAGTCGAGCTGACTAAGCGCCATCAGGGTGAGGCCGCGCAGCTCGCCGGCGCCCGGCTTTCGGACCTTGATCTCGGTACCGGCGGGCTGCACGACCCGATCGCCGACGCAGATATCGTGATCGAGGGTGAAGCTGCGGTAGGCAGGCTGGGCGGGGGTGGCTTCGAGCGGCTGAGTGGACATGGCAATCACCTTGTAGAAATGAGAAGAGCAGGGGCGGCGTCAGCTGAAGTATGCCGTACGGGACGCCGCCCCCTGCCCCGGTTCGCGCTGGAATTGTTGCCCCAGCGGCCCGGTGTTGAGATCAGAACAGGCCGATCGCGGCGCGCTGCGCGGCGAGGCGATCGACGCCGCCGACGCGGAAGACCATGTTGAGGATATCGATCTCGATCTCCTCGACGCCGTTCCAGGTCAGCTTGTAATAGGTGCAGGGCACCTTGTACTTGAACTCGCCGGCCTCGCCGGCCTTCGACTCGCCCATGTCGATTTCCTCGAGACGGCCGCGGACGATCGTCTCCACGGAGTCGGGCACGGGTTCGTTGTCGCGCTGGTAGGCGCCGGCGAAGCGATACATCTCGCCGTCGATCGTGCCGCCGAAGCCGCGGATCACGTCGCGCAGCGGGCCGCCGGAGGTGAACTCGAGATCGAGGTCCTCGCCGGCGCCGAGGTCGATCTTGACGGTGCCGTCCATGCCGCCGCCGCGCCAGCCCTCGAGCTTGCGGGTGAGCTTGGGAAGGGTGACGCCCGGCACCTCGCCGATGAAGGCGAGGCCGTTGCGGAACAGCATCTGGTTCTTGAGGACGCGGGGGAGGCCCATGGCTTAGCTCCTGTGTGGATCTGGATGAGGGGGAGGATCAGCGCGCGGCGATCGCCGAGCCGAAATCGGCGAGGTAGCTGTCGGTGATCCGCTGGGTGAGGCCGAGGTGCTCGAGCGGCGGCACCGGCGTGTAATCGTAGTCGATCGCCAGCTTGCCGGCGCGCAGCGTGGTGGTGGTGTTCTTCGCCGGGTTGTACCAGGCGCGGCCGCCGATCAGCTCGCCGCGCGCCTTCATCTCGCGGATCTCGTGGTCGATCGTTTCGACCACGTCCTTGGCGAGCGAGGGGGTGAGCGGCTTGTCGACGGCCCACATCATCCCGTTGGCGATCGTGTCCATCAGCACCTGCGCGGTGCGGGTGGCGCTTTCGAACGCGAAGAGCGGATCGTCCGACGTGGTGCGGCTGCCCCAGAAGCGGCGCCCGTTATACTGGATCAAGGTCGTGATCTGGCTGTCGTTCAGCAGGTTGGCCTCGCAAGCGGGATCCTGCAGGTCGAAGTGGATGTCCTTGGTAAGGCCAACGACGCCGTTCACCGGCACGTTGGAGAGGGTCTTGTGGAAGCCCTGCTCCTGGTCGATACGGGCACGAAGGCCGAGGGCTCGCGCGGCGGCGAAGCTGGTGACCAGGCCGCCGCCAGAATAGGCAACGAAGTCCGGGTGGAGCAGCATGAGTTCGCGTGCCGCGAAGTTGGCGCGGTAGACCTTTGCTTCCGCAACGTCCTCGCCCAGAGCGGCGGCATAGACCATGCCGCGCAGCTTCTGCGCCACCACGACCAAGGCGGTGGTGACGGCAAGGGTGTCGAGGCCGGGAGCGCCGAGGATGCGCGGCTTGACGCCGAGCTGAACCTCGGCGGCGAGCAGCGCCTGCATGCCGGTCTTCTTGCCTTCGACCGTGCCGCCGATCACGGCCGCGTCGGTTGCCGCGGCATCGGCGCCGGACGCGACGCGCACCACAACGACGACGGCGTTTGCCTGGTCGGCGATCGCTTCCAGGGTGCGCCGCAGGGTGCCGGTAGCGCCGGCCTTCTCGATCGCCGCGTCGAGATCGAGGATGACGACGGGGCGATCGAGTGGGAAGAGCAGCTCGTCAGCCGCCGGGCCGGTGGCCACCAGGCCGATGACGGCCGTCGCGACGGTGACAAGGGCGCGAACCCCTTCGTTGACTTCCGTAACCGTGATTCCGTGCATGTGAGGGCCTCCTTCAGGCGAATGCGGGATTGGCGAGGCGTGCCCGGAGGGGCACGGTGAGCTTGGTGCGGGCAGCGGCGGGCGCGGTATCGGTGCGCGTCCCGAAGAGGGTGAGATCGAACGCGCCCGGATCGGCGCCGCGATCGAGGGTCACGCGGGTAAGGCGGAGCCGCGGTTCCCAGCGCATCAGCGCGACGGCGGTCGCGGCAAAGAGGCGCAGCTGGCCGGCGGGGTTCATGGGCTGGTCGATCAGCTCAGGAAGCAGGGAGCCGTAGTCGCGGAGGCCGACGCGGGTGCCGACCATCGTCGTCAGAATGTCGGCGACGGACTGGCGGAGGTGGCCCTCGCCGGACAGGGGCTTGCCGGTGGCGGCGTTCATGCCCTTCATTCGGCGTCCCCCTGCAGGGCGATTTCGCAGTTGCCGATCGCGGCCGCCTTTGCGCCGATCGCCGCCTCGAGCATCGCGGCCTCGGCCGCCAGGGCGGCGAGCTGCGCGGCGTAAAGCTCGATCGGGCGAACATAGGGCTTGAGGACCGCGTTGATGTAGTCCGTGATCCAGGTGACAATCTTGGCGAGGTTCGCATCGGGCGCAGCCAGCAAGGCGAGGACCGGCTGCAGATCGGCGAGGCGCGCGGCGATGTCCCCCTGAACGCCGGCGATAGAGCCGAGCATTGCGGCCGCATCCTGCAGGTCCGGGCACGTCGTGACGGCATCGATCCGGGCGCGGGCGGCGGTGAAGAACTTAGCGTCGATCATCAGTCGATCGCCGTCACGATGCCGTCCTGGACGATGACGACCTGGCCGGTGGGGGTGGTGAAGGTGCCGCTGGCGCCGTTGCCGGCGCTGAGGTTGTCGCTGAAGCGCGCGCTGCCTTTGAAGCGCAGCCCACCCGCAGCCTCGATCGACACGCCGGCTTCCGCCTTGATCACGACCCGGGCGTTGGCGGGAAGCGCCAGCTCGAGGAGGTTCGCCTCGGCGTCGTAGGAGATTTCGCCGGTGTCGCCGAAGCGCACCAGGTCGAGGCCGGCGCGGTTGCCGGGTGCGGGGTTTGCATCCGAGTAGAGGGCGGGGCCGAGGACGGCGGCCGTAAGGTCGGCCTCCGGACAGAAGAGGAGGCGCTGCTCGCCGACCGTGACGGGGGACCAGACGCTGGTCTTGCCGGCGCGGCCGACGCCGAACGGCACGTCGCCGGTGACGGCCTCGCCGACATCGAGGCGGCAAGTGCAGCCCTCAAGGTCTACGCTTACGACGACGCCGATCCGGATCAGCTCGCCGATCATGCGCTGGATGTCGGCAGGATCGCTCATAGCGTGGGACATTGACGGGGGCGGCGGCAAGGGGGGAGCGGCGGCTGTTGTAGAGTTTGTCTCTACAAGCGGCCGCCGCTCCGCTTGGCTAAGCGGTCAGGCGATCCGCTCGACCGTCAGCTCGGCGCCCGCAAGCAGGGTTTGGTTGCTCCCCTGAAGCATGAACGGCACGCTGGCATCCTTTCCGACGATCGTAATGTCGATCTCAAAACGACGGACCTGATTCGGCGAGCCGATATCGACCGCAACGGCGTGGGTGGGGTAGCTCGCCATGGTGCCGTCAGCCTTTTCGATCCTCCAATCGCCGTATGTCAGCGCGTCCGGCAGGCCCGATGAAGCATCGAGATAAAGGCCGACATTCGCCCCGGTGTTGCTTCGCACGTTTCCTCGGAATGTGACCCGGTAAACGTGGTTCAGCGCGGCATGAAACTGCGCAGCCTGCGACTGCCCGTAGCCTGCGACCCGCGTGTCCCCGGTTGGCGGCGAGGTATATTCGGGGAAAACAACGCGGCCGACCCTGCCCAACGTGAGGACGTTGAGCGGGCTGACATTGATGAACTGAGCGTCTGGAGAGGCGTAGGCGCCGCCTCTCACAGGGGTGAATTGAACGCCTGGCGGCGTCACTTTTACCGAGCCGCCGATCATGCGAACATTGTTATAGGGGCCGTACAGCCCTCCAGATTTATTCAGATCGGCGCTGTACTTTACCTCTACGTCCGTATTGACTGCTACCAGGCTGGCGTCCGGCTGAACCTCAAATCCTTCAACGCCGCCTGTGGCAATCTCGCAATCCCTCATGCGGATGTTGCCTTTGGTGATCAGGCCCAGGACGCCGGCCACCTCGTTGTTCACCGCGCATCCGTCGAAATAGATGCGCCCGATCTGCCCGTTGTAGACAAAGACGTGGAAGGCGAACTTGTTCTCCGTCATCACTGCACGACAGTTTTCGTAGCGGATATCATCGATCAACCCGCCCAGGGGATCGCCGTTGATGTCGTTGCCGACGATCAGGAACGGGATGCCCTTGCCAGTGTGGGTGCAGTTGCGGAAAGTGATGCGCCGCGAGCCGAGCAAGGGATGCCACACCGCTTCCACGCCGGAGGGGTTGTTCCCGGCGCCATCGCCGGAATCGATGGTATCGAAAGTGATGTCGTACGCTTGCGTGGCCTCGCAATGGACATTGGCATTGTACGATCCGCAATCGCGGAACGCGCCTAAGCGGGAGTATTCCTGCGCCCAGAAATTATAGTGGGCGTTGTACATATTAACCCGCTCCACCTCGAAGAACGTAGCCTGGCGCATCCAGATGCCCTGGATGCTATCGTTTGCAACATAATCGAAGTCGCTGATCCGCACCCCGATCGCGCCCGGCACGGTCCTGATAGATACGCCGTCGTTGACGTTGCCGGTTCTGATCAGACGCGTGAGGCCTCGGCCGGCCCCCTTAAGATGCTTGCCGCTCGGCACATGGATGCCGGTATCAACGCGGATGTTGCCCGCAGGGAGGTGAACCGTGCCGACCGCAGGATCGGCAAGAGCGGCGTTGATCGCAATCGCATTGTCCGCCGCCGGATCGGCGACAATGACCCGTCCGAGCCGATCGAGAGCGGCCTTGCTTGGGAAGGTGCCGACCAGTTCGGGAGCGCCGGCGGCCTTGAGATAGGCCGTTGCGTAGACGTCGCCGGTGCCACGAACGGCGAAGGGCTGGCCTTCCGCCGTTGCGGCGAGGCCGGCGTTCACTGTGGCGTAGAGATGCCCGTTGAGGAGCGCGGTCGTGGCACCAAGCTGGGCGCGATCGGCCGCAGCAGCCGCGGCGCTGCGTGCGCTCTCCGCAAGATCAGCCTGCGTTTTGGCGGCGACGTTGCCCGCTGTGGAGCCGGCGGCCGAGGCGGACTGCAGAAGGGTAGCGACGAAGAGGCGCCTGGTCTGGCCTGCCTGGACGATCGGCAGTGCTTCGGTGCCGACCAGCGCGGCCGCAAGCGGGGCGGTGGTGATCTTCATTGGCGTCAGCTCCAGTGTGCGTCGCCGGCGGCGTCGAAGCCGTCGAGCTGCTCGGGGGTGAAGGCGGCGATCGCCGCCTCGAGTTCGTTGGACCGGGCGCGCAGCGCATCGATGCGCTCGCGCCGCTCGATCGCCGGCATGAAGTCGACCTTGGTGTCGCCCAGGACTGCCTGATCCAGTGCCGCCTGGGCCATGGCGGCCGCGTCGTTGGCTTGGCGAGTGAGGCTCGCAACGGCGAGGATCCTGCGTCCCGCCTCCTGCTTCACCGCAGCGATCGCGCCGGCGCGGCGGGCCGCAATGTTCGTGCTGGGCCAGCGAAGCCGCGGCTTGCCGTCGTCGCCGGCGTAGATCGTGGCGCCCTCCCCTTGCGCGGCGAGGAGCTGGCGGTGCTTGCGCTCGGTGAGGGGGACAGCGCCGTCGGGAATAGCGCCCTTGTGCGTCCTCGATCCGTAGAAGCCGCCCGAGGCGGGGCAGAAGAATAGCTGCTGCGCCATGATCAGTACCCGATCGCGAAGAAGGTGAAGCTCGTCGTGCCGTCGAGCGAGTTGAAAATGCTGAGGCTGGCGGTGGAGCGCCCGCTTACCCAAGGGCCGTTGTGCGAGGCGTCGTTGTCCGGGTTGCCGCCCGATGCGACCGCGAAGAAGCAGGCGTTGGGGAAGGTGAGCGGAAGGGTGACGCTGCTCGCGCCGTTGCCGATCGCCGATCCCGATCCCCACTGCAGGATGATCGGCGTGAAGGGGATCTGGACGTAGCCGGCGGCAACGACGCTCCGGATGAAGCTCCAGGCGCCGAGCGGCGTGATCGCCTTGGTGTCGACGGTGCCGGCGAGGATCTCGGCGCTGCTCGCCTTGGGCACGTCGATCGTGCGGTTCGACGCCAGGCTGCCGCCGCCGGTGGCGAGCCCGGTGGCAGTGATCGTGCGGCCGAAAAGCGTGTTAAGGTTCGCGATAAAGCCGGAAAGGCTGAACGGAGTGACGACCTTAGTGTCGTCGGTGCCGGCGTTCGTCTCGGCGGCGGTTGCCTTGGGCACCGTGATCGTGCGGTCGGCCGAGAGATCGCCGCCACCCGTAGCGAGGCCCGCGACAAGGATCTGGCGGGTCTTCGGTACGGCATTGTTTGCGGTGGCACCGAGGCCCTGCAGTGCATAAGGCGTGACGGCCTTAGTGTCGTCGGTCCCAGCAGTGACTTCAGCTTGGCTGGCCTTGGGGACCGTAATGGTCCGGTCGCCGGTGAGATCGCCGCCGCCGGTGGCGAGGCCGCCGGTGCCGATGACGCGGGTGCGAAGCGCCCTGGCGGTGATGCTGGACAGCACGTTGATGAGGCTCGCGGGCGTTACCGCCTTGACGGCGAGCAAGCCGGCGTCAGTTTCGGCCGCCGTCGCCGCCGGTACCGTGATGGTCCGGTCGGCACCCAGATCGCCGCCGCCGGTGGCGAGGCCGCCGGTTTGGATATTGCGGCCGAGCAGCGCCGCAATCTTTGCAAGCACGTTGGCAAGGCCGGCAGGCGTCACTGCCTTCGTCGCGAGCGCGCCGGCGTCCGTCTCGGCCGCGCTCGCCGCCGGCACGGTGACCGTCCGATCGGCCGTGAGATCGCCCCCGCCGGTGGCGAGGCCGCCGGTGAGAATCTGGCGCGTGTTGCTCAGCCGGTCGCCCAACGCCTGAAGCAGGCGGGCGGCCAGCGTCTGCGGGGTAACGATGCGCTGCGCGTCGACGCCGGCGTCGACCTCCGCCTGCGTGGCGATCTCCGCGACGCCTTTTTCGGTGGTGGTGGCGGGCGGGTAGAGGAAGCCGGTTGCGCCGAAGGTGATGTTTGCGACCAGTGCCTCAAGGAACTTGATGTCACAAGCGAGCAGCATCGCCGCGGCTGATGCTTTCTCCACGATCGGCTCGGCCTGGCCGTAGACGCCGAACAGGCGTCCGTCGGCGAGGAAAAGGCCGAAGCCGCGGACGTCGTAGGTGTCACTGCTCGAATCGGTAACGGTGAGGTGAACCAGGTCGGTGCCGACCTGCTTGCCGGACAGCTCCTCGATGCGCTTGAACTCGCCGGGCAGGGCCGTGAGCGTGGGCGACATCACGAAGGTCGCGCTGGTCAGCCCGATCGAGGCGATGGCGAGATCGATGTCCTGGGAAAGCTGGGCGGCAGTGAACGCCTCCCACCCTTCGTGCGTGAGGAGGAGCGGAAGGGCGAACATCAAATAACCTCCAGGAAATTGCCGGCGTCGTCCTGAAGCGGCTCGCCGTCCTCGCTGAGCAGGAGGGACAGCCAGGCGGGATCGGGATCGGGGGCGGCCGCGGCATCGATGCGCAGGAAGACGCCCGTTTGTGAGACGGCGGCGAGGCCGATCGCGGTGGAAACGGCGATGCTCTGGACAAGCTCGAAGTGCTGGGAGAGGCGCTTCACCCGGGCGACGTCGCGGATGATCGCCTCGGCAAAGGCGGCGCGCGAGCGAGGACCGCCGGGTGCCGTCCCTTCGGGCGTCACCATCGGGAGCAGGATCTCGAAGGTATGGGGCGCGCCGCGGGGCGTCGTCTCATGCCACTCCACGAGCCGGGCAAGATCATCGAAGCTGGCGAGGACCGCCTCGACGGCCGCCGGCGTGCCCTTGGTGCGGTGAAGCTCGATCGAGGTGGCCACCGCGTGGCGCTTGCGTGCTTCCGACCAGTCCGAATCCCACCGGTCGACCGAGAGCCCCCAGGCGAGCCAGGGCAGAAGCCATGCCTCGCAAGCATAGGGGTCCCACAGTTCGCGAAGGGGAACCGGGACGTCGTCCACACGCGCGGCCGCAAGCTCTACGTTGCGCTCGAGCCTGGTCGCATTGGGCGGAAGCAGGGAGGTACGATCAGCCGGCATAGCCGCCATGGCCGATGTCGATTGCGGTGCAGTGGCCGGCCTGCAGGAGGGAGCAGAGGACGTCGGCCGCGGGCGACGGCAGGGCCACGTTCTGGACGCCGGCCACGAAAAGCGCGGCGGTGATGCCGGCGACGGTGATGTCGCGGCCGAGCTTGCGATTCTCCGCAAGGTAGGTCTCGACCCGCGCCCGGGCGGCGGTCAGGACCAGCTCGGTATCGGGCCCGGCGTAGGTGTAGAGGGTCGCCTCGACAGCGAAGGGAATGATCTGGGCCGACGCGACGGTTACGGCATCGCCAAGCGGCCGCACCGGTTTGGAGAGCGCGGCCTGAACCTTGGCGAGGAGTGGCGCCGGAGCGGCGCCGTTGCCTGCCCGCGCGAGGACCGTGACGACGACCTCACCCGGCGCCGGGCTGACGGCGCTCGCGTCGGCGACGGCGGCGTCGGCCGAAGCGGCGTGAAAGATATAGGCTTGCTCCGGACCGGCGACCGAATAGCTTTCCGGCGCCAGGACGATCCGTTCGCGCAGCGCGTCGTCGGCCTCCATCGTCGGGGCGATGCCCTGCTCCGCGTCGCCGGGATCGATGACGAGACGGCCGACGCCGAAGAGGACGCCAAGATGATCCAGGTTAGCGCCGGTTGCGAAGGCGACGAGAAGCTGACGCGCGCGGTCGTTGAACGTCTGGCGCAGGAGGAGTTCGCGATAGGCGAAGACCTCCGCCTGCTTCACCAGCGGGTCCGACTCGACGGTGACATCGATCGAAGGATCCCGCGCCCTCAGGTCAGCCAGCAGCTCCGCGCGGATCTCGGCGTAGGAAAGCGGCTCGATGATCGTCGGCGGCGGCAGGCGCGACAGATCTACGGCCGTGGACGTGGAGGCATAGTCGGGCATGCCGGCATGTCGGCGCGGCCCACGCTCCGGCGCCAGCGCCGGGGCTTGTAGAGTAAGTCTCTACAACAGCCGCTCATTCCTGTGGTAGACGGCGGCAGGCGCGGCAGGACCGGGCCGCCTTGGAGGTTCGGCATGACGGAGGGTGCGAAGGCGCGCATTGGGCGCATCCGGCGCGAAAGGCTGAAGTCCGACGGGAAGTGGAACCTGCGCGTCGTCCGCCATCCCTGCGGCTCCCTCGCGATTCACGAAGTCCTCTACGCGGACGACGGGACCGTGAGTTTCTGGAAGGTAGAGGGCGCCGAGGCGGTGGATGAGGTTGGCGACCTGGACGAGCTGATCAAGAGCGTGGAGTTCACCTACACCAGTTCGCTGGAGGCTGTGGCCAAGCCGATCCTAGAAATGGGAGATCTCCCCGGCGGCCAGAAGCCGTCGTGAACCGCCGGTCAGCCGGAGATATGATCGAGCAGGCTGTCGAGGATCCTCGCGCGGTCCGCGTCGGTGAGGCCGATCAACTGGCGCCGGGCGTACCGCACCTCGCGCGTGCCCTGCGACGGCCGATCGCGGCCGCCGTCCTGGTGGATGCGGGCGATCTGGGCGACGCGGCCCGAAAAGCCGACCCATGCTTCCCGATCGGTAACGCCCGAACGGAGGAAGCGGCCGTTGCGCAGGCGGCGGAACATCGCGGCGCGGCGGATGCTGCCCTTGCGCCGAAACTTGCCCGCGGATTTGTTCTGGTCGCCGGCTTCGATCGGCAGCCATTTGTCGACCTTGTCCCAGAAAAAGCTGCGGATGCCGCCGGCCTCGGTGTCGAAGCCGGTGAGCAGCGGGCCTTCGCGTACCCAGCTCTTCATGAAAACCACCCGCGGCTCCGGCGCGCCCTTGGGGTAGAGGAAGCGAACGGCATAGCCGCCCGGCGGTGGCGCGGGCTTGGCCTTACGTTTTTCGTAAGCTCCCCCATCGGGCGCCTGTTGCCGGGCAATCCGGGCGCCTTGCGATTTAGCGATGTCGCGGACGATCGCGCGCATGACCTTGCGGCGCTCGGCACCATCGATCTGGCGGAGAAGCGCGCCGGCCAGCTGCTCGAGCTCGGCGAGATCGCTCATTCGGAAGGCGGCGCCTGGGCAGACTGCACCACGGCTTCCGAGCCGAGGCTGAGCTGCCACAAGGTGACGGTGTCGTCCACGCCCCCGAAGCTTTCAAAGCGGGGCGGCTCGGGGAAATGCTCCGCGGTGAAGCCGCCGCCCGGCTTGGGCGTCACGCCGACGCTTTCGCTGAGCTCGATGTCGATCGACAGGTCAACCGCGTCGCCGTCCAGGACTTCCGCTTCGAAGTGGAACGGCTCATTGCCGGAAGCCTCGAGCAAGGCGGGCTGGTGTTCGGCGATCCAGCTCAGCAAGGGGACGAAGACGTCCGTGGTGTCGCCGGCAAAGTCCTGCAGCACGATGTTTAGGGTGTAGCGAACCTCGAAGCCGAGCGTGCCGGTGGCGCGGGAAGCAACCCGGCCCTTGTCGATAAACATCTGCAGGCGCTCGGGCGACGCGGCGAGGCCGGGCACCGCGGCGAGCAACAGACGGCCAAGGACTTCCGGCTTCTTCATCGTCGGCCGTCAGCGCGCCGGAGCGCAGACCGGCTCGAACACCCGCTGAACCGGGGTGAGGCCGGCGGCGTGCTGCAGGAGCGTGTCCGCCTTGCCGGCATAGCCGACATATTCGCAGAGCTTGGCGGCGAGCGTGTCGGCCGCGGCGCCGGTGTCGTCGGGGCGCGGGCCGAGCGGCGCCGGCGGCGCGGTCTCGCGCACCTGGTCCGGAGTGACGGCGCGCTCGACGTGCGTCACGGCAACCTCGGCCGTTTCGATCTGCTTCGCGCCGGTGGCGCAGCCGCCGATCGGCACCGCCGCGGCGAGGCAGAGGGCGGTAAGGAGAAGCTTCAGCCTGATCATCGCCAAATTCCTTTCAGCGTGGGGGACGTCTCGGTTCGGGGGCAGCCCGGCGGCGCCGGCGGCCGGGGCCGCCCGGCGCTCGCCCGAAGGCGGCCGATCAGATCCGCGCGGGCGGCGTCACCCTGCTTCAGGGCGGCGAGCTGGGCGGCGGCCGCGTCGGCGCGCAGCCGATCGTTGGCGGCCGCGGCCTTGGCGGTGCGGGTGCAGATTTCGAGGCCGGCCTTCAGCTTCGCCACGGCGCGGCCGAGCTCGGCGATCTGCGCCGGCACCTGCTTTACGGCAAGCCTCGGCTCGCCCGCGGCGTCGCGGGTAGCGCTCACCGCCAGCGTCTGGAAAGCCTGCAGCCCGTCGCGCTCGGCGACCACGACCTTGAGGGCGATGCCGAGGAGGACGATCGGCACCAGGTACCAGAAGCGGCGGAGCAGGCCGAGCGCCTGCAGCCCGAACTTAAACGCCATGGGAGGTATCCTTTGTGGGGGTGGTCGTCGCGGCCGCCGTCTTGTCGGTGCTGCCCTTGGACGAACCGAGATAGTAGCCGACGGCGATCATGAAGGCGCTCTTCAGCGACTCCTCGAGCGTGCTGACGTCCGCAGAGAGGTAGCGGGCAACGACGGCGGCGACGATCATCAGCGCGATCACGCTGCGCATGTCGAGTTCGCGGAGAACCCTCACGCTGCGCCTCCCCGCATCATCGTGGACAGGCGCACGGCGCGGGCGCCGACCTGCCGTGCCCATTTCGACGCCAGCATGTTGATGGCGGCATTGCGATAATCGCCGCGCTCGATCATGCTGAGGGTGTTATGGAAGCCGCAGAGGCCGCCGATACCCAGATTGAAGGCCATGTTGACCATCACCCGCTGGCGAATCGGATCGAGCTTGCGCCACCACGGCAGGCGCTTGTCGAGATCCTTCACGACGCGGCCAATGTCGCTGGCGAGCAAGAAGGTCGATTGAGTTTCCGTGATCCCGTCCGCGATAGCGGAGGCGGTCGTGATGCCGAGCATCGCGGTCTCGTGGGGGAGGATGCCGACATCATCGAGGTTTCGGCCGACGCCGATCGTCCGCTTGCCGGCGGTGCAGCGGTAGACCTTCAGCCGCTCGCCCTCGTCATGGCGGAGCTCGGCGATCATGGTCGGCTCATCGAATGCCGGACGGCCTGCCGCCGGCTGCGCCGGCGCGGCCGCGTCGTTGTCGTTCGCGGCCAGGCCGAGGCGATCGGCAAGCGCGTTCACCGCCGCGATCCGGTCGGCCGTGTACTTGTCGCCGTCGAGCCAGGACCGAAAGGTGCCGAACAGCTCGGCGCGTGTAACGGGTGCGCTCATTTGTCGTCTTTCTTCTTGAGGAAACGGTCGCGGAGTTCCGCCGGCAGCTGGCCGAGGACCTCCGTCGCGTTGTGGATGAATTTCGGCGTCGCCTCGTAGGCGACCATGGCGAAGACGAAGGTCACGGCCTGGGCAACCAGCGGCGATGGCTCGAAGATCGCGTTGATGGCGCCGCCGGCGAAATAGGAGACGCAGATCCCCACGAGGATCTGGATCAGCCGCTCGCCGTAGGAGAGGCCGCGCTTGAACGCCTGCGATACGGTGGCGCCGATCGCCGCCGGCATCAGCGCGGAGCCGGTGGCCTGAGCTGCCTCGACAAGTTCGTGCGGAAAGTGCGGGTGCGCCATGATCAGTCCCAAAGCTGGACGACGGGGCGGGATGCCTGCGCCGGAGGGGTGACGGGAACGACGACGAGCGTTCCCAGGGGAAGCACGGCGCCATGATCGGCCAGGCCGGGGTTCGCTTCGAAGACGGCGGGGAGATCGGCGGCGCCGAGGCCGCGCTCCCGCCAGATCAAAACGTCGACGGTGTCGCCCTGACGGGCTGCGAGGGTGTTCTCCGCGTCCATCAGATCAGCGCCACGGTGTTGCGCGGGCGGCCGAGGAAGTCTCGAATGGCATGTCGGGCATCGCGGCGCAGCTCCTCGGCCGAGCCGTCGAGATCCTGCACGTCGCGCTGGCCGGCGCCGGTCTGATCGAAATCGCGGTTGCGCTCGATCAGCTCCGCCTTGACGAAGCAGGTAAGCGCGCGACGATAGAGAACGATGAGGCGGCTCTCGCCGCCGAGGGTGGTCGAGGGCACCTCGTCAAGGCTGGCGACGGCCGCGGCCTTTGTTTCGCGCCAGGGCTGCAGGTCATTGGCGATCGTCATCATTGCGGCGAGGACGGCTTCGCGCAGCCGTTCCGGCAATACCGTCTCCCGAACGCGCGCCTGCAGGCGCAGCGCGTTCGGATCGACATCGGGGAAGAAGCCGTCGTTGACGATCGTCGGCCCCGCGTCCGCCGGCGCCGGCGGCACGATCGAGGGACGGGGGACGAGGCTGCTCACGAGTGTTCGGATCCTTGGTTATCCCGCCCCGCCGGAATCCGGGGGTGAGGAGCGGTGCAGGGGGAGGAGCCCGAAGGCGTCTCCGCTGTCCGTTCCGCCCCCGGGCGCCGGGGGGCGAGTTGGTCGGCCGCCGGAGCGGCTATTGCGGTGCGCTCGCCGCCGCGGCCGTCGCGGCCTTGGCTTGCGAGCGCTCGATCTTGCGCATGCGGTCCTTGACGCCGCTGCGGTCGTGAAGCTTGTGGGCCGCGGCCATCGCCGAAAGGGCGCGGCGCTGCGCCTCCGCCAGGTCGGCCGCGGCGTCGGGAAGTTCCGAAGCAGCGGCCGCGCGGCGGTCGTATTCGAAGCCGATCGCCTTCATCAGCTTGGCGCGGACCTCGTCGGGCATGTCCTCGCCGTGGGTGAGCCGTTCGATGTCTTCCAGGACGTCGAGCGGAGCGGCCTCGCCGTTCCCGAGATCGCGAAGCGCCGCATCGGCGATCTCCTCCACGATCAGCGTCGGCGCTTGGCGCTGGTAGCGCGTCGGCAAGGGCAGGCGGTGAAGGATGACGCGCTCGGCGAGATCGGCCGCGCCGGCATAATCGGCGGTGTCGATCCGCCACACCATGACTGTGGGCAGGATTTCGCCGACGTCGCCGGCGACGCCGCGATCGAGGGCGTCGCACACGCCGGCTACCCAAGCGTCGTAATGGGGAAGCATTTCGCGCTTCGCCTCGATCTTCTTCGTGATCGACTGGATCTGCTTCAGCCGGACGAGATCGTGGCGCAGGCGCATGGCCATCTGCGCCGCCGCCGCGGCCTCAGGGGTGGAGGCGGCGACGGCGGGCAGGGCCGGCCCACCCTCTGCAGGAGGAGCGACCGCTGCTGACAATTTTCCGAGAACAGCGTCCCGGTGCTGGCGAGCGAGGCTCATTGCGGTTCCTCTGCGAGGGGTGGGCTTAGGAGGGTGACGGCGTTACGGGGCTTCGGGGGCGTCGGCCTCCGGCGCGGCTTCCATGACGATGTTCTCGACGATCGCGATCAGGCCGTAATCCTCGACAACGTAGGCCTCGTTGACGCTTTCGAAGTTCTCGACCTGGTCGCGCTTCGGATTGTCGATCACCGCCCGGCGGCGCGTGCCGTCCTGGTTGTAGATCGAGAGGTTGTCGTAGGTGGTGATCACCACCTTCCCGGCGGGGAAGTTCGGGACGGTGGCAGCGAGCTTGCCGCCGATCTTCTTGTCCAGGAGCATGATGTCGCGGGCGACCTGCTCCGTCGCCTTGTCGCCGGCGGCGTTAACGAGCTTGAACTGCTTGTCGTGGACCATGTCCCAGCTGACCAGGACGACCAGATCGGTGCGGCCGCGGTGCTGCTCCTCGAGCAGCTGGATCGCGTCGAAGACCAGCGCGTCGAGGTTGACGTAATCAGCGGTGCCGGTGGCCGAGACGTAGATCGCCTCGACATCGTCGGCGCTGTGCGCGCCGTCGCTGAGGATGCGGGCGGGCGCGTCATCGCGGGTGTTCTGGATCCAGCCCTTGTTGACGTCCTGCAGAAGTGGGAAGTTCGTGCGGTTCGTCTGGGGAGCGACGTGGGTGCCATGCCAACCGATCAGCATGCGATCGAGGCCCTGGCGCTTGGTGATCGCGTCGCGAAGGATCGTTTGGAACTCGGGCTTGTGGGCCCAGGCGTCGAGCTTCGCGTATTTGATGGCGGTGTCGAAGTTCGTCTGCTCGCAGCGGAATCGCGTGGCGGTGAGGCCGCTGGGATCGATCGGCTGACGCTCGCCGTTGTTCGTGTTGGTGCGCCCGGCGATCGTGCTGGTGATACCAAGGCCGACCTTCTCGCCCTCCTGCTGAGGAACGGTGACGAAGTTGATCTGGGTAAGGAACTCGCTCGAAAGCTGAGTCTTTTCTTCCAGCTTCTGAGCGACGGCCGGTTCAACCGTGAAGTGCTCGGCCGCGCTGGCGACGCCGCTGAGCAGGGCGATCTGGCTGACAAAGGCGTTGTAGGCGATGCGGGTCGGGTTGCGCATGGAAAGCTCCTGGGCGGAAAGGCGGTGAGGCGAAGGGGTGAGCGAGCGGCTCAGCAGTCGGTAAGGATGCGGGCGTTGCCGTCGCCGCCCGGGGCGGGCTTGCGGCTGAAGCCGGGCGCCTCGGTGGTCTCAAGCTTGGTCTTCAGCGTGCCGAGCTCGGTGCGGATCGTGCCCACCTCGGAGTCGATCTTAGCGCCGATCGCGGTGATGCTCGCCGACATGAGGGACAGGCCCTCCCGCAGCTGCGCTGCTGCATCGTCGTTGCCTGGGGCGGCTGCCGTGCTGACTACGACTGGCGCGGTGGGCGCTGCAGCTGCAGGCGTTGCGGTGGCGCCGGTGAGCTTGGTGAAGAAAGCGGCCATGGCGGAGAATGCGCCGGTGGTCGGATCGGCCGCGGCCGTGGTGCCTGCGTCCTCGACCTCGATTTTGGCTTCGCTCGCGGCGGTGAAAAGGTTGGCCTTGTCCTGCTTGCGCCCGGCCAACGGGTTGTTGTCGCCCTGGGTAGCGGCGAACTGCAGCATCTCGGTGCCGAGGCTCGCCGGGCTGTCGGTGATTGCCAAGCCGACGAGGCCGGCCTTGCCGGAGCCGCCGAAGTTCGGCGAGATTTCGCAGGAGGTGAAGAGCTTCTGCGCCCTTTTGTTGACAGCGATGAGCTGGTCGTTCGGCTCGATCTGGGCGAACAGGCCGCGGCGCTTTTCGGGCTTGCCGTTCAGCTGCAGCTCGACGTCGCGGGCTTCCAGCGCCAGAACGCTGCCATAGGCGTTGAACGGCGGCTCGGGGCTGAAGCCGCGCAGATGCTCGCAATTGAGGCGGGCGGTGTAGGTGGCCGGATTGTAGCCGGTGGCCATCTCATCGATCCAGTTGCGCTCGATCACGCGACCATCGGTGGTGCCGCCCTCGACGGCGATGCAGAAGAATTTCGACTTGTCAGCCATGGGAGAGCAGCTCCGGTCCTGAATTTGGTGCGACACGCCGGCCAGGGGACGAAAACCGGCATGCCGCGAAGCCGTAAAAGGGACTGAAGAGGCCCCGCATCTCAAGCCGGGGCTATTGTAGAGAGCCACTCTACAATCACGGCCGCTCAATTCGGCGGCGCCGCCGCGCTTAGTGTCGCGGCCGATGTCGATCCTCGCCGCCCCACCTTCCACGCCGCTCGATGCGCGCCGCCAGGCGCGGAGCCTATATTGGCGCCTGTGGGGCGTGAGCCAGATCGCCGAGGAGCTGGGGCTCAACCGCGCCACCGTGGAAAGCTGGAAGCAGCGCGAGAAGTGGGACGACGTGCCCATGATCCGCCGGCTCGAGGACGCGCTGGAAGTGCGGCTGATGGGGCTGATCGCTAAGGAGGCGAAGAACGGCGGCGATTTCAAGGAGATCGATCTGCTCGGCCGGCAGGTGACGGCGCTTGCGCGAATTCGCCGGTACCAGGAGCCGGACGGCCACGAGGGCGATCTCAACGAAAAGGTCGGCAACCGCAACGCCGGGCCGAAGAAGAAGGCGAAGCGGAACCACTTCACCGCCGACCAGGCGGCGCAGCTCCGCGAAATCTTCCTCTCGCAGCTGTTCGATTATCAGAACGACTGGTACGCGAGCTCGTCGCTCCGGACGCGGATGATCCTGAAGTCGCGCCAGATCGGCGCGACATATTATTTCGCCTTCGAAGCCCTGGTTGACGCGGTCGAGACGGGCCGCAACAAGATATTCCTCTCCGCGTCGAAGGCGCAGGCCCACCAGTTCCGAAGCTATATCGTGAGCTTCGCCAAGCTGGTGGGCGTGGATCTGTCGGGCGATCCGATGCTGATCACGTCCGACCTGGTTGGCGACGATCAGCCGGCGGCCGAATTCCACTTCCTGGGCACCAACTACCGAACTGCGCAGGGCCGCCACGGCGACTTTTACTTCGATGAGTTCTTCTGGGTCCACAGCTTCGAGGAGCTGAACAAGGTCGCCAGCGGCATGGCGATGCACAAGAAGTGGCGGAAGACGTATTTTTCCACGCCGTCGACCGTCGCCCACGCCGCCTATCCTTATTGGACCGGCGAGCGCCGCAACCGCCGGCGCAAGAAGGCGGATCGGATCGAGATCGATGTCAGCCGCGACGCGCTGAAGAAGGGCGCCGTAGGTCCGGACCGGATCTGGCGCCAGATCGTGACGATCGAGGATGCCGAGGCCGGCGGCTGCGACCTGTTCGACATTGACGAGCTGCGCGACGAATATGCGCCGGACGAGTTCGCCAACCTCCTGATGTGCGAATTCGTCGACGACAGCATGTCGGCGTTCAAGTTCAACGACTTGATCGCCTGCGGCTGCGACAGCCTGATTGACTGGACCGATTTCAATCCCGAGGCGCGGCGGCCTTTCGGCGAGCGCGCCGTGTGGGCGGGGTACGATCCGCAGGAGAGCGAGGACGGCGACAATGCGGCGCTGACAATCGTGGCGCCGCCGGCAGCGCCCGGCGGCGGTTTCCGCGTGCTCGAGCGCCACCAGCTGCGCGGGATCGATTACCAGGACCAGGCGACGTTCATCGCCGGGATCCTGTCGCGCTACAATTGCACCTACCTCGGCGTCGACGCGACGGGCGTCGGCTCGGCCGTCTGGCAGGTACTCGCCAAGATGCCGGGGATCCGCGGCCTTACCAAGATCGAATATTCGCTCGAGGTGAAGGCGCAGATGGTGATGAAGGCGCAGAACGTGATCAAGCGCGGCCGAATCGCCTGGGACGCGGGCTGGATCGACCTCGTCTCCTCGTTCCTCTCGATCAAGAAGGCGCTCACCGGCAGCGGCCGGGCGATCACATTCAAGGCGGGCCGATCGGCCCAGGACGGCCACGCGGATCTCGCCTGGTCGCTGATGCACATCCTGATCAACGAGCCGCTCGACGGCAAGGAACGGCCGAAGGGCCGAATGGAGATCCTGTAACCATGGACCAGCTGCCCACCTTCGGCGCCTCGGCGCGTACTGCCGGCGACGCCCCGGGCGTCCAGGCGTTCACCTTCGGCGCTCCGGAGGAAGTGCTGAACCGCCGGGATCTGCTTGATCTGATCCAATGCTACCACAACGGCCGCTGGTATGAGCCGCCGATTCCGCGCGATGGTCTCGCGCGGGCGTTCAAGGCATCGCCGCACCACAGCTCGGCGATCGTGCTGAAGCGCAACCTGCTCGTCTCCTCCTTCATTCCGTCGAAGCTGCTGAGCCCACGCGTGTTCGGCGCGGCCGTGCAGGATTACCTGGTCTTCGGCGACTGCTATTTCGAGGAACGGCCGAACATGCTCGGCGAGCCGATGCGGCTCGATCACTCGCTCGCCAAGTACACGCGCCGCGGCCTGGTGGACGGCGCATTCTATTTCGTGCCTGGGTTGCGGCAGGAGACGGAGTTCCGACGGGGCAGCGTCATCCAGATCCGCCAACCTGATATAAATCAGGAAATCTACGGGGTGCCGGAATATATCAGCGCCCTGCAGTCGGCGCTGCTGAACGAGAACGCGACGCTGTTCCGCCGGCGCTATTACCTGAACGGCAGCCATGCCGGCTTCATCCTGCACGCCACCGGCGAATTCGATGAAGGCGACGTCGACAACATCCGCGAGGCGCTGAAGCAGTCGAAGGGTCCGGGCAATTTCCGCAACCTGTTCGTTCACCAGCCCGGCGGCAAGGAAGGCGGCATCAAGCTCATTCCGATCGCCGAGGTGGCGGCCAAGGATGAATTCCTGGGCATCAAGAACACGACGCGCGACGACGTGCTGGCCGCGCACCGCGTGCCGCCCCAGCTGCTCGGCATCGTGCCGACGAGCGGCAGCACCTTCGGAGATCCGCGGGCGGCGATCGACGTCTTCTTCGAGCTCGAGATCGAGCCGATCCAGACGGTGTTCCTGGAAGTGAACGAACGGCTCGGCCGCGACGCGGTGGCGTTCAAGGTGCGGGAGAAGGCGAAGGCTGCGGCCTAGATGGTTTGACGTCGGGAGCCAGCGTACCTACATCGACGCCGATGATCGAGAAACTACAAGAGCGGATGCTGGCGGCAGGTGGCCGACTGAAAATCAACATCCGCTTCGCCGGCAGCAAGGATTGGCAGCGGGTCACTTTGACGGGCGTCGATGTGGTCGGCGTCTACCTTGAGGACGTGCACGCCGATGGGGCGCATCCCTGGTCCTCGGTCGGAGGAGTCTCCATTCCGAACGCCGGTACCGCGCAGGTCGCCCCTAGCCGGTAATTATCTATCGCGCCGCCTTGGCCGCTCGATAGATAATCGCGGCGGTACGCTCCACCCCAACTGCCCGGTAGATCGCATTGAGGCAGGCGTTCGCAGCCTGGCTGCGCCCGATCGCCGCCGCTCCCTCCTGCTCCTCCTCGCCGTGGCCACGGGTGACCGCGCGCCAGAAGTGATCGAACGGCCATCGATCCCCCTCCCCCTGGGCGTATAGGTAGGCGAGCGCCAGGCGCAGCGCTCGGCCGGGCGCTACCGGTGCGTCCCCTGTGGCGATCGCCGCCTCCTCGAGCGCGGCAAGCGCCATCATCTTGAGCTGATCCGGACCGAGTCGCACCGCGCATCGGTGGAACATACGGGCAACGGGCGCAACCACGCCCGGCGCGGTCGCCTCACCGCCTCCTGCAACAGCCACCAGGCGCGCCGACAAGCGAGCGCCGTCATGCTCGCCGGCCCGCGTCCGCGCGCCCTGGTGGCGCCCAGGCGCGCCGTGTGGCGCCATTTCGAGCCCCCAGCCCCTCACCTGCCCCCTCGACCGCTGCCACCCCAAGCCGCGCGCTTTTCCCCCCGCCTCGCCCGCGCTCTTTTCGTGTCGCTTTTGATGCGGCGACTAGCCCATCTCCACCCTAGGGCATATTCTTAGAGTGAAGCGCCTCGGCTGGGGCTTTCAGGCTGATGCGGATTGATGCAGCCAAGGCGACATTTCAGGCGCTTGCGCGGAGCTCGGCCGGCTCGGTCGGCCGCGGCGAATCCGGCGGCTCGATATCGACCGGGCGAATCGTCTCAAACCGCGCGCGCAGAGCCTCCATGCTGGGGTTAACCAGGAGCAGGAAGTTTTCGTCCATCGATCGCGCGGCGAGGAAATAGCCGCGGCCGCGGCAACGTGTGATCTTGCAATCAACCGTTGCATCCACGAGCGACTCGTTCTCGCCACGGCGGCGGGCGACGGCCGGCAGATCGACGTCGAAGAAGGTTTCGCAACCGAGGCACGCGACGCGCACGACGGCGCCACGACGGATCATCCCGCCGATGCTCGCGGCCCAGACTGGCCAAATTCGCCTACGAAACGGCATAGCAACGGCAATGTAATTGGCTGAAGCTTAATAGGAAATAGCCGGTTTCGCCGCCTTCGTCTTAGCTCCCGCCGATCGAGAACAACGAGCGTGGCGAAATCACGCTGCCCAAAACCGCTGCTGCCGCCCGGTAGCCCCGCCGGCGATAGCCGGCGGTACAGCCGAGACGCGGTCTCTGGCCGTTGTTGTGATGTTTAACGGTGGTGCAGGGATCATCCCATAAATAGCGCCGCGCGAAGCGCGTCCACTTCCCCTTTTATATCTCTTCCCCCAGGATACAGTCAGCCCGCTGACTCGCGCCTCTAACTGCACGGCCGAGGCGAGCGAGATCTTCGCGCAGAGGGGAGTGGCGGCCCGGCGGGGCTGAAGGCTTGGCTGCCGGAGGGGCTGGCGCCGCCGTGCCGAGGCGCTTTAGACCGGCGACGACGAGCTGCCAGAAGCGAGACCAGGTGCGCTTCAGCATGGAGCCGCGCCAGTTGAAGAAGTAGGCGTTGGAAGCCTGCTCGCGCTGAGGACCAGCGTCACCGCGGAGATCCGTCTTTGCGGAGCGGCGGACCCAATCGAGATAGCCGTGATCGCTGAGGCGCTGGAGCGAGTCGTTCACGGCTGGCCGGCTCCAGCCAGTCCGCTCGGCTATCGTGTCCTGGCTGGGAAAGAACTCGCCGGTGCCGGCGTTGAAAAAGTCGAGCGCCGCTTCGAGGATCAGGATGTCACGCGGGAGCAATCGCGTCGCCTCCTCACATCCGCCGCGCTTCGCCTCGCAACGCTGCTGCCCTATATGTTCGCGCAGGGTGCGGAGGAGCGCGTTCTTGAAGACGCTCCATTGCTGGCGCGAGCCGTCGCCGACGCGACGCCAGGGCTTCGCCCGTTCGTCGTCTATATCGTAGCTGTAGCGGTGGACCCGCTCGCTCTTGCGCCGCACGAAGGCGGCCGCCACCTCCCCAAGGGAGCGGCCAGCCATGCGCGCCGCGGCCGGCGCCTCTGCCCGCGGGGCGCTCAACGGAGCGCTCCCGTCAAAGGACGCGCTACCTGCGCCGAAGCGGGAGCAGCCGCTCCGGAGCGGGGAAGCCCTCCAGGAGCATATCCGCCCACTGCTGCGCGAGCTCGCGTCGGCGCGGCATATAGGCTGCACGATTGTAGGCTGCCTCGACGCCCTCGGGCACGTGCGCGAGCATCAGATCGATCACGGCGCGGTCTCCTGGCATGTTCCGCTCGATCGCCAGTTCGTTCATCACCGTCGAGAAGGTTGCCCGCCAGCCATGCGGCACGTGGCGGCCGCGAAACTCCGGCAGCCGATTGTACATGTAGCCGATAGCGTTCTCGCTCATCGGCTTCTGGCCGTGCCTCGTGTTCGGGAACAGGAAGGGCCCATCGCCGACCACCCGAAGCGCGGCCTTCACGATCGCCACGGCCTGGGTGGGCAGCGGTATCAGGAAGTCGAAGGTCTCGTCTTCCTTGCGGTCCACTGTGAGCTTCATCTTGTCGGCCGGAATATGCCAGATCGGCGCCGACCCATCGAGATCCAGAAACTCGTGCGGCTCCGCCCGGCGCAATATGCCGGGTCGGGCAGCGGTGATCGCCAAGAGGCGGGAGGCCAGCTTCGTAAGCGGGTGCGCCGGCGACTCCTCCGACGTCTTCAGCAGCTTGCGCGCATCCTCCAGCTTTCGAAATGCCGGCTGTCGCTTCTTTACCAGGACTTCCAGCGCTGCCGGCGTGATCACTGCGGCCGGGTTGTTCTTGGCCTTCCCCGACGCAATCGCCGAGGCGAACACCGCCTCTATGCGCTGGCGCGTGCGACGGCCGGTCTCGACGGCACCGCGGTTCTCGATCGCCTGTATGACTTCGAGTACAGCCGGCACATCGATGTCCGTGATCGCCTTGCTGCCCAATGCCGGGAAGACGTCGCGCTCGAAGCAGCGCATCACATCGGCGGCGTGCCTGGGATCCCACCGCCGGCGCTGCCGGGCATGCCAGCTCCGCGCTACTTGCTCGAACGGGTCGGCCACCACCACCTCCGCCGGCGGCGCGGCTTGTGCCTTCCGCTCGGCTGCCGGATCCTTCCCGGCCCGCAACTGGCGAGCTGCGGCGTCCCGAAGTTCTCGCGCGGCCGCGAGCGTCACTTCCGGGTACGCGCCAAAGGTGAGGAGCTTCTCCTTCTTCTGAAAGCGATACTTCCAGCGCCACGCCTTGTGGCCGCTCGGAGTGATGAAGAGGTGCAGCCCCTTGGCGTCGGCAAGCTTCTGCGCTTTGGCCGCCGGCTTGGCGGACCGGCACCGCGCGTCGGTTAACAACCGATACCCCCAAATCGAAAAGCGGCCACCCCCAGAATACCCCCACTTGCCCTGCGCTGCTAAGGGCGCTTCTGGACACTACTGGACGCAACCCTGCGGACAAAACCGCGTAAAAGCAACGGTTTTGGGCTTTCGTGGACGGCTCTGGATAGGTCTGTTGGCGGAGAGGGTGGGATTCGAACCCACGGTACCCGCAAGGGCACAACGGTTTTCGAGACCGTCCCAATCGACCACTCTGGCACCTCTCCGCAAAGATGAGGGCGAAGCGCCGCTGGGGCGGGCTCGGTCGACTGGCGGGGCGCTTAGCCCAAGGTTTCGGGCTTGCCAAGCCCGTCCTGAGCAAAGTCGAAGGGCCTGTCCTGAGCAAAGTCGAAGGGCCCGTCCTCAGCGCCCGGCACGCGCCTTGGCTTGCCTTTCCCCCCGCCGTCCCTACATCGGAAGCCTATGGTATCCGGCCACCTTCCCTGGGACGAAAGCGGCGCCGCGGCGGCGCCCGCGGTGAGCCACGCGCGCTTCACCATCGGCGACGTGGTGCGCCACCGCCTCTTCGACTTTCGCGGCGTGATCTACGATGTCGATCCGGTGTTCACCAATTCCGAGGAATGGTACCAGGCGATTCCCCAGGAGATCCGCCCGCGCAAGGACCAGCCTTTCTATCACCTGCTCGCCGAGAATGGCGAAAGCAGCTACACCGCTTATGTCAGCCAGGGGAATTTGGTGGTGGACGACAGCGAGGAGCCGATCGACCATCCCGGCATTCCCGGCCTGTTCGAGCCGTTCGCCCAGGGCCGCTACCGGCTTCGCCGCGAGATGCGCCATTAAGGTGCGGGCAGGGGCGATTTACGCTCCGGCATCGGTTGACAGGACGCACACCCCCTTGTAGCAGCCCGGCTTCCCGCGCGGGGTTCGGCCGTGGCCGTTTTTGCGCGGACAAAGCTTTAGAATGTTTGGAAAGAGCCATGTTCGCAGTCGTGCGCACGGGCGGCAAGCAATATCGCGTTGCCGCCGGAGACAAGATCGTCGTTGAAAAGCTTGCCGGTGAGGCAGGCGACACCATCCAGCTGGGCGATATCCTGCTCGCCGGCGAAGGCGCGGACCTTCGCTCCACGGAAGGGCTGCTGATCTCCGCCGAGATCATCGCCCAGGCGAAGGCCGACAAGGTCATCGTCTTCAAGAAGCGCCGCCGCCACAACTACCGCCGCAAGGCGGGGCACCGCCAGCAGCACACCATTTTGCGCATCACCGCGATCGGCGACCACAAGGCCGAGGACAAGCCGAGCAAGGCACAGGCCGAGACGCCTGCCAACGAGGCTCCTGCTTCTGCCGCTCCGGCGCCCGAGGCCGCTGCTTCGGAGGCTCCGGCCAAGAAGCCGCGCGCCAAGAAAGCCGCTCCGGATGCCCCGGCCGCGACCGACTTGCAGCCCCAGGCTCCGCTCAAGGTCGACGGCGCGGAAAGCCCGATGACCGACAGCCCGGTTGAATCCAAGAACGACGCCGCGTAAATAGCGGTTCGAAGACAGACGTAAGGCAGATTCGAGATGGCACATAAAAAAGCAGGCGGCTCGTCCCGCAACGGTCGCGACTCCGCAGGCCGCCGCCTTGGCGTCAAGAAGTTCGGCGGCGAAACCGTTCTCGCCGGCAACATCATCGTCCGTCAGCGCGGTACCAAATGGTATCCGGGCGCCGGCGTCGGCATGGGCAAGGACCACACCCTTTTTGCGCTTACCGACGGCCGCGTGCTGTTCAAGGACGGCAAGCTTGGCCGCAAGTTCGTGTGTGTCGACCTGCCGATTACCGCGGAAGCAGCAGAATAGGGGAAGCCGAGGACGGGCCTTCCCCCAAGGGGCGGCCCCCAGGTCTCACTAGAGAACCGAATTCGAGGGAGAGGGGCCAAGGCTCCTTTCCCTTTTTTTCGTGATCTCCCTCGAAATTGTCACCGCGCCGACACCCCGCTGGGGCAAGGCGCCAGGCGAAGAGAGGAAGAAACCATGTTCGCACGGACGGAAAGACTGCTGCTGCGGCCCGGCTGGACCCAGGACGCCCCTGCCCTCTTCCAGGCAATCGCCGACGAAACCATCGTCCGCAACCTGGCCAGTGCGCCCTGGCCGTACGGGCGGGCGGACGCGGAAGCCTACCTCGCCACCGACCGCGATCCGGCCGAGCCTTCCGCTTTGATCTTCCGCCGCACCGCCGGCGCACCCCAACTCGTCGGCACGATCGGCATCGGCCGCCGTCCGGACGGTGAGCTGGAGTTCGGCTACTGGATCGCGCGGCCTTTCTGGGGCCTCGGCTTCGCGACGGAGGCCGGGCGGGCGGTGATCGACTTCGCCCGCGAATCGCTGCGGGTGCGCAGGCTCAACGCGGGGCACTTCCTCGACAATCCGGCGTCAGGCCGCGTGCTGGAAAAGCTCGGCTTCGCCCCAACCGGTGCCGTCAACCCCCGCTACAGCGCCGGCCGCCGCGAAGCCGCGCCGTGCCGGCTGTTCGAACTCGATCTGTCAGAGACTGACGCGCCTCTGTGCATGGAGATGATGGCGGCCTAGTTCCTCCCCAAGCAACGCTTGGGGAGGGGAACCAGCCGAAGGCTGGTGGAGGGGTAATTGGCTCGGCCTGCGCATTTACCCCTCCACCACCCTGCGGGTGGTTCCCCTCCCCATCTGCGATGGGGAGGAACTTACGCGTACGCCTGCTTCAACTCAGCATCCGCCTCGACGATCAGCGCGCGGTCGTCGTGGTTCCACGGGTGGAAGCCCGGCAGAAAGAAGCTCAGCCAAGCCGCAAACACCTTCCGGAACATGCCCGGACGGCCAAAGGCATACCAGAACACCCCCCACCACGCCTTTGGCCCTCGGATCCCGTCCTGCGCCAGCAAGTCAAGCGCCCCGGCGGTGCGGTCCACCAAAAAGTTCTTCGTGACCAGCAGCATGACCCGCGCCTTCACCGACCAGCGCTTGTACCGCGTCATCTCCTTCGTCGCGTGCATCCAGGTGTCGTAAGCGACGCCCTTATGCTCGATCTCCTCGATCGCGTGCCAGCGCCACAATGCCGCCGTCTCGGCATCCGCTTTCTCAAGGTGGCGGGGATCGGCGAGCAGCTCATGGGCCAGCATGGCGGTGAAATGCTCAAGCGCCATGGTCGCGGCGAGGCTGACGATCGGATGCTTGTCGCGGACGATGGCAAGCCGGTCATCGACATCCTTGTCGAGGCGCGAAAGATCGTAGCCGGCATCCACCGCGCGTTTGTTGAACGCGACATGCTCACGGCTGTGCATCACTTCCTGAGTGGTGAACGCCTTGATCTCGGCGGCGAGCTTGGGATCGGCGCCTTCGCGGTACGCACGCACGCTTTCCACGAAAAAGGCTTCGCCCTTGGGAAAGGTCGCCGACAGGGCGTTGTAGAGCGCGGTGCCGTACGGATCGCCGCCCATCCACCAGCGCGCCGTCTCCGCGCCCCGGCCGAACCGCCGGTCGCGGGGCACGATGGTGAGATCGGAGGGTGTCGTTGCGCGCGCCATCATGTATCTCCTGGAGAAATGGCCACATATCTTTACTTACACGCATGTCAATAGTTCGCGCGCGCCTGACGCCCGGCGAAAGCCGTGCCGCCGCGTTGAAGGCCGCGCGCAGCCTGCTGCTCGAGGAAGGCCCACACGCCGTGACCTTGAAGGCGGTTGCAGGCCGGATTGGCCGAACCCACGCCAACCTCCTCCACCATTTCGGCTCGGCGGCAGGACTGCAGTCGGAACTGGCGCGCGATCTCGCCGAGCGGGTCACCGCTCATATCGGCGAGGCGGTGGACAAGGCCCGGGTCGGCGAAGCGGACCCGCGCGAGATCGTGGACCGCACCTTCGACGCCTTCGGCCGCGAAGGCGCGGGCGCGCTGGCCGCCTGGATGATCCTCAGCGGCAACCATGACGCGCTGAATCCGGTGCTTGAGGCGATCCACGGACTGGTCGATCGTCTCGGCGCCGGCCACGAAGATCGTCCGGTCCACGAAATCACTTTATGGCTGGTCCTCGCCGCGCTCGGCGATTCGCTACTCGGCCGGCCCATGGCGGGCGCGCTTGGTCTGCCCCCCGAACGCGCGCGGGAGCTTGCCCGCGCGCACCTCCTGTCCTCGATGGGGGTGGCGGCGGAGCCTCGCGGCTCCTAAGTCCCGCTCATGCATTTTCTCGACCAGGCAAAAATCTTCATCCGCTCCGGCGCGGGCGGCCCCGGCGCCGTGTCGTTTCGGCGCGAAAAATATATCGAATATGGCGGCCCGGACGGCGGCAACGGCGGCAAAGGCGGCGACATCGTCTTCGAAGCGGTGGACGGCCTCAACACGCTGATCGATTTCCGCTACACCCAGCATTTCCGGGCGCCGCGCGGCGTCGGCGGCCAGGGCACCAACCGCACCGGCGCCGGCGGCGACGACCTCGTCATCAAGGTGCCCGTCGGCACCCAGATCATCTCGGACGATCGCGAGCATGTCCTTGCCGACTTGACCGAGGTCGGCCAGCGCGTCGTGCTTCTGCGCGGCGGCGACGGCGGCCGCGGCAACCTCAGCTACAAGACATCGACCAACCGCGCCCCGCGCCAGCATGGCACCGGCTGGGAGGGCGAGGAGATGTGGGTGTGGCTGCGCCTCAAGCTGCTCGCCGACGTCGGCCTCGTCGGCCTGCCGAACGCCGGTAAATCGACTTTGCTCAACGCGGTCAGCAACGCGAACGCCAAGGTCGGCGCCTACCCGTTCACCACCCTTCACCCGAAGCTCGGCGTGGTCCGCCACAAGGGCCGCGAGTTCGTGATGGCCGACATTCCAGGCCTCATCGAGGGCGCCGCCGAGGGCGCGGGTATCGGCGATCGCTTCCTTGGCCATGTCGAGCGCACCCGCGTGCTGCTCCACCTGGTAGACGCCAACAATGAGGACGTGGCCGAGGCCTACCGCATCGTCAGCGAAGAGCTCGAAGCTTATGGCGAAGGGCTTGAGGAAAAGCAGGTCGTGGTCGCGCTCAACAAGTCCGACACGCTCGACGATGAGTTGATGGAGGCGCTTTCCGATGAGTTGGAGGAGGCCAGCGGCGTGCGACCCCTGCCCCTCTCCGGCGCAACCGGCGAAGGCCTGGAAGCGGTGCTCGACCTGCTGCTCCGCCACCTCGACGGCGGCCGCGAGCAGACCTCCGGCCCCGACGACCCAGCCGAGGACTGGTCGCCGCTGTAAGCGATGAGCCGCTCCGTCCGCACCCTTGCCGTTACTGGGGGCACCGGCTTCGTCGGCCAGCACTTGCTTCGGGTCGCGCTTGCCGACGGCTACGATGTGCGCGCGCTGACCCGCGGCTGGAAGCCGCCGGAGCATGACATCCACTGGGTGGACGGCGCGCTCGACCGGCCGGAAAGTCTCGGCAAGCTCTGCACCGGCGCCGACGCGGTGATCCATATCGCCGGCATGATCAACGGCAGCCGCGAAGCGTTCGAGGCGGTTAATGCCGGCGGCACCGCCAACATGATCGACGCTGCGCGCAAGGCCGGCGTGCGGCGCTTCGTCCACATCTCCTCGCTCGCCGCACGGGAGCCCGATCTGTCCAACTACGGCTGGTCCAAGATGAAGTCGGAAAAGCTCGTCTCCGCTTCCGGGCTCGACTGGACGATCATTCGCCCGCCGGCCGTCTACGGCCCGGGGGACCGCGAAACCTTTGAGCTGTTCCGAATGGCGAGGCGCGGCTTCGTGGGTCTGCCGCCGAAGGGACGCCTTTCCGTGATTCACGTGGAGGATCTTTGCCGCCTCATGCTTGCCGTGCTTGAGGACCCCGACAGCCGCGCCGAGCTGTACGAGCCCGACGACGGCCGCGACGGTGGCTGGGAGCATCGGGAGTTCGCCCAGACACTCGGCGCGGTCTACGGCAGGAAACCGCTTGCGGTGAGCTTCCCACAGGCGGCGTTGCGCGTTGCCTCCGGCATCGACCGCCTGCTCCACGGCAAGAAGGCCAAGCTGACTGCCGACCGGGTCGGCTATTATTGCCACCCGGACTGGGTCTCCACCGCCGAGCGCCGCCCGCCGCGGCGGTTATGGTCGGCGCAAGTGCCGACGGAGCAGGGCCTCGAACAGACCGCCGCCTGGTACCGCGAGCAAGGTTGGCTGCGCTGACCGGTTGAATTTCCGGCGCGGGGCGCGTATATCGCGGGTGCGGGACCGGGCCCCTCTGGCGGCCGTCCAAGAGAACGGCTGTGATGTCGGACCGCATCGGGCAAGGCCCGGTGCAGTTCGACTTTTTTGTGCCTGCGCCGCCGCCTTACCCGATCGATCAACCATCGATTGGAGCGGCACATGACATTCAAACTTTACCGGCACAGCGCAGTTCAACAGCGCCTGGACTCCGAAATTCGGCGCGAGCTCGAAGCGACCGGTGCCAAGCGCACTGCGCCTGTTGCGGCTGAAGATGCTCAGGCTCGGCCTTCAGGCCCGCCTGCACCGGCAAGCGCCTCTCGCCATCTGATATCCCGGCGAGGGTTCCGCCTTCGCGCGGCCCTGCGCCTTTAGTCTCCTGCGGTGCACGCCCCCGCCCGGCCATTCCGGCGGCGCGCGGCGGCGGACCTACAGACACAAGGTTTGACTATGGAACTCCTGACCCTGCTTTGGCTCGGCAAGCCGCTCTGGATGTGGCTTGCCTTCCTGGGGATCGTCGCCCTGCTCCTCGCCCTCGATCTCGGCGTGCTTCACCGCAAGACCCGGGAGATCGGAGTCCGGGAAAGCCTGCTCGTCTCCGGGGGGTATATCGGCCTCGCTCTGGCGTTCGGCGGCTGGGTCTGGTGGTATCTCGGCGAGACCGCGGGCATTCAATATCTCACCGGCTTCGCCATCGAGAAGAGCCTGGCGATCGACAACGTCTTCGTGATCGCCATGATCTTCGGCTACTTCGCGGTGCCGCGCGTCCATCAGCACCGCGTATTGTTCTGGGGCATCATCGGCGTGCTGGTGCTGCGCGGGATCATGATCGGCGTCGGTGCGGCCATGGTGGAGCGGTTCGAGTGGCTGCTTTACGTCTTCGCCGCTTTTTTGATCGTCACTGGCATCAAGATGTGGCGGATGGCGGACAAGCCGTTCGACGTCGGCGGGTCGCCCCTGCTGAAGTGGATCCGCGCCCGTTTCCGAGTTACCAACACGCTGCACGGAGATCGTTTCTGGGTACGGGCGGCCGATCCCGCGACCGGCCGCCCCGCCTGGTTCATCACCCCGCTGTTCCTGGCGCTGATCATGGTCGAGTTCGTCGATGTGGTGTTCGCCGTCGATTCGGTCCCGGCGATCTTCGCGATCACAACCGATCCGTTCATTGTCTACACGTCCAACATCTTCGCCATCCTGGGCCTGCGCGCTTTGTATTTCGCGCTGGCCGCGATGATCGACCGCTTCCACTACCTCAAATATGCGCTGGCCGTGCTGCTGGTGTTTATCGGCGCCAAGATCTTCGCGGCCGATGCGCTCGGCATCGCCAAGGTGCCGCCGGCGCTTTCGCTCGGCATCACCCTGTCGATCCTTGCCGCGGGCGTCCTCGTCTCCTTGTGGAAGACGCGGGGCCTCGCGCCACCGTCTCGCCCAATTGTCTTGGCAGAAGGCGCCCCGGGACATAAGGACGCGCCATGACCGACAGAGACGAAATCTACGCCAAGGTGGCCGAGCTGATCGCGCCGTTCAATAAAAAGGGCGTGGAGCTCTCGGAAGGCACAACCTTCGCCGGCGATCTCGAATGGGACAGCCTGATCGTGATGGATTTCGTCGCTTCGGTTGAGGACGAATTCGACATCCTCATCACCATGAACATGCAGGCCGAGATCGAGAGCGTGGGCCAGCTCGTCGATGCGGTCGATAAGCTTCGGCAGGACGGATAAAGCGTGACCGAATCCGTCAGCACCCCCTACGATCCGGCCGAGGAGACGGCCGTACAGCCGTCGCACGGCCGTGATCTGTTCAGCAAGTTCGATGCGCTGATCGCGGAGCGCGAGGCTTTGCTGGCGACGGGCGTGCGCGATCCTTTTGGGCTGGTGATGGAGAAGGTGCTCTCCCCCACCCGGGCGATCGTCAAGGGCAAGGAAATTATCCTGCTCGGCACGTATAACTACATGGGAATGACTTTCGACCCGGACGTTGTCCAGGCGGGGAAGGACGCGCTCGACGCGTACGGCGCCGGCACCACCGGCAGCCGGGTCTTGAACGGCACCTATCAAGGCCACCGCGAGGTCGAGGACGCGTTGAAGGAATTCTACGGCACCCGGCACGCCATGGTGTTCTCCACCGGCTACCAGGCCAATCTCGGCCTGATGTCGACCATCGCCGGCAAGGAGGATTACATCATCCTCGACGCCGACAGCCATGCCTCGATCTACGACGGCTGCGCATTGGGCACCGCCCAGATCGTGCGCTTCCGCCACAACAGCGTAGAGGATCTCGAAAAGCGCCTGAAGCGCCTGCCCGGCGAGGGTGGCCGCCTCGTCGTTCTGGAAGGCGTCTATTCGATGCTCGGCGACATCGCGCCGCTCAAGGAAATGGTCGAAGTCTCGAAACGCCACGGCGCCATGGTAGTGGTCGACGAAGCCCACGGCATGGGCTTCTTCGGCGAGAATGGCCGGGGCGTGTTCGAGGAAGCGGGCGTGTCGGACCAGGTCGATTTCGTCGTCGGCACTTTTTCCAAATCGGTCGGCACGGTGGGCGGCTTCATCGTTTCCAACCACCCGAAGTTCGAAGTGCTTCGCCTCGTCTGCCGCCCCTACGTCTTCACCGCCTCGCTGCCGCCTTCGGTGGTGGCGACCGCCGCGACCTCGATCCGCAAGCTCATGCATGCCGGCGAGAAGCGTAAGCACCTCTGGGAAAACAGCCGCCGCCTTCACAAGGGCCTGCGCGATCTTGGCTTCGAAATCGCCACACCGGACGCGCAGTCGGCGATCATCGCCGTCCTCATGCCCGATCAGGATACCACCGTTCGCCTCTGGCAGGCGCTGCTCGAGGCCGGCGTGTACGTCAACATGGCCCGTCCGCCGGCGACGCCCGCGGGCATGTACCTGCTGCGCTGTTCGCTTTGCGCGGAGCATTCCGCCGAGGAAGTCGCGCAGATCCTGGGCATGTTCGAAGCGGCCGGACGCGCGACCGGATACTTGTCCTGAGCGACGGAGTGAGTCGGAAAGACGACTCAACGGCTTTCCAGCCCCGCCGGTCTGTTTTAGAACCGCTTCATGGCGGGTGAGAATACGGGCGACCTGAGTTCGTCCCGGATAGGGGGACGCGGCGCGCTGGCAGCAGCCGGCGCAATCGTTGCGACCGTGCTGCTCGCGCTCCTGATGATCATGGTGACCAGCTCCAACCGCGCCCGCGAAGCAGCGCTCGCGTCGGAGCGGCACAGTTATGACGTGATGCTGCTTACCCGCACGGTGGACGCAAGCCTCGCCCGCGCGGAGGCCGCTCTTGGCCGGTACGTGCTCGACGAAGAGCCGGAGACCGGCAGCCTGTACTACAGCGAGTGGCGGCTCGGCGAGCGGCAGATCGACCAGCTTCGCCGCCTGGTCCGCGGCAAGCCGGAACAGGTCGCTCGGGTCACCGAACTGGAAAGCCTGTTCACTCGCCGGGCCCAGGAACTCGGCGCCGGCGCCGCGGCGGCAAGCGCGCAAAGGGGCAGCGGCGGCCTCTCGCTGTTCTACGGCGCGGGCCGCACCGAGACCGGACCGAAGCTGCGCGCCAAGCTGGCCGAGATCGCCGCGGTCGAGCGGCAGGACCTGCGGGGGCGGATGGCCGAGACCCGTGTCTCCGGATCCCGTGCCGACGACCTCACCGAATGGCTGGGCTGGATCGCGGTGCTGATCTGCGCCGGCGCGGTGGTGCTCGGCCTGTTCGCCTTCCGGGCGATGAGCCAGGGCATCGAAGCGTTGCGCGCCGCCGACAGCGAAGCGAACCGCGCCCAGCTTCTCGAGGCGCGGGTGCGCGAGCGGACCCAGGAGCTCACCGAAGCGAACGAACGCCTCAAGGCCGAGGCCGCCGACCGCGCCGCGGCCGAGGCGCAGCTTCGCCAGGTTCAGAAGATGGAGGCGGTCGGGCAGCTCACTGGCGGTATTGCGCACGATTTCAACAACATGCTTGCCGTGATCGTCGGCGGGCTGGATCTCGCCAAGCGCAAGCTCAGGAGCTCCAAGCGCGAGGTCGAATTCCACCTCGACAATGCCATGGAAGGCGCCACCCGCGCCGCTGCGTTGACCCGCCGCCTCCTCGCCTTCGCACGGGCCGAGCCGCTGCTTCCGGTCTCCGCCTCCCCCACCGCCCTGGTGGAAGGAATGCTCGACCTCATCGATCGGACGATCGGCGAGCGGATCAGCATCACCACCCGCTTTCCGGACGACGCCTGGCACGTGCGGGTCGATACCAACCAGCTCGAAAACGCGATCCTCAACATGGCGGTCAATGCGCGGGACGCAATGGACGGCCAGGGCCAGCTCGCCATCCGAGTCGAGAACACGTCGCTTCCCAACCACCAGGTGGGCGAGCTTGGCGCGGGCGATTACGTCCGGATCAGCGTCGCCGACACCGGCGCCGGCATTGCGCCCGAAGTGATGGAGCATGTCTTTGAGCCCTTCTTCACCACCAAGCCGGTCGGCAAGGGCACCGGCCTCGGCCTCAGCCAGATCTTCGGCTTCGCCCATCAATCCGGCGGCGAGGTCGGAATCGAGAGTGAGCTCGGCAAGGGCACTACCGTGTCGATCTATCTGCCGCGCTCCGAATCGGCCGCCACGCCGGTCCGCCTGCATACCGCGGCGCAGCGGTCGGAAAGCGAAGCGCATGTCGCAGGCGCGCGCATCCTGTTGGTCGAGGATGACCCGCGGGTGCGGGCGGCGACGGTCGGCGCTCTGGAGGACCTGGATTACGAGCCGGTCGCCTGCTCGAGTGGCGCCGAGGCGATTGCCTTGTTTGGCGCGCATGAATTCGACCTGGTGATCAGCGACGTGATCATGCCGGAAATGACCGGCCCCGAGCTGATCCGCCACTTGAAGGAAACCCACGGCGATTTCGCAGTGCTGTTCGTCACCGGTTATGTCGGCGACGGCGAGACCGATCACCTCATCGGCTACGAATTGCTGCGCAAGCCGTTCACCGTCGGGGCGCTGGCCAATGCTGTGTCGTCCGCGCTGTCGCGGCGGCCTACCGAACCGCGCCGCTCCTCAGCAGGCGGGGCAACAGGCTAAGCGCGGCAAGCAACGGCCAGCGCCGCTGCCGTGGCTTCAGGCGGATCTCAGTGCCGGCGTGCCGGTTGATCTTCCAGGCGATGTAATCGGCGCCCCCGGCAAAGGTCGCGCTGGCCTTGGCGAGCCGCAGGACCGACAACGCCTTGCCCTGCACTCGCCGCGCCCGCCAGCCTGGCCCACTGGCCAAGCCGGCCGCTTGCTTTAGTGCCGCCGAGCCGAAGCGGCGGTAACGGTCTGCGTCGAGGTCGACGACCGACTGCGCGCGACCTGCGCGCTCGGCGCGCAGCTCGGCGGAATAAGTCAGTGCAAAGGCCCCGCGCCACAGATCGAGCGGGTCGGCCGGGTCGCCAACCACCGGCATCGCCGCCGCGAGCAGGGTCGGCGCCGCCCGCGCGACCGCCGCGATTGCCGACTGCCGCGCTTTGGAGTCAGCCGCCCACACTAGCCGCGATGGCTGGGCGAAGCGCGCCCACACCGACACGCTGGCGGTTTCGGGCCCGTTGAAGCGGTGGAAATCCGCCTCGCTGAGCACGGCATATTTGGCGCGCAGACCGTCGCGCTCGAAATAAAAGACGTTCGGGGGAATGAGGCGATTGGCCACCGCCAGCCAGCCTTTGGCATAGGCTGCGCGATAATCGCCGACGATCAGATAGAAATCGAGCATCAGCCCATCGAGTTGCTTTTGCCGCAGGCACGAGCCGTAGAAGAGGACTGCGCGGGACGCAGTGCCATGCTTGGCGGCCACAGCGGCGGCGAGCTTGGTGACGCGCGGATCGACCGGCGTGGCGAGCTCCTCCGCGACCAGCCTT
>DASVUV010000011.1:0-34712 GCA_036386875.1 Allosphingosinicella sp.
GCAGACTGGCGTGACGTTCTTCCCGCATCGAGCCTGTGCCTGACGGTACCGATCGTGCCGCCCGCCGACGCCGGGCGGCCGAGCGACCGCGAGCAGCAGGCGGAAGCCGCCCGCCGCTGGCCTACCGCCGCCACGGAAGGCGCCCTGCCGGAGACAGATGCATGAAGATCTCCCGGATCGAGACATTCTACGTGCCGCCGCGCTGGCTGTTCGTGCGGATCGAGAGCGACGACGGCGCCGTTGGCTGGGGCGAGGCCAGTCTGGAAGGCTGGGCGGAGGCGGTCGACGGTGCGTTCGAGGCGCTCAAGGACCGCTTTCTCGGCCACGATCCCTACGCAATCGAGGACATCTGGCAGATTGCCTATCGCGGCGGCTTCTACCGCGGCGGCGCGGTGCTGATGTCGGCGCTTTCCGGCCTCGATCAGGCGCTGTGGGACCTCAAGGGCAAGGCACTCGGCCTCCCCGCCTGGGAGATGATGGGCGGCCGCGTGCGCGACACGATCCGCGCTTACGCCTGGATCGGCGGCGACCGGCCCGACGACATCGCGGGTGCCGCGCAGGCGCGCAAGGACCAGGGCTTCTCGGCCGTGAAGATGAACGCCACCGCCGAGCTCGACTGGATCGGCACGCCCAAATTGTTCGACGACGTCATCGCCCGCGTCGAGGCCGCTCAGGCCGTCGGCATGGACGTCGGCCTCGATTTTCACGGCCGCGTTCACCGGCCGATGGCCAAGCAGCTCGCCAAGGTGCTGGAGCCGATGGGGCTGCTGTTCATCGAGGAGCCCTTGCTGTCCGAGAACCCGGAAGGGCTGGCCCAGATCAGCGCCATGACGGCGACTCCGATCGCGCTCGGCGAGCGGGTCTATTCGCGCTGGGATTTCAAGCCGTTCTTTGAAGCGCGCGCGGTGGACATCATCCAGCCGGACCTGAGCCACGCCGGCGGGATCAGCGAATGCCGGCGCATCGCGGCGATGGCGGAGGCCTATGACATCGCGGTGGCGCCGCATTGCCCGCTGGGCCCCCTGGCGCTCGCGTCGTGCCTGCAGCTCGCCGCCACCGCGCCCAACGTCGCGATTCAGGAGATGAGCCTCGGCATCCACTACAATGTCGGCCACGACCTCCTGGAGTTCGTCACGGACAAGGACGTGCTGAGCCCGGTCGACGGCCACCTGCCGATCCCCACCGGACCGGGCCTGGGTGTCACGATCGACGAGGCGGCGGTGCGGGAAGCGCACAAGGACCGGCACCGCTGGCGCAACCCGATCTGGCGCCTCAAGGACGGCAGCTTTGCCGAATGGTGAACCTAAAATCCTCCCCTCGATTCCGAGGGGAGGGGGACCGCACGGAGTGCGGTGGAGGGGCCCGCAGCGAAGCGGAGGGTCTTCACGGCTCCGGCTTCGCCTCCGCCGCCCCTCCACCGCACTTGGTGCGGTCCCCCTCCCCTGCAAAAGCAGGGGAGGATTATTGAGTTCAGCCTACCGCGCGGAGGCGGCGGCGGGTGCCGATGCCGAGTTCGTCCTGAAGGCGCGCCATTTCCCGCTCGCGCGACTGGCGCCATGCCTCGGCGTAGCGGGCGTCGCACTCGGCTTCCTCGGCGGTCTGCGGCCGGAAATAGCTGACGCTGAGATGGCGCCCGAACACGTCGTCGCCGCGCATCCTGACTTCGGCCGTGTGCGAAGCCGGCAGCGTGTCGCGCACTTCGATCAACTGCGCGATCAGCTCGTCAAGCGAGCTGCGGTCCTGAATTTCGACAAAATCTTTAACTTGCTTGACCATGATACATTCCCTCCCCGCAGCATTCCCCGGGACGATTCTAGCGCGCCGCGGACTCTGCCCGCAACACTAACTTACATTTATCCACAAAGAAGTTTCGCCAGGCTGAATGCTGCGCACAAAAAGAGGCACCATCCATGACCCGCAATGGCCCCCCGACCCTTTCCTGCGGCGCTCTATCGCTGACCCTGCTGCCCGACGTGGGCGGCAGCATCGCCCGCTTTGAGTACCGCGCGGAGGACGGAAAACAAATACCGGTTTTACGCGGTAGTGGCGAGGGCTCGGCGGAGGTTCTCGCGCAGGGCAGCTTCCCGCTGGTGCCGTACAGCAACCGCATCCGCGAAGGCCGCTTCACCTTCCGGGGTCGGGAAGTGCGGATCGCCCGCAACATGGCCGGAGACCCGAACCCGCTACACGGCCAGGGCTGGCTGGCCGCGTGGGAGGTGGTGCGGTTGGAAGAGCGGGAAGCCGAGCTGCGCTTCGTCCACGAGGCCGGGGAATGGCCTTGGCGCTTCGAAGCGCGGCAGGTGTTCACGCTGGACGAAGATGGGCTGACAGTGGTGCTCACCTGCACCAACCTGTCCGACGAGCCGATGCCCTGCGGCCTCGGCCAGCATCCCTATTTCCCCTGCACGCCCGAGACAATTCTGGACACCAATGTGGAGAGCGTCTGGACCATTGACGAGCAGGTGATGCCGGTCGAGAAGGTCGCCGCGCAGGGGCGGTATGACCTGCGCAATCGCCGCGTCGCGGGGCAGGATCTCGACAACGGCTTCGGCGGCTGGAGCGGACATGCGCGGGTGCAGGATCCGTCCCTCCCCTTCAGCGTCGAGATGTCGTCGCCCGACGCGAATTTCTTCCAGCTCTACTCGCCGCCGTCGGGCGAGCTGTTCGTGATCGAGCCGGTGAGCCACGCAAATGCCGCACTCAACGAGCCCGAGGAACGCTGGGCCGAACTCGGCCTGCGCGTGCTCGAACCGGGCGAGACGATGACGCTGACGATGCGCCTCGACGTGACGCCGGTTCAGTAGCTCGCCGGCTCCAGCAAGCCCTCAATGACGTGGTGCTGAAGGATCGGCTTCAGCGCGTCCGCGATGCGATACGTCAGGTGATCGCGCACCTGCGCGGGCAGCGAAGCGAGGTAGCCTTGCGTCACCTGCAGATCGTGATGCTGCGCATTGGTGGCATCCGGCGCATCGACGCCGACGACCAGCACCGGCCGCGGCTGGTCCGAGCGGTTGGCGGTGCCTCGGTGGATGGTGAGCGCCGAGCGCACCGACATGTCGCCCAGTTGCGGCATCTTTTGCTGCGCCCGCTCGATGTAGCGCGGCCACAGACTTTGCGGCGGGAACATGCCCTTGTCGCAGCCTTCGAACTGGTCCCACTGTGTGCCCGGCGCCACTTCGAACGGACCCATCTCCTGCACCGTGTCCACCGCCGTCAGGTTGAAGGCGAGCGAGTTCAGCCGCCGCCCTTTCGTGGTCGCCTCGGGCACGAAGAAGTCGCGGTGCCAGGGCTGATCGGCCGCCCCGGGGAAGGGAATGTCGAAGCCCACTTCGACGATCTTGTAATCGGGCCCGAGCACCGTCTCGCACACCGCGACGAACCAGGGGTGGGTGGCAATATCCACGAACCCGCGGATCCGCTCCGGATGTACTTCCACATACCAGCGCTGCGGCCCGCGCGGCAGGGCGCCGCCGGGGGTCGCCTGGGCTTCGGCGAACAGCGCATCGATGTCCTCCCGCATCCGCTCCGCCCATTCGCGCGAAAAGGCGCCCTTCAGCGCGGTAATGCCGTCGCCGTAGAGGGCGCGCATGATGTCGGCAGGTTCGTAGGTCGGGTTCGCGGCGGCGGCCATAGTCGTTCTTCCAGCCTGTGAGTTGCCGAAGATTAAGCCCTTTGGCCGATGCTTGCGAGCGCCGTTTTTACAGGCTCGCGAGCACCGCCGGAAGCTCCCGCTCCGCCCGGCGAAAGGCGGGGGCATCGTCCACGTCCACCCACCAGCCGTCGCCGATGTCGAACGCAAAGGCGCTGCCCTCCCCGGCAAGGGTCTGCACGCCTTCCGAAAGGGAGCCCGTGCCGCCTGCCGAGACGCTCTGTGCAAGCGCCTCCAGCAGCTCAGGCCCGGCGACGAACAGGCCGGTATCGACCGCATCGTATTCGGTAAGAGATTTGGCGATGCGGGTGATTCGGCCGTCGGCGTCGAGCTTGAGCTTGGTCGCGTCGTCGAGGTCGAGCTCGGGCCGCGTGATCCGGAAGTCGGCACCAAGGGTAAGGCGCGCGCCGTCCCGCTTCCCCGCAATTAGCCGTCGCAGGATATCCGGGTCGAACAGGTGATCGGACATCAGCAGGATGAAGTCTTCGGACAGAAAAGGCGCCGCGGCGAGAACCGAGTGGCCGTTCGGTTTGGCCCAATCTTCGTTGCGAACGACTTCAATGGAGAGGCCGGTGCGCTCGGCAAGGTCCCGAAGCGCGGCTTCGAGCGGCAGCGGCTGGTACCCGGTGACCACCACGAACCCGCTCGCCCCGCCTGCCGCCGCCAGCCGGACGATGTGCTCGATCAGCGGCGCGCCGGCGATTTCGGCAAGCGGCTTCGACGCGGCAAGTTCGCGAAGCCTCGTTCCCTGCCCCGCGGCGATGATCAGGCACTTCACCGGCGCCGCCCCCAAGCGGATATTTCGCTTTTCATCGCGCGCCTTTAGAACGAAGGACGAGACCGGACGAGGGGTAAGTTTGAAAGGCACCATGCAAGGGGCGACGGAAACCGACACGGGCGCGCCGCCGGCGAAGACCCGGCCGGCGGAGCTGGAGGACGGGCTGAACCTGTTCGTCTTCCATCCGCTCTCGCACCGCCTTGCGCTGCTCCTGCGCCACACGCCGATCACGCCCAACATGGTATCGGTGTCGAGCCTGCTGTCGATCCTCGCCGCCACCGCCGCCTACACGCTGCTGCCCCATCCGCAGAACGTCGCCGCCGGCCTCGCCTTTCACCTGCTCTGGCACGTCCTGGACGGTGCCGACGGGGACCTCGCCCGCCTAACCGGCCGCACTTCGCCGCTGGGCGAGATCATCGACGGTATCTGCGACTATCTTGGCCACATCGTCCTCTACACCGCCATGGCGTTCTACGCGGGCGGCTGGTGCTGGGTGGTGATCCCGCTCGCGTCGATTTCGCGCATCCTCCAGGCCAACCACATCGAAAGCGTGCGCCGCACCTACCTCTGGCGGGCCTATGGCGTGCCGTGGATCGCCAACACGCGCGCCTCGGTCGCCGGGAGCGGTATCCTCGGAGCCCTCACCGCAGTTTACGTTACGGTGGGCGGCTGGCTCAACCCGCGCAGCGAGGAAGCGGACGCCCGCATCGCCGCCGCCGGCGATGAGGGGCGGCTTGTGTCGAAGCGGATCGGCGGCCGTGCGCTGTTCCTTCAGGCCTGGCTCGGGCCGAACCGGCGCACCCTGTTCCTCGGCCTCAGCATGGCGGTGGGGACCCCTTTGTGGTTCTTCATCGTCGAGGCGACCGTGTTCAACCTGATCCTGCTCGCCTCCTTGATGCGGCAGCGGCAGGTCAATGCACAGCTTGCGGCGGCGCTGGCTTAAGGGTGGAGCCAGAAGCGGATGCCGTAGGCCACCGCCCCCACGGCCGCCACGCCCGCCGCCCACAGTCCGACGAACCAGGCCAGCCGCTTCGCCATCAATGATAGCCCTCCTCACCCACCTTCCCCCGGAACACCCAATAGGACCAGGCGGTGTAGGCAAGGATGAGCGGGATCAGCACCAGCGCGCCGACCAGCATGAAAAGCTGGCTCGAATGCGGTGCCGCCGCCTGCCAGATGGAAACGCGGCCGGGGATCACGTCCGGCCAGATTGAGACGGCAAGGCCCGCAAGGGTGAGCCCGAACAAGGCCAGCGACCAGAAAAACGGCGCCGCGTCGGAGCGCCCGGCGATGCTGCGCCAGGTGAACCACGCCGCCGCCGCGACCAGCAGCGGCATCGGCACGACCACCAGCATGCCGGGCCATTCGAACCAGCGGGCGAAATATTTCGGCTCCACGAACGGCGTCGCCAGGCTGACGGTGCCGATGGCGAGCAGCATGGCGGGAAGCAGGCGCTTCGCCCATGTCCGTGCCCGGTCGTGGAGCGGGCCTTCGGTTTTCCAGATCAGCCACCCGGCGCCGAGCAAGGCATAGCCGGCGACCAGGCTTGCGCCGGTCAGTAGGCTGAACGGCGACAGCCACTCCCACCAGCCGCCGCCATACGCCCGGCCCTTCACCGTGATCCCTTGAAGAAGCGCGCCGAGGGTTACGCCCTGCGCAAAAGTGGCGACCAGCGATCCGGCGAAGAAGCCCGCGTCCCACAGCGGCCTGTGCCGCGGATCGCGCCAGCGAAACTCGAAGGCGACACCGCGGAAGACCAGGCCGAGCAGCATCGCGATCAGCGGGGCGTAGAGGGCCGGCAGGATGATCGCATAAGCCAGCGGAAACGCCGCCAGCAGCCCGCCGCCGCCAAGCACCAGCCAGGTCTCATTCCCATCCCACACCGGCGCGATCGCATTCATCGCCTGATCGCGCTGCTTGCCGACCGGAAGGCTCGGGAACAGCAGGCCGATGCCGAGGTCGAAGCCGTCCATCACCACATAAGCGGCAACGGCAAAAGCGATCAGAAACGCCCAGACGATTGTGAGGTCCACGGCTAAAATCGTCCCCTCGATTTCGAGGGGAGGGGGACCGCGCGAAGCGTGGTGGAGGGGCGGCGGAGGCGAAGCCGGAGCCGATAACCTCGCTTCGCTCGGCCCCTCCACCAGGCTTCGCCTGGTCCCCCTCCCCTGCAAAGGCAGGGGAGGATTTGGTGAGTCCTTCTCATTCCGCCTCCTCCGTCCTGTCCGGCCGTGGGTCGGCGCCCGGCCGCGACATAGAGGCCGAAGGCGTAATCCCCGCGGTCCGGATCGGCGCCCGCGCTTCGCCGCTTTCGCCGTGGTGCGGCGGGTGGGCCATGAGTTTCAGGATGTACCAGGTGCCGGCGGCGAACACCGCGAAGTAGACGATTACGAAGGCGATCAACGATCCGGTCACGCCGGGCGCGGCGATCGGCGACACGGCGTCCCTGGTGCGCAGCAGGCCGTAGACCACCCAAGGCTGGCGCCCCACCTCCGTGGTGATCCAGCCGGCGATCACCGCGATGAAGCCGGAAGGCCCCATGACGAGCGCAAGCCGATGCATCCACGTCCACTCGTAAAGCTTCTTCCGCATCCGGGCGAGCAGGCTCCACAAGCCGAGCGCGAACATCAGCATGCCGAGGCCAACCATCACCCGGAACGACCAGAACACGATCTCGGCAGGCGGGCGGTTCTCCTTCGGAATCGTCTTGAGGCCCTTGAGCGGCGCGTCCGCGTGGTGCTTGAGGATCAGCGAGGAGAGCTTCGGCACCTGCAGCAGAACGTGGGTCTTCTCCGCCTTGCTGTCCGGCATGCCGATCAGGATCAGGGGCGCGCCGTTCGGATAGCTGTCGAAATGGCCTTCCATCGCCATCACCTTGGCGGGCTGGTGCTCGAGCGTGTTGAGGCCGTGCAGGTCCCCGACGAAGATCTGCACCGGGGCAACCAGCGCCGCCATCCACAATGCCATCGAGAACATCGTGCGCACGCCGGGCGTGTCGCGGCCCTTGAGCAGGTGCCAGGCGCCGACCCCGCCCACCACCAGAGCGGTGGTCAGGTAAGCGGCGATCACGGTGTGGACGAGGCGGTAGGGGAAACTGGGGTTGAAGATGATCTCCAGCCAGCTGCCACCGGGGACGAACTGGCCGACATCGTTCACCGCCCAGCCGACCGGCGTCTGCATCCAGCTGTTGACGCTCAGGATCCAGAAAGCGGAAATGAAGGTGCCGACCGCGACCATGCAGGTGGCGAGGAAGTGGAGCTTCTTGCCGACCCGCTCCAGCCCGAACAGCATCACGCCAAGGAAGCCGGCCTCGAGGAAGAAGGCGGTGAGCACTTCATAGGCCATCAGCGGCCCGATAATCGGCCCGGCCTTGTCCGAGAACACCGACCAGTTGGTGCCGAACTGGTAGCTCATGACGATGCCGGACACGACGCCCATCGCAAAGGCGATCGCGAAAATCTTCAGCCAATAGCGGAACAAGGTGAGGTAGACGTCCTTGCCGGTCTTCAGCCACAGCCCCTCGAGCACCGCCAGATAGGAGGCGAGGCCGATCGAAAATGCCGGAAAGATGAAGTGGAATGAGACTGTGAAGGCGAACTGGATTCGCGCCAGCAGCAATGCGGTGTCGCCCTCTCCCATGCCTGCGCCACTAGCATAAAGCCGGCGGGCGGTTCGCCTCCTATTCGAGCAACCTGGGTTGCACCCGCTGCACTTCGGGGCGGCCGGGCGCGCAACTGGCCGGCTCGAACAGGGAGATCGGCATGGATTCGTGCTGCGCCGCCGGGTCCCCGACAAGCGCCGGGGCATTGTACCAGAGCGCCGATCCAAGCTCCCGCGCAAAGATCCGCGCCGGGGCGGGATCGCCGACCTGGGGCGGCGTTTCGTAAACCGACAAATCGGCGCGGAATGCGTCAAAGGCGATCATCACCGCCTGCTCCTCTTCGCCGCCGCTTGACGGCGGCTCCGGGGCGTCCTCCTCCAGGGTGAGCGCCATTTTTTCGGGCGCGACGTCGGGCATGATCACCGTGCCGCCATAGCCGTTGGGCGCATGGAAACTGAACCAATAGGTCCGCGTCGGCGACTTGAGCCAGAAAGCGAGATGGGAGGCATAAGGCAGGCGTTCGTCTACGCGTGCGAAGCCGGCGGTGAAATGCCGATCGGCCTGCAGGCGATAGATCTGGCGGTCGATCGGGCAGGCGGGCTGCAAGATCTGCGTGGCGGCGGCGGCGGCAAGCATCAGCTCAAGCATCGTGTATTCGTCCCCCCTTTGGAGCGGAGGCTAGCACGCTTTCTCCCTTGCTTGCGACTCCCCCGGCGCGGGTTTAGGGCTCCCGCAAAATCAATGCGTTGGAGGATGTTCATGCTCGACCGTCGCCTTTTTCTCCTGACCTCCGTCGCCACCGCCGCCCTGGGCGCGTCCGGCCTTTCCGGCTGCGCCACCACCGCCGCGCAGGGCGCCGGCAAGGGCAGCCGCGACGAGCAGCTCGACGCGCTGCTCACCCGCTGGTTCAACGAGGATCTGCGCGACAGCCCGACCTTTGCAACCAATCTCGGCCTCGACGTGGGCGAGCTTGCCCACCTGCGCGGTCAGCTTGGTGAGCAATCGTTGGCCAAGGCGGAGGAGGAGCGGCAGCAGGCCAGGGCGCGCTATGCCGAATTGAAGCGCTTGGGTCGCCGCGGCCTCAGCGAAGCCGGGCAGCTCAACTACGACATCGCCGAGTTCCGCGGCTCCGTTGCATCGGCCGCCACCGCCTTCCCGTTCGGCGAGATCGGCGGCCGCCCGGCGCCTTACGCCGTGAGCCAGCTCGGCGGCGCTTATTACAACACGCCCGACTTCCTCGACAGCCAGCACCCGATCAACATCAAAAGCGACGCGGACTTCTACCTGACGCGCCTTGAAGCCTTCGCCCGCAACATCGGCCAGGACACGGAGCGCTTCCGACACGATGCCGCCGCCGGCGTCGTCCCGCCGGACTTCATCCTCGACAAGGCGATCGGCAACCTCGAGAAATTGCGCGGCACCCCGGCCGGTGAGACCACCCTCGTCCGCTCCGTCACGCGCCGTGCGTCCGACAAGGGCCTCGGCGACTATCGCGGCGCTGCAACCCAGATCGTCACCGGCCCGATCCACGATGCCCTCGACCGCCAGATCGCCGCCCTCAAGGCTGTCCGCCCGGCCGCCAGCCACGATGCCGGCGTGTGGCGGCTGCCCAATGGCGCGGCCTATTACGCCAACGCCCTGCGCTTCAACACGACGACCAGCTACACGCCCGACGAGGTCCACCAGATCGGCCTCGACCAGGTCCGCAGCCTCCACGCCCAGCTCGACGTGCTGCTGCGCGGTCAAGGCTACACCAAGGGCACAGTCGGCGAACGGATCAACGCGCTCAACGCGGAACCCAAGCTGCTCTTCCCCAACACTGACGCGGGCCGGGCGGAGCTGCTTCAATCGCTGAACGATCAGATTGCCGAGATCGCGCCGCTTCTGCCCCGCATGTTCAACCGCATCCCCAAGGCCGCGCTGGATATCCGCCGCGTGCCGCCCACCATAGAGGCCGGCGCTCCAGGCGGCTATTATCAGGGCGCGTCGCTGGATGGTTCGCGGCCGGGGGCCTATTACATCAACCTCAAGGACACGCACGAATGGCCCAAGAACGGCCTCAAGACGCTGACCTACCATGAGGGCATTCCCGGCCACCATTTCCAGATCAGCATCGCGCGCGAGGCGGGCGAGCTGCCGCTCTACCGCCGTACCCAGGGCTTCTCCGCCTATAACGAGGGCTGGGCGCTCTATTCGGAGCGTCTGGCGGACGAGCTCGGCGTCTATGCCGACGATCCGCTCGGCAAGATCGGCTATCTGCAATCCTACCTGTTCCGCGCCACGCGCCTGGTGGTCGACACCGGCATGCACGCCAAGCGCTGGAGCCGCGAGCAGGCGATTCAGTGGATGGTCGACAACGCCGCCGAACCGGTCGGCTCCGCCACCCGCGAGATCGAGCGCTACGTTGTGTGGCCGGGCCAGGCCTGTTCCTACAAGCTCGGCGAAACGGTGATCAGCCGCCTGCGCGCCGAGCAGCAGGCGCGCCCGGGCTTCGACCTGAAGCGCTTCCACGACGCGGTGCTGCTCGGCGGCTCCATGCCGCTGACCGTGCTGGAACGCCGCGTGAAGGGGGAAATGGCTTAAGTCCTAATTCCTCCCCATGCTGCGCATGGGGAGGGGAACCACCCGAAGGGTGGTGGAGGGGTAACTGCCGTAGACTCCCAGGATTGGCGCCAGACGGCGGAGGCCTGCGCCTCTACCCCTCCACCATGCTTCGCATGGTTCCCCTCCCCATCTTCGATGGGGAGGAATAAGTTAGACGAACACGCTCCAGCCGGTGCGGTCCACCAGGCGTTCGAGGGCGATCCCCCCGACCAGCGAACTTCCCGCCTCGGTAAGCCCCGGCGACCACACGCACACCGCGCCGGTGCCGGGGATGATCGCCAGGATGGCGCCGCTCATCGCGCTCTTGCCGGGAAGGCCGACGCGGAACGCGAAGTCCCCGGACACGTCGTAATGGCCGCTGGTCAGCATCAGCGCGTTGATCCGGCGCGACCTAGACGGCGTGCACACCGCGTCCCCGGTGGAGGGATCGACCCCGTCGAAGGCCAAAAACAAAGCCGCGCGGGCGAGCTGGCGGCAACTCATCGCCACCGAACATTGGTGGTAATAATAGCTCAGCACCTGCTCCGGCGTATTCTTCAGATTGCCGAAGGCGGCGATGAAATAGGCCAGACTGCGGTTGAAGGCGCCGGCGCGGGATTCCGACATGGCGATATTCTGGTCGATGCCGATCGAATCGTCCCCGGCGCGGTCCCGTAGGAAGCCGAGCAGTTCCCCGGACGCTTCGGCCTCGGTGCGCCGGCCGATGATCTGATCGCACACGACAAGCGCGCCGGCGCTGGTCAGCGGGTTGCGCGGCTTGCCGCGGGCGAGTTCGAGCTGGATGATCGAATTGGCCGGCGTGCCGGCGGGCTCACGCCCGACATGGTTCCAGAGCGCGCCCTTCACATGGTGCAGCGCCAGGGCCAGGCTGAAGACGTAGGAGATGCTCTGGATGGAGAAAGCCTCGTCCCCATCTCCCCCGACGAAGCTGGTCCCGTCCTTCAGCACCAAGGCCATGCCGAGCTTGCCGGCATCGATCTGCTTCAGCGCCGGAATGTAGGACGCGACCTGCCCCTGCCCGCGATAGGCGTGGACGTCGCCCAGCACGTCGTCGACGAGCGCTTGATAATCCATGGTTTACACGCGCTCCGGGTAGATGGGCTGGATGTCGGTGGGGATGTGCGCGGTGGCGGCGAGCACCTGCCGGGCATGGTCGTCGAGCCGGGCGTAGCGCTCGAAAAAGGCCTTGGTGCCCGCATAATCCCCATTGCCCTGGAAGCGGACGAGCTCGGCGACGAGACCGCGAAGCCCCGCCTCCATCTTCCGGTAATCCACCCGGAAGCGGCCGGCGCGCTCGTCCCACGCGAACGCACCCTTCTCCTTCAGGTAGCTGTACTGCATGGCGGCGCCGCGGCCATGGGCCTCGTCGGTGCCGAAGCGCACCGCGCGAAAGATGCCGGCGAAATAGGTGGCAAGCGCCTGCTCGCGCTCGGCGGCGGGAAGCTCGCCGCGGTCCATCATGAAGAGGATGTTGTAGACGCCCATCACATCGGCCTTGGCTTCCTCGCTCGCCGAATAGACGTCCTTCAACTCGGCATTGACCGTGGTCTGGCGGCCGCCAAGCGTGATCGTGCCGGGCCCGAGGCTGTGCGACAGCTCGTGAAAGAGCGTCTCGTTCTCCATGTACTTCTTGGACACCAGCCGCGCCTGATCCGGCACCAGCACAAGGCTCGCCATCGGCGCCAGGATGCGGTCGTATTTGGCGCCGAGCACGTTGGCGAGGATCACCTTCTTGGCGCCCTTGGCCTCCCGCACCCGCTCGTCGTTGGGAAGGTTGAAGGCGATGGTCTGAACGCCCGGCACGTTGTCGCCGCCGCCATGAACCTGGTCGGCGACCAGAATCGGCGAGGTGAAGGGGCGGCTGAAATTCTTGTAGCGCTCCTCGACCGGCAGGTTGCGCTCCATGTCGGCAAGCAGGTTCTTGTACTTGGCAAGCGCCGCGCTTTCCTGGGGATCCTGCACCGTGACGAAGGCTTCGAACGCCGTCTTGGTGCCGTAAAGCGTGTCGGTGTAGACTTCGTAGGGCCCGATCACGACTTCGATCGGCGTGCCGGACACGTCCATCCAGGCAAGCTCGCTCTCATAATAATCGTTGGTCCGAAATGCCTTGGCGCGGAGCGTAAGAAAGCGCTTCAAGCTTGCGTTCGAGCTGCGCGCCGCCGCCCGCTCGAGCAGCCTGGCCGCGGGCTCCAGCCACTGCTTGTATTCGACGCTGTACGGCACCGCGACGAGCCGCTCGCCTTGGCGCTTCACCACCGTATAGCCGCTGGTCAGCGCCTCCTTCTGCGCCGGATTGGCGGCCAGATAAGTCTCGAACGATTCCTTTGTGAGGTCCTTTGGATAAAACCCCGCGCTCACCGGCGGCGCCACACCGCCGTAAAAGGGATGGTTCTCGGCAAGCGTGTCCCACGGCCCGAAATGCAGGTCGAACATGTCGAGCAACTGGGCCTTCTGGGTGTGGCGGCTGCGCGCGATCTCCGCGCGAATCGTCGGGTTCTCGGTCGAGCGCTGGCGAAGGTAGATGGGGTTCATCAGCTCCGCCGCCTGGATCAGCAGGTTCACCACCTCCCGCTCCTCGGCATTGAGGAAGGCGGTGTTCGGCCGCATATCGACACGCGCGATCTTGGCGCGGCTGGCGGCGAGATCGTAGCTTTGGGCGCCCGCGGCGGCCGGCGCCATCGCCTCCGGGGCCGCCTGGTTGGTGGCGCAGGCGGCGGTGGCGAGCAGCAAAGCGGTGACGATCGTGCGGCGCATGGTTACACTCCTGAACTGTCCGGTCACCCTAACGTCCGCGTCTGGCGATTGGAACGGTCCCGGCTCAAGCCTCTAACGCCGCCCGCGGCGCATTCGCTCCGGCGCACAGCTCAAGGTTTCTCGGTGAACCGTTTCACCTTCACCGGCAGGTTCTTTCCCTTGGTGCGCCGCGAGGGGATCTGGACCGGGTTCTTTTTCTTCCACTGCGCCCAGGTCATCGGACCCTCGGGTGTGTCGATCATTTCATCATCCATGCTCATCGCCGGCCTCGCTGTATCGTCGCTCCCCCCCTCTGCTGGCTGGAGGCGCTTCCATCAAGTGGCCCGTGCGGCGGTAACGCTTTGGGAAGGCCGTAGCGGGTAAGCGTGCGGCAACACCAAAGGGAGCGTTCGAACTTGAAGAAGTACGAGATCTGGGGCGACGACGACGCCGGCAAGCAGAGCATCCTGGCCTACGCGACCCTGGACAGCCCGGCCTTGGGCGACACGGTGCTGGTGCGCAGCCAGATTCGCGAGATCGAAAAGGTCTGGCGCCACCATGCCGGTAGCCCGCCCGCATACCGGGTCCGGGTCTCGGCCACCGATCTGAGCTGATCGTCCCCGTCGCGCGACAACGGTTCAATCCGGCGCACTAGCCCTTGGGCGCCTTCGCGCCCGCGGCCTTGGCGAGGATGCGGGGTGATCTCGCGGCCGATCGGTGGGCCACTGATGGCTGTGCCATTCACTGGCGAGTGAGAGGCGGTCTCGAGTTAACCGCTTGACAAGAGTTCTCAGCTATACCACTTCGCGATAGTGATTGTGCCTGCCGGCACCGTTGGAGCCCTACTCACCAAGGCTCTGGCCCCGGCTCGTGTCGTTAGAAGGTGCTAGACAGCTTCTGTCCAGGGCATCTTTGGCTGCGGTTGATCTCGCGGTTTTGAGCGACGAGGATGGTTAGGATAATCGATCCCGATGGATCGGCTTACCAAGATCATATTAGGTGAACATCGAAAGCGTGAAGCGGAGGGTCGAACCCTCCGCTTCATTGCTTCCCCTCTCGGAAATCATCGTTCAAGCGCATGTTGAGATGGCTGGCTTCCCGGCTCACGCGGCTTGCTGTCCCGTCGCAAAGATAGAATGTTTTCGTAGCTAACCCTGTCTCGCACGTGACATCAAACTCGAGCCTCGCTGGCACGTGAACTCCCAACCGCAGGCGCGCTTGCAGGTCGCAGTGAGGCGTGTCGGTGCAACGTCGAATTGGATGCTTCTCGCTGTTCACCACTACGGAGAAGTCTACTCCGTTTACCCGATAGCCTCTAAAGCCACGCCTCGACACGATCTCTCTTTGAATGCGTTGGCTCAGACCTGTAGTTTCCAGCCGATACAATGCTTTGAAATGTCCTGCGAGAGGTCGGCAGCCGCTGTTGCGAAGGGGCATCAGGAAACGCGCCTCTTCTCTCGGCGAGACGGATCGAACGAACGCTTTGAACCCATCCGCGCCCATGGTGTTTTTGACCAACTCGAACAAACGCGGCGCTGCACTTCTGTCACTTCTAAGCTCGACAGGGACAGCAAGCCGCCGCAAGGCAGGGAAGAAATATTTCGCTTCCTCTTCTTGCTCCTCCTCGGCCTCAAAACCGCTGACAAGCAACGCTGAAAGCCTAACATCGGGACGTTCTAAGATCTTATCGGTTACAGCTAACACTCGAGAAGTTAGCCGCTCAAAGTATGCTTTAAGCCCTGCCGGATCTAGCTTAACGAACGCTATATCTACGGCGATTGACCGCAAACTTGGGCCGATGCGATCTGCTACCCGCGGGTCTAACCCGCTGAAGACTACTAAGCGCCTTTCAATCACCGGTTTCGCAATCGCTCCAGCAGTGACAGAAGCACGTCCCCCGGTATCTGGATGCGCGCCAGCTCAGCCTGCGTAAACGCATTGAGTCCTTGAACCAGGCCGCTGAGTTCCCCTGCACCTGCGTCTCTCGCAAGCGGGGGCCGCCTAGAAGCGATCGGCGTGGGCTCAGAAACGAGATTGGACGTGCGAAGTCGCGGGATACGATAGAGCTTCTTAGGGTCGATCTCGGCGCGTTGGCACCAAGCTTCAATCGCATGATGGGTATCGACGCGGGTAGCCACCGACGCACCCTCCCCAATGATCGCCAAATCCTCCGACCTAATCTCGTAACCACTTTCAGGTGCTGGCTGGTCTTCCGCTTGATCTCTGACCAGAGGGAGTTCGGAAGGCCGTAAGATAAGGAACCTACGAGTTCCCGGAGAAACGTGCCGCTTGAAAGCGTTGAAAACTTCCACCTCGTAGTTCGGAACGGTCTCGGCCTTCGTGTAAGTGGAGTTCAGCTCCTCATCAGACATACCTTCCGTCTCGGCGCGAGGAACCACTCCCCCCCCCTGCGACGGCATAGGAACGAGACGCAGCTCGGCTGAGAGGTGGGTCTCGATAAGTCTTTTCAGCCCAACATTTTCGGTCCGCACAAGGATCTTTGCTGCTTCCGAAAGCCGGCCACCAAGCTGCGAAAGTAGCATGGGCCGTTGGCTGTCGCGCCACTCTCGCTGGACGATTTCTGGTAGTTCTCTCAGCAGCAAATCCACGCCGGCTCCGATCTCTTGATTATTGCGATAATCGCACTCGTGCCAAAGAATGCAACCCATCTGGGCCCGCCTCCGCTACCATCCCTTCCAAGGGGTAGCTGCCGGGCGATCTGTCGCATGCATAAGCGGAAACCCCTTTGCGGACAAACCTGACATTGGTTGAAGCGTGCCGCAACCATGCCGCACGGGACTGCCGCGACGTGGTGGTAAAGCATGAAACCCGAAAGCGCGAGAACGCCAGTTACCCTCATCCGCCAAGGCTAAGCCGATGCTAAGGGTTTGACTTCCGAGGGATAGAGTGGATGCCCGACGAGGATTCGAACCTCGATTGACGGATTCAGAGTCAGTTCTCGCTCACGGTTTTGCGCGGTTTTCTAACTTCTTGTCGCATCCTTGTTGCACCCTCACCTCCGTTGAGAAGATCGCATTCTACGGCCGCAGCCACAGCCGCGTCCCGGTCAGCGTCGCTGAAGAGGTGTCCATAAACGTCGAACGTAACCTGGATTGAACTGTGGCCCATCCAAGTTTGAACCCGCTTCGGGCTCACCCGCTGTTCGATCCATAAGGAAGCTGCCGCGTGCCTAAAGTCATGCAGTGTATAACGGCCCCGCTCCCGACCCTCCTGTCCGCCAGCTTTGCAGAGCGGCTGGCGGTCATTCGGCGGTGCTGCCGAGAACAGTCCTGCGCTGCACTGCAGGCGGTCCAACAGGTTCAGCGTCATATATCTGTGCGACATGACAGCCCCTGCGATAGAGGGGAACACAAGGTTCAGGTCGGTAGGCGGACAGGCGAGCTTCCATTTGCGTAACAAGCTTTGAACCAACGGCGGCATGGGGATTGTTCGGAAGCCTGATGCGCTCTTCGCAGCACCGATCACGTTACGAGAGTCCGCCCGCTGACTGACGATCACCGTTCCCTTACGCAGATCCACATCACGCCACGGAAGACCTCGTAGCTCTGACGCACGCAACCCGCAAAAGGTCACCAGCGCCACCAAGGCAGCAGCGGCGGTGTCCTCCGAGGCAGATGCCGCGCTCAGTAGAAGGCGCAGATCATCCTTCGATGGTATCACTACGCGCTTCTCACGCTTGGAGCGCTTCACCCGGACGCCCTCGCTGACATTCTGCGACACCTTCCCTTGCCGCTGCGCTTCTTTGATAACTGCGGTAAAGGCTCGCATCACGCGAGCCGCCATAGAGCGAGATCGGCTTGCAAGCAGATCGTCGCGTAGCTTCTCGATCCGCGGCCGGTTCAGCTGACTCAGCTTCATATTGCCGCACAGCGGAAGGAGGTGGAGGCGTGCCTGTTGTTCATAAGCAGCTATCGTGGTGGGCTCTAAATCTTCAGCTTGGCACCGAGCCAGCCACAGCTGTGCTGCCTCAGCTACGGTGATCGACTGAGAATCTGGTGTGTGAGTCCCCTGCGTCACCTCCCAGGACGCCTCAACCCGCCAAGCATCCGCGTCCTTCTTGCGCTTGAACTGCTTGGAGCGCCGGTTTCCGAAGCTGTCCTTGTAGTCTACCTGCCAAGCGCTTCGCTTTTCGCCAGAAGGAGCTACCCACTCTCTTTTTCGCACGGAGGCCATGTCAGCTCGCCGTGTTCGCATTGGCCCACTCGCTGAACCAGGCGGTAAGGCTGCTTGCGACCTCCTCTGGCTCCAGACCCGCTGTTCGACCAACAAGCTGCCCAAGCAACATCACTCGCGATCCGAGGTCGATGTAGGTGCCGGCGGGTTCGAAGGCGGGATCATCGGTAAGCCTCTTCAGGAACTCAGGCCCCTTGAAAGTGACCACGTAAGGCTGGGGATCGCCATCGCGGTCGAATGTCAGCGCACCTGCTGAAGCGACGGCGATATGCGTTTGAGCAAAGGGGCAGCGCGCCCTCTTGAGCGCCTTAGTGACAGCAGCCGGCGTGTCGAACTCTAGCAGCGTCAGATAAATCGAATGCAGGAGGGTGTCGCTGCTCTTCCTCACGGCTCTCGCCGTGACATCAGGTTGCACGCCGAGGTCGAGCAGCTCCAGCGCGATCATGAGCTGAACGAGCTGCTTCCATCCGTAGACCGCTTTGATCCCCCGCCCCGTCCTAGACCCTTCAGGGATTTCTACCCGCTGTAGGTGCTGCAACCGGCCCCGGAACGCCACGGCTCGCGCTTGCGGAACCTCAAAGCGCTGGGTGAATACCATCTCGACCTGGTTAAACGTCAGTTCCAATCGACCCTCCTAATAAGAGATTTGTTGAATATATCTACTTTTTCTCTTGCACGTTGTGCGGACTGGTGCAAGGGGCACCATCTCAGGATAAGAAATCTCTTATCCACAGCACAGGAGCAAGGAACTTTGAACCACGATCTGATTGAAGGTGCCGCGCGCGCCGCCAGCTTCACCGGCCTTTCGCGCCGAAAAATCTACCGCCTTGCCGAGCAGGGGCACGTCCCAGTGGTCCGCAAGGGCCGACGGCTCTATTTCCGGAAATCGGAGCTCGAGCGGGCCTTCCAGACGAGTGGCCTAATACAGGGCGATTGCCGTGGCTGATGCTATCGCTCCGGCCGCCGCCGGGCTGACGGTTCGGGACCTCGATCACCTCAGCTACCCTGAGAAGATCCGTCACTGGATGCGGGAGGACGCCTGGAACCCCGGCGGCATTCAGTTACGCTTCAAGAACCCTGCCATTGACGGCTTCCAAGCTGTGATGGATCGAGGCCACGTGACCTTTCAGACGCTGCTCGTGGGTCGCCCCTGCTTCGGGATTCTCACGGCATTCCTGCGCTACAAAGACGAAACGAAGTTCGTCAAAGGACGAGGCATACAGCCGGCTTCAAGGTGCGGCACCTGTAAGCTCCGAGCTCACTGTGAGCGGGTCGTGCGGAATCGCATTTGGGCATCGCCCGTCTTGAAAGCGGCTTATAACGAGTGGCTGCTTGCAGAGGGACCTGCCAGTTTTGCCATGGCGGGTTGGAGAGGCTCTTCTGCGCACCGATCGTGGGGGCAACTTTGTCGGGTCGCCTTCGAGACGGTCTTCACCAGTGTTAACGACAGCGCGGTTGTGGAGCAATATCGCCGAATGGACGAGGCCGCGCAGGCCACGGACCGATTGAGGAAGCAGCGATCCCGCGAAAGACGGCGGCGCGCCGGCATCCTCGACGCTGGCCACCTTTTCGACATCCAAGTTGGAGCAGCGTGTCGAATGGATGACCTTGTAGAGGCTATCACCGACGACTCTGCCCCAAAATACCTGCGGCAGCTCCCAGTCAAATCCCTGATAGAGATGATGGAAGTCTGGGTGTGCCGAGAGTTCTTAGCCGCCGGGATGAGCAAGGTGACAGCTCCAGCGATCGCCAGGCTGATTGAACGCTGGAACTGGCAGAACGATAGCACGACCGTCGCTGCGCTGAGCACGAGGGTATCGAAGGACCTCGCTCGGATCGAGCGATTTGAGAAGATGCCGTGGATGGGCTGGGTGCTATTGCCGCGGTTCGATCCTCGCGCAGAAACATCGTGGGCACTTGCTACCTTGTGTGACACCCCCCTGAGTTTTCGGTCGACAGGCTGAGGCCTTTGCCCCCTTAAGAGACGCTCCGGGCGGGCAAGGGCACACCGAAGGCTCTGCAAATGAGGCGAGATAAAATCTTGGTTTCGTAGCTAGTTAACCCTCTACAAACTGAGTCCGAGCCTTCTGGGTGAGATTACTCGAGTAAACTCTCTCACCAGAGCTCACCCTTACCTCCCCTAACGAAATCTCCACGGTGAGCTCCGATCGCGGCGGTGGGCTCATCTCAGCCGCTGAACCAAGACCATCGCCCGCACGTCGATGGGAAACGCAGCCCATTCACGAAGCCACCCGCATGCCATCGCGGGCGCTGTCAGAACCTCATCATCAACAAAACAGAGATGAGGTCACACGAATGCACCTATTCAACGTTACTGTCGCAGAGACCAGCGAGGAACTCTGCGTCGCCGCTCGAACCACAGACCACGCCGCGGAAGTGTTCGTCACATTCTGGATTGCTCGAACTGGCTCCGCCCCCGGTGAGTTCAGTCTCGGCCGCGGCGCGCCGAACGGATACCGTAGCCATCATGTCGCTGAGGATGTAGCCGCCGGTGAGATCGCCGGCATTGTCGTCCGCCAGCCGGATGGTTCTATGCTCTTCGAGCCGGCGATTGGGTGACGGTATGACCAGCAAGAGGTCGAAGCGCCCCAGTCGTGAACCGCTCTACAACGCCTACCGCATCACGAGCCCAGCCCATGAGGCAAAGATCGTCTTCGCAGCAGGAACGTGGAGTGCCGTCGGAATGCTGCTTCGGTGGCACTTTGCGAACGGCATTGGCGAGGTCCCCTTCGCCATTGATCCGCTCTGGGCAACACAGCAGGCTGGCATCGCCCGGAAGCACATTCACGAAGCACGAGCTGCCTGCCGTCAGCCGGGTATCGGCGTGTGCTACCGAGCCGACGTCGGCTGGGGCATCGGCGGCCCTGATGACGAGCGGGATGATTGTGGATGAGGCGGGTCCCCCGCATCAACCAGCCGATCCCGCCTCCCTTACCTGAGAGCCCAACTCACTTCTGGCGCCGGCACCGTATCTAACAACGGCTGATAGATAGCTGCGGGCACCCGATACGCCTGCATAACGAGCAACTCCGTGGCAGTCTCTAACGCTTCTATCTCATGCCATTTGCTGTCGACGGTGGTCTTACCAACTTGATATGCCTGCCGCACCAAGTCAGCTCGTTGGGGTGTAAGTAAGCCCCCCTTAGACAGAGCGGCCGCGACCAACTGGTCCTCCGTCGATAACCAAAACTGTGGGAAAGCGCCGACCGACAGTTCAGAGTTAGCCAGCTTGAGAAGCCTATCCGCATCGCGAAGCCCGTCCCGCAACTCCCCCCACAAGCGCTGCAAGGAAGCGCCGTTTTCGCGCAGACCTTGTTTTTGTGTCCTTGTGAGCCGTGGGATCGGAACAGCCGCCAGATCAGCCTTGCTGACCTTCGGAAACTTGTCGCCGAAAAGGCGATTGGCTTGGCGTTCGTAGCTCGCGGAAATGAACCTGCTGTTTAAGATGGCAAGGATCGAAGCGAGCGGGACATCGGCATCGTAAACTGCGAACAGCGTGTTGAGATAGAGGTATGGTTCTGTTGGCTCCTGCATGAACGCGGACATTCGCTGCCAGAAGATTTGCTGAACCAAGATGCGTGGCTGCGCATAGTGCGTTAACTCCCGCTTGTCACATAGCCGATCGCTATAGAGCAGCCACTTCGTATCGCTAGATCGTGCCACATAACGCTGCACATCATTAGCCTCGATATACGGATACCAGTCAGAGCCTTGCCGCATCGTCGAGTGGAAGGCGCGTGTCTCTATCGTTTGTCGGTCAACGCGAGTGTGGTGGTAAACTTGAATGCCGACGGTGGTCTTTGCGCATTGGCCGAGTGGCCGGCATCGCTGTCCGATCCGGTCCAAAGCATCCGCTACCCGCGGTTCGTAGATAACCTCAAACCGATGCTTCGGCTGTCGCCACATAAAAGACTGTGGGGCTTTGTGGTCGATCCACCAACCGCCTTCCGCAAGCCGCTGTAGCTTGGCCGCTTCGGAGAGCCCCCTCGGCACTGCTCGAATGTGTATGTCATGCGCAAGGCCGGCTGCCTGTTCGTCCGTCAGCGGCGTTTCGCGCTTCTGAGCTACTAACAAGACGGCATCGTGATTCACATCGCCGAAGACTTTCCAGACATTGTTCACCTCGATGATGTCGAAGTTCTTCAACAGCCATGCACGGAAGGTATCGTATCCGAGCACCGTGAGCCAAGAGTTCGGCAGCACAAATGCGAGGATGCCGCCTGGCTTCAGGAGCTCCCAAGCTCTGATCACGAATATCGCGTAGGAGTCCTTCTCCTCGCCGCAGGAGGGGAAGCGACCAAGCAGCTCGCCCTCGGTCCACCCGTCGATGTCCGCACCCCAAGGGGGGTTGCCGACAACGACATCAAAACTCGCGACGTCGCCAGTCCGTAGGGAATCACCAGCTCTGATGGTCGCATCTAGCGTCTCAAGCCTCTCGCCCGGTTGAGCCGTCCTAAGCCAGATGCTCAATCGGGATATTTCAACAGACTCTGGGAGCAGGTCCAAGCCGAACAGGTTTTCACGAAGGATTTGACGATCGAGATCAAGCATGGACGCTTGCCCAGGCGTGCCCTGCGCCCCGGAGATAGCTCGGTTGATCTTGTCATATTGGTCGTGAAGTTGATCGAATGCTTCGACTAAGAATGCGCCGGAGCCGCAAGCCGGGTCTATGACCTTGAAGCCGCGCAGCAGCTCAGAGAGGGCCGCATAATGAGCTCCGATCCGCTGATTGGCGGTCAAGGGGCGCCTTCGATGAATATCGTCGGCGGTGACTCGCGCATCAGCTGTCGCTTGGAGGTCCGCGAATGCGACATCGAACGCGCGTCCGACAAGATATGAGGTTATTTCTCGGGGCGTATAGTAAACGCCGCCAGCTTCACGGCCGGTCAGCTCTGTCTCGCCGACGCCGCGAAGGCGAGAAGGGCGCTTGCGGATGTCTTTCAGACTTTGCTCAAAGATCGCACCTAAGGCTTGGGGGGTAAGGTCTTCCGCGAAGTCGTAGGTATCGAAACCGAAGATGCCAGTGATTTGCTGCGAAGCGCTTCGACCACGACCAGATCGGAACCGCCTCTCGAACAGCGCATTCGGAAGCTGCACCTGGTCGAAATAAGGATCTGCGGCGAAGAGGCCGCCGTTGAAGGCGTTTATGGCTGAACCGTCGAGACCTCCGCCCTCGTTCAGTAGGGCGAAGAGCCTCCGGTATTCCTGCCAGTATGCCCCCGCCGCACCGTCGGCGCGAGCGCGCTGAACGACTTGTCGGAGTGTCTGACGCGGCACGAGAGCTGCCGGATGATCCTCACAGAAGGCCACGAAAAGTATCCGGTTGAGCAGCTTGTGTGCTTTGCCAAACAAGTCACCGACGGACATGCCGGCGGACGCGGGTTCAGCCTGCAAGTGGTCAACCAACTCCTGCTGCACGAGCTTGTATAGGCCGTAGAAACCCTCCTTGAGGTTCTTGCCCGCGTAAACAGACTCGCGAAACACGCGGAGCGCGAGCGGTTCTCTAACCGTTCCGAGAAGCCCGTCAGGTCCGAGGATGCAGAAGAACTCGCGGAACTTCTCTTCGTCGATCAGCTCCGGCAGGCTCCAAGAGTGGAACGCATTGATGTAGCCGTTTTTGTAAAGCCGGATCTCTCGCAAGTTTGTGACGATGACCCACTCGACACCCGGTCGGCCTTTGGTCGCGTAGCGGAAACCCTGCTCGACCGGAGTTTCCTTGTTGGCGCGACTTAGCTGCGGTTGATCTAAGTCGGTCCTAGAGTTCTTGATCTCGCCGACGGCAAACCATTCTTCGAGGCCCGCCGTGAGGTCGAAACGGCCAAGGACGAAGTCCGGCGTGTCCCGCCCTGAGGACCCCGTCCTCTTAGGAAGAAGAGTATGCTCGATCGCTTCCCCAAACTGGCTGTAGCCGAGAACTGTCCCGAAAATCTCGTTGTTGAATGTCTGCTCAGCAGTGCTCTCCGAGACCCGATCGAGAGCTCCACGCTCAAGTTGCTCAATTCAATGAAGCATGCGCTCGCGTGCAAGTTCGCTAGGCACCACCCCGCTGGCAATCTCCCGCTCAACAAGCAGGCGCAGCACCCGCTGATTGAACAGCGGCTCTCTCAACTCTGACACTCTGCCAGCCCCCCGACGCGACCTCTGCTTTGGTCAGACCTTAGCGTTCTCACAGATGAGGAGTCCAATGGACAGCTGATGACGCTTAGCGCCATAGCGCGAAAGATCCCATCGAAACGGTATACCCCGACAAGCCGCCAAGTGAGCCAGCGGGGGCTTAGCCTCGCTTCTCCGCACGTTGGATTGCAGCACGGCTGACGCCATACTGTTTCGCCAGCACACCCAAAGAGACGCCTTCAGCTCGACGCGCCCTCACAGCAGACATTTGATCAGGTGAGAGCGAGGATGGGCGTCCCAGGGTCTTTCCCTCCGCCTTAGCGCGCGAGAGGCCAGCCTGCGTGCGCTCAATCAGCAGGTCACGTTCAAACTCGGCCACCGCGCCGATGACCCCCATCGTCATCTTGCCCGCTGCGCTGGTCAAATCAACGCCACCGAGGGCAAGGCAGTGCACGCGCACGCCTTCATGCGCCAGTTTCTCCACCGTCCCCCGGACATCCATGGCATTGCGACCCAAACGGTCGAGCTTGGTTACGATGAGCACGTCTCCGCTTTCCAGCCTGTCCACCAGCCGCGCAAAGCCCTTCCGTTCCATAGCAGCGACGGAGCCTGAGATGGTTTCAGAAACAACGCGCTTGGGTTCTACCTCGAAGCCCGCGCTTGCGATCTCCCGCACCTGATTGTCGGTTGTCTGATCTGTCGTAGAAACGCGGCAGTATGCGAACGTGCGAGCCATCCCCCACCTCCTGTATCGATAACGGAGCTCGATTAGTTGGATGTATCGTAAGGCTCGTCAAGCTATTTTCCGATACATCCGGATCGGATGTATCGTATTCGACCGTTTTCGATGCAGCGGCCGGTCAGCGCCCAGACGTAGCATGGTAGATTACCAAAAATAGCTTAGCTGCATTCAGTAAGCTGTTTTCATGCAAGCTGCCGACGCCGCGCTGCTCCGCGCCTCCCGTGGGCGCGTCAAGAAGAAGTCCTAGACGACCGCCGGAGCGACCACCCGGATGCTGCCAATCAGGCGCTGTCGGCGTGCTCAAGCCATCCACCGGCGAACGTCTGCTATGGGTGGAAAGCAGACATATATCCCGCTTTTCACCGAGGAGAGAGGCGGCTGAGTGTCTTCGGATCCAGTCGGACACTCAGCCGATCTACCTACTTCTGCTCGTTCAAGCCGTAGACGCGGCCGTCGGGACCCCTGAAGTGCCGGTAGGCGTAGCCTAGCTCTTGAACGCGCGTGATCTCGCCAAGAAGCTCACCGCCTGCTGCTTCGATCTCTGCCGAGGCAAGGTTGATGTCCTCTACGCGGAAGCCGAATGCCAGGCTTGCGTTATAGCCGTAAGGCGGCACGGTGGTCGGGAGATAAAGCTCCAGCAGTGACCCATCCGGCATCTGGAAAACGGCGACGCCTTCCATCTCCATCATCGGCGTGAGGCCGAAGGTCTCGGTGTAGAACTTCTTCGATGCGGCGAAGGCGCTCTCGTCGAGCGTAACGGCATGCCAGGTGATTCCTTCAACTTTCATACTTTTATCCTCTGGAGAGACTGGCCCTAGTGAACGAGGCGGAACCCGCTGGCCGGGCCGTAACCTTGAACGAACCCTAGCTTAATGTTGAGCAGCGCGAGGGGCTCCAGAAGCCTTGCTACCGACAGCGGACCAGCGTCGACAGGATCGAAACCGAGTTCCTGCACCAGACCGAGCACCGCCGCCTTAGCTTCGGCATCGTCAGCAGCGACCAGGCCAGCGAGTTTTTCGCCGTTTATCTGGCCTGTAGCCATCGCAGACGCGAATGTTGTGTTGAACGCCTTCACCACTCTCGCACCAGGCAGCTTCTTCTGAAGCTCCTCGGCACCGCTGGTAGTCGAGGTGTCAACCGCCAGTTCCATCGTCGGCGAAAGCGCGTTCGTGGCATCAACGACGATCTTGCCGGAGGCTGCGGTGCCGAGTTGACCAGCTACATTGCCGACTTCTGCGAACGGGACGGCTAAGATGATCAGCTCTGCGGCCTTTGCGGCCTGAGCGGCATTGTCCTCCCGGCCGACGGCGCTGACTTCGTGCCCGGTGCGGGAAAGGCCGGTTCTCAATGCGGTGCCGACATTGCCTGCACCGATGATTGCGATCTTCATTGTCATGATCCTTTAGGAGAGAGGTAGTTCAGGCGACCGCCGTGTCGCCGTTGCGGCGGTTGCGGAGCGCATCGAGGCTCCATGCGCCGGGGCCGGCGAAGATCAGGTAGAAGAACGCGAAGCAGAACATGATCGCCGCCTCGCCCTGGTTGAGGACCGGCCAAAAGCCTTGGGTGGCGTGACCGAGGAAATAAGCTGCGGCCATCGTGCCCGAGGCGAGGAAGGCGGCGGGCCGGGTGAACAGGCCGAGGACGATCAGAGTTCCCGTCACGAGCTCTATCACGCCAGCGGCCACAATGATGCCGGGCAGCGGCCCCGGCATGGGCATGGGAGCCGGGAAGGCGAAGAACTTCATCAGCGCATGCTGGAGCACCAGCAATGCGGTCATGATGCGAAGTGCGGCGAGCGCGTGCGGCGCCCATCTGTCGAGCTTAGACATGATCTTTTCTCCTGTTGTTCTGTGGGTTGTCAGCGGGCGCTGGGCACGTCGCCGAAACGGAAGCTGGAGGCGGTGATGCCGCCCGAGAAATCCTTCTGATGATAAACGAGCGCACCGGGTTCCTGCTCTGCGGCTCCGACGGCCACCATCAGCGGAATGAGGTGATCCTCCTGCGGATGGGCGGCACGAGCAAGCGGCGCCTTCTCCCAATCGATCAGGTTTGAGGTCCGTTCCTCGGGAGCCGACGAGAGCAGCGTATCCTGCAGCCACCCGTCGAACCGGCGCGACGGCTCGAAGCCAGCGTTGCCCCGCATCTCCTGCATGTTGTGGTAGCTGAGGCCGCTGCCGATAATCAGCACGCCCTCGTCCCGCAGCGGGGCCAACAGCCGGCCGAGCTTCAGGTGGAGCTGCGGGTCGTAGCCACGGTCAATCGACAGCTGGACGAGCGGGATCTCCTCCTCCGGGTAAAGCGGCTTCATGATGCTGAACGTGCCGTGGTCGTAGCCCCGCTGCGGATCCAGCCTCGCGGGAATGCCGCCGCTCTGCAGCAGCTCCTGCACGCGCGTCGCAAGCTTCGGCGAACCGGGAGCCTCGTAGCGGATCTGGTAGGTGTGCGGCGGGAATCCGAAATAGTCATATTCCATCCCCGGCTGCTCGGCGGAGGAGATGGCGAAGCCATTCTCTTCCCAATGGCCAGAGATGACCAGCACCGCACGCGGTGCGTCTCCAAGCTCGCGGCGGATGTCGAACAGCGACTGCTCAAGCTGGTCAAACATGCTGCGGAACGGACCGTCCAGATAGGGCCAGGGGCCACCACCATGGCTGATGAAGTAGGTTGGCAAACGTGTGCTCATCGAGGGTCTCCGAAGATCAGTGGTGTGGCGGCTCAGCGCCAGTTAAAGGCGAGGGGAGCTTCGCGGAACGCGAACCGGTCGAGGTGGCTTGCGACCGCGCCCTTCAGCCCCTCGAGCTGCTCGGGTGCCGATGCATCCACGAACACCTCGAGTTCGGTCTCGTGCGCCTTGAGGGTCACGGCGCCATCCCCTGGGAAGTTCAGACCGCGAGCGTCCTTGGGGAACACGATCCGGCCCTCTTCGGGGTTGAAGGTGACGGGGAGGTTGTGGCCCCAATGCTTGCACAGCTGCTGAAGGTAGCGGCTGGCGCTGGCAGTGGACACGGCGGCACTTGCACTTAGGATAGTCATCGAAGTCTCCAAACGTCGTTGGAGAGGAGATAGGCTCGACAAGCTGGCCGCGGGAGAGATAAAAGATCGATCGGACCCATCTACCCAGGTGATAGGTATGCTCGGCACGCTCACCCTCGATCAGCTTCGGGTCCTCGTCACCATCGAGGAAACCGGCAGCTTCTCGGCCGCGGGGCGTAAGCTCCAGCGGGCACAATCCGCGATCAGCCATGCGGTGCAGACCTTGGAGACTGTGCAGCGGGTGCAGTTGTTCGATCGCTCGGCGAGGGCACCGGTGCTGACCGAGGCCGGCCGGGCACTTGCAGCTCAGGCCCGGCAGGTGCTGCGCCAGGCGGAACTGTTCGAAAGAACGGCAAGCGCCATCTCAGGCGGTCTTGAGCCGGAGCTAACCTTTGCGGTCGACAACATGGTGCCCAGCGATCCTGTCATCGGCTCGCTGGCAGCGCTGCAGAAGCGATACCCCGACGTTGCGGTTACCCTGTTTACCGAAGCCCTTGGTGGCACCGAGCGGCGCGTCAGGTCCGGTGGAGCGACCCTGGGGCTCTGCCTGCTGCTCCCCAACCAGGCACAGGACCTTCAAGCCTATAGGGTGACTACAATAGAGCTCGTGCCGGTGGCCGCTCCGCACCATCCGCTCGCAGCAGAGACGCGGCGACTTGAGCGGGAGGTGCTCGCCGAACATGTTCAGCTCGTCCTCACGGACCCGGAGAACCAGGGCGGCCCGAGCTACAGCGTGGTCAGCTCTCGCCTGTGGCGCTTTGTCGACCTTGGCCGACGACTCGATTTCCTGCTGGCTGGCTTTGGCTGGGCAACAATGCCGCTCCATGTAGTGGAGCAGCATCTACGTTCAGGAGAGCTGAAGCGGCTACCGATCGATGATCCTGCCATTCTGCCGGGGGAAATCCCGATCTATGCCGTTCACCAGCGTAATCGGCCACTCGGAGTCGCCGCTCTTTCACTACTTGAGGACCTGCGGGCACCTTCAAGCTGAATGTCCCAACGGGTCGAAAGCAGACATTCGGCTGACGGGGATGGGGGCGTCGCTTGGTTGAACAAAGTAGGTGCTTAGTTCAACGAAATGGCTCCAGATTTTTTTGCCCTACACCGGCTCTTGAAAAAAGCCTGTTATCACAAGGCCTTGTCTTGAATGCAGCAAACCGGCTTGGTTGAACGATTCAACCAGATCCTTGGCATGATCTGCAGCAGCCCGACAGCACCGACCCTATCGCTTTCACGCAAAGTGTCACAGAACGTGTCACAGCGCTTACTGCGGCAGCCGCAGAAAACCGCGGCTTTTAGATGATGGTCGGGGAGACAGGATCCTCAGCCGAGCCACACCTGAGCGTCGTGGAGACCGCCCAGTCGCAATCGTGGTTGCGACTGACGTAACACCTCGCCAGCTGGCGCCAAGGGTGGGAATCAGCTTGATCATCAGCGGCATGGCTCGGCCGTGAGGGCGGCGAAAAATCAAGGAGAAGTCCTAGAAGCACCGCTGCTGAACGACCCGGATGCTGCCAATCGGCCGGAGCGCGGGCAGCATGCCCATCCACTGAGGCCCCGCCATCCGCGCCTGTTTAGAACAGCGCAGAAAGATGTTGGCTCCAGATCGCAAGCGTCTCGATGGTGGACCTCAGCGCTTCGAGGGTTCCATCGGGATCTTTCAGAAAGCGCTGCATACCCAGCCCGGCGGCACCCGCGATCGCGCCTTGCACAATCGACTTGGGCGCGGAAGTTAGTTGATCCTTCAGCCACTTGTAAAAGCGCCTGAACCGCCCTTCTGCTCTCTCCACGACAGCTGCGTCAGCGGCATCTTCAGGATCTGATCGGGCGAGTTCTCCTCGGACCTCGACGATACTCGTTTCAATCCCTGGGAGGTCGAGCTCCTCGTCATCCTCCGGCGGGCCGTTGTGCCCGATACCTGGGACCTCGTCGCCCTGCCCCTTCTGCCATTCGCGGACAGCGGCAACCGCGCTCTCGATCCGATCGAGCTGTCCGCCTAAAGCAGCGAGCCGATCCGCAAGAGGGGCGACAGGGTCCTCTAGCTCGTCCTCCTCGGGGTATCGGACACGGTGGCCGGCGGGGGCCCATTCGGAACCTTCCGCATCAATGTCATCGATGGCCTCCTCGATCTCGTCATCCTCAGCCGCACCTGCGAACGCTCCCCAAATCTGATCAGCAGCCTCGAAGGGTCCGCCGTGGATATAGAGGTAGCCCCCTTCCCTGCCATTGTATGGCATCGCATGCACCGGATCCTCAAAGTTCTCGTAGAACCACTCTTTGATAGCTTCGACGCGAACGCTTCGCTCCACCCCCTCTAACGAGGGAGGCGGAGATTTTGGATCAAGGCCAGGATGCTCGGACATTGTCGCTGCTACCCCTCGGCCCTGCTGGCAGACGGATCCATTTCCTCCCCTACACCCGGCGTAGCATCGTCGGCAAAGAGGCCGGAAAGGTAGCGGTCATAGGTAGTGCGGAGATGAGCAAGCGACGCATCCCGGTCCGGCGCGTAGGCCAGCTTTTCAGAAAAGAAGCGGAGCCGCGCGCGGCACTCGTTGATCACCTGGCTCCAGGTTTTTACCCAGATTGTGATAGACGGATCATCGCTCTGGTGAATCATGCACTTCGGCCGGTCGCGCTGGTTTGCTCTTTGCCGCGCGAAGTCATCCAAGTCGGTTGATATGGCCCAGAAAACCCACTTTGCGGGCACGCCTTTGAACCGCGGATCATTAGCCACTGCGAAAGCATAGCTTTCTACCTGGGTGATCACTTCCGCGTTCACAACCACGGTGGGCCGCTTCAGCTCTACGACCAGGTGCTCCCTCTCTTCTGATCCTGCGAGCTGGATGTTGCGCGAGAACATCAAGTCAATGATGCCACGGCGGCCATCTGTGCGCGTGACTGGGGCGTCCACTACGACTTCGCGCCGTTGCGTGCCAAGGTGTTGGCGCAGGACCTCTGTAAGCGATTCATCGTCCACGGACAGGTGATACTGCTCGCCGAATATCCAGGCGTTATCCGCCAGCACCCGGTGTAGCTGGTTCCGTTCGCGAACTCGCCCGCTTAGCTCAGCGTCGAACACCATCGCTTCGAGACCCCGCAGGAACTCAAGCCTGTCTGTGATTATCTTGGAAGCGCCGATGATATGCGAAAGCGTCGTCCGGTCGAGAAGGTCAGCCAGCTCCTGCCGCTTCTCTTGCGGAAGCCCTAGAACCTCCGTGAGGATGCGCGACAGGTCTCCCGGTGCATGTTCAATCGCATTACGAAGAAGCCTTAACTGGAGCCGCTTGGTGCGTTCGTCGGCATCTTCAAAAGATGGTGAGTAGTGATTGACGTTGAACGCGACCACGTTGAAAACCTGCCGCTCGACCTCCTCCACTGCCGAGGACGCTTCTCCCTCATAGGGGTAAATATCCTCATCTCTCCATCGCTCCACTAACCCAGCGGCTCGCTCAGCGGCTCTACGCCGGAAGTGGTCACGCAATGTCGCCTTCGCACTTTCGACAGCGCGTCCAGCTGCGCTATCAAGCTCGGCAAGTTCAAGGCGGTTCTCAGACAGGAGCTTCGCGAAGTAATCTGATTTGAGATAGGCGGTGAAGCTGAAGCCGGGCGCATGTATGCCCGGCGTGGTGCTGTCGAGCGGAAAACCTTGAGCATCGCAGAGGAACAGGCGCCGATCCGCTTGCATCTTCCACTCTACAATCTCCAACTCAGAAGCAAACGGACCGTCTTCCGCTTCGATCGCAGGTTGCGGATAAGCTGCCTCGTGATCAATCGCAGATGCAGGATCAATCCGCTCTCCATCGAACCAGATACGGGCGCCGGGATACTGCCGGAGGTAAAGCGCGAATATCTGCGCGAGCTCTTGTCGAGCACCCTCCCCCTGCAACGACTGATAATGCCGGTGAAGCTCCCTCACGGTAACCGTCACGCCCCGGTGCGCACCCGGCGGGGCCACAGCCTCATCGCTGATTACGACGCGCCGGAGAGCGTCCCTAGCCATCGATATTCGGTATGCACGAAGCTGCCCGTCAGCGGAGTAAGTGACCTCCCAGTCGGTAATGCGGCCCAGACCAAAAGCCCGGAAACGGCCGCGTCCCTCCTGCCCATGAAGCAGCCGATCCTTTTCCTGAGACCGCTTGCCTCCCTTCTTCCATGAGCCTCCGAGCCGTGAGAACAGCGCTTCTGCGTTAGAGAATGGAATGCCATGGCCGTCGTCCCTGACCTCAATGGCAGCGATCCCGCCTAGGCCGTCTTCATGTAGGATCACGTCTACCTGATCGGCGTCAGCGTCGAGCGCGTTCCAGATCAGCTCTGCGACCGCGAGAACGGGCTTCCGCACCTGCGACAGCCGCTCCAGATGATCTTCCTGGACCTGTATCTCGACGGTCTTGCTCGACATCGCGCCACTTGAGCCGATCAGCAACAGGTGCGCAAGTGAGACGCACCGCTCCCGGCCGCATCCCAGGCGAGAGGCGGCATGCCGCAATCATGTTGCAGGGACGGGCCGCGACACCGCAGGAAACCTAGGGAATCTGCGGAAAAAGCAGGAACTCGTCGCCGGCGCAGCGAAAACGCGTTGGAGCGCTAAGCTCTTGCTTTTTCACGAGGAAGCTGGATGCCCGACGAGGATTCGAACCTCGATTGACGGATTCAGAGTCCGTAGTCTTACCATTAGACGATCGGGCAGCGCCGGGCCGCGAAATAGGCGGCGGGGCGCGGGCGGTCAAGGCCGGATCACGGCACTCTTGCTGCACTGCAACAAAAACCCCTTGAACTCGTTTGGCCATCGCATTATGTTGCAGTGCAGCAGAAGAGAAAAGGTTAGACGCGATGGCCGACACGAACACCGACACCAAGGCGCACGACGCCCCGCACGCCGGAGCGCACAAGCCCGCCGAAGCCCACAAGCCCGCCGCCGCTCCGGCAACGGCGCACAAGGCAGCGGACGCCCCCAAGGCCGACGCTCCGAAGGCGGAGGCTCACAAGGCGGAGGCTCCCAAGGCCGCCGCTCCTGCCAAGGCGCATGCGCCTGCCAAGGCTGCTGCCCCGGCGAAAGCCAAGGCCGCTGCTCCGGCGAAGGCGAAAGCCGCCAAGCCGGCGCGCAAGGCCGCGAAGCCCGCGCGCAAGTCGGCTCCGGCCGCTGCCGCAGCCCAAGTCCAGGCCGCCAAGGCCTCTGTCCGTACCAACACTCAGAACCTGAATGAAGGAACCCGCATCATGAAGAACGAAACCAACAAGGTCGCCGAGCGCGTCCAGGCCGCTTTCGGCGACGTCAACGACCGCGCCAAGAACGTCGTGGAGCGCAACACCCGCATCGCCGAAGAGCTTACCGAGCTCGGCCGCGGCAACGTCGAAGCGATGGTCGCTTCCACCAAGATCGTCGCCAAGGGCGTCGAGACGCTTGGCCAGGAAGTTGCCGAATTCGGCCGCAAGAGCTTCGAAGACGCCTCCGCGGCGCTCAAGGGCTTCGCCGATGTCAAGTCGCCTGCCGACTTCTTCCGCCTGCAGACCGAGTTCGTCCGCAGCCAGTTCGACAACGTCGTCGCCGAGAGCTCCAAGCTCAGCGAGAAGATGATCAAGCTGGCCGGCGAAGTCGCCGAGCCGATGACCAACCGCGCCACCGTTGCGGCTGAGCGCGTCCGCACCGCCGTCGCCGCCTAAGCGACTGCGCTGCTGAACGATTGAGGGCGGCCTCCCATCCGGGAGGCCGCCCTTTTCGCGTGTATCGCGCAGCCGCAGCCTGCTTTATGGTTTGGCTCAAGCGGGCGCGCTAACCCCTTGCCGCAGCCCCCGGCGATACAATATTCAGAAAAATACCATGGCCCCCATAGACCAAGTGATCACCGCAGCGGACGAGCGCAAGGGAGACGATGACGGCACCGGCCTCGGCGTCGCCACCCGCACGCGTACCCGCACCAAGACGCCGTCGCCCTACAAGGTGCTGATGCTCAACGACGACTACACGCCGATGGAGTTCGTCGTCCTGGTCCTGCAGCAATTCTTCTCGATGAGCATCGAGGAAGCGACGCGGGTGATGCTCCAGGTCCACCAGCAGGGCCTCGCGATCTGCGGGGTGTTCACCTACGAAGTAGCGGAGACCAAGGTCACCCAGGTGATCGACTTCGCCCGCGAGAACCAGCATCCGCTCCAGTGCACGCTGGAGAAGGCCTGACCCCCTAGCTTGCGAGTCCGTTGGCAGCCGCTAAACCCCACCGATGGACAGTATCTGGATCCAGGGCGGAAAGCGCCTTGAGGGGAAGATCCCGATCTCGGGGGCAAAGAATGCAGCGTTGACGCTGCTGCCGTGCGCACTGCTGACCGACCAGCCGTTGACGCTCGGCAATCTGCCCCGGCTCGCCGACGTCGACAGCTTCGGCCATCTGCTCAACCAGCTCGGCGTCTCGACCAAGATCGAGGGGGTTAAAAAGGGTGAGTACGGCCGCCGCATGACGCTTCACGCGGCGGACATCGCCTCGACCGTCGCGCCCTACGACATGGTCCGCAAGATGCGCGCGTCGATCCTGGTGCTCGGGCCGATGCTTGCGCGATCCGGCGAATCGACCGTCTCGCTGCCTGGCGGTTGCGCCATCGGCGACCGCCCTATCGACCTTCATCTCCAAGCGCTCGAAGCCCTTGGCGCCGACATCGAGCTAGCCGCCGGCTATGTCAAAGCCAGCGCGCCCAAAGGGCGGCTGGCCGGCGGCGACTATTCCTTCCCCGTGGTGTCCGTCGGAGCGACCGAGAATGCGCTGATGGCGGCGGTGCTGGCCACCGGCCGCAGCCAATTGTTCAACGCCGCGCGCGAGCCGGAGATCGTCGATCTGTGCAATCTGCTGGTCGCGATGGGCGGTAAGATCGACGGCATCGGCTCGAGCCACCTGGTGATTGACGGCGTCGATGGGCTCCACGGCGCGAACTATGACGTCATGCCCGACCGCATCGAGGCCGGCAGCTACGCCTGCGCGGCGGGCATTACCGGCGGCACGATCGAGCTGGTCGGCGCCCGCCCGAACGACATGCTGGCAATCACCAACGCGCTCGCCCAGACCGGCCTGATCGTCGAATTTTGCGAACATGGGATCAAGGTCAGCGCCGACGGCAAATTGAAGCCGCTGTCCCTGACGACCGCGCCGTTCCCCGGCTTCCCGACCGACATGCAGGCGCAGTTCATGGCCATGCTGGCGATGGCGGAAGGCGAGAGCTTCCTCGAGGAAACGATCTTCGAGAACCGCTACATGCACGT
>DASVUV010000012.1:0-30431 GCA_036386875.1 Allosphingosinicella sp.
CTCACGCCAGGAAAACCCAACGCGCATGAACTCAATGGAACGACTTAGCTTTAACCAATCCTCCGGAGCCTTAAACTCCCCGGTGACTGGAGCCGCCGCCCACATGTCCCTTCATCTAAACCAACAATGTCAAAGAGCCGAACTTCACCTCCCCAGATAAACCGGGGGAACCGGAACACCGATCGGTGAAGCAGCGCCGCTCAACCCAAGGGGAGGAACGGGGCACGAATTCCATATAGGAACCCGCTTTCGCTTTTAAAGAGCCTAACCCACGTCCCTCGCTTAACGGGGGTGCCGAACCGGCTTGTGGGAGCCCAACGAGACAGGCCAAAAGGGCCATTCGCTCGCCGTTGACCGCCATATATGCGGGGCTTTTGGACCCGTCAAGCGCGTCATTACAGATTTTTTGCAAAGGCTGCGGACGCTGGTAAATGGGTCTGGAGCGCGCTTTCCCGGGGAACGCGGGGGTCTGATGGGGCTTACGGCACCGGTCCACGCTTCGGCCGTTTACCCAAGACGGAGGAGACACGATGTTGCTCAAGTCCTTTGCCGGGTTGTTCGCCTGCGCCGCGTTGAGCGCGTTCGTCGCGGGATGCGGCGATGGGGAGGCCAACCAAGTGGCCTCGAACGAGGCGGAGGCCGCAGCCGTAGCGGAAGGCGAGGGCGTGGTGCCGACCGAGGCCGAGGCGGCGGCGTTTGCCAACCAGGCGGCCGAGGCGGAGGCCGCGGACACCAGCGCGTTCGGCGGCAATGCCGCAGCCGGAGAGACCGGCAACGCCTTCTGAGCAGCCGGCCGCCCGGCTCAGCCCAGCGCCGCTTCCGCCTCGCCCAGGTCGATCGCCGATTCGCGGAAGCGGGTGAGCGCTTCCTCGAGGTTTGGCCCGGCGCCTTCCCGTGCCGCTTCCTCGACGGAGCGTGCCCGCTCGGACAAGCGGGGAAGGCCGAGCATGCCAGCTTGCGAGACGATCTTGTGCGCCGCCCCTGCGAGTTCCTCCGTGCCGCCGACGCTCTCCGGACCCGACGCTACCATCTCCACCTGGCCCGCAAGGGTTTCGAGGTGCGCCGCCAGTCGCCCGGAGGGGAGCATCTGGCGAACGTCGTCGAACACCGCGGGGTCGAAGGTTGCCGGGCCTTCCCCGATCTTCGGCTCGGCCTGAACTGTTCCCGGGGCCTCGACTGAGGCGGCGCGCCCCGGGCGCCCGGCAAGCGCGGCCGCGATCGCCGCGTGCAGCTCCGCCTGGCGCACCGGCTTGGCGACGTGGCCGTTCATGCCGGCGGCGAAGAACTCGCGAACCTGTTCGGGGAGCACGTTGGCGGTCATCGCGACGATCGGCACCTCCGCCGCGGCGCCGCTCAGCGCGCGGATCCGCCGGGTGGCGGTGATGCCGTCCATGCGCGGCATCTGGATGTCCATCAGGATGAGGTCGTAGTCGCGCGCGGCAACCTTCTCCACCGCTTCCAGCCCGTCATGGGCGATGTCGAGGCTGTGGCCCATCCGGCCGACCATTGCCTTGGCCAGTTCCTGGTTCATCGGCAGATCCTCGGCGAGGAGGATCGAGGCGCCGCCGGCGACGGGGGGGGCATCGGCCTCGCGCAGCAGCTCCGGCGCTTCCGAGCGGGGCAGGCTGACGCAGAACCAGAAGGAGGAGCCGCTGCCCTCCTTGCTGTGGAAGCCGATCTCACCGCCCATCAGCTCGATGAGGCGCTTGGAGATGGTGAGGCCGAGGCCGGTGCCGCCGAAGCGGCGGGTGATCGAGGCGTCGGCTTGGGAGAAGGGTAAAAATAAGCGACTTTGCCGGTCGGCGTCGATGCCGAGGCCGGTGTCGGTGACGGTGAAGCGGACGCGCTCGTGGTCGCCGTCGCGCTTCTCGCGGCGCACGCTGAGCGCAACCAGGCCGGACGTGGTGAATTTCACCGCATTGTTGAGGAGGTTGAGAAGCACCTGGCGGAGGCGGTTTTCGTCGCCGAGGAAGAAGGGGGAGAGGCAGGGATCGGTGTCGACGCGAAGTTCAAGCCCCTTGGCTTCGGCGGTGGCGCGGACGATGGAGACGCTGTTGTCGATCAGCGTCTCGAGCGCGAAGGGCTCGGGCGCGAGCTCGATGCGGCCCGCCTCGATCTTGGAGAAATCGAGGGCGTCGTTGACGACGGTGAGGAGCATCGTGCCGGCGCCCTGGATGAGCTCCACCTGGCGGCGCTGCGGCCCGCGCACGGCGGTGTCGGTGAGGAGAAGGTCGGCGAACCCGATGATGCTGTTCAAGGGCGTGCGGATTTCGTGGCTCATCATTGCCAGGAATTCGCTCTTCGCACGAGTCGCGGTTTCGGCGCGGCGGCGGGCATCGGCGAGCTGGCGGGCCCAGGCGCGGGCAGGGCGGACCAGCACGAACCAGGCAAGGCCGATGAGCAGCAGGCCGACGAAGCTCGCGGCGAGGTTGATCCTTAGATAGCGGTTGGTTTCGCGGCGAGTCGCCTCGACATAGCCGCGGCTTCGCTGCTCGATCTGCAGCAAACCGTGACGGTAGGCGCGGACCAGTTGCGTGTAGCGCGGGTTTTCGAGCAAGGTCTGCGCTTCCCCGCGCCGGTCGCTGACCGCAAGGTCGAGGGCGCCATATTCGATGCTCGAAATCTCCCGCTCGGCGGCATCGACGGCGGTGAAGGTAGCGCGGTTCTCGGGGAGCTGAATGGCGCGCTGAAGCTCGCGCAAGGTCCGGCGAAGCTCGGGCTGAATGGCGCCGTAGCGGCGGGCGTAGACCTCGTCGCCGGTGGCGATCGCCATTCGGGCGGACAGCTCAAGCAGCTCGCTCTGGTGCTGGAGCCGCTCGGCCGCCATCAGCACGGAGATCTGCGAATTGGTGATGGTCCGCACCCGCTTGCCGACCACCCAAGCGGTGAGCGCCGACGCCACCGCAATCAGGATCATCGCCGTGATCCCGATCACCACCGCTCTCATCGGAAACGCAGGAACCGTGCGGTCCTCACTCATGGCCGTGCAAATCCTTTGCGAGTCATCGTGCCCCAGCCTTGCTGCTTGCGCAGGAACTGCCACCAGCCGCGCAGCCGCCAGAAATTGGCGAGCTGCCGGTAACCGAAATTCTCCAGCACGGCGACCGCGGTTAGGATCGCGAGATCGCGCTTCTTAGGAAAGCGGCGAAGCTCCGCCTCCTCGAGGATCAGGGTCGCGGTGGAGACGAAGATGCCGAAGGTGAAGGTGATCGCCAGAAAGGCGAGGAGGTAATCGGCGGCGAGGAGGCCAAGGCCCCAGAGCAGGGGCACGAGGAAGTAGCCGAGCACCTCGACGATCGGGCCGAGGACATCGACGATCAGGACGTGCCCCATGCCGAGAAAGCCGATCCGGCCGTAGCGCGGGTTGAACAGCATCTTTTTGTGGCGGGAGAATACCTCCAGGGCGCCGCGCTGCCAACGGGCGCGCTGCCGGCCCAGGATGACCAGGCTTTCGGGGACTTCCGTCCAGCAGACCGGATCGGGGATGAAGTCGATCCGGTAGGGCTGCCGGCGCTCGCGGAACAGGCCGTGGAGCTTCATGACGAGGTCCATGTCCTCGCCGACCGTGCCGTGGCTGTAGCCGCCGACTTCCATCGCCGCCTGGCGCTGGAACAGGCCGAAGGCGCCGGAGATCACGGTCAAGGCCTGCATGGCGCTGAGCGCGAGGCGGGCCATCAGAAAGGCGCGGAGATATTCGACGATCTGGACGAGCGCGAGGAAGTTGCGCGGCATTCGGATGTCGAGCACCTGGCCGGCCTCGATCCGGCTGCCGTTGGCGATCCGGATGGTGCCGCCGACGGCGACTGTCTTGAGCGGTTCTTCCACGAATGGGCGGACGGCACGAAGCAGGGCGTCGGGCTCAAGCAGCGAATCGGCGTCGATCGAGCAGAAGAGCGGAGACCGGGCGACGTTTATGCCGGCGTTGAGCGCGTCCGATTTGCCGCCATTTTCCTTGTCGACGACCAGCAAACGGGGGAGGCGCGGGCTGGCGTAAAGGCCCCGGATCGGATTGTGCTTCACCGCGGCGTCGTGGAAGCGCTCGACCCGGCTCAGGCCGAAATGCCCGATCACGGTTTCCAGCGTGCGGTCCTTCGAGCCGTCGTTGATCACGATCACTTCGAAATCGGGATAATGAAGCGCGAGCAGCGAGTTGACGCTTTCGACGATCGTCACTTCCTCGTTGAACGCGGGGGCGAGCACCGCGATGCCGGGCGCTTCGTCGGCATAACGCCGCCACAACAAGGAGGCGCGGGCGATCGGCGGGCGGCGGCCGAGCGCGACGCCGGCAAAGCCAAGCTGAACGACATAGAAGAAGGTCTGGAGGAGGCCGGTGAAGATCACCAGCAAGGCGATCCATTCGGCCGCCCACAGGCCCCATGTCTGCCAGCCGGTCATGCGATGCCCCGTTCGGCCATTGTCAGGCGGGCGGCGGTGCGGCCCGGCTCCGGCGCATTGGCGGCGGCCTGGCGGAGCAAGGCGGCGCCGTCGGCGCCCATGCGGGCCAGCGCTTCGCCGGCGCGGAAACGCACCCACCAAATTGGATCGGCAAGGGCTTCGCGAAGCAGCGCGCCCAAGCTGGTGAGGCCGATCTTGCCGGCGGCTTCGGCGGCGGCGGCGCGCACGTCCCAGCGCGGATTGCCGAGGCCGCGCTTCACCGCCTTCTCCCCCGCTGGATGGGCGAACGCGCCGAGGGCCAAGAGGTAGCGGGGCAAGGCCGGATCCTCGCTGTCGCTGCTCAGCGCAAGGCTGGCGATAAGCGGCACCAAAGTATAATCGGCCGAGGCGGAGAGCGCTTCGATTGCGGCCGCTTTGGCGTTTGCCGGCACGCTGTCGTCGAGGATCAGCGCCTTGATCTCCCCCGGGCGGCTGGCGGCGATGTCGCGAAACAGGCCAACGGTGAGCAGCGAATCCTCGGTTGTGCCGATGCCGAGCATATCGACCAGCTCACGCGCCGGGGGCGTACGGTCGACCGAGGCGAGGGAAAGGGCGGCGCTGAGCCGCACGTCGGAGCTGCGGTCGCGCAACGCCGCGTGGAGGCGCTCGACCGATTGCTCGTCGGCGAATTCGGCAAGCGCTTCGGCGGCGGCGAGGCGCACGCGCGGCGAGCCCGAGTTGAGGTTGTGGCGCAGGCGTTCGGGCACGCCCAGGCGGGTGGCGGCTTCCACGAAGCGGTCGCGGTCGCTGCCGCGGACGAGCTGGATGAGTTCAACGAGGATCGTGGCGAGCAGGTCGCCGCGGCCGCCGCCGCGCAGCTTGCCGTGCGGGCGGCTGCCGAGAAGGAGCGGCACCAGGCGCTTCTTCTCCACGTCGCGTGCGCGGCCGGTCCAGCCCAGCACCAGCCGGGCAAGAAGCAGGCCGAGCATGATCAGGAGCGCGACGGCGGCGATGCCCAGCGACAGGAACCAAAGCGCCGCAAGGCTGCTCAAAAGCGCCGCCCGATGCCGAGGCCGAGCTGCAGCCGGTCGGAGCCTTGCGCGCGGTCTTCATGCGCGACGGAAAGGCGAAGGGTGCTGCGCTCGTCGAGATCGTAGGAGATGCCGCCGAACAGGGAGAAGGTATCGACCACCACGCCTTCGCTGACGTCCGGCGCGTCGGACAGGCCGGCGAACAGGCGCAGGCGGTCGCCGGCCATCGCGTCGCCCCGCACCAGCCAGCCGCTGCGATGCGCGCCGGTTTCGTCGAAAATGTTGATCCAGCGCGCGGTGACCCAGGCGCGGCCCCCGGCGAGATATTGCTCAACGCCCGGTACTACCGTCTGGATGTCGCCCGAGCGGTAGCGGGCCTGGCGGGCGTCGAGGGTGAGGCTGGTCGGGCTGGTCCCGCCGCGCAGCTTCGCGGAGCCGCCCGCGCCGATCTGCCATTCGGGCCGGAAGTCGGCGTTCGGCGTTCCGCCGGCGCCGAGGTAGAAGGCGGCTCCTCCCGAGATGCTATGGTCGATGCGCAACTCGCCATAGACATCGGTAGCGCCGAAGCGGCGGCTGGCTTCAAGTGTGCCGGCGAGGTCCGTATCCTCGGTGGCCTGGTAGCGGAGCTGAACACTGCCCTCCTTCCAGTCTGGCTGGGCGTTCCCTTCCAGCGCGGAATAGCTGCCGTCGAGATTGAGCTGCCAGCGATACTCGGTGGACGTCCCGGCGGCGAGTTGGGTGCGCAGGCCAGCGGCGTCCGTATTCGTAGGGCTGACCGGCTCGAGGGCCTGGAGGGCGGCGGCGCGGTCGCCCCGGCGTTGCGCGACGCGGGCAAGGCCGATGCGGGCATCCTCATAGGCCGGCGCGATCGCCAGCGTCCGCCGGAACGCGGCTTCGGCGTCGTCGAGTTTGCCAGCGGCAAGCAGCGCGAGGCCGAGTTGGAGATAGGCGTCGGCGTTTTCGGGCTCGGCCGCGACCGCCTGGCGGAGGATCGTTATGGCGCGTGCGGTGTCGCCGGCATGGCGCGCCGCCACGCCTTCTTCATAGGTCGGCGCCTGGGCGGACGCCGGGGAGGGCGCAGCCGAAACCAAAGCGAGAGCGAAGGCGAGCGCCCGCCGCCTCACCGGCCGCTGCTCTCGATCAGCCGTGCAAGTCTCGCCACCAGTTCTTCGGGAATGAAGGGTTTGACCATGTAGTCGTTGGCGCCGAGTTCCAGCGCGGTGACAATGTCTTTCTCCTGGCGCCGGGCGGTGAGCATGATCACCGGCACGTCGGCGATGCGTTCGTCCTCGCGGATCTGGCGAAGCACTTCATAGCCGTCGATCACCGGCATCATCGCGTCGAGCAGGATGGCATCTGGCCGCATCTCCTGCAGCCGGCGAAGTGCCTTGCCGCCGTCCTCGGCGACGATCACTTCGTAGCCGCGGCTCGCAAGCCTGTATTGCAGCAGATCCACAAGCAACGGATCGTCGTCGCAGACCAGAATCTTCTTGGGCTCACTCACGCTGGCACTCAGCCTTTCGAACGCAAAGGTAGGGTGCAATGGTTAAACTCTGCACCACCCGAGGGAAAGCGGCGAGCGGCGGGCGGTGCCCGTCCAACGGCCTGCCGCCAAACACCCCTGCCGCCAATCACCAGGGTCCCAAACAACAAGTGCCCGGACATCGCTGCCCGGGCACCCGTGTGACGATTGCTCGCCAACCCCCTTTGAGATGTCCCGGCCCGCACGCATCTCCACCTCGCTTGGAGAAACGGGGCCGAAGCCTCCCCGAACCAGGGCTTTAAGCCGCCGTGTTCGTGGGTGTTCGACTAAGCGAGGTGCGGTGGATTGTCACGGTCCTTCCAAGGACTTGTGGCAAAATGCTCAACAACTGTGTCGGCTTTGCAACAGCGGCTTGGAGCTGCGCTCCGGCGCGGGGCAACAGCGGCTTGGAGCGGCGCTCCGGCGCGGGGCAACAGCGGCTTCCGGCGGCGCTCCGGCGCGGGCGGTTGCCTTGGGGAGAGCCCCCCCTTAGAGGCGTGGCTCAGCCCGAGCTTTACACCGGATCGCCACAGCATGCGTCTTTCCCGCTACTTCCTGCCCGTTACCAAGGAAACGCCGTCCGACGCCCAGATCGTCAGCCACAAGCTGATGCTCCGCGCCGGACTGGTGCGCCAGACCGCCGCCGGCATCTACGCCTGGCTGCCGCTCGGCCTTTGCGTGCTGAACAAGATCGAGGGGATCGTGCGCGAGGAGCAGGATCGCGCCGGAGCAATCGAGCTGCTGATGCCGACCATCCAGTCGGCCGATCTGTGGCGCCAGTCGGGCCGTTTCGACGCTTATGGGCCGGAGATGCTGCGCTTCACCGACCGGCACGAGCGCGAAATGCTCTACGGACCGACCAACGAGGAGATGATCACCGCCATCTTCCGCGACGCCGCCAAGAGCTACCGCGATTTGCCGCGCACTTTGTACCACATCCAGTGGAAATTCCGCGACGAGACCCGCCCGCGCTTCGGCGTAATGCGCGGCCGCGAGTTCCTGATGAAGGACGCCTACAGCTTCGACATTGACGAGGCGGGCTTGCAGGCGAGCTACGAGGCGATGTTCGTCGCCTATCTTCGCACCTTTGCGCGGCTTGGGCTTCAGGCGGTGCCGGTGCGGGCGCCGACCGGGCCGATCGGCGGCAATCTGAGCCACGAATTCCACATCCTTGCCGACACCGGCGAAAGCGCGATCTTCTACGACGGCGCGCTGGAGGATGTGACTCGGGAGGAATTGCTCGCCGCCGACTCGTCCACGATTGCGAAGCTCACCGGCCTCTACGCGATGGAGGAAGAGGAGCATGCCAAGGTCGCCGATTGCCCGGTGCCGGCCGATCGGCTGCGCTCGCGGCGCGGCATCGAGGTTGGGCACATCTTCGCCTTCGGCACCAAGTACAGCACCGCCATGGGGCTGCAGGTGCAGACGAAAGAAGGCGGCACGGTTCACCCGCACATGGGCAGCTACGGCATCGGCGTGTCCCGCCTGATCGGCGCGATCATCGAGGCGAGCCATGACGAAGGCGGGATCGTCTGGCCGGAGAGCGTTGCGCCGTTCACCGTAGGCTTGATCAACATGCGTGCCGACCATGAAGGCTGCGCGGAGGGCTGCGACGATCTCTACCGCCGGCTGACGGAGGCTGGCGTCGAGACGCTTTACGACGACCGCGACGAACGCGGCGGCGCCAAGTTCGCGACCATGGACCTGATCGGCCTTCCCTGGCAGCTCATCCTCGGCCCCAAGGGGCTGGAGCGCGGCGTGGTGGAGCTCAAGCGCCGGGCGACCGGCGAGCGTGAAGAGCTGTCGGTGGAGAGCGCGCTGGCGAGGCTGGCGGGATGATCCTCAACCGCTACGAGCGGATGATTGCCAAGCGCTATCTGCTTCCGGGCAAGGGGGAGGGGTTCATCTTCCTCGTCGCCTCGATCAGCCTGGTTGCGGTTGCGCTCGGCGTCGCCGCGTTGATCGTGGTGATGAGCGTGATGAACGGTTTTCGGGCCGAGCTGTTCGACAAGATCGTCGGCCTGAACGGCCATGCGGTGGTGCAGGGCTATGGCGGGCAGCTGCAGAACTGGCAGGGGATCGTGGAGCAGGCGCGGCGGACGCCGGGCGTCACCGAGGCGATCCCGCTGATCGAGCAGCCGTTGATGGCGAGCTATTCGGGCCGGGTCGAAGGCGTGCTGGTGCGCGGCATGCAGCGCGGCGACATTCTTGCCAACAAGCAGCTGCAGGGGAATGTGCATTCGGGGTCGCTCGACAGGCTCCAGCCCGGCTCCAACTCGGTGGCGATCGGTGCGCGGCTTGCGGAGGCGCTCGGCGCCAAGGTCGGCGGCGAGATCAGCCTGATCAGCCCGGAAGGGCGCACCACGCCCTTCGGAACGGTGCCGCGCATCGTGTCCTACACGGTGGTCGCAATCTTCGAAGTGGGCGTCTACGATTACGACAAGGCGTTCGTGGTCATGCCGATCGAGGACGCGCAGACCCTGCTGATGCTTGGCGACGCGGTCGGCATGGTGGAGGTGCAGACGGTGGATGCGGACAAGGTCGGCGAGATCCTGGCGCCGCTTTCGGCCGCGGTGCGCGGGCAGGGTGTGGTCGCCGACTGGCGCAGTCTCAACAGCTCGCTGTTCGAAGCGCTTCAGGTGGAGCGGGTGGCGATGTTCGTGGTGCTGTCGATCATTATCCTGGTGGCGGTGTTCAACATCCTGTCGTCGCTGATCATGCTGGTCCGCGCCAAGACCCGCGACATCGCCATCCTGCGCACCATGGGCGCGACGAGGCGGTCGATGATGAAGGTGTTCATGACCGTCGGCGTCAGCATCGGCTCGCTCGGAATTCTCGCCGGGCTGGTCCTGGGCGCGATCTTTCTGTTCTTCCGCCAGTCGGTGGTGAACTTCATCCAGTTCGTCACCGGGCAGAATTTGTGGGACCCGTCGATCCGCTTTCTTACCGAGCTGCCGTCCAAGACCGATCCCGTCGAGGTGATCGCGATCACTGCCATGGCGCTGCTGTTCAGCTTCCTCGCCACCCTCTACCCGGCGTGGAAGGCGGCGAGCACCGATCCCGTACAGGTGCTGCGTTATGAATGAAGTTCTCGCCGTTCGCGGCCTCCAGCGCAGCTTCCAGCAGGGGGGTGTCACCATCCACGTGCTGCGCGGAGTGGATCTCGACATCCGCCAGGGCGAGATCGTGGCGCTGCTTGGCCCTTCCGGATCGGGCAAGTCGACCCTGCTTCAGGCGGTCGGCTTGCTGGAGGGCGGCTTCGAGGGCTCGATCCGGATCGGGGGCGAGGAAGCGGCGAAGCTCGACAATGACGGCCGCACCCGCCTGCGCCGCGACGCATTGGGCTTCGTCTACCAGTTCCACCACCTCCTCCCCGATTTCAACGCGGCGGAGAATGTGATCCTGCCCCAGCTCATCCACGGCGGCACCGCCGAGGCGGCGCGTGAGCGCGCCGAAAGCCTGCTCACCGCTCTGGGCCTGGGCGAGCGGCTTACCCATCGCCCCAGCCAATTGTCGGGCGGCGAGCAGCAGCGCGTCGCCGTCGCCCGCGCCCTCGCCAACCGCCCCGCGCTGGTGCTTGCCGACGAGCCGACGGGCAATCTCGACGAAGCCACCGCCGACGTGGTGTTCGGCGAATTCCTCTCCCTCGTCCGCGGCGAAGGCAGCGCCGCTTTGGTGGCGACTCACAATGAGCGGATCGCGGGAAAGATGGACCGAGTGCTGCGTTTGCACGAGGGTGTGCTGGAATAAGCGGGCTGCCGCTCGCGCACCGGGTGCGAGAGGAGCGTTATGGAATTGCGTAAGCTTACCGGTTTGGCAGCGGCTTCGGCCCTGCTCCTGACGCTGCCGGCGTGCGACTGGATGAAGAAGCCGAGTGCTCCCGCGGAGAAGACTGAAAAGCAACTCGCCTCGGAGCGCAACGAGCGGATCCGCAAGGCTTGTGCCTCGGCAGGAACCTACGATCGCCTCAAGGAACTGGTGTTCGACGAGGCGGCGCGGATTCGCAATTCCGATCCCCGCAATCTCGATCCGCTCGCGGCATCGTCGGTGGTGCGGATGGAGAAACCGCTGGTCAAGAGCCGGGACGAGGACCTGAACGTCACCGTCTGCACCGGCCGCTTCGTGCTCGAGCTTCCCCCGGGCGCGGAGAATGCGTTCGACGGCAAGCGCCGACTGGACGCCGAAGTGGAATATGCCGCCCAGGCGGCGGCGGACGGCAGCGGCATGGTGTACCAGATGGATGGCGCCGAGCCGATCATCTACCGGCTTGCGACGTTCGGGCTCAGCGGCCAGGCGCTGGCGCGGGTGGTGGAAATCCCGCAGGCGAGCGCGCCGCCCTCGGCGCCCGCTGAAACGGTGCTGATGGAGCCTGTCGCAGAGGTGTCGCCGCCGCCCACCCAAACTGCCGCAGCCGGGCAGCCGAGAGCAGCGCCGCCACGCGCCCCAGCCAAGGCGCCGCCGCCGCCGCCAGTCGTGGCCAAGCCGCGCGCGTCGGCTCCGGTGCAGAAAGCGGAGGCGCCACCGCAGTCCAAAACGGGCGGCGCAGCCAAGCCGAGCTTCAACTGCCGCTACGGCCGATCGAGCAGCGAACGTATGGTCTGCGCCTCGCCCAGCCTCGCGGCCAAGGACCGGCAGATGTCGTCGATCTTCTACGCCGCGATGGCCAGCGCCGATCCGGGCACCCGAAGCCACCTGCGTCGAAGCCGCGACGCCTTTCTGGCCAAGCGCGAGCGCTGCGGCAGCGAGGCCTGCGTGACGGCCGCCTACAATTCGCGCATCGCGGAGATCAGGAGCATCGCCGACGGCCGCTAAGAGGAGCGGAATCCTGTGGACAAAGGCCGCGCCGCCACTTCCCTTGGGCGGCGCGCCTGCCCATAACATTGGGCATGGCCGCCCCTTACGTTCCGCTGCGCATCTTCTCCTGCTACACCATGCTGGAAGGCGCGATCGAGCCCAAGGCGATCGCCAAGCATGCCAAGAAGCTCGACTTTCCGGCCGCGGCGCTGACCGACAAGAACGGCCTTTACGCCGCAATGGCCTTCACCGAGGCGGCGAAAGGCGAGGGCGTTCAGCCGATCATTGGCACAATGCTCGCGGTGGCGCGGCCTGACGGCAACGGCCTCGACTGGCTTGCGCTCTACGCCCAGAATGCGCGCGGCTACGACAATCTGTGCGCGCTCGTTTCCGCCGCTCACCTCGACCGTCCACTCGAGGAAGAAGCGCATGTACCGCTCGCCTTTCTGGAGGGACGCACTGACGGCCTGATTGCGCTTACCGCCGGTGCCGAAGGCGCGTTGGCGCGGCTGCTCGCTGAGGGGCAGGAGAAGCCGGCGCTAGACATTCTCGATCGTCTCCAGGTGCTGTTCCCGGGCCGTCTCTACATCGAGCTGTCGCGCCGCGGCGACTCCGTGGAGGAGCGTGCGGAGCCGCGGCTGATCGAACTTGCCTACGGGCGCGATCTCCCGCTCGTCGCGACCAACCCGGCGCGCTACGCCGACGCCAGTTTCCATCAAGCGCACGACGCGATGCTGTGCATCGCGCAGTCCAGCCAGATCGATCGGGACGACCGCGAACGCTCCTCGCCCGAGGCCTGGATCAAGCCCGCAGAGGAAATGCGGCGGCTGTTCAGCGACCTTCCCGAAGCGATCGAGAACACCGCCGTCATTGCCCGCCGCTGCGCGTTCGGCGCGCCCAAGCGCAAGCCGATCCTGCCGAGCGTCGCCGGCGATCTGGAGGGCGAGGCCGCCCAGCTTCGTGCCGACGCCCGGGCAGGGCTGGAGGCGCGGCTCGCCGCCTACGCCGCCTTCACCGAGGAGGAGCGGAAGATCTATTTCGACCGGCTCGATTTCGAAGTCGACGTTATCGTCAACATGGGCTTCCCGGGCTATTTCCTGATCGTTGCCGACTTCATCAAATGGGCCAAGGACAACGACATCCCCGTCGGCCCGGGTCGCGGATCGGGCGCGGGCTCCGTGGTCGCCTGGTCGCTGACCATCACCGATCTCGATCCGATCAAGCTGGGCCTCCTGTTCGAACGCTTCCTCAACCCGGAACGCGTGTCGATGCCCGACTTCGACATCGACTTTTGCGAAACCCGGCGCGGCGAAGTGATCCGCTACGTGCAGGGGCGTTACGGCGCCGACAAGGTCGCGCAGATCATCACCTTCGGAAAGCTGAAGGCGCGCGCCGTCCTTAAGGACACGGGCCGCGTGCTGCAGATGTCGTACGGTCAGGTCGATCGCCTCGCCAAGCTGATCCCCAACCTTCCCGCCGATCCATGGACTCTGGAGCGGGCGCTGAACGGCGTTTCCGAACTCGCCGCCGACTATAAGAACGACGCGCAGGTAAGGCGTCTGTTCGACCTTGCGATGAAGCTCGAAGGCCTGCCGCGGCACAGCTCCACGCACGCGGCCGGCGTGGTGATTGGCGACCGGCGGCTCGACGCGCTGGTGCCGCTCTACCGCGACCCACGGTCGGACATGCCGGTGACTCAGTTCGACATGAAATATGTCGAAGCCGCCGGTCTCGTGAAGTTCGACTTCTTGGGCCTGAAGACGCTGTCGGTGCTGCAGAAAGCCGTTCAGATGCTCGCCAAGCGCGGCGTTACGGCGGAACTCGACCGGCTGTCGTGGGACGATGAGGAAGTCTACAAGCTCCTTCAGCGCGGCGACACGGTGGGCGTCTTCCAGCTCGAATCGGAAGGCATGCGGCGCACGCTCGCGGCGGTGAAGCCGACCAGTTTCGAAGACATCATCGCGCTCGTATCGCTCTACCGGCCGGGCCCGATGGACAACATCCCGATGTTCGGCGCCCGCAAGAACGGGCGCGAGCCGATCGAATACCCGCACCCGCTGCTCGAAAAGGTGCTGAAGGAAACCTACGGCATCTTCGTCTACCAGGAGCAGGTGATGGAGGCGGCGCGGGTGCTTGCCGGCTACAGCCTGGGCGAGGCCGACCTTCTCCGCCGCGCGATGGGCAAGAAGATCAAGGCCGAGATGGATGCGCAGCGCGAACGCTTCGTCACCGGCTGCGCGGCCAACGACATCGGCCGGCCCAAGGCCAACGAATTGTTCGACTTGATCGACAAGTTCGCCGGCTACGGTTTCAACAAGAGCCACGCCGCGGCCTATGCGCTGGTCGCCTACCAGACGGCGTGGGTGAAGGCGCACCATCCGGTGGAATTCTTCGCCGCGTCGATGTGCTTCGACATGCACCAGACCGACAAGCTGGCGATCTTCGTCGACGACATGCGGCGATTGGATGTCGCCTGCCTGCCGCCCTGCATCAACGCCAGCGAGGCCGAGTTCGCCGTCGAGCGGAGCGAGGACGATGGCAGTTTGTCGGTGCGCTATGCGCTCGGCGCCCTGAAAGGCGTCGGCGAGAAAGCGATGGAGCAGCTCGTCGGCGAGCGGAAGGAGCAGGGGCGGTTCAAATCGCTCGAGGATTTCTCCGAACGAGTCGATCCGCGGCTGCTCAACCGCCGCCAGCTTGAAAGCCTTGCCGCCGGCGGCGCGTTCGACGGCGTTGCGCCCAACCGCTCGGCGGTGTTCGCGGCGGCCGAGACGATCCTGGCCCACGCCGCCAGCGCCGCCGACGCGCGGACCAGCGGGCAGGGCGGCCTGTTCGGGGGCGAAAGCAATGTCGTGCCGATCCGCATGCCGGTGGTCGCGACCTGGACGATGGCCGAGAGCATGGCGGCGGAGAAGGAAGCATTCGGTTTCTACTTCTCGGCGCATCCGGTGGACCGTTACCGGCACCTCGCGGTGGCGCATGGCGCGCGCACCTTTGCGGACCTCGGCAGCATGCCGGCCCCGGCGGAGGGCGGGCGATCGGGCGCGGTGATGGCGGCGTTGGTCGAGGAGGCGCGCTGGCGCACCTCCGCGCGCGGGCGGCGCTATCTGATGGCGACGATGTCGGACACGTCCGGCCAGTTCGTCTCCACCGTGTTCGACGACGACGTCGCCGTGCGGATTGAGGAAGCGGCCAAGGACGGGACCTGCGCGCTGCTGACGGTCGAGCTCGATCGCCGGCCCGGCGAGGAATCGCCGCGGGTGACGGTGAAGGCGGTTCAACCGTTCGAGGGATTGTCGAAGCGCACCCGATTGCAGCTTGAGATCGAGGTCGAGGGGCCGCACGTCCTTGCGCGTCTTGCGCAGATGCTCGCATCGGAGCGCGGCGGCAGCGGCGAGCTCCGGCTTCGGGCGCCGGTGCAGAGCGGGCGCGCCGATGTCGTGCTTGGCCGCGACTTCAAGCTCGATGCGGAGCTTGCGGCGCGGCTCGAGCGGCTGGAGGGCGTCACCGCCGTTCACCTCTCCGTTGCAACAAGCGCCGCGCCGCGGCTTGCGCTGGTTTCCTGACCGCATAGACTGCGCCTCTCGCTTGGGAGGGTTTATGCTCGGTGGAATGCAGGATTGGCCGCTCCGGATACCCCGGATCCTGGACCATGCGGCGCGCGAGCACGGCACGCGCGAGCTGGTCTCGCTGTGGGCTGACCACACGATCACCCGCACAAACTGGGCGGAAATCCATCGCGATTCGCGCAAGCTCGCGCAGGCGCTGGAGCGGCTCGGCATTGGCAGGGGCGACCGTGTCGCGACGCTTGGCATGAACCACAGCCGCCACATCGTCGCCTGGTACGGCGCGATCGGCATGGGCGGCGTGATCCACACGGTCAACCCGCGGCTGTTTGACGACCAGCTCGTCTACATCGCCAACCATGCCGAAGACCGGGTGCTGTTCTACGACGCCGTCTTTGCGCCGATCGTGGAGCGACTGAAGCCGTTATGGACGACGATCGAGCATTATATCTGCTTCGATCCGGCTGGCGGCGCTGGTGGCTTCGAGGACCTGATCGCCGCCGAGGACGGCGACTACCAGTGGGTGGAAGGCGACGAGCGCGAGCCGGCGATGCTTTGCTACACCAGCGGCACCACCGGGAACCCCAAGGGCGTGCTGTACGAACACCGTTCCACCTTGCTGCACGCGCTGGCCGAAGTCAGTCGGGACGTGTTCGACCTTTCGGCGCGGTCGGTGGTGCTGCCGATCGTGCCGATGTTCCACGCCGCCGCTTGGGGGCTGCCTTTCTCCACCGCGATGGTCGGCGGAAAGATGGTCTTTTCAGCCGATTACACGCCGAGCGTGATGTGCGACCTGATGCGCGACGAAGGCGTGACGCACAGCGCCGGCGTGCCGACGGTGTGGCTGGCGCTGATGAACCATGTCGATGCGGGCGACGTCGATCTCGGCCCCCTTTCGCTGATCCACATCGGCGGCGCGGCGGCGCCCCGGGCGATGATCGAATGGTTCAGGGCCAGGGACATCCGCGTCGGCCACGCCTGGGGGATGACCGAGATGTCGCCGCTCGGCACCTCGGGGGCGCCGCTCGCGGACTGGGACTCGATGAGCGAGGTGGAACAGGTCGACTATGTCTGCAAGCAGGGGCGGGTGCCGTTCGGAGTCGAACTGCGCACGGTGGATGACGAAGGCAACCTCCTCCCCCGCGACGGCGTGGCGTCCGGCCGGCTGCAGGCGCGCGGGCCGTGGGTGATCAAGCAGTATTTCGCGGACGAAGGCGGGCCGTGCGTGGATGCGGACGGCTGGTTCGACACGGGCGATGTGGCGATCCTCCATGCCAGCGGGGCGATGCAGATCACCGACCGGTCCAAGGACGTGATCAAGTCCGGCGGCGAGTGGATCAGTTCGATCGACCTGGAGAATGCCGCCGTTGGCTGTCCGGGTGTGGCGGAGGCCGCCGCGGTGGGGGTGTATCATCCGAAGTGGGACGAGCGGCCCTTGCTGCTGGTCGTGCGCAAGGCCGGGGCGGAGGTAACTGGGGCGGAAGTGCTCGAGCATCTCGCCAGGCATGTGGCGCGGTGGTGGTTGCCCGACGAGGTGGTGTTCGTCGAAAGCCTCCCGCACACGGCGACGGGCAAGCTGCTCAAGACCAAGCTTCGGGAAGAATATAAGCACTACCGGCTGAAGAGCGCGGCCTAAGTTCCTCCCTGCGCGAAGCGTGGGGAGGGGAACCACCCGAAGGGTGGTGGAGGGGTAGTTGGTTCCGGGCCCGGGGGTCCGGCGCGTGAACCTCCAACTTCTCTGTAGTTACCCCTCCACCATGCTTCGCATGGTTCCCCTCCCCATCTCCCGATGGGGAGGAACTCTAGAGCAGCCGCAGTTGTGGCCCTTGGGGTGGGACGAACAGGTCGCACCTCAAGGGCTGCTTCTCCCGGTTCAGTCCGTGCTTCCGCGCCGCCTTTTCCAGCCGTACCCGCATCAGGTCGGCCCAAGGGCCGAAGCCCTGGAGGCGGGTGAAAAACTGCGCATCGTTGTCCTTGCCGCCGCGCATGGCGCGGATGATGTTCATCACCTTGTCGGCGCGGTCGGGGAAGTGCTCGTCCAGCCAGGCGCGGAACAAGGGCGCAACCTCGTGGGGGAGACGCACCGGCAGAAAGAACACGCCGCGCGCGCCGGCCTCGGCGCCAGCTTCGACGATCGCCTCGATCTCATGATCGGTGATGCCCGGCACTACCGGGGCGATCGCAACGGTGACCGGCACGCCCGCCTCGCTCAGCGCCTTTACCGCGGCTAGGCGCTTGCGGCCCGAAGGCGCGCGCGGTTCGAGGGTTCGGGAGATGGAAGGCTGCAGCGAGGTGATCGAAATGGCCACCGAGGCAAGCCCCTCCGCCGCCATCCGCGATACGATGTCGATGTCCCGCACCACCCGGTCCGACTTGGTGGTGATGGAGAAGGGGTGCCTGGTCTCGGCAAGCACCTCCAGAACGCTTCGGGTGATTCGGAACTTGGCTTCGATCGGCTGGTAAGGGTCGGTGTTGGTGCCGAGCGCCATGGAGCGGACCTGATAGCCGGGCTTGGCAAGCTCGGCGCGGAGCAGCTTGGCGGCGTCCGGCTTCACGAACAGCTTGGTTTCGAAGTCGAGACCGGGGGAAAGATCGTGATACGCGTGGGTCGGCCGGGCGAAGCAGTAGATGCAGCCATGCTCGCAACCCCGATAGGGATTGATCGAGCGGTCGAAGCCGATGTCGGGCGAGGTGTTGCGCGAGATGATCGTCTTCGGCTTCTCGACGGTGATCGTGGTGCGCAGCGGCGGCGCTTCGCCGTCCACGTCCTCCCGGGCATCCAGCCAGTCGCCGTCCGCCTCCCGCACGGGCAGGTTGAAGCGGGTCGGCGTCCGGTTCTCGGGCGCGCCGCGGCCGTGGTGAACGTCGGGGCGACTCATGCCGATGCTTGTCGCACCGGCATGAGAACAAAGCAAGAACTAGATCAATCCGTGCCCTGCGTCATCCGGACAGCCGGGGCGCCCGCCAGACCCGGGAAGCGCGGCCACAGCCCTTGGGCAAGGGCGGTGCGGCTCGGCGACGGCTTACCGAAGCCTTCCTCGTAAACCCAATAATTGCGAAGCACGATCGGCACGTAGCCGCGCGTTTCCCAATAGGGAATCGACTCAATGTAAAGGAGCGGATCGCCCTTATCGATCTGCCGCCCGTTCCACTCGCCAATCGGCCTTGGCCCGGCATTGTAGGCGGCGATCACCTTGGGCAGCAGGCCGCCGGTGGCCGGCAGGTCGCGCAGATATTCGATATAGCCCTGGCCGTATTCGAGGTTGGAGGCGGGCTGGTTCAAGTGCTCGCGGGCATAAGCGTCGCCGTTCCAGCGGGCGACGTCGCCGGCGGTGCCGGGGCGGACCTGCATTAGGCCGACGGCGCCGGCGGGGCTCACCACTTCGGTCCGGAAGTTCGATTCCTGGAGGGCGTGGGCGAAGACCAGCGCCTGGTCGACGCGCCAGCCCTTGATCGGCTTCCAGTCGGGCCGCGGGTAGCGCGCGGCGGCGTTCACCGACGAGCCGCGGGGTGCATTGTGCGCGAGCCAGAACTGGGTCGAGGCAAGGTTCAGGTCGGCGACGAGGTGGAGGAGGGCGTCGTGGTCCGCCGCGCCGCCGATCCGCGCCTGCTGGCGGATATATTGGTCGGCAAGCGCGGTTTCGCCGATCTCGTTCAGCGCCAGGGCGGTGCGGATGTTGGGCTTGCGCGCCACGCTCTGCCACTCCGCGTCGCGGAAATCGTGAAGGCCGGCAAAGTCGCGGGTCTTGATGCCGAGCGCCCGGGCGGCGAGCATTCCGTAGAAGGTTTCCTTGTTCCGCGCGGCGCTGCGGAGCTGGGATTGCACCCGTTCGGGACGGCCGCACATCATGTCGGAGCGCGCTGCCCAATAATGTCCGGCGGCGATCAGTTCGAAGTCGGAGGAGCGGTTGGCGACGGTTGCGAAAGCGTCGGCGGCGGCGCGGCAATCGTTCATCCGCCAGCTCGAAAGTCCCGACACCCAGGCGCCCTGCATCGTCCATTCGCCGCTGCCGGCGCGGGCAAGCTCGGACAGGCGGCGGCCGTCGGCGTTGTTGCCGATCAGGTAATAAGACCAGCCGATGCGCTGCTGGAACTCGGTGCGCGCTTCGGGGGTGAGCTGATCCTGGTACTGGAGAAGCAAGGCTTCGGCTTCGGCGGGCTGGTCGGCGACGATCAGCGGCTGGACAAGCTTCTCGAGCGCGGGCGCGGCGAGATCGCCCTTGGTCGCTTGCGCCCGCGAGCGGCGCGGCTGGCTGCCCTGCCAGACCAGGGACTGGGCGGTTGGAAGCACCGGCAAGTCAATGGCGCCGCGGGTCTGGGCGAGGCGGGCGAGCTGCTCCGCCTTGGGCGCCTCCGGTGCGGCGGCGATCAGCCTGACGAGGGGCTCGAGCTCGACCTTAGGCGAGTCCTTGGCGAGATAATATTCCGCATAAGCGGCGTTCTTGAGCGGGCCGTCCGGCGCAAGCGCGAGCCTGGTGGAAGCGGCCAGCCAGTCGCCGGAGCGGATCGCCCCGAAGACTTCGCGCCAGACGGTGCGCTCCTCCGGCTTGAGTTCGGAAGGAAGCGGGCGGCGTGGCGCTGCAGTCTCGGCGCCCGCTTCCACGATGTCTGCTGCGGCGTGCGCGGCTGCGGGAAGCGCACAAGCGGCGGCGGCGGCGAGAAGGAGCGGGCAAAGCCTCGTCACGATTTCAGTTCCTCGATCAGCATTTGCAGGTCGGCCCAGGCGAAGCGCTTATGGGCCGGTGTTTTGAGCAGGTCCTTGGGGGACAGAGTGACCAGCGCCTTCACGGGGCCGGCCTGGGTCGCAACTTCGTGCAGGCGTCCGCGTGCCTGCGGCAGCGGCAGGCCAAGCAACGCCTTGGAGCAGGCGTCGCCGAGCAGCAGCACCACCCGCGGCGCGGCGAGGCCGATATGGTGGCGGGCCAGGGTCGCGCAATTGCCCGCACCCTCGGCGTTGAACAGGCCGCTGGGCGAGCGCAGGCAGGATAAAGCGGCGAGGTAGACGGACTCGCGGTCGCGGCCGATCGCGGCGAGCATTCGGTCGAACAGGCGGCCGGTGTCGCCCGACAGGAGGGTGTTGGCGCTGCAATCCTCCGCCGTCGGCATATCGGCCATGATCATCAGCCCGGAGGCGGGATCGCCCGACGGGCAGACGCGCGGCGCGGCCGGGGCGGCGTAGGGCAGGGTGGCGCTGTCCTTGAGCCAGGCCTGGAAGAGGTTGAGCTGGTCCGGTAGCGGCTCTCCGGGCGTGGGGGACGTGACAACCGGAGCCGCGGGCACGGCGCGTGCCACCGGCCTCGTTTCCACCCGCACGGGCGGCGGCGCCTTCTCCTGCGGGCGCAACCAGTCGCGCGGCTCTTCGTCGATCAACGTATCGACGCCCGCATCGGCCCACCATGCCAGGACGCTTGCCGCGGCCTCCGGTGTCAGTGGATCGTTTCCCCGCTCCATCCGCCGCCACTGGAAGGCGGTGCGGGCGGGCTGGTCAACCGCAAAATTGCCTCCTATCTGCGAGATGTTGGCTGCCTGCGACGAAACCGATGCCGGGCGGCGCCGAATGGAGAGGCGAATGTCGCAGCGAGAGTCGATGGCGTATGACGTGGTGATCGTCGGCGCGGGCCCAGCCGGCCTTGCGGCCTCCATCCGCCTCAAGCAATTGGCCGAGGAACAGGGCCGCGAGCTTTCGGTCTGCATTCTCGAAAAAGGCTCGGAAGTCGGAGCGCATATCCTGTCGGGCGCGGTGGTCGATCCGCGCGCGATGGACGAATTGCTGCCGAACTGGCGCCAGATGGGCAGCCCGCTCACCGTGCCGGCGACGGAGAACCACCATTGGGTGCTGACCCGTACCAAAAAGTACGAGATGCCCCACCTGCTGATGCCACCCTTCATGAACAACAAGGGCACGTTTACGGTGAGCCTCGGCAATCTGTGCCGCTGGCTCGCGGGTGTCGCCGAGGGCCTGGGCGTCGAGATTTTCCCCGGCTTTGCGGCGGCCGAAGTGCTGTTCAACGACGACGGCTCGGTGAAGGGCGTCGCCACCGGCGACATGGGCGTGGCGCGCGATGGCACCCACAAGCCCGACTACCAGCCCGGCATGGAGCTTCACGGCCGTTACACCTTTTTCGCGGAAGGCGCGCGCGGCCACCTTACCAAGGAAGTGAAGCGGATCTTCGAGCTCGACAAGGACAGCGAGCCGCAGGTCTACGGTATCGGCCTGAAAGAGCTTTGGGACATCGATCCCGTCAAGCACGAAGCCGGCCGGGTGATCCACACCCAGGGCTGGCCGCTGGACGACGCCTGGGGCGGGGGCTTCCTCTACCACCAGGAGAACAACCAGGTCGCTTTGGGCTTCGTGGTCGCGCTCAATTACCGCAACCCGTATCTCTCGCCGTTCGAGGAATTCCAGCGCTGGAAGCAGCACCCCGCCATCCGCGAGATGCTGGAGGGTGGCCGCCGGGTTTCCTACGGCGCCAGGGCCATCAACGAGGGCGGGTACCAGGCCATTCCGCAGCTCGCCTTCCCGGGCGGCGTGCTGATCGGCTGCTCGGCGGGCTTCGTCAACGTGCCGCGGATCAAGGGCAGCCACACCGCAATGAAGTCAGGCATGCTCGCCGCCGAAGCCGCATTCGAGGCCATCGGCGCAGAGCGCTCCGGCGACAGCCTGGACGCTTACGACACCGCCTTGCACGCGAGCTGGGTGGCGGACGAACTCAAGACGGTGCGCAACGTCGAGCCGATGGTTGCCAAGTTCGGCGGTACCGCCGGCACCCTGCTGGCCGGCGCCGACATGTGGATGCGCACGCTCAAGATCGGCCTGCCGTTCACCATGAAGCATCACAAGGACAACGAAACGCTCTGGCGCCGCGACCTCGTCAAGCCGATCGACTATCCCAAGCCCGACGGCGTGATCAGCTTCGACAAGCTTTCCTCCGTGTTCATTTCGAACACCAATCACGAGGAAGATCAGCCGATCCACCTGACGCTCAAGGACCCCACGGTTCCGACGCGGATCAACTTGCCCGAATTTGCCGGGCCGGAGCAGCGTTACTGCCCGGCGGGCGTTTATGAATATGTCGAGGAGGCCGGCAAGCCGCGCCTCCAGATCAACGCGCAGAACTGCGTCCATTGCAAGACGTGCGACATCAAGGATCCAACCCAGAACATCAATTGGGTCGTGCCGGAAGGCGGAGGAGGGCCGAATTATCCCAACATGTAGGCCGGTTTTCGGCGCGCTGCTGGCCGGCAGCCTGTTTGTCCCGCTCCACGCCGCTTCGGCCGAGGTGCAGGAGCGTTCGGCGCTCGCCGATTATGCCCGCGCCCGCGCCGCCGATAGCTTCGGCGCGCCGCAGGACTCGGCTCGACGCTACGCCGCCGCACTGGCGCTGGCGCCCGAAAATGAGGTGCTCGCCACCGCCGCGTTCCGCCAGGCATTCACCGTCGGCGACAAGGCTTTGGCGGTCAGCGCCGCCCGGGCGCTCGCCGCATTGGGCAAGATCAGCCCCGACGGACGCCTTGTCCTGTTCGCCGACGCGGTAAGCCGCAAGCAGTGGAAAGCGGCGCGTCTCGAGCTCGATCAACTCCGCGCAAACCCGATCTTCTCGCACCTCGCACCCACCTTTGACGCCTGGCTCGCGGTTGGTTCGGGGAAGGGCGACCCGCTGGCGCCGCTCGCCGCGCTCAAGGACAATTCCTTTGCGGCAGGCTATGCCTCCGAGCATCGGCCATTCCTGCTTTTTGCCAAAGGGAAGACGAAGGAGGGCATGGCGGCGCTGCGGGCGCTTGAGCAAGCGGGGCCGCTGCCGCCAAGGCTCGCGATTGCCGCCGCCGCCCACCTCACGCGCAAGGGCAACAAGGGCGAAGCGCTCGACCTTCTCGAGGGGCAGTCGCCCTCGCTCATGGCCGCGCGGGCCCGGCTTGCGGCGGGAAAGCCGCTGCGCAGTTCGATGGATTCGGCCGCCGAGGGCATTTCGGAGCTCATGCTTCGTCTTGCGGCCGATGCGGCCGCCAACGAGGCGCCCGAGCTTGCCCTCACCCTGGCGCGCACCGCGACCTTTCTTGCGCCGGAAAACGCCTCGCCCTGGCTCGTCACCGCCGAGCTTCTGGCGGCGCAGGACAAGAACGAGGCCGCGCTTGCGGCCTTGGAGAAGGTGCCCGGCGACGATGTGCTGCAGGTCGATTCCGCCGATCTGCGGCTTCGGATCCTGAGCGAAAGCGGCCGCGGCGAAGCGGCGGTCGCGGAAGCGCGAACCTTTGTTGCCGCGCAGCCCGCTTCGGTCTCGGGCTGGGCGCGGCTCGGCGACCTGCTCAGCGCGGACACGAAGCATGAACAAGCGGCGGAAGCCTACGGCAAGGCGCTCGATCTTATCCGTGGCGGCGCCAAGGCCGCGCAGCCGGAATGGGGCTTGTGGCTGCTCAGGGGCGGCGCGCTCACCGAGGCGGGGCGCTGGAGCGAGGGCAAAGCCGCGCTGGAGCAGGCCTACAAGCTCGCGCCCGAGCAGGCGGTGGTGCTCAACTATCTTGGCTATTCGCAGCTCGAGCGGCGCGAGAATATCGTCGAGGCCGAGCGGCTGATCCGCGAGGCGAGCAAGCTCCAGCCCGACGATGCGTCGATCACCGATTCGCTCGGCTGGGCGCATTATGTGCGCGGCGATGTGCCCAAAGCGATCGAGCTGCTCGAGCGTGCCGCCCTTGGTCAGCCCGCCGACACCGCGATCAACGAGCATCTCGGCGACGCATATTACAGCGCCGGCCGCCGCTTCGAGGCGCGCTACGCCTGGCAGGCGGCCCTGGTCTATGCGGAGGCGGATGCGGCGACGCGGCTCAAGTCCAAGATCGAGACGGGCCTCAAGCCGAGCCTCGCCGCGCCCTGATGGAGGAGCTTGCCCGCGCCAAGATCAACCTGGCGCTGCACGTGCGGGGGCGGGAGCCGGACGGCTACCATCGGCTCGAGACGGTGTTCGCCTTCGCCGAACACGGCGATCTCCTGCGGGCCACCGAGGCGGCGGAGCTGAGCCTTCGGGTGGAGGGACCGTTCGCGGACGGGTTGAGTTCCGGCGAGGATAATCTGGTGCTGCGCGCGGCGCGGGCGTTGCAGGCGCGGTTGCAGGTGGGGAAGGGCGCTGGGCTGATCCTCGACAAGCGGCTTCCGGTGGCTTCGGGGATCGGCGGCGGATCGGCCGACGCGGCGGCGGCGCTGCGGTTGCTGGACCGGTTGTGGGGTATTGGGGCCGGGGAGCCCGAGCTTCTTAAGATCGCCCGCTCTCTTGGCGCGGACGTTCCAGCATGCCTGCTGTCGCGGCCGTGCCTGGGAACGGGCCGAGGCGACGATCTTGCGCCTTTTGATGCGTCGGCTGTCACAGGCGCGCCGCTGCTGCTGGTCAACCCGCGCGTCGGCGTTTCCACCGCCGACGTCTTTCGCGGCTGGGCGGGGCGCGACGGCGAGCCGCTGCCGGCGGACCTTTGGAGTGCGCGCAACGATCTGGAGGCGCCAGCAAGGGGCGTCGCGCCGGTGATCGGGGATGTGCTGGAGGCGCTTGCCGCTGCTTGGGGCACGCGGCTCGTGCGGATGTCGGGGTCTGGAGCAACGTGCTTTGCCCTGTTCGAAAGCGAGGCGGCAAGGGACACGGCGGGGGCGGACATCGCCGCCGCACAACCGCACTGGTGGCAGCTTGCGAGCCGTCTCGGCTGATCCACCCGTCCCGCTTCGGCACGGATATTCAAGGCGTTAACCACCGTAGCCCGCAGCTTTGCGTCGTGGCACGGTCCTTGCTGCAGGTGGGTGACGGGTCGAAGCTTGGGGGCAGCTCCTTGCCGACATTCGCTTATGGTCCCGGCCGCAGCAATGCCGGCGGCGCCATGGACATTGTAGGGCCGGCCGCGCGGAGATGCACGGCCGGCTCTTTTTTCGCCGCGACAAACGGGCCGGGGGCGGGGCATGGCGGAATGCATGTTCAACCTGATCATCAACTCCGGCGTGGCGCGTCTCACCCTGGACCGTCCGGAGGCACGCAACGCCATTCCCGTTGCGCAATGGCGCCCGCTGGGCGAGGCCGCGCGGGAGGCGGAGGCCGGGGGTGCTATGGTATTAGTGCTGCAAGGCGGGGGATCGGCCTTTTGCGCGGGCGCGGACCTCAAGGACTTTCCGGCAATGCACCGCGATCCAGCGGCGGCGGCGGAGTTCCGGCAGGCAATGCGCGACGGCATCGAAGCATTCGCCGCGCTTGCCATCCCGACCGTTGCGCTGATCGGGGGGCCCTGCTTCGGGGCCGGGGTGGCGCTCGCCATGGCCTGCGACCTGCGCTTCGCCGGAGCCCAGGCGCGGTTCGCAATCACGCCAGCCAAATACGGCATCTCCTACCCGCAGGAGGATGTCGCCCGGCTGGTGCGCCTCGTCGGCCCCGGCCAGGCGGCGCGGTTGCTGCTCGGCGCCGGCACCATCGACGCAGCCGAGGCGATGCGGATCGGGCTGGTGGACGGCGGGATCGACAAGGCCGAGCCGTTCATCGCTGCGACGCTCGCCAGCAGCCAGGCAAGCATCGCCTCCCTGAAACGCGGCATCGCCCTTGCCGCCGGGGGCAGGGCGCAGGACGAAGAACAGGACCGCACCTTCGACACCCTGATCGCTGGTGACGAACTCGCGGCAAAGCTCTCCGCGCTTCGCCCGAAGCGCTGAGCCTTGCCTCGGCCGGCGCCTTGGATCAGAAGCGGGGCATGAAGCACGCCCCCCTGCTGACGCTCCTCCTCCTCTGTGCCTGCGGCAAGTCCGACGAAACTCCGAAGGACGTCCTCGCCTCCGCGCCCGAAGGTGCCGAGCGGATCGAGTGCGCGGTCGCGGGTTCCCAAGCGTTCCAGCCGGTCTGCGCCGTCGATCGCGCCCAGTCGCCCGAAGGCCTGACACTGACCCTGCGCGGTCCGAGTGGCAGCTTCCGCCGCCTGCTGGTGACAAAGGACGGCCGCGGCGTCGTCGCGGCGGATGGCGTCGAGCAGGCGACGGTGACTCCGCTCGGCACGGACCGCATCGAAGTCGCGATCGGCGGCGACCGCTTCCGGCTCCCCGCAACCGTCAAGAAGTGACCGGCCGGCCGATACTGACGGCGGAGCAGATGCGCCGTGCCGAGGCGGCCGTCATCGTCGCCGGAACCCCCGCCGAAACGCTGATGGAGCGCGCCGGTCTAGCCGCGGCGGAGGCGATCCGGTGTTTTGCAGGGCCGATGCCCGCCCTCATCCTCTGCGGACCCGGCAACAATGGCGGCGACGGCTATGTCATTGCCCGCTTCCTGCGCGAGCGCGGCGTCGCCGTTCGCGTGGCGGCGACCGGCGAGCCGAAAACCACCGCCGCCCAAGCCGCGCGGGCCGCGTGGGGCGGTCCGGTCGAGGACATTGGCGAGGCACAGCCCGCACCGCTGTTGGTGGATGCACTGTTCGGCACCGGCCTAACACGATCGCTCGACGAGTCTCTGATCCGCCATCTCCACCGCCTTGCCCAGGCGGCGCGGGTGCGCGTCGCCGTGGACTTGCCCAGCGGTGCCGCTACCGACGACGGCGCAATCCTCTCGCCACTCCCGATCTTCGACCTGACGATCACCTTCGCGACGCTTAAGCCCTCGCACCTCCTCCAGCCCGCCGCCCGGCACATGGGCCGGATCGTAGTTGCCGACATCGGGGTCCAAGCGGAGAGCGACCTTCACGAAATCGGGCACCCGTCTCTGAGCCCGCCCGGACCTGCCGATCACAAATATAGCCGCGGCTATGTTGCGGTGCTCGGTGGGGAAATGCCGGGCGCCGCAGCGCTGGGCGCAACCGCCGCACTGAGAAGCGGTGCAGGGTACGTGCGCCTCGTCGGGCAGGGGCCGGTACACGGGCTTCCGCACGCAGTGGTGCAATCCAGCGTTTCCGCCGAGTCCCTCCTCGCCGACGAACGCATCGGCGCGCTGGCGCTCGGACCCGGTCTCGGGCGTGGCCCGGAGGCGCGGGTGCTGCTCGAGCAGGCACTCGTCGCCGACGTGCCGCTGGTGCTCGATGCCGACGCGCTCGCCGTCGCAGCCGAAACAGAACCCGGCGTGTTCCGCACAGCGATGCACTGCCCGATCCTCACCCCCCACGCCGGCGAGTTCGCCAAACTCTTTGGCACCGCCACCGGCAGCAAGGTCGAACAAGCGCGCGCGGCGGCCGAGGCGAGCGGCGCCGTGATCGTCTTCAAAGGCCCCGACACAGTGATTGCCGCACCCGATGGCCGCGCTGCCATCGCTGCCGCTTCCAGCCACTGGCTCGCCACCGCCGGAACCGGCGACGTTCTCACCGGGATCATCGCCGCCCGCCGCGCCGCGGGGCTCGACGCGTTCGAAGCCGCCTGCGCCGGGGTCTGGATCCACGCGCGCGCCGCCGAGTTGGCCGGAGCGGGCCTGATCGCCGACGACCTCCTCATTCACCTTCCGAAAGCCTATTCCGAATGCCTGTCCTGAGCGAAGACGAAGGGTCTGTAGCCGAGCATATCGTCCGCCTCGCCGGCCGCGGCGACGGCGTCACTGAAAGCGGCCGCTTCTTCGCCCTCACCGCACCGGGCGACCAGGTGCTTGCCGACGGCTCGGTGGTGCCCGGCCCGCACCGCCGCAAGCCACCCTGCCGCCATTTCCCCGAGTGCGGCGGCTGCCAGATCCAGCAGGTGGACGACGAAGCGTACGGCACCTTTCTGCGTGAGCGGATCGCCGGTGCGCTTGCCGCGCAGGGCCTCGCCGCACCCGACATCCTCCCCGCCCACATCTCGCCGCCCAATAGCCGCCGCCGCGCGTCGCTGAAGGCGGAGCGGCGCGGCAAGCAGGTGCTGCTCGGCTTCCACGAGGAAGGAAGCCACCGGATCATCGACATGCACGAATGCCACATCCTGCGGCCCGAGCTGTTCGCGCTGGTGCCGCTGCTCCGGCGGCTGCTCGGCACCCTGCTCGGCCCGCGCAGCGGCGGCGCGGTGCGGATGACGCTGGTGGATCAGGGCGTCGACCTCACCCTAGACCGCGTGGAAGCGGACAGCCTCGCCGCCGCCGAAGCCTTGTCGGACTTCGCCCAGGCCAATCGCCTGGCGCGGCTCAGCCTCGACGACGGCTACGGCCCGCAGACCCGCTGGGAGCCCGAGCCGGTGACCATCACTCTGGGCGGCGTTCCGGTGCCAATGCCGGAGAACGCCTTCCTGCAAGCCACCGCCGAGGGCGAAGCGACCCTCGTCGCGGCGGTGCGCGATGGCGTCGGCAAAGCGCGCATCGTCGCCGATCTGTTCGCCGGCCTCGGCACCTTCGCGCTGGCGCTGGAGGGCAAGGTGCTTGCCGTGGAGGGCGCGCGTGACGCGGCCCTTGCCCTCAAGGCCGCAGCCAACCGCGCCCAGCGGCAGGTGTTCGTCGATCACCGCGACCTCTTCCGCCGCCCGCTCACCACCGAGGAGCTCAACCGCTTCGAAGCCGTGGTCCTCGATCCGCCCCGCGCCGGCGCCAAGGAGCAGATCCCGCTGCTTGCCGGCTCAGCCGTGCCGCGCATCGCCTACGTGTCGTGCAACCCCGCAACGTTCGCGCGCGACGCCAAGGCGCTCGGCGACGGCGGCTACCGGCTGGACTGGGTGAAACCGGTCGGCCAGTTCCGCTGGTCCACCCACGTCGAGTTGGTCGCCGCTTTTTCGCGCTGAGAGTTATTTGTACTTCACCAAGCTGTGCGCGGGCCAATTCGTGGCGCGCAACTTGCGCACTTTCATCTCAAAGGTACGCCGAGGCGTGCCGTCCGGCCCGATGAAATCGCCGACCTCGGTCCACAGGCCGTCCTTCACGGTCGCGCTGAAATGCAGCCGGGCGCTCGGCCCCGCCGGCACGTCCCATTCAAAGCCGTTGGGAACCAGCTTGAGTTCCGCCGTCGTCGAATAGCCGCTGGCGTGCGAAGTGATCAGGTAGCGTCTTGTACGCACGTCGTAGGAGATCACGGCAAAGGCGTTGAACAGGGTCTTCCCCGCTTTGTCGAAGGAGCGGCCCATTCGCCGTCGAGGAACGACAAGGCGGCCATCGCCTTGGCCTGCGCCCCAAGCAGTTCCGCGTTCGGCGCCTGCGCCGCGGCCGGCATCGCCGCGCCGGCGGCCAAAAGCGCCGCACCCGTCCAGATTTTGGATTTCAACATGGCCAATCCGCCTTACGAATGGTGGTGGAGGAGGTGCATTGCCGCGTGCAACGTCAGCGCGGCGAGGCAGAGCGAGGCGCAGAGGAAGAGGTAAAAGCGGGTGCGGACCACGTTGGTGATCGCCTGCACCAGGCTGTGCGCGACTCGGAACGCCACATAGCCCCAGGCGAGATAGAGGTTCACCGCGGCATCCATGCCCATCAGCGCGATGGCGAGCGCGATGGCGTAGAACAGCGTCGGCTGCTCCATCAGGTGGTTGTAATTGTGCGCCTTCCACTGGACATGGTCCTCGACCACGCCGTCCAGTCCGCCCGGCTTGCCGCCGATCCGGCCCTTGAGGCTGATGCCCTTGCGCGCCATCGCCGGAAAGCGAAGCGCGTACATCCACACCATCACCACCAGCGTCCAGGCGACCAGAGCCACCACCGGACCGAGTATCGGATTCACGTCCATAAAAAAGCACCTTCCCCGTTGCGGCGGGGAAGGTGCTTCAGATTGCGGTGCGGTTCAACTCCCCGAGGGGGAGCGGGTGCCGCTTAGTCCCGGTCGAACAGCTTGGCGAAGCCGCGCTTGGCGCGGTCGCGCCAGTGGCCGCGGTGGTAGGCGTCGGACGCGATCAGCGGCAGCACGGTGGTGGCTTCGGCGAACACCATCTGCTCCATCGCCGTCGAAACCTTGCCCCAGCTCGCCGCTTCCTGCAGCGTCGAGGAGGAGCAGGCGCCGTCGCGCACGTCGGCGACGGTGATCTGCACGGCGTACTTGTGCACTTCGACATCGTCGTGGCCGAGGATTTCGGCGCAGACCACTGTGTCCTGCGTGAAGTTCTTCGGCACGCCGCCGCCGATCATGAGGAGGCCGGTGGTGCCCGCCTCGATCTTGAGCATGGTGAGCTCGCGGAAATCGGCGATTGCGTCGAGCACCATGTAGGGCTGCTTCGCCTTCATCCGATGAACCTGGTGCTTGACCAGTCCGAAGCCGGCCGAGCTGTCGACGAACGCCGGG
>DASVUV010000013.1:0-57610 GCA_036386875.1 Allosphingosinicella sp.
TTCAGGGAGAGGGAGGGACCCGCCCGCGAAGCGGGTGGGAGGGTGAGGGCAAGCCGCTCAGGCCTCCCCTGCCCTCACCCTTCCCACGCCTCCGGCGTGGGCCCCTTCCCTCTCCCCTACAGGGAGAGGGAGAGCATGACCCGCTTCGTCCCCCCACACCCACCCCGCGGCACCGCGCCAGTCCCCACCTGGCGCGGGTTCGTCGGGGAGCGGGCGCGCAACGCCGTGTTCGGCTGGTCTCAGCAGGCGTTCGAGCTTCCCCATATGAAGCGAAACGTGCTCGGCTATCCGATCCACATCCCGCTCAGCCCGGACGCCATCGGCCGCGTCATGCTCGACAACGCGGCCAACTATGTGAAGCCGGATCTGGTTAAGCGGCTGCTCATGCGCACCATCGGCGAAGGGCTGCTGAGTTCGGATCGGGCGCTGTGGCGGGACCAGCGGCGGATCGTCGCGGCGAGCTTCGCCCCGGCCGCCGTGGACGCGTTGATGCCCCATTTCGCGCGCGCGGCGCGGCGGGCGATGGAAAGCTGGCGCGCCGGCGAGACCGACATGGCCGCGGAAGCGACAATCACCACCATGCGGGTCATCTCCGACAGCCTGTTCGCCGGCGATCGGCGGCTGACCAGCGATGCTGCGCTTTCCCACATCGCGGCGGCACTGGAGGGGGTGAGCGAGGCGCGGGTGCAAGTGCTGCTCGGCCTGCCGCTTATTCCGTTAACTCGTCGGGGCCGCGCCGGAAGGCGCGGGCAAGTCTACCTGCGTGAGACGCTGAGCGCGGTGGCCGAGGACCGGCGGCGGGGCGGTTATGACGATTTTCTGAGCCGGATGATTGAAGCGCTGGAGGCCAAATTCCCCCCTGAGCAGGCGCGATCGCTGGCGGTCGACAACGCCGCGACCTTCTACCTTGCCGGGCACGAGACCACCGCCAATGCGCTGACCTGGACGCTGTTCCTGCTCTCCGAGCAGCCCGACTTGCAGGACGAGGTTGCGGCGGAGGCCGCGGCGGCGCTCACGGCGGGCGAGGAGGATGCGCATCTGCCCGAGCGGGTGCCGCTGCTTCGCCGGGTGCTTGAGGAATCGATGCGCCTCTACCCGCCGGTGCCGCGCTTCGACCGGCAGGCGGTGGCGGCCGACGAGATCGCCGGCCACGAAGTGAAGCCGGGCGACCTCGTCTCGATCTGGCCGTGGCTGGTCCACCGTCATCGCAACTTGTGGGACGATCCCGACGCCTTCGATCCCTCGCGCTGGACCGACGAGGCACGCGCCGGCCGGCACCGCTTCCAGTACATCCCGTTCGGCGGCGGCCCGCGCGTCTGCGTCGGGATGCGTTTCGCCATGGCCGAGGCGCTCACCGTTCTCGCGACCTGGCTCCGCGCCTGGCGATTCGCGCCGGTGCCGGGGCGGGAGGTGAAGCCGTCCGGCATGGTTACGCTTCGGCCAGCGGGCGGGCTCCCCTTACGGATTGCGCCGCGCGCCTGATCCAAAACGAGGCTCAACGAATTGCTATTGCGACTAAGTCGCAACAACGTTAGTCCCACCCGCAGACGCAAACATGCGCCAGTGCAAGGGGCTTTCATGATCCTTCGTTCCGTTTCCGCCGTCGCTCTCGCGGCCGCCCTCGCCGCTCCGGCCGTTGCAAGCGAGGTCGCCGTCGTGGCCGACTCGGCTTCGGCGGATGCCGAAGCCGCCGACGATCAGGGCGCGATCGTGGTCACCGGCCAGCGCGTGGAATATGGCGCCCGCGAAAGCTGCTCGGCCACCCGCACCTGCACCGACGTCAAGGACGTGCCGCAGTCCCTTTCGGTGATCTCCGAAAGCCAGATCGAGGACCAGGCGCTGCGCTCCATCGCCGACGTGCTGCTCTACGTCCCCGGCACCAGCCCCGGCACCGGCGAAGGCAATCGCGACCAGATCACCCTGCGCGGCAACAACAGCACCGCCGATTTTTTCGTGAACGGGGTCCGCGACGACGTTCAATATTTCCGAGACCTCTACAACGCCGATCGGGTCGAAGTGCTGCGCGGTCCGAACGCGATGATCTTCGGCCGCGGCGGCGGGGGCGGCGTGGTCAACCGGGTCACCAAGCGGCCCGGCGGCGAAGCGTATCGCGAATTCGCCCTGCAGGCGGACAGCGAAGGCGGCTACCGCCTGACCGGCGACGTCGACGTGCCGCTCAGCGGCGGCAGCAGCGATGCGGGCCTGCGCCTCAACGGCGTCTACGAGAATGGCGAAAGCTTCCGCCGCGGCGTCGAACTTGAGCGCTACGGCATCAACCCCACCGTCGGCGCGACGCTGGGCGATACCCGCGTCGATCTCTCCTACGAATATTTCCACGACCGCCGCACCGCCGACCGCGGCGTGCCCAATTACCAGGGCCGGCCCGTTCGGGGCTTCGACAGCGTCTTCTTCGGCGATCCCGAGCAGAGCTTCGCCGACGTCGACGCCCACATCCTCAGCGCCTTTGTGGAGCACCATTTCTCCGACGCGGTGACGCTGCGCAACCGCACCACCTACGGCCGCTTCGACAAGATGTACCAGAACATCTTCCCGGGCGCTGTGAATGCGACCGGCACGCAGGTGGCGCTGTCCGCCTACAAGGACACCAACCGGCGCGAGAACCTGTTCAGCCAAACCGACCTGATCGTGGAAGGCGATCTCGCCGGGCTCTCCCACACCCTCCTCCTCGGCTTCGAAGTGGGGCGGCAGGACACGCTCAGCCGGCGCTTCAACGGCTTCTTCGGCGTCACCGCAGCCAATCCGAACGGAGTCGGCTCAATCAGCGTGCCGCTTTCCGCCCCAACAATTTCGCAAAGCGTCGTCTTCAGGCCGACCCTTACCACCGGCACGCCCTCTTCCCGCCCCCCGGCGAACTTCAACGAGAGCGATGCCTCGGTGCTCGCTTTCTATGCGCAGGAGCAGCTGCGAATCAGCGACCAGCTCGAGCTCGTCGCGGGCCTGCGCTATGACCGCTTCTCGCTCGACGTCCTCAACCGCAACACCGGCACGACCTTTTCGCGAACGGAGAACCTCCTCTCGCCGCGCCTAGGTCTGGTATTCAAGCCGGCGCCGGCCTTGTCGCTCTACGCAAGCTACGGCCGGTCCTACCTGCCAAGCGCGGGCGACCAGTTCAGCTCGCTCGACGCCACGTCCGAGACGCTGAAGCCCGAGCGGTTCGACAATTACGAAATCGGCGCCAAGTGGGAGCCGGTCGCAGGCCTGCTCGCCACCTTCGCGGTCTACCAGCTCGACCGCACCAACACCCGCGCGCTCGATCCGGTCACCAACCTCACCGTCCTCACCGGCGCCCAGCGCAGCCGCGGGCTTGAGATCGGGCTTGAGCGCAACATGACCGACAAGTGGCAGGTGTCGGGCGGCTACGCGCTGCAAAAGGCCCGGGTCACCCGCGCCACCACCGCCTGCCCGAGCGGGACATGCGAAGTGCCGCTGGTCCCGCGCCACCAGCTCTCATTGTGGAACCGCTACAACCTCAGCAAGCGGCTCGGCCTCGGCCTGGGCGTGATCGCGCGGACCAAATCCTATGCCGGGATCAGCAACAACGTGACCCTGCCGGGCTACGTCCGCGCCGATGCGGCGGTGTTCTACGAGCTGACCGACACCATCGAAGCCCAGATCAATGTCGAAAACCTGTTCGGCGCCGACTATTTCGGCACCGCCCACAGCGACAACAATATCGCGCCCGGTGCGCCGACCACCGCCCGCGCCACCCTGCGCTTCCGCTTCTAGGCACGCCGGCGATGAACGTGGCAATCCTGGAGACCGGGAAGCCGCCGGAGGCGCTGCGCGGGCGCTTCGCCGATTACCCGGCGATGTTCGCGGACCTGCTCGGGCCGCGCTTCACCGTCACCGCATACGACGTGGAAGCGGGCGAGCTGCCCCCTGCGCCGGAGGCGCACCCGGCCTACCTCGTCACCGGCTCGCCCGCCGGCGTGTACGAAAACCTGCCGTGGATCACGCCGCTCAAGGACTTTCTCCGCGCCGCCAAGGGCAAGGCGAAGCTGGTCGGCATCTGCTTCGGCCACCAGATCATGGCCGAAGCCTTTGGCGGCAAGGTGGAGAAGTCCGAGCGCGGCTGGGGCGTGGGGCTGCAGACGCTCGAGGTATGCGGCTCCGCTCCGTTCCTGGGCGGCGAGCAAACCATTTCCATCCCCGCCTCGCACCAGGACCAGATCGTGGTGCAGCCCCCCGCCACGCGGGTGCTGGCGGCGAATGCGTTCAGCCCCTTCGGCGTCCTCGCGTACGAGGACCAGCCGGCGCTCTCGATGCAGTTCCACCCGGAATTTTCGCCCGAATTCGCGCAGGCGCTGATCGAGACGCGGCGAACCTCGCTGCCCGATCCGGAGGCGGCGCTCGCCTCCCTCACCCAGCCGAACGACCGCCAGGCCGTTGCTGGCTGGATCCGGCGCTTCCTGCTCGAAGCCTAGACGCTCGCCGCGCTGAACGTGTCGCAGGCGGCGGGATCGCCGGTTGAAAGGCCCTTCTGGAGCCAGCGCTGGCGCTGCTCCGAACTGCCGTGGGTGAAGCTTTCCGGCATCACCCTGCCCTGCGCCTGGCGCTGCAGCGTGTCGTCGCCGATCGCCGCGGCGGCGGTCAGGCCTTCCTGAACATCGCCCGGCTCCATCACCGCCTGTCCCTGCCGATCCTTGGCGTTGGCCGCGTAGACGCCGGCATAGCAATCCGCCTGAAGCTCGACCCGCACCTGGATTGCATTGCCTTCGCGGGACGAGGAGGCGCGCTGCTGCTTGTTCGCCTGGTCGAGGACGCCGGTGAGGTGCTGGATGTGGTGGCCGACTTCGTGGGCGATGACATAGGCCTGGGCGAAGTCTCCGGCGGCGCGAAATTTGGTCTGCAGCTCGTCGTAGAAGCTGGTGTCGAGGTAGATGCTGTTGTCCGACGGGCAGTAGAACGGCCCCATCGCGGACTGCGCCGCGCCGCAGCCTGAATTGGTGCCGCCTTGATAGAATGCGAATTGCGCCGGCTGATAGCTTTGGCCCCGCGCCTGGAAAATGCGGGTCCACGTGTCCTCGGTGCTGGCCAGTACCTGGCAGGAGAACTTGCGCGCCGGATCGGCGCTGCAGACCTGCTGCGCACTTTGACCCGCGGTTCCGCCCTGCTGGTGCGGCGCCACCGCCGTGCCCGAGCCGCTGACGCCAAGGCCGCCGCCGCCGCCAAGGCTGGTCAGCGCGCAATAGCCGAGCGCGAGGACCAGCACGCCGCCGATTCCGAACCGGCTCAGCACCAGCCCGAACAGCATGCCGAATAGTCCGCCGCCGCCGCCGCCGCCGAAGCCGCCGAACCCGCTGCCTCCGCCGCCGCTGCCCTGATCCCGTACGTTGTCGCTGGAGCGGTAATCATCGAGGCGCATACTGGTTCTCCCTGAACGAGGGGGAGAATGCGCGGAAAGGCCGGCGGTTGCAAAGCGGCGCCCGGACGGAGAAAGAGCGTTCAACTTATCCACGGAGACACGCCTCTTATGTTCCTTTCCGGCAAAACCGCACTTGTTACCGGCTCCACCTCCGGCATCGGCCTCGCCTGCGCCCGCGCGCTCGCTGCCGAGGGCGCCAATGTCGTCCTGAACGGCTTCGGCGACGCGGGGGAGATCGAGGCGATCCGCGCCGAACTCGAAGCGGCGAGCGGCGCGGGCGCGCTCTACAGCAATGCCGACCTCACCAGGCCCGAGACGATCGAGGCGATGATGGCGGAGGCCGCTCAGGCGTTCGGCGGAGTCGATATCCTGGTCAACAATGCCGGCATGCAGCACGTCGCCCCCGTGGACCAATTTCCCACCGATCGCTGGGACCTGATCATCGCGCTCAACCTGTCGGCGGTGTTCCACACCACCCGTCTGGCCTTGCCGCACATGAAGGCGAAAGGCTGGGGCCGGGTGATCAACACCGCATCGGCGCACAGCCTGGTCGCAAGCCCCAACAAGGCGCCTTACGTGGCGTCCAAGCACGGCGTCGCCGGCTTTACCAAGGCGGTGGCGCTGGAGACGGCCACGTCCGGGGTGACCGCCAATTGCATCAGCCCCGGCTATGTCTGGACGCCGCTTGTCGAAAACCAGATCCCCGACACGATGAAGGCGCGCGGACTGACGCGGGAGCAGGTGATGAACGACGTCCTCCTCGCCGCCCAGCCGACCAAGCAGTTCGTCACCGTCGACCAGGTCGCCGCACTGGCGGTGTTCCTGTGCCGCGACGAAGCCTCCGCAATCACCGGCGCGAACCTGAGCATGGACGGCGGCTGGACGGCGGCGTGACGCCGTCACGATCCTCTCCGCACAAGGGACTGGCGGCGCTTCCTATTTTCGCTTAAATTCCCGAACTATCGGGATTTATTCTAGAACGCACTGGGCAAGGTCGGGAGCCTTGCACGAGTTCGCGGGGAGAGCGGGAATGGCCAAAATCATCGGAACAAGCGCCGGCGAGACGCTTGTCGGAACCAGCGGCGACGACCAAATCGAAGGCCTGGGCGGGTCGGACTTCATCACCGCCGGCGACGGCAATGACGAGGTGCTTGGCGGCGACGACAACGACGCTCTGAACGGCGACGGCGGAAACGACATCCTCGACGGCGGCCTGGGCGACGACAGCCTGAACGGCGGCCTGGGCAACGATCAGGTCAGCGGCGGCGACGGCAACGACTACATTTCCGGTGGGCAAGGGAGCGATACCCTCGACGGCGGTGCCGGGGATGACGAGTTCCAGATAAACCGCAACTTCGGCGCCGCGGGCTTGACCACGGTGTTCGCCGGCAGCGGCAACGATCATGTTTACGTCTTCGGTCCGGGCGCGCTCGATCTGGATGCCGGCGAGGGCGACGACGCCATCGAACTGTCGTGGCCGCAGGGCACCTACGACCTGACGCTCGGCACCGGATCGGACCTCGTGGCGATCAGCGGCGGCCTTCCGTTCAACAACGATTTCGCAATCACCATCGCCGATTTTGAGACCGGCGCGGCAGGGGACCGAATCGATTTCAGCACCTTGCTGGCTTTGTCGCTCGCCGGGTGGGACTTCAACGCAAACCCGTTTGCGACCGGTCACCTGCAACTGCTTCAGGCCGGCACCGACACTCTCCTGCGGATCGACCGAGACGGCAGCGGCGGCAACGCTTGGGACTTCTCCACCCTGATCACCTTCAACAACACCAGTGCGGCCGCTTTCACCTACGGCAATCTCGACGGCTTTCCTGCCGACGGCAGCATCCCGGCGGGCCTTGCGCTCACCGGCACCGCCGGAAACGACAGCCTGGTCGGCGCGGCCGGCGACGACACGATCGACGGGCTGGACGGCATGGACAGGCTGTGGGGCGGCAGCGGCGACGACACGATCACGGGCGGAGCCGACACCGATTACCTCTATGGTGAGGGCGGAAACGACGAGCTCAATGGCGGCGCGGGCACGGACATGCTGGATCCCGGCTACGGCACCGACACCGTGCGCGGCGGCGAAGGCAACGATTACATCACAAGCACATCCGGTGGTGACCAGCTTCTCCAGGGCGAGGCCGACAACGACACCGTTTCCATCAGCCGCAATTATGCCGAGACGGGCGACATCGTGACGGCACAGGGCGGCGACGGCGACGACAGCTTCATGCTGTACGCCTACGGGCCGCACCACCTCTTCAAGCTTGACGGTGGGGCCGGTGATGATTCGATCCAGATCGGCTGGCTTCAGGGCACCGCCGAACTGACGCTGGGCACCGGCACGGACGTGATCAAATTCAGCGACAGCCAGAACGTGCTTCTTCAATATGGTTCGGTGATCGTGCAGGATTTCCAGACCGGCGCCTCCGGCGACAGGCTTGATCTCGACACGTGGCTGGTCAACGCACTGGTTGCGTGGGACCAGCAGTCGAACCCGTTCGGCACCGGCCACCTCAAGCTCGTCCAATCGGGCGCCGACGCATTGCTGCAGGTGGATGCCGATGCGGGCGGATCGGCAAGCGCGTTCCGCACCGTGGTCACCTTCAAGGATGTCCAAGCCGCCAGCTTCGTTCAGGAAAATCTCGGCGGGTATCCGGCGGACGGATCTGAGCCGGAAGGGATCACCCTGATCGGCACCGGCGCCTCCGAAACCCTTACCGGCACCGCCGGCGCCGACCGTATCGAGGGAGTCGGCGGTTTCGACAGGATCGACGGCAGGGGGGGCAACGACATATTGATCGGCGGCGCCTCCTTTGACGACATCCGCGGCGGCGCGGGCAACGACACGATCGACGGCGGCGATGGCGGCGGCCTGCTGGGCGGCGACACGGGCGACGACATCATTCAGGGCGGCGCGGGGATCGACAGCATCTATCTGGGCACCGGCGCTGATACGGCGCATGCCGGTGCCAACAACGACAGCTTCGTCTTCCAGTCGTCCGACGGAACCGGCAAGACTTCGATCGGCTACGGAGAGGCGGGGAACGATTCGTTCTCCATGCGGTCCTACACGTCGGCGGTCTACATCGCTGACGGCGGCGAAGGAGACGATGTCTTCGAGATCGGCGGCGTCACCGGCGCCACTATTCTGACCCTCGGCGCCGGCGCCGACCGGATCGGAATCGCGGGCGACCGGTACAGCGGCGGCAGCGGCACTCTGTCTGTCACCGATTTTGCGGTGGGCACGGGCGGCGACTTCCTCGACCTCGCCGGAGCTATGTCGGTTCTTGCCACCGGCTGGGACGGCACCGCCAACGCATTTGCCACAGGCCACCTGAGGCTCACCCAGAGCGGCAGCGCGAGCATTATCGAAATCGACCGTGACGGCGGTTCCGATGGCAATTGGGTGCCGCTCATCACCTTGCTCGACACCGTTGCGAGCAGCCTTTCCACCGCTTCGATCGGCTTCACGCCCACGGTCGTCTACGGCACGGGCGGCGACGACGAACTGATCGGCAGCGCACGCGACGATTATTTCATCGGCGGCGACGGCAACGACCGGCTGGATGGGCGCGCCGGCGCCGACACGATGGTCGGCGGCGACGGCGACGACACCTACTATGTCGACAGCTTTGCCGACGTCGTCACCGAGCTTGCCGGGGAAGGCACCGACCGTGTCGTCACCGCGCTCGGCAGCGCCACCGATTATACCAGGCTCTACGTGCTGCCGGACGCGGTGGAGAACTTCACCGGCACCTCGCTCACCCGCCAGGGCGTGCGCGGCAACGCACTGGACAATGACATGGTCACGGGCGCGGGCAACGACCTCCTTGTCCTTGACGATGGCGGCAACGACATCGTCGCGTCGGGCGGCGGCGCCGATTTCTTCTATTTCGGCGCGGCCTGGACCGCCGCCGACAAGGTGGACGGCGGCGCCGGCTTCGACACCGTTGCGCTGCTTGGAAGCTACAATATGCTCCTCGATGCCGGTCACCTGACCGGAGTCGAGCGCCTGAACCTGTACACCGGCCTTCATGAGCCCGGCGGCGCGGCCGCATCCTATTCTATCACGACAACCGACTCGGCGGTTGCCGCGGGGACGGCGCTCAACATCCTCGCCGGCTCTCTGCGGGCGGAAGAAACGTTGGTTTTCAACGGATCGGCCGAAAAGGATGCGCGGTTCACCGTCACCGCCGGTGCCGGCAACGACGTTCTCGCCGGCGGCGCGAAAAACGATTACCTGGCCGGCGGTGCCGGAAAGGATTCGGTCTACGGCCTGTTCGGGAACGATACGCTGTACGGCGGCCTTGGCGCCGACATGCTGGACGGCGGCGCGGGCAAGGACTTCTTCCAGTATCAAAGCGCCGCCGAATCCACCGGCCTGAACTTCGATACGCTGAGCCGCTTCGACGCTTCAACCGACAGGATCGACCTGCCGTTCACCGTCAGCGGCTGGGCGGGGCGCTTCACCGGCACCCTTTCCACCGCGAGCTTCGATTCGGATCTGGCGAAGGTGCTCGACGATGCGCTGTCCAGCCACTCCGCCGCCATGTTCCAGGCCGATGGCGGCGATTTCGCCGGGCGGATCTTCGTGGTGGTCGATGGCAATGGCGACGGCGCCTATACCGCCGGCCAGGATTACCTGTTCGAACTCGCCAGCCCGGTGATGCCGCTTTCGGTCCCGCCGGTTTTTGCCTGACGCCCCCGCCGATTGGCGCGGGGCCGCCGGCTTGATATGACCGGGGCATGAAAACTATCTTGGGCGCCGCGCCGGCGGCACTTCTTCTCGCGCTCGCCGCCTGCACCGCGCCGGGCACCGGGCCCGCGGAGGCGGTGCCGCAGGTGGATGGCTGGCGCTCCGTCGCCACCGAGGCGGACCGGGCTCGCCTTCGCGATTGGCGCGATGCCTGGCTGAAAGCGCTCAAGAAGGCGCGCGGCGCCGGTCATGGGTCCGAGATCGCCGCCGAGGGCGTGCTGCTCCAGCCCGATACCGCCCTGGACGGCGCCGCGCCGCCCGCCGGCGATTATCGCTGCCGCACGATCAAGATCGGCGCCAAGAGCGAAGGCCTGCTCGAGTACATCGCCTATCCCGCCTTCAGGTGCCGGATCGGCGCCGGTGATGGGGCGCGGGATTTCGCCAAGCTCACCGGATCGCAGCGGCCGATCGGGCGGCTGTTTCCGGAAAACGGAAGGCGGATGATCTTCCTCGGCACGCTGCAGCTCGGCGACGAAGCGGGAACGCTTCGCTACGGCCACGATGCGGAACGGGCGATGGCCGGCATTCTCGAGCGGGTCGGCGAGCGGCGCTGGCGGCTGGTTTTCCCCTCTCCGCACTACGAATCGCTGATCGACGTCATCGAACTCATTCCGGAAGGCTGACCCGTTATGATCCGCTCCCTGATTGCCGCCGCTTTGCTCGCGTCCGCCGCCGCGCCGGCGCTCGCCGCCGATGCCGTTTCTCAGGGCGTCGCCAAGGACATGCCGTCGCTGATGGCGATGTACCGCGATTTCCACGCCAATCCCGAACTCAGCATGCAGGAGGTGAAGAGCTCCGCGAAGCTCGCCGCCGAAGCGAAGAAGCTGGGTTTCGAAGTGACCACCGGCGTCGGCAAGACCGGCGTGGTCGCGGTGATGAAGAACGGCCCTGGGCCGGTGCTGCTGCTGCGCGCCGACATGGACGGCCTGCCGGTGGTGGAACAGACCGGGCTGGCGTTCGCGTCCAAGGTCAAGGGCACAAGCCTTGCCGGGGTGGAAAGCGGCGTGATGCACGCCTGCGGCCACGACACGCACATGGCCGCCTGGGTCGGCACCGCTCGGCGCATGGCGGCGATGAAGGGCCAGTGGTCCGGCACCCTGGTGATGATCGCGCAGCCCGGCGAGGAAACCAGCGAAGGCGCCAAGGCGATGCTGGAAGACGGCCTGTTCACCCGCTTCCCCAAGCCCACCCACGCGCTCGCTTTCCACGACTCGGCGAGCCTTCCGGCAGGCACGGTCGGCTACAATGTCGGCCCGGCGCTCGCCAACGTCGACAGCGTCGATATCCTGGTAAAGGGCGTCGGCGGCCATGGCGCCTACCCGCACACCACCAAGGATCCGATCGTGCTCGCCAGCCGCATCGTCACCGCGCTGCAGACCATCGTCAGCCGCGAAGTCGATCCGCAGGAGCCGGCGGTGATCACCGTCGGCAGCTTCCACGCCGGCGCCAAGCACAACATCATCTCCGACGAAGCGACTATGTTGCTCACCGTCCGCAGCTACACCGACGAAACCCGCAAAATTTTGCTCGACGGCATCCGCCGAATCGTCAACGGCGAAGCGATCGCCGCCGGAATGCCCGCGGACAAGATGCCGGTGGTTACCGTCCGCGAAGCCCAGCACACGCCCGCGACGGTGAACACGGAAGCGCTGACCACGGGCACCGCCGCGCTCCTCACCCAGCGCTTCGGGCCTGAGCGCGTGCTCAAGACCCGGCCGGCGATGGGGGGCGAGGATTTCGGCCGCTTCTACCTGGCCGACAAGAGCATCGAGAGCACCATCTTCTGGGTCGGCGGCGTACCCCAGGCGCAGTGGGACAAGGCCGGCGGCGACCCGGCCATGCTGCCGTCCCTGCACAGCCCCTTCTGGGCGCCCGACGCGGAGAAGACGATCTCCACGGCGACGGAGGCGCTAACCGTGACGGCGCTGGGGGTGCTGGGGAAGAGGTGGAGGCACTAACCTCCCTCTCCCATTTCGGGAGAGGGAAGGGGCCCGCTCCGAGGGTCCCATCGAAGTAGTACTTCGATGGGACCCTGTAGGCGTGGGAAGGGTGAGGGCCTGAACGGTGCAAAACAGGCCCTCACCCTCCCACCGCTACGCGGCGGGTCCCTCCCTCTCCCGAAATGGGAGAGGGGTTTAAGGGGCGGGCACTTCGGTCTAGAGGCGACGCCTTCCACCCCTCGCAGGAATTCGCATTGGCCAACGTAACGGTGATCGGCGCCCAGTGGGGCGACGAAGGCAAAGGCAAGATCGTCGACTGGCTGGCGAGCCGGGCCGATGTGGTGGTGCGCTTTCAGGGCGGCCACAATGCCGGGCACACTCTGGTGGTGGGCGAGCAGGTCTACAAATTGTCGCTGCTGCCATCGGGCATCGTTCGGGGCACGTTGTCGGTGATCGGCAACGGCGTGGTGCTCGATCCCTGGGCGCTCAAGGCGGAGGTCGAGAAGCTCACCGCCCAAGGCGTGGAGATCTCGCCCGAGACGCTGCAGATCGCGGACAATTGCCCGCTGATCCTGCCCTTTCACCGCGATCTCGACGCGTTGCGCGAGGATGCCTCGGGGAGCGGCAAGATCGGCACCACGCGCCGCGGCATCGGCCCGGCTTATGAGGACAAAGCCGGCCGCCGTGCGATCCGGGTGTGCGACCTTGCCCATCTCGGCCACCTCGGCCCGCAGATCGACCGGCTTTGCGCCCACCACGATGCGCTGCGCTTCGGCTTCGGCGAGCCGCCGATCGACCGCGAGCGGCTGGAGCGCGACTTGAGCGAGATCGCCGACTTCGTTCTGCAATTCGCGCGGCCGGTGTGGCTGACGCTGAACGAGGCCAAGGCACGCGGAAGGCGAATATTGTTCGAAGGCGCCCAGGGCGTGCTGCTCGACGTCGATCACGGCACCTACCCGTTCGTGACCTCCTCCAACACCGTTGCGGGCACGGCGGCGAGCGGCACCGGGCTTGGCCCCTCGGCGGCGGGCTTCGTGCTCGGCATCGTCAAGGCCTACACGACCCGCGTCGGTGCCGGCCCCTTCCCCACCGAGCTGGAGGACGAAGTCGGCCAGCGGCTCGGGGAGCGCGGGCGCGAGTTCGGTACGGTGACGGGCCGCAAGCGGCGCTGCGGCTGGTTCGATGCGGTGCTGGTGCGCCAGTCCTGCGCCGTCTCCGGCGTAACCGGCATCGCGCTGACCAAGCTGGACGTACTCGATGGGCTGGAGGAACTGCGCATCTGCACCGGCTACCGCCTGCGCGGCCAGACCTTGAGCTACTTCCCCGCCCATTCGGCCGACCAGGCGCTGGTCGAGCCGGTCTACGAAAGCATTCCGGGCTGGGAGCAGTCCACCGCCGGGGCGCGAAGCTGGGCCGACCTGCCGGCGGCGGCGATCAAGTATATCCGGCGGGTGGAGGAGCTGATCCAGTGCCCCGTGGCCCTGGTCTCGACCAGCCCTGAGCGCGAGGACACGATCCTGGTCCGCGATCCCTTCGCAAGCTGAGCTAACAAGCGCGCCTACCCTCGCTTTCCGTCACCCCTGCGAAAGCGGGGGTCCCGCTTCTTTCTTCCTCCCTCGAAGTTGAAAAAGCGGGATTCCCGCTTCCGCGGGAATGACCGAGAGAGGTTAGCGCCTCACCCGCATTGCGCGCGGTGGAGGAGTTTCTGGTCGGCTAGGACCAGCGCCATCATCGCTTCCACCACGGGCACGCCCCGGATGCCGACGCAGGGGTCGTGGCGGCCCTTGGTCGAGATCTCCGTTGCTTCGCCTTCGCGGGTGATCGTTTCCACCGGGGTGAGGATCGAACTCGTCGGCTTGAAGGCGACGCGCACGCGCACCGGCTGGCCGGTGGAGATGCCGCCTGCAATGCCGCCGGCGTGGTTGGCGAGGAACATGGGGCGGCCGTCCGGGCCGGGGCGCATGGCGTCGGCATTGGCTTCGCCGCTCGCAAGGGTCGCGGCGAAGCCGTCGCCGATCTCGACGCCTTTTACCGCATTGATGCTCATGCAGGCGGCGGCGAGTTCGCTGTCCAGCTTGGCGTAGATCGGAGCGCCCCAGCCGGGCGGCACGCCTTCGGCCTCGCAGACCACGGTGGCGCCGAGCGAGGAGCCCGCTTTGCGCGCTTCGTCGACGATCCGTTCCCAACGTTCAACAGTGCCCGGGTCAGGGCAGAAGAAGGGGTTACGATCGATCTCGTCGGGGTCGAAGCGGGAGTAGAGAATAGGCGCGTGGCCGATCGCTTCCACCCAGGCGCGGATGCGGACGTTGGGGATCACCAGCCGCGCCACAGCGCCCGCCGCGACCCGCGCCGCCGTCTCGCGCGCCGACGCCCGGCCGCCGCCGCGAGGATCGCGAAGGCCGTATTTCTCGTCATAGGCGTAATCGGCGTGACCAGGGCGGTAGGCCTTGGCGACCTCCGAATAATCCTTGGAGCGTTGGTCGACATTCTCGATCAGAAGGCTGATCGGCGTGCCGGTGGTGCGGCCCTCGTAAACGCCGGAAAGGATGCGCACCGCGTCGGGCTCGCGGCGTTGGGTAGTGAAGCGGCTGGTGCCGGGGCGGCGGCGGTCGAGCCAGGGCTGGATGTCGGCTTCGCTGAGTTCGAGGCAGGGGGGGCAGCCGTCCACAACTGCGCCAAGGGCTGGCCCGTGGCTTTCACCCCAAGTGGTGAAGCGGAAGACCCGGCCGAATGTGTTGAAGCTCATAAGGTGCCCTCACCCTCCCAAAGCTCTGCTTTGGGCCCCTCCCTCTCCCGAAATGGGAGAGGGGAAGAAGTAATCACGTCGTGGCGATGTCGGGGGCGTCCTCAGCCTTCATCCCCACCACATTGTAGCCGGCGTCGACATGGTGGATTTCGCCCGTGACGCCCGAGGCGAGGTTCGAGAGGAGGTACAGGCCGGCGCCGCCGACATCGTCTATGGTGACGTTGCGGCGCAGCGGGCTGTTATATTCGTTCCACTTGAGGATGTAGCGGAAGTCGCCGATGCCGCTTGCCGCAAGCGTCTTGATCGGGCCGGCGGAAATGGCGTTGACCCGGATGTTCTCGGGGCCGAGGTCCATTGCAAGGTACTTCACGCTGGCCTCGAGCGCGGCCTTGGCGACGCCCATCACGTTATAGTGCGGGATAACCTTTTCGGCGCCGTAGTACGTGAGCGTCAGCAGGCTGCCGCCGTTCGGCATCATTGCCCTCGCGCGGCGGGCGACGGCGGTGAAGCTGTAGACCGAGATGTTCATCGACATCAGGAAGTTGTCCAGGCTGGTGTCGACATACAGGCCACGAAGCTCGTTTTTGTCGGAAAAGCCGATGGCGTGGACGACGAAATCGATCGTCTCCCAGCGCTCCTTCAGCGTTTCAAAGGCGCGGTCGAGATCGGCCATGTCGGAGACGTCGCACTCGATCAGGAAATCGGAGCCCACCGAGGCGGCAAGCGGCGCAACGCGCTTCTGCAGCGCCTCGCCCTGATAGGCGAAAGCGAGCTCGGCGCCCTGTTCGCCAAGCTGCTTCGCAATCCCCCAGGCGAGCGACTTGTCGTTGGCGAGCCCCATGATCAGCCCGCGCTTGCCCGCCATCAACCCAGTCATGCCTTTGTCTCCCCTTTACCCTCATCCGCGTCCGCGTCGGCATCCCCGTCCCCGTGGGCGTCCTCGATATCGGCCTCGAGCTCTGCGACTTGCGCCTCCTCGACGACCGCCTCCGCCTCCGCGACCTTGATGTCCTCTACCGTAGGCTCGGGCGGTTCCGCCAGCGCGGCGTTGAGCTGTGCGCCGAGAACCACGCCAAGCCCGATAACGTAGAAGAACAGCAAGGCAATGATCACGCCGGCCAGGCTTCCGTAGGTAAGATCGTAGCCGCCGAGGCTGGTCAGCATCACCGGCAGAAGCGCGGTGGTGGCGATCCACCACAAGCACACCAGCAGCGCGCCCGGCCACTTGCGGAAGTGCCGGCCCCGGTAGCGCCGGGGGGTGAGCGACACGAAGATCAGGTAGATGGACCCGAACAGGATCAGGCCGGGAATGACTCGCGACAGCGCCAGCATTCCGGCGAAATCATCGGCGCGCGGCACCAGCCGCTCGATGAACTGGGTGATGCTGGACAGGACGATGGTGGCGCTGAACGACAGCAGCATCATCAGCACCGCGGCGAAAATCAGGCCGATCGAGCCGAGGCGATATTCCCAGAAGGGCGCGCCCAGCGTCACGCCGTATGCGCGGCGCAGGATGTCGCGGATCGTTTCAATGAAGCTGCCGGTGGTCCAAAGGCCGACAAGGGCGCCGAGCCAGAGCAGGTTGCCGGAGCGCGCCTGCAACACGTCGTTGATCGGCTTCCTGAGCACGTCCGCCACGTCAGGCGGCATCGTCTGGAACAAGGCGACTACGGCTTGCGCGCCGCCTTCGCTCTGGCCGAACAGCCGGGCCACCGCCGCGGCAACGATGACGAAGGGAAACAGCGTCATCAGCGCCAGATAGGCAAGGTTGCCGGCGTGAATAAAGCCGTCGTTATAGGTGCCGATCGCCACCCGCTTGACGACCTCGAACGGATATTCGCCGGGCTTCATGCCGTGGCGGATCTTGCCGAAGCGGGATTTGGTTCGGGCGAGGCGCTTGCGCCTTGCCTCGGGCGATTCGGGGGAAAGGGTGGTTTGCACGATGTGCTAGACGCCCAGAGCCGCTCTCGGGTTTCCTTGACCCTTGCGGCTCCACCCTTCCACGAAGCTCAAAAGCTCGGGATCGTCGGCCGGAACGTCGATCATCAGGGTGATGAGCTGGTCGCCGCGCACGCCATCCTTGCCGGTGAAACCCCGGCCCTTGAGGCGCAAAGTCTTGCCGGACGACGCGCCCTTCGGCACCGTCACCATGACCGGACCGTCCACCGTCGGCACCTTGACCTTCGCGCCGAGCAGGGCCTCGTCGAGGCTGACCGGCAGATCGATGCGGATATTGTCGCCCTCGCGGGTGTAGAAGCGGTGCGGGTTGATCGAGATGGTAACGATCGCGTCGCCATTGCCGCCCGTGCCGCTGTGTCCCTGGCCGGCGAGGCGGATCTTTGTGCCTTCCTCCACGCCCTTGGGAAGCTTGATCTCGACCGTTTTGCCGCCCTGAAGAGTGACGCGCTGCTCGCGCAGCGCCGCCGCATCCTCAAAGGAGACGGGCAGGCGGTAGGACATGTCGGCGCCCTTTTGCGGCGGGGCCGAGCGGCGTCCGCCAAAGCCTCCGAACCCGCCGAAGCCGCCGCCGGAGGCCGCGCCGCCGCGCTGCTGCTGCTGGCTGAACAGGCCTTCGAACAGTTCGGAAATGTCCACTTCCTCGCCGCCGCCCATGCCGCCGGGCCGGCTGCCCATGTTGGAGCGAAAGCCGCCGCCTGCCCCCGGCCCACCGGGACGCGGCCCTCCGCCGCCGCCGCCGAAGCCGAACGGCGAGCGTGGGTTGCCGTCCTCGTCGATCTCGCCGCGATCGTAGCGGGCGCGTTTGTCCTTGTCCGACAGGATGTCATAGGCCTGCGTCACCTTGGAAAAGCGCTCGGAGGCCGCCGCATTGTTCTTGTTCTTGTCCGGGTGAAGCTCCTTGGCGAGCTTGCGATACGCCTTTTTGATATCGGCCTCGGCCGCGTCGCGCTTCACGTTTAGGGTTGAATACAGATCCGCCATTGCAACGTCGTTCTCTAGCCTGCCTGAAAAGTCCACTGTTGCACTTCTGCCACGTGGCGGAAATGGGAATGTGCGCGGGCCCCTGCAAGCCGTGCGCTTGTGCGGGAGTGCGAAGGGCGGCAAGGGAGTTTTCATGGCCGACGACCCGCACGCGATCTTCGAGGAATGGCTCGCCGAGGCGCAGCTTTCGGAGGTGAACGACCCCACCGCAATGGCGCTTGCGACCGTCGATGCGCACGGGCAGCCGTCTGTGCGGATGGTGTTGATGAAGGGCCACGACGCGCGGGGCTTCGTTTTCTACACCAATCTGGACAGCCGCAAGGGAGGCGACCTCGCCGCCAATCCGCGCGCCGGCCTCCTATTCCACTGGAAATCCCTTCGCCGCCAAGTGCGGGTCGAAGGCCCGGTGGAGCCGGTGAGCGCGGAGGAAGCCGACGCCTATTTCGCGACGCGCGGACGGGATTCGCAGCTCGGCGCCTGGGCTTCCGACCAGTCGCGGCCGCTCGACGCGCGCGCGACGTTCGAGGCGCGGTTCGAAGCGGCGGGGGCGCGCTTCGAGGGCGGCGCCGTGCCGCGGCCGCCGCGCTGGTCCGGTTTCCGCGTCGTGGCGGAGCGGATCGAGCTTTGGAAAGACCGCGCGCACCGGCTGCACGAACGGCGGCTGTTCACCCGCAACGGGCAAGGCAACTGGAGCGAGGGCCTGCTCTTTCCATGAGCATCGGCCACGCCCACCACCATCACGGCGCCGGCACGCGCGGCGACCATGCGGGGCTCGCCAAGCGCGCCGCGATCGCCAGCGTCACGATGGCGCTCTTCCTGCTGTGCCTCAAAGCCTATGCGGCGCTTGCAACCGGATCGGTGGCCATGCTCGGCTCGCTCGCCGACACCGGCCTGGACGTCGTCGCCTCCTTGATCACACTCTACGGGGTGCGGCTGGCGGCAACGCCGGCCGACCACGACCACCGCTTCGGCCACGGCAAGGCGGAGGCGCTCGCCGCCTTGGCGCAGGTCGGCATCATCACCTTTTCCGCCCTGGCGATTGGCTGGCGGGCGGTGCAGCGCCTGAGCGGCGGCGAGACCACGGCGCATGCGGAATATGGCATCGGCGTTTCGCTGGTCGCGATCGTCACCACCCTGGCGCTGCTCGCCTATCAGCGCCGGGTGATCGCCCGCACCGGATCGGTCGCGATCGAGGCGGATCATGTCCATTACCAGACCGATCTGCTGCTCAATTTTTCAGTGATCGGTGCCCTGGTGCTGGATCAATATGCGGGGCTGACCGGCGCCGATCCGGTGTTCGGAATCGCCATCGCCTTGTGGCTGCTGTTCGGGGCCTGGCGGGCGTCCAGCCGGGCGGTGGACCAGCTGATGGACAAGGAATGGCCGGAAGCGAAGCGGGCGCATTTCGTGGAAGTGGCGAGCCGCCATCCGGCGCTGCGCGGGATCCACGATCTTCGCACCCGCACCAGCGGCAGCCTCGATTTCGTCCAGTTTCACGCCTGGGTCGATCCCCACATGACGATCGCCGCCGCGCACGACGTGATGGATGAGGTCGAGCATTGGCTGGAGCATGAATTTCCCGGCGCCGAAATCCTCATCCACCTCGACCCCGAGGGGCAGGTCGATCAGCCCGGCAACCTTCTCGTCGAAACAAACCTCTCGCCTACGAGGAACGACTGAACATGCCCGAACTCCGCCTCGTCCAGGTCGATGCCTTTGCCGACCGACCGTTCACCGGCAATCCGGCGGCGGTGGTGCCGCTGGAGGCGTGGCTGCCCGACGACGTGATGCAGGCGATCGCGATGGAGAACAACCTCAGCGAGACTGCGTTCACCGTGCCCGACCGGACCGGCGAAGCGGATTACGAGTTGCGCTGGTTCACGCCGACGACGGAAGTTGCGCTGTGCGGCCATGCCACGCTGGCGAGCGGGCATGTGCTGATCGACGGTCCCCGCGTTCGCTTCCGCACCCGCAAGGCCGGGGTGCTGGAGGTCCGCAGCGGCATCGCCGGTTACGAACTCGATCTGCCCGAAACTCTGGTGGAGGCGGCGGAGCACCGCGCGTTGCTCGACGCACTCGGCACCCCCGGGGGAAAGGTGTTCCTGAGCGTCACCGGAGCTGAGTCGACCGCCATCATCCTCCTGGAAGACGAAGCGACGGTGCGGGCGTGTGCGCCGGACATGAGCAAGCTTGGCGCAATCGAGCTGATGGCAATCGTCACCGCCCTTGGGGACACGCACGATGTGGTGAGCCGCGTCTTCGTGCCGGCCTGGGGCGTGGACGAGGACCCGGTGACGGGCTCGGCGCACGCCGCGCTGACCCCGTTCTGGTGCGAGCGGCTCGGCCGCGAGAGCTTCAGCGCGTTTCAGGCGAGCCGCCGCGGCGGAGCGGTGCAGTGCCGGCGGGTGGGCGACCGGACGGTGCTCGGCGGCGCGTGCGTCACCGTGCTTGAGGGAACCTTGCGATTCTAGGCGCCACGCACCACCTGCCCGCCTCACCCGGAGGCACATCTTGGCCAGCAAACTCTTCGCGCCGCTTCAGCTCGGCGATCTGACGCTCGAAAACCGCATCGTCATTGCGCCGATGTGCCAATATTCCGCGGACGGCGAGGGCAGCGCGACGGACTGGCACGTCCAGCACCTCGGCAACCTTTCCCACTCCGGCGCCGGGCTGCTGATCATCGAGGCGACGGCGGTGACCGCCGAAGGCCGCATCTCGCCCGACGATCTCGGCTTGTGGTCGGACGCAAACGAAGAGGCGCTTTGGGGCGTGCTGGAGAGCGTGCGGCGCCATTCGACCATGCCAATCGCAATCCAGCTCGCCCATGCCGGCCGCAAGGCTTCGACCCGCGTGCCGTGGGAAGGCGGGGCGCAGATCGGGCCGGGCGAGCCGACCGGATGGCAGACGGTGGCGCCGAGCGCGGCTGCGTTCGAGGTCGGTGAAGACCCGCCGCTCGCGCTTGATACCGAGGGCCTCGCCCGCATCCGCGACGGCTTTGCGGACGCTGCGCGGCGGGCGGCGCGGCTCGGGCTGGACGGCATCGAGGTGCACGCCGCGCACGGCTATCTGCTCCACCAGTTCCTTTCGCCGCTCTCCAACCGGCGCGAGGACGATTATGGCGGCAGCCTGGAGAACCGGATGCGCTTTCCGCTGGAGGTGTTCGACGCCGTCCGCGCCGCCTTCCCCGCCGAGCGGCCGGTGATCGTGCGCGTGTCGGCAACCGACTGGGCCGAGGGCGGCTGGGATGTGGAGAGCACCATCGCCTTTGCCCGGGCGCTGGAGGCGCGGGGCTGCGCGGCCATTCACGTCTCCACCGGCGGCCTTACGCCTGCGCAGAAGATCCCGGTCGGCCCCAATTACCAGGTGCCGCAGGCGCGTGCGGTGCGTGAAGCGGTGGGCATTCCGGTAATCGCCGTCGGGCTGATCACCGGCTTCGAGCAGGCGGAGGCGATCGTCAGCACCGGCGATGCCGATGCCGTCGCGCTCGCCCGCGCCATTCTCTACGATCCGCGCTGGCCGTGGCACGCCGCCGCGCACCTGGGGGCAACGGTACAGGCGCCGAGCCAGTATCTGCGCTGCCAGCCGCGGCAGCATGGCGGGCTGTTCGGCTAAAGCGTGGCTTCGAAGGCATCCAGGATCGGGCTCTGGCTCGGCAGGATGTATTCCCGGGCGTCCGGCAGACCGAACCAGGCGGCGCGGTCCACCTCGGGATAGGAGCGGAAGCGGCCGCTGCGCGGCGGTACTTCGATCTGGAAGTGGTTGCTGACGATGTAGTCGGCGTCGAGATCGCCCTCCATCAGAAAGGCCTCGACCCACTTGCCGCCTTTCTGACGAATGCCGCACAGCGGGCGCAATTCGCCCTTCAGGCGCGTGCCGAGCTCTTCCTCGAACTCGCGCAGCGCGCAGGCGGCGGGCTCCTCCCCAGGCTCGACGCCGCCCTTGGGGATCATCCAGGCGCCCTTGTCCTTGTTGCGCCAATAGGGCCCGCCGGGGTGGATGAGCAGCACTTCGACCACTTCGCCTCGGTGCCGGTAGAGAAGGATTCCGGCGCTGAATTCGGCCATTAGCGAAGCGGCACCAGGATGGAGTGGATCGTGCCCTTTGCGGAGGAGCGGACCTCGCTTTTGCCGCCGGCGCGCTGCACGAAGGCGGCGACGAGGCGAGTACCCAGGCCGCCCTTGCGGGTGGACGACGGCGTGAACCCGCAGCCGTCATCTGCGATCTCTATTCGCGCCGCGCCTTCTCCCTCCTGCACCGCTCGGACTCGGATTGTGCCGGAGCCGCCCGGAAAAGCGTGCTTGCAGGCATTGGTGACGAGTTCGTTGACAACGATGCCGAGCGCGACCGCGCTGTCGTGCGGCACCAGCATCGGCTCCAGCTCGGCTTCCAGGCCGATCCCTTCGGGCAGGATTCCGCGGCGGATCTGGTGGCAGATTTCCTGGAGCTGGTCCTGCAGGCGGACGGTGGCGAGGCCGTGGCTGCTCGGCGCCAGCGCGTCGTAGACGGCGGAGACCGCCTGCAAGCGCTCGGCTGCCTCGCCGAGCGCCGCCTTGACCTCGGCGTTGCCGGAGCGGTTGCCCTGAAGGGTCAGCAGGCTGGTGACGATCTGGAAATTGTTCTTGGTGCGGTGGTCCATTTCCTTGAGCGCCTGGCCGAGGAAGTTGATGCGCCGGGTGCGCTCGACCTGACCGGCGCGGACCTCCCGCTGGTAGAGCCCGAGCGCGAGCACGATCACCAGCTCCGACAGGCCGGCGATGGCGAGGCTCACTACCCAGCGGGACGATTCGATCGCGAAGCTGCCGTGCGGAGGGACGACGAAGAACCAGACGAGCAGGAGGCCCAGGACCAGCGACACGACGCCGCTTCGCCACCCGCCGACCAGGGCCGCGAGCACAGTGGCGATATAGGCCATGGAGAATGGCGAAAGGTCGCCGAGCCATGGGTTCGCAAGGATGCGCAGGGTGACGAAGCCTGCGGTGATGGAGGTGCCGACCAGGATTTCCGTCAGCCAGCGCGGCAGCAGCCGGGCGAGGCGTTGCGGGAGATCGGCCCTGATGATCCTTCGCAAACCCGCCCCCTCGACAGGCGCCCCCGCGCCCTTCACGTCCACGCGGGCAGCCCCCTTCGCGCGGAATGCAAAAACCCTAGCACAGCGGTTCGGCGAGGCGAAGCAGCGTCAGGCTGATCGAGATCAACGCGGCCGGTCAGTGCTTGGCACGCGTTCCGGGCCCTCCGTGGGACCTTCCACCCGCGGCCAGCCATCTTCCCAAACGATGCGGTCGATGAGCATGACACGGCGGCTGTTGAGGTCGTCGGTGGGCTTGGTGCGGGGATGGCGGGCGTCGACGGCGTGGTAGACGATCCAGTCGGTGCCGGCGGAGTCGCGTACCACGCTGTTGTGGCCCGGCCCGGTCCAGCGCTCGCTCCGCTCCAGCACCACGCCGCGCCGCTCCAGCTTCACCTCGAACGGGCCGGTCGCGCTGCGGGAACGGGCGACCAGGGCGGCATAATGGATGTTGGGGCCGCAGCAATTGTCGCCGGAGAAAAACAAATAATAATAGCCGTCGCGCTGCATCACCCAGGCGCCTTCGACGAGGCGCTTGTAGTTGGTGGGATCGTCCGTCTTGTCGACGCTGACGAGGTCGATCGGGTGCGTATCGGGCGCAAACGAAATGCGGTCGCGCGCGAGCTCCTGCACCTTGATCGGGCCGAAGCCGGAGCCCCAGTAGAGCAGGCGCTTGCCCGTCGCCGGATCGTCGAAGGCCATTGGGTCGATGTTGACGAAGCCTTCCCCGCACTGGAGCGGCTTGCCCGTGTCGGTGAACGGCCCCTCCGGCCGGTTCGCGGTCGCGACGGCGAGGCAGAGGCCGCGGCTGGTGTCGGTCAGCGCCGAGTCCGGCTTGGCGGAATAATAGAGGAAAAAGCGGCCGTCATGCTCGGCGACATGGGGAGCCCAGAAGTCCTGCGTCTTTGTGGCCCAACTTGGCTTGTCGGGAAGCGCGTTGCCGATGTGATCCCAGTGAACGAGGTCGCTCGATCGGGCGACCTGGATGTTGTTCATCCGCCCATCGCGCTCCCCCTGGGTGGCGTAGACGTAGTAGAAGCCGTCGCTCGCGCGCAGCACGGCGGGATCCGGGAAGTCGCTGTCGATGACCGGATTGGCGAAGCTGAGCGGCGGCGCCGTCGCGGCCGCGCACGCCCCCAGCAGCAAAGCGGAGAGGAGAGCCGCCGCGGCTTTCACCCGAGCTTGCCGGCGAGCAGCTGCTGAAGTGGGCGAAGGTCGGTTCCCGGCGCGGCGCGGAGGTGGAGAGGCTGGGGATCGGTGCCAAGCCAGATTTTGAGTGCCACGCGCGCGCCTTCCGAACTGCTCTCGGTGACCGAGAATTGCTGAATGGCGCGATAGGAAAAGGAGCTGGTCTCCACTTTCTCGTCGAGCAGCGAATTGCGCTCCACAAGCACGATGCGCGCGGCGCTGAACAACACGGCGGCGCTGGGCGAGCGGAACACCGCCTGGACCTCCTCGCCGGGCACGAGGTGCTCGGTAATGGAGCGGGCTTCCTGGGGCGCAACCGCGTCGACATCTAGAATACGCATCTTCTTCCGAGTCTCCTTTGGGCCGCCAGCGGATCATGAATGCGCGGGGGAGGAAAGTTGTTTCTGCGTCGGGTCGGTCAGCCGGGCGCCTGCCGCGCCGCTTCGGCCATTTCGAGGCCGCGGCGGCGGGAGGCGTCGAGGGTGCGGAGCACCAGCGCTGCCAGGGCCTCGCCTTCGTCCAGCACCTTCAGGCCTGCTTCGGTGGTGCCGCCGGGGCTTGCGACTCGGCGGGCGAGTTCGGCCGGTGCTTCGCCGGATGTGGCGACCAGGGTGGCGCCGCCCCGTGCCATCGCGGCGGCGAGGCGGCTCGACTGTGCGGGCGGGAGGCCGAGACTGACGCCGGCTTGGGCGAGGGCGTCGATAAAGCGAAAAAGGAACGCGGGGGCGGCGCCGGTGAGGTGGCCGGCGAGGGCGAACAAGGCTTCGTCGGCGAACCACTCGGTGTGGCCGAGGGCGGCCATCAGGCGCTCGACCTGGCGGTCGGGCTCGGCACCTTCGGCAATGAGGTTGGTGACTCCGAGGCGGAGCGCGACGGGGGTGTTGGGCATTGCGCGGACAATGCGGCGCGCGGCTGGGAAGCGGGCGCGCAGGGTGGCGAGTTCGGTGCCGGCGAGGATCGAGACGACGGTCGTCTCCCCGTTGATGAGCTGCGTGGCGGCGGGGGCGGCCTCTTTGAGCTTCTGCGGCTTCATGCCGAGGAGGAGGATGTGGGCGGTTTCGCCCTCCGGCGGTGCGGTGAAGACGCGGACCCCCGGCGCTACGGGAGCGCCGCTGGGGCGGATGACGGTCACTTGAGATGGGTCGAGGCCGGCGTCGAGCCAGCCTTTCAGCATGGCGCCGGCCATGTTGCCGCAGCCGAGGAGGTGGAGGGGGTGGTTGATCATCTTAATCGACTAGCGCGCTGAGCTAAACCGTACCAGCGGCCATCGAGGCCCCTGGTACGGACCCCTCTCCCCTGCCCCTCTCCCGCAAGGGGAGAGGGAGTATTCTGTGCACTTTGCAGAGGGCGCCGCCCGGTCGAAAGTACTACTTTCGACCGATGCCTTACGCTTCCCCTTGGGTCTCGATGAGGGCGGCGGAGATGGCTTCCTGGGGGGTTTTGCCGGCCCACAGGACGAACTGGAAGACGGGGTAGAAGCGCTCGCATTCCTCGATCGCCGCTTCGACCAGGGTTTCGGCCTGGGCGAGGGACAATACCGGGCCTTCGTCGCCTTCGAGGAGGGCGGCGTGGCGGAAGAGGACGAGACCGGAACTTGCCCAAAGCTCGAAATGGCCGAGCCAAAGCTGTTCGTTGATCAGGCCGATGGTTTCATAGACCGCGGCGCGCTTGTCGCTGGCGACGCGGATGTCGGGGAGCGCCAGGAACTGCAGGCAATTGTCGTCGTCCCGCCAGATCGCGCGCAGTTCATACTGCGCCCAGCTGCCCTGGAAATTGGCGACGATTTCGTCCTCGCCGCGCTCGGACGTCCAGCCGTGGGCGGTGAAATAATGTTCGAGCATGTCGATCGGCGCGCTGGTTTCACGCTCCAACTCGAATTCATCCACGTCCATGTTCACGATCCGTCAGCCTATGTTGTGCACCTGCGAACGTGCCTTCGCCTCCCCCAACGCGCAAGGGAAGTTCCACGATCCGCCACAATATGTTGTGGATAATCAGGCCTCTGTTGCGCCCGTTTCGCCGCCTTCGCCCACGCTCTTGCGGCGGGGCTTGGAGGCGGCGGCTTCAAGCGCGTCGAGGCGCGCCTTGAGCAGGGTCGATTCCTCGCGGGCGGCGACGGCGATGGCTTTCACCGCTTCGAACTCCTCGCGGCTGACCATGTCGAGCCCGCCGACCCACTCGCGCGCGCGCTCGCGCATCGCGCCTTCGGCCTCGCGGGTCATTCCGGCGAAGGTGCCGGCGGCGCCGTTCATCATTTTCACGAAATCGTCGAACAGGCGGTTCTGGGACTGCATCTTGGCCTCCGAAGAGCAAATATTAGAGCGGTATATCGGCACTCGGCTGCGGCGGTACAAGCTGCGCCGCATCTGGGTTCAGCGCGCCGATCTGCCAGGTGAGGAAAGCGGCGAAGAACAGCCAGGCGAGATAGGGCAGCATCAGTAACCCAGCGGCACGCCGGATCCGGCCGAAGAGCAAGGCGGTGAGCGTCGCCAGGATGATCATCAAGACGATGACGATAAAGGCCAGGCCGGTCTCGTGCGCGGCGAAGAAGATCGGCGACCAGGCGTAGTTGAGGGCGAGCTGGGCGAGGAACAGGCCGATGGCGAGGCCCCTGCCCCGCGCGCCGCGGGCGTGAAGGATGAGGGCGAGCGCCAGGCCGATCAGGATGTAGAGCAAGGTCCAGGCGGCACCGAACACCCAGCCGGGCGGCATTAAAGCAGGCTTCTCCAGCGCATCGAACCAGTCGTTGCCGTAGCCGGAGCCGGCCGCGCGGCCTGAGATCGTGCCGAGCAGAAGCACCAGCGGCACCGTCACCAGCGCGTAGCGGAGGAAGGACATCCTGAGCTGCGAGCGCGACGCGATGCCTGACATGTTCGGCCTTCTCCTATTCGGCCGGAAGGGGCTCCGGTCCTTGGCCGCCACGGCCGCCAAGCTCGGCTTCGAGCTTGCGGGTCACGGCGAGCGGTGAGCCCGTATAGCGCGCAAGCCGCGAATAAAGGAGCGGGATCAGGAAAAGCGTTATCACCGTCGAAATAGACACGCCGAAGACGATCACCACGCCGATCGCCTGGCGCGCGGCGGCTCCGGCGCCGGAGGCGATCATCAAGGGCACCGCCCCCGCCACCGTGGCGATGGAGGTCATCAGGATCGGGCGGAGGCGGCGCGACGAGGCTTCGCGGATCGCCTGGCCGATGTCGCGGCCTTCGTCGCGGAGCTGGTTGGCGAATTCGACGATCAGGATTCCGTTCTTCGCAGCCAGGCCGACCAGCATGACGATGCCGACCTGGCTGTAGAGGTTCAATGTCTGGCCCATGACGGCGAGGCCGATGACTCCGCCGGCGACGGCGAGCGGAACGGTGGTGATGATCACCGCCGGGTGGACAAAGCTTTCGAACTGGGCGGCGAGCAGCAGGTAGATGATCAGGATGGTGAGGCCGAAGACGACGATGATCGAGCCGCCCGCTTCGCGGAAGCTTTGGCTCTCACCGCGATAGCCGACCGCGATCACTTCCGGCGCGGCGGCGGCCTGGCCTTCGAGGAAGGTCAATGCCTCGCCAAGCGAGTAGCCGGGCGCGAGACCGCCGGAGAGGGTGATGGCGCGCATCTTGTTGTAGCGGCCAAGATCGCGCGCGCCGGCCGTGTCGGACACGGTGACGAGGTTGTTCAAGGGGATAACCGCACCGGTGCGGCTTCGGACGTGGATCGACTGGAGATCGGCCTGGGCGGTGCGGGCGCCGGCTTCGGCCTGAACGACTACGCGATATTCCTCGCCGCGATCGACATAAGTGGAGACGCGGCGCGAGCCGAGCAGGGACTGGAGGGCGTTTGAGACATCCTCCACCGAGACGCCGAGATCGCCGGCGCGGGAGGTATCGACCGCGATGCGGAGCTGCGGCTTGGTTTCCTTGTAGTCGCTGTCGAGGTTGACGATTCCGGGATTGTCGGCGGCGGCGGCGAGGATCCGGTCGCGCGCCTTGGCAAGCTCGGCATAGGTTGCGCCGGCGATCACGAAGCTGATCGGCTGGCCGCGGCCGCGCCCGCCGATGGAGGAGCGGACCTGGGCGTTGCCGCGCACCGCCGGCAATTGGCCGAGCGCGCGGTTGACGGTGGCGACCACGTCCTGCGTGGTCTCCTCACGCTCCTCCCAATTTTTCAGGAAGATGGTGAAGTTGCCGCTGTTGAAATCGTCGGACGGACCGAAGCCGCCGGGGGTGCGCTGGATCAGGGCGCGAACCGAGCCCTTGTCGACCAGCGGCATGAGCTTGCCCTGCGCGTCGAGCATGTAGCGGTCCATCTGCTCGAAGCCGGTGCCTTCCGGCGCGGTGACGGTGGCGGACAGGATGCCGACATCCTCCGAAGGCACGAGTTCGGACTTGAGGACAAAGAACAGGCCCCCCGCGCCGGCGAGGAACAGGGCGACGACCAGGGCTGGGACGAGCGGCTTCCTGATCGACCAGTCCAGGCGGCGTGCGTAGAAGCCCTCGAGGCTGCGGAAGCGGGCGTCGACCCAGCGCGCCATGCGGCCGCGCTCCTGATATTTGAGGAGCTTGGAGCACAGCATCGGCGCGAGGCTGAGCGCCAGGAAGCCGGAGAATGCGACGGCGCCGATCATGGCGGCGGCAAGCTCGCGGAACAGTAGGCCCGTCTGGCCGGCGATGAACATGATCGGCACGAACACGGCGCAGACCACTAGGGTAGTGGATACAATCGCGAATCCGACCTGGCGGGTGCCTTCGTAAGCGGCGGCGAGCGGCGGCTCCCCTTCCTCGATGCGATGGTAGACGTTTTCGAGCACAACGATGGCGTCGTCCACGACGATGCCGATGGACAGCACCAGGGCAAGAAGCGTCAACAGGTTGATCGAGAAGCCGAACATCCACAGCACCGCGAAGCTGGCGAGCAGGCAGAGCGGCACGGTAACGGCGGGGATCAAGGTCGCGCGCCAGTTGCCGAGGAACAGGTAGATGACGAGCACGACCAGGATCGCGGCCTCGGCTAGAGTGTGCCAGACGCCCTCGATGGCGCGGCTGATGAACAGGCTTTCGTCCGAACCGACGACCATCTTCATGCCCTCGGGAAGGGTCGACTGGAGCTGCTCGGCGGCCTTTTTGGCGGCGTCGGCGACGGCCAGGGTGTTGGCGCCGGACTGGCGGACGATGCCGAGGCCGACCGCCTGCTCGCCGTTTAGCCGGAAGGCGGCATAAGGATTTTCGGCGCCCTGCTCGACCCGGGCCACATCCGAGAGGCGGACGAGATAGCCGTCGGTGCCGCGGCCGACGACAAGCTGGCCGAATTGCTGGGCGTTGGCAAAGGGGCGATCGACGCGGAGGGTGACGTTCTGCTGGGCGGATTCGAGGCGGCCGGCGGGGAGTTCGACATTCTGGCGGCGAAGCGCGCTTTCGAGGTCGGCGGGGGTGAGGCCGAACGCAGCGAGACGGCCGGGCTGCATCCAGACGCGCATTGCCGGCCGCGCCTCGCCGCCGACGAAGACGCGGGCGACGCCCTCGATCGCCGAGAAGCGGTCGATGAGGTTGCGGTCGACGTAGTCGGAGAGTTCGAGCCGCGACCAGCCGGGCTTGGAGACGACCAGAAACAGGATCGGTGAAGCGTCGGCGTCGACCTTGCGCACTTCCGGCGGCCGGACGTCGTCGGGGAGGTTGCCGGCGGCGGCGCCGACCCGGTCGCGGACATCGTTGGCAGCGCTTTCGATAGAGCGGCCCGGATAAAATTCGATGGTGATGTTGGACGCGCCGTCCTGGCTGCGCGAGGTGATCGTCTGCAGGCCCTCGACTCCGGAGAGCTGGTCCTCGAGAACCTGCGTCACGCGAGTTTCGACCACGCTTGCGGCGGCGCCGACATATTGGGTCTGGACGGAAACCACCGGCGGATCGACGTCCGGATATTCGCGCACCGACAGGCCGAAGAAGCCGACAATGCCCACCACGGCGATCAGCATCGCGAGAACGGCGGCGAAAACCGGCCGCCGGACGGAGATGTCGGAAATTTTCACGGGGCGGGCGCCTTTTGTCCCCCGTTTTGCCCAACCCCGCCGCCAGCCGCGCGTCCGCCGCCATTCGGCCCGGCAACTCGAACCTTCATGTCCCCGGTCAGCTTGACGACTCCTTCGGTAACCACCGGCTGCCCCGGCTTCAGGCCTTCAAGGATTTCGACGCGGCCGTTCGAGCGAAGGCCGGTGCGGACCTGGATGCGCTTGGCCATGCCGTTCTCGACTACATAAACGAAGCGGTTCTCGCCCTCGCCGACCACCGCCAGCTCGGGAACGGAAATGCCCATGCGCGGCGCGGTTTCGATCGTCACCGTAAGCAACATGCCTGGCTTCAGCCGCCCGTCCGGGTTGGGCAGGCGGGCGCGGACCGTGGCGGCGCGTGTGTTTGGATCGATCACGGTGTCGACAGTGGCGATCTGGCCACGGAACGGCGTGTCGGGATAGGCGGCGGAAACCGCCTGGATGGTGAGGCCGCGGCGGATCGCGGCAAGCGCCGTTTCCGGCACCGGGAAATCGAGCTTGATGATGGAGATGTCGCTGATCGTCGCGATTTCCGTGCCGCTGTTCACCACCGCGCCGGGCGAGATGCTGCGAAGCGAGGCATAGCCCGAGAAGGGCGCGGTGATCACCCGCTCGCCGATCTGAGCCTGGACGCCGCTGGCTTGGGCACGGGCGGCGGCGGCGGCCGCGATCTGGGCGTCCTCGCTCGCCTTCGTGGCAAAGCCGCGCTGGCGAAGCGTGCTGATCCGGCCGAGCTGCTGCTGCGCCTCCCGCTGCCGAGCGTTGGCCTCGGCGAGGGCGGCGGTCTGCTGCCCCTGCGACAACACGGCGAGGGTCTGACCCTTGCGCACGTAGCTGCCGTCGTCGAAGCCCAGTCGAAGCAGGCGCTCGGTCACCTGCGCGGCAATCGTCACCTGCTCGTTGGCATTGGCCGTGCCGACCGCTTCCACGGTTTCAACGAAGCGCATCGATTGGGCCGGCTCGACCTTGACCAAAGGCGGCGGACGGTCGCCCTTGCCCTTTTCCGTGCCCCCACCGCTTCCGCAAGCGGAGGTCAGGCCGAAAAGCGCCAGTGCAAGGAGAAGGTTAACTTTAGTCACGCCTCCGCCCGCTACCGGCAGGAGCGCGGCGGATCAACCCTGCTAAAAGGCCAGTGTTTTCCGGCGGAACGCGTCCGGCGTCACCCGCCACGGGCGCGGCGGGAGAATGGCAGGCGCAGGGCGAAGCCGCACAGGCCGCGGCCCGACAGAACGTTGGAGACTTCACGGGCAACGAAATCGTGGTGGCTGAGCACGAATATGTGGGACATTTCAAACATGGCGTATCTCTTCGTGGAGGGTACGCCTTTCAGTTCCTCTTCGCGCCACAAGTGGGGAAGCGCGACCGGCCTTCAACCCGCGCCAGGCAACTTTCAGCCGTCCCGACGTGCCGCCAGGAGGAATTCGACATTGCCTTCGGGTCCGGTGATCGGGCTTTCGACCAGCCCGTCCACCGTCCAGCCGCGCGAGGCGACCCAGTCGGCGGCGGCGGCGCAGACGCGCTCGTGGACGGCGGGATCGCGGACCACGCCGCCTTTCCCGATCTCGCCCCGCTCGGCCTCGAACTGCGGCTTGACGAGGGCGAGGAGACGGCCGCCAGGCCGGGCGAAATCGAGGGCGGTGTCGAGCACCTTAGCAAGGCCGATGAAGCTTGCATCGCAGACGACGATGTCGACCGGTTCGGTAACGACCTCGTCGGTGAGATAGCGGGCATTGGTCTGCTCATGCACCACCACGCGCGGATCCTGCCGAAGCTTCCAGGCGAGCTGGTTGGTGCCGACATCGACGGCAAAGACCTTGGCGGCGCCGGCCTGCAGCAGCACGTCCGTAAACCCCCCGGTCGAGGAGCCGACGTCGAGACCCACGGCACCGCTCACGTCCCAGCCGAAATGCGCAAGCGCATGGGCAAGCTTGATCCCGCCCCGCGACACCCACGGATGCTCCTTCCCCCGAACCTCCAGCGGCGCCTCGGGCGCGAGCGGCTGGGCTGCCTTGTCGATCTTGCGCTCACCGGAGAAAACAAGGCCGGCCATGATAAGCGCCTGCGCTTTTGCCCGGCTCTCGGCGAGGCCACGATCGACGAGGAGCTGATCGGCGCGGTGTTTAGCCATTTTCGGAAGCGGAGTTCTTCACCGATGCAGATTGGTTCACGCGAAGACGCGAAGATCCAACGTCGGTGTGATTGTTGACGATGCGCCTGATCCCCTCCCGGAGCGTTGCTCCACCGAAGTTCAGAAGAACGCCAAGAGGCCGCCCCGTCAGCCGAAGATAGGTGAGAACTTGCTTGCCGTGGACCGGCATCAGGCGCTCTACCGACTTGATCTCAACGATCAGAAGCTCGTCGATCAGAAGATCGGCTCGGAATGCTTCCGCGAAGGCGAGACCCTCGAAATCGATACTGATCGGCACTTGCCGATCAACCTTCAGGCCACGCTTGAGGAGCCTCGCGGCGAGTACGGCTTCGTATACGGATTCCAGGAGACCGGGTCCAAGGTCCTGGTGAGTCTTCAGAGCGCAATCGATCGTCAGCCGGGCAAGCTCCTCGATGTCCGCCATAATGATCCTTCGCGTTCTTCGCGCTTCTTCGCGCCTTCGCGTGAAACATAGCTGAGCCTGCGCAAGGCGCGAAGGCGCCAAGGAAGGCGCTAGGCCCGAGCCCCTTCTACAACCCCCGCGCTGTTGTGGCGGAGGGCCTTGAGGACCGTATCGACGATGCCCGCCGCGTCCAGGCCGGCTTGTTCGATCTGCTTTTCGGGCTTGTCGTGGTCCTGGAAGGTGTCGGGGAGGCGCAGGGTGCGGAGTTTCAGGCCGGCGTCGATCAGGCCCTGGTCGGACGCCATGGTGAGGACGTGGGCGCCGAGGCCGCCGATCGCGGCTTCCTCCACCGTCACTGCCACTTCGTGGCTGGTGAGGAGGCGGCGGATCAGGTCTTCGTCCAAAGGCTTGGCGAAGCGCAGGTCGGCGACGGTCGTGGAAAGGCCGCGCGCTTCGAGGATGTCGGCGGCTTTTAGCGCCTCCTCAAGCCGCGTGCCGAGCGACAGGATGGCGACCTTCTTGCCTTCGCGGACGACGCGGCCCTTGCCGATCTCAAGCCGCTGCGGAACCGCGGGAAGCTCCAGCCCGAGGCCGTTGCCGCGCGGGTAGCGCACCGCGCTCGGCCCGCTGTCGTGAAGCGCCATGGTGTGGACCATGTGGACGAGCTCGACCTCATCCGCCGCGGCCATCACAACCAGGTTGGGCAGGGTGCACAGGTACGCGAGGTCAAAGCTGCCGGCGTGGGTGGCGCCGTCGGCGCCGACCAGGCCAGCGCGGTCCATGGCGAAGCGAACGGGGAGATTCTGGATGGCGACGTCGTGCACGACCTGATCGTAGGCGCGCTGCAGGAACGTCGAGTAGATCGCGACAAACGGGCGGATGCCCTGGGCGGCGAGGCCGGCGGCGAAGGTCACCGCATGCTGTTCGGCGATGCCCACGTCGAAGGTGCGCTCGGGGAATTTGGCCTGGAACTTGTCGAGGCCGGTGCCGGAAGGCATCGCCGCGGTGATGGCGACCACCTTGTCGTCGCGCTCCGCCTCGCCGATCAGGGCGGTGGCGAACACGCCGGTGTAGCTCGGCGGGCCGGCGGGCGCCTTGGCCTGTTCGCCCGAGATCACATCGAACTTCTGAACGCCATGATACTTGTCGGCGGCGGCCTCGGCGGGGCCGTAGCCCTTGCCCTTCTTGGTAACGACATGAACCAGCATCGGCCCTTCGTCGGCGTCGCGGACATTCTCCAGGATCTGGACGAGCTGGTCGATATTGTGGCCGTCCACCGGGCCCACGTAATAGAAGCCGAGCTCCTCGAACAACGTGCCCCCTGTCACCCAGCCGCGGGTGAACTCGTCGGCCTTGCGGGCGGCGCGGTGAAGCGGATCCGGCAAGCGGCGGGCGACGCGACGGGCGAAATCGCGCAGGCCGAGGAACGGGCTGGAGGAGACGAGGCGCGCGAGGTAGGCGGAAAGCCCACCCACCGGCGGCGCGATCGACATGTCGTTGTCGTTCAGGATCACGATCAGGCGGTTGCCGGCGGCTTCGGCGTTGTTCATTGCCTCGTAGGCCATGCCGGCGGACATCGCCCCGTCGCCGATCACCGCGATCGCGCGGCCCGGCTGTGCGGCGAGCTTGTTGGCGATCGCAAAGCCAAGGGCTGCCGAGATAGAGGTCGAGCTGTGGGCGGCGCCGAACGGATCGTATTCGCTCTCGCTGCGCCGGGTGAAGCCGGAAAGTCCGCCCCCCTGGCGCAGGGTGCGGATGCGGTCGCGGCGCCCGGTGAGGATCTTGTGCGGATAGGCCTGGTGGCCGACGTCCCAGATCAGCCGGTCGCGCGGCGTTTCAAAGACGTAGTGAATCGCGGTGGTGAGCTCCACCACGCCAAGGCCCGCGCCGAGGTGCCCGCCGGTGACGGATACGGCCGAGATCATTTCCTCGCGCAACTCGTCGGCGAGCTGGCGCAGCTGCTCGGGCCGAAGCTGGCGCAGCTCCACCGGTGTCGGCACCGTGTCAAGCAAGGGCGTGTGGGGGCGGTCGTTCATTCGTCCAGGGGCCTGTTATCGCAGCCCTCCGCCTAGCCCAAAGCGGCGGCGGTGTCGAATGAGGAAAAGGTCCATGTCCGGTGCAGAGGCAGCGGGGGAGGTCCTGGAACCGTGCTTCCTGTTTTCGTCAGCCCCGCGAGAGCGGGGTCCCGCTTGGGCAGCGCCTCGCAAGAGAGGAAGAGCAAGAAGCGGGATTCCCGCTTTCGCGGGAATGACGGGAGAGAATGGGAACGTGAAGAAGTGCCGCTCAGGCCTCGTTGCATTCCGTGCAGGTGCCTCGGACTTCGATTACCGGGCGCTGGGGGGAGAAGCCGGCCTGCTTGGCCGCGTCGCGCACGCCGCCCGACAGCTTGTCGTTGTCCAGGTGGGTGGTGTTGCCGCACGTGTCGCAGATCAGGAAGATGCAGTCGTGCAGGCAATCAGGATGATCGTTAGCCACATACGCGTTGGCGCTTTCCACGCGGCGGGCGAGGTTGGAGCCTACGAACAGGTCGAGAATGCGGTAGACGCTGTTGGCGGCGACGCGGCGGCCCTGGTCCTTGGAGACCTTGTCGGCGATGTCGTAGGCGGAAGCCGGGTTGTCGAAGCTGGCCAATGCTTCGAACACCGCGGCGCGCATCTGCGTCCACTGCTCGCCGGAGCGTTCCATGGTCGTCTGGGCGACGGACATCAGCGAGTCGCCCTCGTGACTATGATGATGATGCGGGCCAGCCATACAGCCTAGGTAAGGCTTCGCTCCCCTTGCGGCAAGGTCAGGCGGCGCGGCGCGAACACGTCCGCGCCGGAACGGATCAGATCACCGCCCGGCGGTTGAGATCGTGGCCGAGCGCAAGGATGAGAACGCCGATCACCGTGTAGACCGTGCTCCATCCGCCATGCTCGAGCATCATCGATCCGCCCATCACACCGAGGCCGAGTCCGCCGACGGCGGAGGGCATCATGAAGCCATGCTCAAGGATGCCGCGGCCGAGCGCCAGGGTGCCGAGCAGGATGGCGAGGACCAGGCCGACTTCGTGGACGATGGGATCGAGAAGCAGTCCGCCGGCCGACGCCATGATGGCGACAAAGATCGCACTGGCCAGGCAATGAACGAGACAAAGTCCGGAGAGGGCAATGCCCACCCGGTCCATCGTTCCGCTCCGCGCCGCATTGGCGAACATCGACTTACACACTCCCTTGGTGACGCACTGTATAAGGACGTTCCGGTAAAGATACAACATTACATGTGCGGAAAAGTTGCGCCCGAATTGCGCCCGCCCCATATGCGCGGCCAATGGCCACCATCGCTGCCGCTCCACCATCCCAAGCCCGTCCGAACAGCCTGTCCAACTGGCTGTTCGCGGTGGCGGCGCTGGTCCTCCTGATGATCGTGGTCGGCGGCATCACGCGGCTCACCGAATCGGGGCTTTCGATCACTCGGTGGGAGCCGATCCGGGGCACCATCCCGCCACTCGGCGAATTGGCGTGGCGCGACGCCTTCGACCTGTACCGGCAGAGTCCACAATATCAAAAGGTGAACACGGGGATGACCCTCTCCGAGTTCAAGAACATCTATTTCTGGGAGTATATCCACCGGCTGCTCGGGCGGGTCATCGGCCTTGCCTTCGCGCTGCCGCTGCTGTGGTTCGCGGTGAAGCGGGCCATCCCGCGGGGCTATGGCGGGAAGCTTGTCGCCTTGCTTGCCTTGGGCGGGACACAGGGCGCGATCGGCTGGTGGATGGTGGCGTCCGGCTTGATCGACCGGCCGGAGGTGAGCCACATCCGGCTTGCCGTCCACCTCCTCACCGCCTTTACCATCTTCGGCGCGCTGCTCTGGGTGGCGATGGATCTCAGGCAGCTTGGCCGCGAGGAAGTTGCCCGGCCGGCGCGAATGCCGACGCTTGCGATCTGGGTGCTGTCGCTGCTGGCGCTGCAATTCCTGTTCGGCGCGTATGTGGCCGGGCTCGAAGCCGGCTATGCCTATTCGAGTTGGCCGAAGATGGGTGGCGAGTGGTTCCCGTCGGGCGTGCCGATGCTGGAGCCTTACCTGCGCAACTATGTCGACAACCCGATCGTGGTGCAGTTCGTCCACCGCTGGCTTGCCTTCGTGTTCGCCGCCGCGGCCTTTCTGTTGGCGCGCAAGGCGTGGAAGGAGGAGAGGCCGATCGAAGGCGCGGTGCTGATCCTGACCGTGCTCACCCAGGTTCTGCTCGGCATCTCCACCCTCTTGTCGGGCGTCGACATCCGCATCGCCGCAAGCCACCAGGGCATGGCTGCCCTGGTCCTCGCCGCCGTGCTGGTGACCGCGCACAGGCTGGGTGAGCGGCGGATGCAAGGGACCTTGTAAACGGGCGGTATGATTTTACCTTCCATCAAACCCGCCTTTTCCTTGACTTTCTCGGCCCACATCGGCATTTGCCCGCTCGTAGCGCCGCCTCGGCTTTCCAAGCCTTGAGCGGCGCGGTTCATTTAGAAGAAGGTTTTCGGGCCCATGAAGGCGCTGATGAAGACCACCAAGTCCGCGAGTGCGACCGAGGTGGAGAAGAAATGGATTTTGATCGACGGCGAGGGGCTTGTCGTCGGGCGGGTCGCCTCGATCATCGCGAACATCCTGCGCGGCAAGCACAAGGCGCTGTTCACGCCGCATGCCGACATCGGCGATCACGTGATCGTGATCAACGCCGACAAGGTGCGGTTCACGGGCAAGAAGCTCAACGACAAGATCTATTACCGCCACACCGGCTATGCCGGCGGCATCAAGGGCGTGACCGCGGGCAAGGTGCTCGAGGGCCGTTTCCCCGAGCGCGTGCTTGAAAAGGCGGTTGAGCGCATGATCCCGCGCGGCCCGCTCGGCCGTGAGCAGATGCGTCACCTCCACCTCTACAATGGCACCGAGCATCCGCACGGTGGCCAGAACCCCGAAACCCTCGATGTCGCGGGCATGAACCGCAAGAACAAGGTGGGCGCGTAATGTCCGACAATCGCCAGTCCCTTTCCGATCTCGCCAACCTGACCGGCGCGCCCGAGGCCCCGGCTCCGGCGGCTCCCGCCGACGCGCCTGTTCAGGCCGATGCCACTCCCGCCGCTGCGGACGAGGCTCCGGCCGAGCCGGATACCGATGGCCGCTCCACCCAGGGTCCGCAGATCCAGGCGGTGCTTCGCGAGCAGCAGCTCGACAAGCAGGGCCGCGCTTATGCAACCGGCCGCCGCAAGGACGCCGTTGCCCGCGTCTGGCTGAAGCCCGGTTCCGGCAAGATCATCGTCAACGGCCGCGACCAGACGGTGTATTTCGCCCGTCCGACGCTTCGCCTCGTCATCAATCAGGTGTTCGACATCACCGAGCGCCGCGATCAGTATGACGTGATCGCAACCGTCAAGGGCGGCGGCCTTTCCGGCCAGGCCGGCGCGGTTCGCCACGGCATCTCGACCGCGCTGACCCGCTACGAACCGACGCTTCGCACCACCGTAAAGAAGGCCGGCTTCCTGACCCGCGATCCGCGCGTCGTGGAGCGCAAGAAGTACGGCCGCGCCAAGGCACGCCGCAGCTTCCAGTTCTCGAAGCGCTAAAGGCATCAACCCCAAGTGGTACTTGGGGTTGGGCAGAGACAAGGAATGGGTCGTCCTTTGGGGCGGCCCTTTTCTTTTGTGCCGCGTGCGGGGTAGCTTTGCGCGATGAGCGATGATGCGGTGCGGCGGGATGAGGAGGTGGTGGGCGCGCCCGTCGCCTTCCTGGCCCGCGTCCGCATTCCTGTTTCTCCCGAGGTGCTCGACGCCAACAATTCCCTGCCAGGGCTTACAATTGGCGGTGTCGGCGTGCCCTGGCTCGCCGCTTGGGATATGATCACCGAGCGCCACCGCGGCAGGAAGCACGGCGGCATACCTTATCCCCACATGGAGCGATGGCTGAGATGACGATCGGAAGACGGGCGCTGCTTGGCGGCGCGGCGGGATTGTTCGCGGCGGCTTCGGCCGGGGCGCAGTGGGGCGATCCGGCGACGCCGGCGCAGGGCGATCCGGATGCGCCGCTCTGGCCGGCGAGTGAGCGGCTGCGGCTTTGGCCCGGCGCCGCACCCGGCGCGCCGCGCCCGCTTCCGGCCTTCGCTCCGACCATGAACGGGCCGCGCGGGCGGCGGGAATTGTGGCTGCGCGGCGTTGCGATACCGGAACTGCTCGTCTTCCGCCCGGCGCGGCCGGACGGGTCGGCTTTGCTCAGCATTCCGGGCGGCGGCTACCAATTCGTTTCGGTGCAGAATGAGGGGCTGGACGTCGCCCAGCGCTTCACCGCGTCTCGAACCACCGTGTTCGTGCTGGTCTACCGCCTGCCCGGCGAAGGGTGGAGCAGCCGCCACCTCGTGCCGCTGCAGGATGCACAGCGGGCGATGCGGCTGATCCGGCAAGGCGCGCGCCGCTTCGGCATCGATCCGGCGCGGCTCGGCGCGATCGGCTTCTCGGCCGGCGGGCATCTGGCCGCCGACCTCGCCGTTGCCCAAGCGGAGCGGACCTACGCTCCCGTCGATGCGGCGGATGGGCAGTCGGCTCGCCCCGCTTATGTCGGACTGGTATACCCGGTCACGACGCTGCGCAGCCGTGGACCGAACAGCGGCTCGATGGAGGCGCTGGTGGGCGCGAACCCCACCCCGGCGGTGATCGACGCACGCTCGCCCGTGTTGCGCGTCGGCCGCGACACGCCGCCGGCCTTTCTGGTCCATTCGCTGGACGACCCGGTGGTGCCGCTCGAGAACAGCCTCGACTGGATCGCGGCTTCCCGCGCCGCGGGCGTGCAGGTCGAAGCCCACCTTTTTGCCGCCGGCGGCCACGGGTACGGCGTTCAGATGATGGCGCCCGATCTCCCCGCCGCGCGCTGGCCCGAACTGTTCGCAGCCTGGATGCGCAAGAACGGCGGCTGATCGCTTTCGCAATCAGCCGTTGATCGTCTGCATCCCCGCCGCGTGATAACGGTCTCCGGCGGCCGCGCCGGGTGGCAGGATCGCGTCGATGCGGGCAAGGTCTTCGGTGCCAAGGGCCACGTCCAGCGCGCCGATGTTGTCGTCCAGCCAGCGGCGGCGCTTGGTGCCCGGGATGGGGATGATGTCGTCGCCCTGGGCAAGCACCCAGGCCAATGCGAGCTGTGCGGCGGTGCAGCCTTTCTCGGCGGCCATCGCCTCGATTTCCCGGACGAGCGCGATGTTTTTGTCGAAATTATCCCCCTGGAAGCGCGGGTGGCGGCGCCGGGTGTCGTCTTCGGGGAAATCGTCCGGGCTCTGGAACTGGCCGGTGAGGAAGCCGCGGCCGAGCGGGCTGTAGGCAACATAGGAAATGCCGAGTTCGCGCACCGTCGGCAGCAGCTCTTCCTCCGCATCGCGGCTCCACAGCGAGTATTCGGTCTGGAGGGCAGCGATCGGGTGCGCCGCATGGGCGCGCCTCACCGTTTCCGGCGCCGCCTCGCTGAGGCCGAGGAAGCGCACTTTCCCCTCCTCCACCAGCCTCGCCATCGCGCCCACTGTCTCCTCGATCGGCACATCGGGATCGACGCGGTGCTGGTAATAGAGATCGATCGTGTCGATGCCGAGCCGCTGCAGGCTCGCTTCGCAGGCGGTGCGGACGTAGTCCGGCGTACCGCACACACCGCCGAAGCTGCCGTCGGCGCCGCGCACGTTGCCGAACTTGGTGGCCAGGAACACGCTGTCCCGCCGGTCGGCGATGGCGCGGCCGATCAGTTCCTCGTTGCGGCCGACGCCGTACATGTCGGCGGTGTCGAGAAAGTCGATGCCGCGCTCCAGCGCGTGGTGGATCGTCGCCATCGATTCGGCGTCATCGCCGTTGCCGTAGAATTCGCTCATGCCCATGCAGCCGAGGCCGATGGCCGACACCTCCGCCCCGCTTCCACCCAAACGCCGCCGCTCGGCCATGTTCAAAACTCCTCGCCGCTCATGAGCCCGGAACAACGAGGGTCCGGCGCGAGGGTTGCGCGGCTAAAGGGCGAGTTTCAGGAAAGGCACCGCCGCGGTCGGCCGGAGCACGATCGCCTGGCCCGCCGCCGCCTGGAAGATCTCGCCGTCGAGAATGACGTCGGAGCGATCCCCCTCGATCCGGATTTCGTCGCCTTGTTCCAGGTGAACGCCGCGCAGGCGGGTACCCCCAAGCTTGCCCCGGATAGCGGCAATGAAGGCGCGAAACACCGCGGGCACGCTGCGTTCGATGACTAGGAGCTGCATCGCGCCGGTCCGCGCATCGGCGCCGGGCATCGTCCCTTTCAGGAGCAGCCGCTGCAGGGTCGTCACCATCATGAAGGCGAAGCGGCCGCTAAGCTCGCCATGCTTCAGCACCGAGATGCGCAGCGGCTGGGGCGGGCGCGGCAGGAAGCTGACGCTGCGCCCGATTGCCAGCGCCAAAATGCCGAGGATCAGCGCCAGCGCATGGGCAACGCCGTTGGGAAGGCCGAGCGGATATAAGGTGTGCCGACAATAGAGCATCACGTCGGCAAGCCCGGCGCCGCCCAGGAACATGCCGAGCACCGGCTTGCCGTCCGCGGTTCCGCCCGACAACGCGATAAGCTCGCGCCGGACGATGTGCGGCGAGAGGTCGGCGCGGGCGAGCTCCAGAACCCGCTCAAGGGCGGCGATCGGATCGCCCTCGGCGCCGAGATCGAGGGCGATGAGGTTGGTCTTGCCGTTGGGCAGTACCGCGACCGGCGGCGGATTGGCGCCGAAATGGCCGCCGTTGATCATTTCGGTCAGCGTCGCCTGCACGGTTCCATCGCCGCCGTTGATCACCAGCACCTTGGGGTTCACGCGGGCAATGGTGCGCAGCGCCGCGCCGACCTGGTCCGCTGCTTCCACTTCGTAATGGAAGATGTCCTTGTGCTCGGCGCAAAAGGTGCGAATCCGGGGCAGAAGCGCACGATTGCCGGTGGAGCGCGGATTGGAAAGAAGGGCGACCCGGGCCATGTTCAGCCGCCTGCCGAGGCGGCCGCGGGGGCGGTGCGGGCATTCGGCACCAGCATGAAAGGAAGGGCAAATCTCAACATCGACGCTCGACTCCGAAACTTTCGCACTGTGCCGCGCCGCGCCGTTGGCGCCGATACGCTGCGCCCCTTGAACCTGTGGCTATGGCGAGCGGTTGCGGCCAAATTGTGGTCGGAAGTGAACCAAAGGCCCGTCGCTCGCGGCGAACGGCACAAACGGGTGACCGTCAGCGCAAGCCGTTCTATAGGCGGTCGCAGTAACCGGCGGACCTGCCGCCGGCGTCTTCCCGAAAGGGGACGGCGGCAGCAGCATCGGGACGTGACGTTTTGACCATCGCCAGGCTGACCGACCGTTATCTGGCGCGTTTGATCTTCGTGCCGCTGCTTGCCACGCTGACGCTGGCGGCGATGCTGCTCATCCTCGACAAGATGCTGCGCTTGTTCGATTTCGTGGTCAGCGAAGGCGGGCCGGTCGACGTCGTCTGGAAGATGCTGGCCAACCTCATTCCCGAATATCTGGCGCTCGGCATTCCTATCGGGCTGCTGCTCGGCATCCTGCTCGCCTTTCGGAAGCTTGCGCTTTCGTCCGAGCTCGACAGCCTTCGCGCCGTGGGACTCGGCTACACGCAATTGCTGCGGGTGCCGTTCCTCTACGCCATCGCGCTGATGGGGATGAACCTCGCCATCGTCGGCTTCGTCCAGCCTTATGCCCGTTACGCCTATGAGGAGCTGCGCTTCGACCTTCGCTCCGGCGCGCTCGGCGCGTCGATCAAGGTCGGCGAGTTCACCAATCTCGGCCGCCGGATGACGCTGCGGGTGGAGAAGAGCGAGAACAAGGGCCGCCTGCTGCACGGCGTATTCGCGCGGGTGGAGACAAAGGACGGCAAGACGCTGGCGGTGACCGCGGACCACGGCACGTTCCTCGCCACCGACGATCCCGACATGATCATCCTGCGCCTGTCCAACGGCCGGCTGGTTCATAATGCACCGAGTTACAAGGCACCGCGGGTGCTGAGCTTCAAGGCGCACGATCTCCCCATCGACCTGCCCGCGATTGAGAGTTTCCGCGGCCGCGGGCGCGGCGACGAGGATGAGCTGACCATTCCCGAACTCGTCCGCTATGGCCATTCGGAGAGGCTGCCGCCCAAGACCCAGGCCGCGATCCGCGCCAATTTCCATTATCGTTTGGTGGAGGTGGTGATAATGCTGCTGGTGCCGCTGCTTGCGGTGGCGCTTGCCGTGCCGCCCAAGCGCAGCACGTCGGGCCTAGGCATCTTCCTCTCGATCGCGATCGTGGTGACCTACCACAAGGTCAATCAATATGCCGAGCAGATGGGCGCGCAGGGGCGGATCGATCCGATCATTGCGCTCTGGGCGCCGTTCGCTGTATTCGCGGGCCTGATCTTCTGGATGTACTGGACGCTTGCCTACAAGCCAGGGGGCCAGCCGATCGGCGCGCTTGAACGGGCCTTCTCCAAGCTCGGCAAGTTCGTCGGCCGGGTCGTCCGCGTCGGCGGACGGCGCCGCGCCGCGGAAGCCGGGGCGGCCGAATGATCAACCTGAGCTTCTTTCCGTCCAAGCGCCTCGCCTGGTACATGGCGAAGCTGTTCCTGACGCGCAGCCTGGCCGTGCTCGCGGCCCTGGTCGTGATCCTGATGACGCTCGATCTGCTCGGCGAATCCGGCAAGATTCTGCGCGTCGAGGGCAATGGCGATGCCGAGCTGTGGCGCTATGTGGGCCTGCGCATTCCCCAGCTCGTATCGCGCTTCCTGCCGTTCGCGGTGCTGCTCGGCACGCTGATCTCGCTCGCCACCCTCAATCAGAACAGCGAAATCGTGAGCATGAAGGCGGCGGGTATTTCCGCGCACCAGATCATCGCGCCGCTGATCGTCGCCAGCCTTGGCGTGGCGGCGCTGACGTTCCTGTTCAACGAACGCGTGGTGACCCGGGCCACTGCGACGCTGGCGGCGTGGGAGAAGGTGGATTACGGCCCGGTACCCAAGGACAGCGGGATCACGCCCAACGTCTGGGTGCGGTTCGGCGACGATCTGGTCCTCGCCCGTCAGGTGCGGGGCACCGGCGCGGCGACCCGGCTCGGCGGGGTGACGATCTACGACCGCGACTGGGAAACGCTGCAGGGCATCGTCAACGCCCGGAGCGCCCGCTTCGTCAACGGCGGCTGGGAGCTGCGCGACACCGACAGCTTCGACGTGCGCACCGGCGCGGTTTCAAGGGCGGCGCTTTATCCTTATGGCAAGGGCCTCGACCCGACCCAGTTCACCCTTGCCAAGATCAATCCGGACGAGGAGACGATCGGCGACTTGCGCGGCGCCATTAACCAGTTGAGCCGCGCCGGCCGCGACACGGCCGAACTCGAGACGGGGCTGTGGCACAAATTCTCGGGGCCGTTGTCGGCGGTGCTGATGCCGCTCCTCGCCGCCGTTGCAGCCTTTGGGCTGGCGCGCTCGGGGCAGCTTTTCCTCCGCGCGATTGCCGGCATGGCGCTCGGCTTCGCCTATTTCGTCGCGGACAATTTCGCGCTGGCGATGGGCAATCTCGGCGCTTATCCGCCGCTGCTCGCCGCCTGGGCGCCATTCGCCTTGTTTCTGCTGATCGGCGAAACCGTGCTGGTGCGGACCGAAGAGTGATCGGAATTCCACCGGCCGAGCCGGCCGTCAGCCGCCGCGACGTGGCGCGCGGCGCCGGTCTTGCCGGCCTCTCTCGCTTGTCCTCCCTGATCGAAGCGGTGGCCCAGCCGGTCTACACCTGGCTGTTCGGCCTCGCTACCTATGGCCTCTATGTGGCGCTTTGGGGGGCGGTGAACCTGCTGTCCAACATCGTCGATCTGTCGATGACCAGCGCGCTGCAGCGCATCGTTCCCGCCGAGGACGACGAGCCCCGCATCCTGGCCCTGGTCAAGACGGCCTTCCTGGTCGCGCTCACCCCTGCCATCCTGGCCGCCGCCCTGATCTCATGGCAGGCGGACTGGGTCGCCTCCTGCTTCTCCGCCGCGCCGGAGGACCGGGCGTCGCTTGCGACCGCGGTGGCCTTGTTCGCCTGGGCGCTTCCGCTCTGGACCTTTGTGGAAGTTTCCACCTCCGCCGCCCGCGCCCGGCGCGCCTTTGGGCCGGAGATCCGATTGCGATTGTTCTGGGAGCAGATCGCGCGCGTCATTTTCGCGCTCGGCTTCTTTGTCGCGGGCGCGGGCAATCTCGGCCTCGTCGCCGCCCACCTTTGCTCGCTTGCGCTGACCGCCTTGCTCTGCCTGCGTCTGGTCGCGCGTTATTACGATTTCGGGCTGCTCGTCCGGGCGCCGCTGTCGCGCGCGTGCCTGCGCCTGCTGCTGCCGACCGGGATTGCCCTCCTCCCCGCCAACGTCTCGCGCCGCCTGCTGATCGACGCGCCGCCGTTGGTTCTGAACCTGATGCTGGCGGGAACGGCGGGCGCGTTGTCGGCGGGCCTGTTCGAGATCGCGCGCAAGATCTCCACCGTCCCGCTCGCCGTCCGCCAGGCCTTTCAATATGTCATGGCGCCGCTCTCGTCGGCCCAGGCGAAGGCGGACAGAAGCCAGATCGCGCCGCTTTATTCCTTCGCCAGCCGGGTCTCGACGGCCTTGGTGGTGCCGCTCGCGGGGTTCCTGATCTTTGCCGGGACCGACATCCTCAGCGTGTACCGCGATGGTGCCAAGGCCGCCTTGCCCCTCCTTTACATCCTGGTCGCGGCGCGCGGCATCGAGGCGATCGTCGGGCCGGCGACTCCGATCGTGGAGATGGTCGGGCACCGGGTTCTGCCGCTGCTCAACAGCCTGATCGGGGTGTTCCTGTGGGGCGTGCTGACGATCGTCCTGGTGCCGCGCTTCGGTGCGCTCGGCATGGCGATCTCGGTTGCCGTCGCCACCGTCGCCACCGCTTACGCAGCGGTGCTCGAGCTCCGGCGCAGCGACGACCTCTGGCCCTTCGAGCGGCGGCTGTTCCAGGGCCTCGGCATTGCCTTGGTGGGCGTGCTGCTGATGGCGGGCGCGGAGTGGCTGTTGAACGGACCGGTGCGCTTTGCCCTCGTCGCCGTCTTGTGGGCGATCACGAGCTGGTGCGCGCTTCGCTTCGGGCTTGTCCGGGGGGACCGGGAGGCGCTTGGCGGCCTGTCGCGAAAGCTGCGCCTGATTTAAGCCCTCTTGGTTCAGGCGGGGCGGAACTGCATCGCCAGGCCGTTCATGCAATAGCGCTTGCCGGTCGGCTTGGGGCCGTCGTCGAACACGTGGCCCAAGTGTCCGCCGCAGCGGCGGCAATGGACTTCGGTGCGCGCCATGAACATCATTCCGTCCTTGCGGGTGCGCACCGCATTGGTGATCGGCGCGTAGAAGCTCGGCCAGCCGGTGCCGCTCTCGAACTTCGTCGCCGAGCTGTAGAGCGGCAGCGCACAGCCGGCGCAGACATAGGTGCCGCGGCGATGCTCTTTGTTGAGCGGGCTGGTCCCGGCGCGCTCGGTCACTTCCTCGCGAAGCACGCCGTAGCGCTGGGGCCCGAGCATTTTCTTCCACTCGGCCGGCGTGCGGGTGACCTGGAACCGCTCGGCAGCCTGTGCGGCGGCGGCGGGCGCCAGTCCGACAAAGGCGGCGGTGGCGAGAAAAGACCGGCGGGACAGGCTCATTCAAACTCTCCTGGGAAGGGGTGCAGGCGCCGCGCACGCCCGGGAAGGCAACGGCGCGACGCCTGCAGCGGGTCAGCCCGGAAGCGACACCGCATTCGTAACATGGATAACGCCGTTGGACTGCATGACATCGCCCTGGATCACGGTTGCCGTGCCGCCCTTGGCATCGGTGAGGACGATGTTGCGTCCGTTCATGCGCGCGGTAAGCGTTCCACCCTGAACGGTGGTAAGACGAGCGCTTCCGCCGCCATTGCGGATCGCCGCCATCAGGTCCGCCGCGGTCATCCGGCCCGCCACGACGTGGTAGGTGAGGACGCTCTGCAGCATAGCCTTGTTCTCAGGCCGAAGCAGGGTGGTGACGGTGCCGGCGGGAAGCCGGTCGAACGCCGAATTGACCGGTGCGAAGACGGTGAACGGACCGGCGCCCGACAGAGTGTCGACCAGGCCCGCTGCCTTTACGGCGGCGACCAGGGTGGTGTGGTCCTTCGAGTTCACCGCATTTTCGATGATGTTGCGCGACGCATACATTGGCGCGCCGCCGACGGTGACGCTTGCTTCGGTGCCGGCGGACATTCCGCCCATGCTGTCGTCGTTCATTGTCGAGCAGGCGGACAGCCAGCTGGCGCCTGCCATGAGCAGTGCGGCCGCGGCGATGTTCCTGATGCGCATTGAAATCCTCCTGTGTCGCTAGCCTCTGTGGTGGGCTGCGGGAGGAGCTACGGGGCGCGAGCCGCCGCGGATGCAGGCGCGGCTAGATTTGCCGAAGCGGCGCGCTGGCGATCACTTCACCGGGCGTGCCGGTGCGCGAACCGCCCGGTTGTTCCACCGACACGGCGAGCGCGGTGTCCGCGTGGACCTCGGGGAGGAGGGCCGCCGGGATGGCGTGGCGGCGCGGCGCATCCGGTGCGATCACGCCGAGCGACACCGGGATCCCGGAGGCGGGGATCAGCCAAAGCTCGTGGGAATGGTCGGCAACGGCGGCGAGGCGCGTCGGCGTGACGAGCAGGCTCCGGCGATCGGCGGAGATGGTGACGGCAAGCGACGCGTCTCCCGCCTCCGTGGCCAGTGCGGCAACGAGCGCCGGCGCTTCCGCCGTGGGCGTGGGCCGCTGTGGCACCGGCGAGTCGGGCTGGGCGACGCGGAGGCCAAGGAACAGCGCAAGGCCGGCGGCAAGTGCGGTCATCGCGCCGGCATAGCCCTTCCACAGCCGCTCGCGGCGGCGGAAGCGGATAACCGTATCGAGCGCGGCATCACCTTCCGCGCCGATCGCGCTCTCGATCCGGCCCCACAGCTCGGCGGGCGGCGGCACGTCCTCGACGCCGTCGAACATCGGCGCAAGGCGTTGCTCCCAGGCGGTGACCGCACCGGCGAACTCCGGATCGGTGGCAAGCCGGCCGCGCGCGGCGAGCAGCTCCTCGCCCTCCAGCAGGCGGAGCACATATTCGGCGGCGAGGAGGTCCCGTTCCTCGTGAGGCTCGAACGTTTCGCTCATCGCTCGAGGCAATCCTTGAGGCGCAGCAGGCCGCGCCGGATCCAGCTCTTCATCGTACCCAGCGGCACCGTCCAGCGGGCGGCAAGCTCGGGATAGGAAAGCCCTTCATAGAAGGCGCCGCGGATCGCGCGGTTCTGCCGGTCCTCGAGTTCGCCCAGGCAGGCGGAAATCCGGCTGGCGTCTTCGGCCTCGCTCAGCCGGGCAAGCGCATCGGGCGCGCTGTCGGGCACTTCGGCGGCATCCTCCACAGGCGCCATTTGCCGGGTGCCGCGCGCCCGCACGCGATCAATGGACCGGTTGCGCGCCAAGGCCGCGAGCCAGGTGATCGGGCTCGCCCGCGCCGGGTCGAAGCTCCCGGCCTTTCGCCAGACATTGATGTAGATGTCCTGCAACGCGTCCTCTGCCTCGCTCCTGTCGCCTAAGATACGCAGGCAGATGCCGAACAGCTTCGCGCTGCTTTTCTGATACACCTCGGCAAGCGCCGGCCGGCTCCCCTCGCCGACACGGGCAAGGGCGGCCGAGAGCTGGTCGCGTTCAGGGGAAGCGGAGGGAGGAGCCACTCGGGGAATGTGGCAGATTGTCACCCCCCGAACAATCTAGGTTAGATAATTTCGCGAAGCCCCTGCATCCGCCCTTTTTGGGGCGCCGTAGCTTCCGGCGCAGCCTTCCCCGGCGGCGTGAGTTGGTAAGCCGATTGATGGTCAAAAATCCGCCTTATTGAGTCTGCAGGGGGAACGACCATATTGGGGTCAACCGCGCCCACGCGGGCGGCAACGCAATTTGTTGAGGAATTTCAACGGTGAAACTGGCAACTGCCCTTCGGCCGAGCTTCTGGAGGCGTGAACATCATCTCGACAAGATGACGTTCCGCGATCTGGTCATCGCGTATTTCCAATATCCGGCGATCATCGCCTACCTGCTCCTCGCCGCGGTGGCGGTGGTGCTGTTCGCCTATCAGCCCGCCCCGCTGGTTCCGTCGCTTGCCGCCGTTGCAGCAGCCACGGTGATCTACCCGTTCGTCTGGTACGTGCTTCACCGCTGGGTGCTGCACAGCCGCTGGATGTTCAAGATGCCGCTCCTCGCCGCGACCTGGAAGCGCATCCATTACGACCACCACCAGGACCCCAACCACCTCGAAGTGCTGTTCGGCGCGCTGCACACCACCTTGCCGACCATCGGCATCGCCACCCTGCCGCTCGGCTGGGCGATCGGCGAGGCGATCGCGCCGGGCTCCGGCTTCGGCGCCGCCATGGCCGCCTTTGCCACGGGCCTGCTCACCACCTGCTTCTACGAGTTCGTCCACTGCATCCAGCACCTCGCCTACAAGCCGAAAAAGAAGCTGCTGCAGGAAATGAAGAAGCGCCACATGGCTCACCATTTTCACGACGAAAACGGCAATTTCGGCATTACCACCTTCTTCTGGGACAAGCTGTTCGGCACCTTCTACGACCGCCCGGAGCGCCCCAAGAAGTCGGAGACGGTGTTCAACCTCGGCTACACCCCGGAGATCGCCGAGCGTTACCCGCACGTCGCCCGCCTGTCCGGCGGCGTCGCCACCGGCCACCCAAGGCAGCGCAGCCGCGAAGGCTGAGGGAGCCGACTGCCCGTTGCCCCAGGGTCCGATCGGGCAGGCGGGCGATCTTGCGGCAGCATTGAAGGGCAAATCCGATCGGCTATAGTTCCCGGTGAAAAGGGGAGCTTTTATGAAGCCTCAGGATTTTTTCATTGGCCTGCGGGACTTCTTCTCGGTTGTGGTTCCCGGCGCCGTCTTCGTTGCGTTACAGCCACTGGATCGCAGCAGTCTTTTGACCTCGTCGCAGGCCGTGGAGGCGGCGCTTGCGCTGGCGATTGCCGCCTATATCCTTGGATCCGTCGCGTCAGCCATCGGCGCGGGACTCGATTGGGTGACCGACCCAATCATCGAGCACCCGCTGCGGCAACGCCTTCTCGGTGGCCGCCTTGAGGAACGAAGGGGGGCAGCCGAGAGCCTGCGGCTTGAACTTCTCGAAGGGTGCAGCGCGCCCCTGATCGCGGCGGCGAACATTGAGAAGACCAAGGGCTTCTGGTGGGATCACCTGCGCCTCAACTCGGATGTGGCGATTGCGGAACTGGACCGGTTGGAGGCGTCGCAAAAGCTGTTCCGCTCGCTTGTTGCAACCTTCGCCTTGCTCGCCTTGGCTTACGCTCTCCCCGATCGGCTGTTGCTGAACTTCGGCAACCCCGCAGGCAACTCGAATTGGCACGATGTCGCGGCTCCGCTTTTCTCGGTTGCCGCGATCCTTTCGGCGGTGCTTTACGCGGGGCGGCGCTACCTCTTCCTCACCACATTGTACCGGCTCGCTGGAGCTTATGGTCTGAAAGGTTGCTCAGGCAACAAGGCGCGATAGCACGAGGCGAACTGCGCCTGCGTCAGCCGATGAAGAAATCCCAGAGCAGCTTTAGGTTGAGGGCGATGATCAGGGCGGAGATCGCCCAGGCGCCCGCCGCCAGCCAGAGCGGGTTGGCGAACACGCCCATTTTTGCGCGGTCGCTGGTGAAGCGGACCAGCGGCACGATGGCGAAGGGGAGCTGGAGCGAGAGGATGACCTGGCTCAGCACCAAGAGCTTGGCGGTGCCGCTTTCACCGTAAAGAACGGCAACGATCACCGCCGGCACGATGGCCAGCAGCCGCGTCACCAGCCGCCGGGCCCAGGCCGGCAAGCGGATGTCGAGGAACCCCTCCATCACGATCTGCCCGGCAAGGGTGGCGGTGATCGTCGAATTCTGGCCCGAGGCGAGCAGCGCCACCGCGAACAGGGTGCTGGCGATGCCGGCGCCGAGCATCGGCGTCAGCAGGTGGTAGGCGTCCTGTATCTCGGCAACGTCGGTCCGCCCGGCGCTATGAAAGGCGGAGGCGGCAAGGATCAGGATCGCGCCGTTGATGAACAGCGCGAAGCCCAATGCGATGCAGGAATCCCAGGTCGCATAGCGAACCGCCTGACGCTTGCCGGCTTCGGTCTGGTCGAAGCGGCGCGTCTGCACGATTGCGGAATGGAGGTAGAGATTGTGGGGCATCACCGTCGCCCCGATGATTCCGATCGCGATGAACAGCATCGCCGGATTGGTCGCGACTTCGGTGCTCGGCACCAGCCCCCCGGCGATTGCGCCCAGGCTCGGCTGGGACATGAGCAATTCGACCAGGAAGCAGCCGGCGATGATCACCAGCAGCGACACCACGAACGCCTCGAGCCGGCGGAAGCCGCGGCGCTGGAGGGCAAGGATCAGGAACACGTCCAGCGCGGTCAGGCAGACGCCCCAGACCAGCGGGATACCAAACAGCAATTGCAGCGCGATTGCGGTGCCGATCACTTCGGCGAGATCGCAGGCGATGATCGCCAGCTCGCACACCAGCCAGAGCAGATAACGGACCGGTCGGCTGTAATGCGCGCTGCAGGCTTGGGCGAGGTCCATGCCCGTAACGATGCCGAGCTTGGCGGACAGCGACTGGAGCACCATCGCCATGATGTTCGAAATCAGGATAACGGAAAGAAGCGTGTAGCCGAAGGCCGAGCCGCCGGCGATCCCGGTCGCCCAGTTGCCCGGATCCATATAGCCGACCGCGACGAGGTAGCCGGGCCCGGTGAAAGCAAAAAGCTTCGACCACCAGCGGGCGCTGTCGGTCGGCACCGCCACCGAGCGGTGGGATTCGGCAAGGCTCGGCCGCGGCACCGCCGCGGCCTGCCCTTCCATTCCCGTCGTCGCTGCGCTTTCCGCGGGCGGCGGCGTCATTCAATTCCCCTGGCTCAACCGCCCGGTCAGTCGGCGGTGCTCGACCTTATCGTACCATTGACCCCGCTGGGGAAGAAGCCGCCCTGTTGCGCGGCCGCGGCGGTGAGATAAACGATGTTGAGTACATCGCCGGCACTGCGGCTGAAGGCGATCCCCGAACTGTCGGTGGGCACGATGTTGGACTGGTCGCCGCGCATGCGCACGCCCTGATCCTTGTCGCTGGGGCTGTCGAGGCTGTCGCGGGCGTCCGAGATCTTCTCGGTTGCATCGACCAGCGCCGGAGCGGCGATGCCCTTACCATAGAGCACGGTACGGACCAGGCCGGCATGGTACGCTTCGGCGGCAAGGATGCCGGCCGCCGCTTCCAGGAAGGTCTTGCTGGTCAGGAGCGGTGCGGCGCCCTTGTAGGCGGTGACGCCGACATCCTCGAAGATATAGGCGCCGAGCAGGAAGTTCTCGTCATTGGCATACGGATCGAAGGACTGGCCGGCTCCGATCAACCCCGCGGCGCGCGCGGCGGCGGAGAAGGCGCCGGTCGCACTGGCCGAAATATCGATTGCCGGCTGGGCAACGGCGGTGGCGCCGATCGCCGTACGGAGGAAGGCGACGTGCTGGCGCTCGTCGACCGCGATTTCACGGGCATAAGCGGCAACCTGCTGATCGGTGAAGGTCACCTGCCGGCCGCCCGAAACCTGGCCCCTTGTGCCGGTGCCGCCCAGCAGGCTTTCCGGAAGATAGCTGCCGGTGGCGGCGATCGCGTAGAACTGGGCTTCGAGATATTCGAGGTTGAGGGCGAAGTTGAGGATGTCGCCGTCGGTGATCCCGGTGGCGGGCGGCGGGGGCGGCGGCGTGCCGGAGGTCGGCGGCGGCGGCGGCGGGGGCGTATTGTTGTTGTTGTTGTCGTCGCCGCCGAAGCAGCCGGCGAGCAGGCCGGTACCGGCCGCGGCGATTGCGGCGGAGCTGCCGCTGCGCAGGAAGGCACGGCGCTCCACCCGGCGGGCCTCGCTTGCTTCAAGAACCTGCATCAGTTTGTCGTGAGTTTCGGTATCGGACATCGGGAGCCTCCCTGAACTTTGTTTTTTTAAACGGATCGAACGCGCTTAATTCGCAGCGCTGGTCCGGATTGTGCCGTTCACCCCATTGGGGAAGAAGCCGCCCTGGTTGCGTGCCATCGACGTCAGGTAGACGATGTTGAGCACCTCCCCCGCCGAGCGGCTGTAGGCGAGGCCGTTGCCGTCGAGCGGCGCGATGTTGGACGCATTGTCGCGCGGTGCGATGCCCTGGTCCTTGTCGGCGGTGCCGTCCAGGCTGTCGCGGGCATCCGAGATGCGTTCGGTCGCCGTGATCAATGCGGGCGTCTGGATGCCCTTGCGGAACAAGGTCGTCCGCACCAGTGCGGCATGGTAGGCTTCGACCGCCAGAATGCCGGCGGCGGCTTCCAGGAACACCTTGCTGGTGATCAGCGGAGACGCGCCCTTATAGGCGGTGACGCCGACATCCTCGAAGATGAAGGCGCCAAGCAGGAAATTCTCGTCATTGGCGTACGGGTCGAAGGACTGGCCGGCACCGATCAGGCCCGCCGCGCGGGCGGCGGTGGAGAAAGAGCCGTTGGGATCGGAGCTGATGTCGATCGTCGGCTGCGCAACCGCTGAAGCGCCAAGGGCGCCGCGCAGGAAATCGACATGCGCCCGTTCGTCGGCGGCGATCTCCGCGGCATATTGGGACACGACCGGATCGGTGAAGTTCACCTTGCGGCCGCCAATAACATTGCCCTGGGTGCCGGTGCCGGTGAGGCTGCTTTGCGGCAGGCCGGTCCCGAAGAAGGCGAAATAATAGAATTGCGCCTCGAGATATTCGAGGTTGAGCGCGAAGTTGAGGATGTCGGCGTCGGTCACCGCGGTTTGCGCGTTGAGCGGTTTGCCGCCCATGGTAAGCACAACCGGGGCCGCGGCGATCCCGACGGCAGCCATCTTGAAGAAGCCCCGCCGTTCTTCCCGGCGTTTCGCCCGGTTCTCCATCACATCGATAAGCGTGGAACCTTCAGTCATGCGCCGGCCTCCCTTTTGTTATGGGAGAAGGAAGCAATGCGGCGATGGGTCTGTTCCGGCGAACGGCGCGATTGAACCGCCACGGCACCGCTCCGGCCCGGCGGCGCACCCGGGCGGCGGGCGGCCCCTGACAAGGCAGCCGTTTCAACCGCATCGTACGATCCGGGTTCCACATTGCACCAAAAGCGTGCGGTAACGTGATCCAGATCGGCTTTGCCGTTGCAAACTCTAATTAATTTATGTGCGCTCCGCGCATCCGTTTGCATCCTCGTTCCGTAGCTTGGGCATCGGGCCGCGTGCCTTTCTTTTCGGAGCTCCGCATGAACGATGCCAGCATGGAACGCTTCTTCGATCTCCTGGACGTCAGGCTCGACGCTTTCGCCATGTGCGAGGTCGAAGACGGGTGCAGCCTGGCCTGCGCGCCGACCGACAAGGTGGTCGTTCATTACGTTCTGAGCGGAGAAGGTTCGGTAAGCTGGGAGGGCGGCACGATCGCGCTCAAGCCCGGCATGATCGTGGTGGTTCCGCGCCGCCTGCCCAAGCACATTTCCGGCGCCGGCCCGGTGCGCAGGATCGTGCCGGCCGAGGCGGCCTGCCCGTTGGCGGAGGGCATGGCTCACTATCGCGCCAGCCGGACGGGCGCGGCCGATCTCGTGCTCGGCTGCGCGTCGGTCGAGGCACGGCTGGGCGAGAAATTGGGCCTGTTCGACGCGGTGCGCGCGCCGTTTGCCGAGCAGGGCGCGGACAACAAGCTTTCCCTGCTGTTCGCCGGCATCCTGGCCGAACTTGGGGCGCCAGGTCTCGGCACCAGGCCGATGGTTGGCGCAATGATGAAGCAGATCATGATCCTGCTGCTGCGCGTCCACTGGAAGCGGCTCGGCGACGCGTCTCCGCTCGGCGTGCTGCTGATGAATCCCCGGCTTGGGCGGGCGCTCCTCGCCATTCTGGAACGGCCGCAGGAGCCGCACAGCATCGACAGCCTGGCTGGCGCGGCGGGCATGAGCCGGTCGCGCTTCGTGCACCATTTCGGAGTCACTTACGGCCAAACCCCGATGGAATTCGTGCAATCGGCCCGGCTGCAAGCCGCCGCGCGCATGCTGCGCAGCTCGGACCTGCCGGTAAAGGCCGTCGCGGCCGCGGTAGGCTATGCCAGCCGAAGCCACTTTTCGTACGCCTTTCGCGTCGAATATGGCGTTGATCCCACCCGCTTCCGCGGCGGCATCGAGCCGGCGCCGCTCGCCGCCGCCGAGGCTCCGCTGGCGAACTGAGGCGGGTCTCTACGCGCCTGGGGTGACGACCGCCGCGCGAGCCGTTAAGCCTGCGCGGAATGAAGATCGTCACCTACAATTTGAACGGCATCCGCGCGCGTTTGCCTCGCCTGATCGAGTACCTCACCGAGGAAAAGCCGGACGCGCTTTGCCTGCAGGAGATCAAGTGCGCGGACGATTCGCTGCCTTACGACGACGTGCGCGCCGCCGGGTATGAGGGCCATTGGCACGGGCAGAAGGGGTTCAACGGGGTTGCGGTCCTGACGCCCGCCGCCTCCCCCGGGACGCTGCGGCGCATCGGGTTGCCGGGCGACGACGAGGATCTGCACAGCCGCTACATCGAGGCGGAGGTGAACGGGGTGATCGTCGCCTCCATCTACCTGCCCAACGGCAACCCGGTCGGCACCGAGAAATTCGACTACAAGCTCAAGTGGATGGAGCGGCTGCGAGTGCATGCGATGGCCTTGCTCGCCGAGGAGCGGCCGGTTGTGCTGGCCGGAGACTGGAACGTCATCCCCACCGACGAGGACGTGTTCTCGCCCCGCGCCATGGCGCACGACGCGCTGATGCAGCCGGAAAGCCGCGCCGCCTTTCGCCGCGTGCTGCATCAGGGCTGGACCGATGCGCTCCGCGCCCGGCACCCGGACGGGCCGATGTGGACCTTCTGGGACTATACGGCGGGCGCCTGGCAGCGCGACGCGGGGTTTCGGATCGACCACCTCCTCCTCTCCCCGCAAGCCGCCGACCGGCTGCTCGATGCAGGCGTGGACAAGGAGCATCGCGGGCGGGAGAAGGCGTCGGATCACGCGCCTACCTGGGTCCGGCTGGCGGATGCCGAGGACGATGGCGGCGGGGTCTAGGGCGCGGCGGCTCCAAGGTCAGGCCACAGTTCGGCTCCTAAGTCATTTACCCGGGTAATATTGACTCGCTCTGCGACCGTTCTTAGAAGCGGGTCGATGAGCAGCATCACCGCCTTTTTCGAAGATCGCATCGTCGCCCGCGGCGAGCGCGGCGCCGTCACCCGCGCGATCGAGGAAGGCTACGCGCCGGCCGACCACGTCCGCATCCGCGTCTACGAGGACACCACCGGCCGCGTCGTGGATCTCGACTACTGGGACGCCGCGGCGTCGGCCCCGCTCCCTCCCGAAAAGCGCGGCCGCGGCCGCCCGAAGCTTGGCGTCACGCCGCGCGAAGTCACCCTCCTCCCGCGCCACTGGGACTGGCTCGGCGCACAACCCGGCGGCACCTCGGCGGCGCTGCGCCGGCTGGTCGAAGCCGCCGCCAAGGCGCCCGCCACCGACGCCGCCGCACTCCGCGCCCGCCGCGACTCCGCATACCGTTTCATGAGCGACTGCTGCGGCGACCGCCCCGGCTACGAAGAAGCCCTGCGCGCCCTCTACCGCGGCGACGACGCGCGGCTCGTCGAGCTCACCGCCGCGTGGCCGGGGGACGTTGCCGCCTACCTCCACGCCCTCCTCTCCCCACCGCTTGAAATGTAGGACTTGTTCTGTTTTCGTTCCGACCTCCCTAAGGAACGAGACCCACCATGCCGCCAAGCCCTACCCCAGTCCCCCTCCCCGTCCCCCTTCCCGCCCTGTGCGACCGCTGCCTCACCCCCGGCGCGCTCGGCGAGGATCCGTTCGCCCGGTTCGGCGCCCTGCTCGATTTCGAGCCCGTCCCCCGCCGCACCGCCCGCGCCGACGGCTGGACGCCCGATGTCCAGCGCACCTTTATCGCCGCCCTTGCCCTCACCGGCTCCGTTCGCCAGGCCGCCCGCGCCGCCGGCAAAGCCCCGTTCGGCGCCGACCAGCTCCGCTGCGTCCCCGGCAACGAAGGCTTCCTCGCCGCCTGGGACGAAGCCCTGGCAATCGCCGCCGAAGCACGCCGCATCCACCTCGCCGACGGCCTGCGCGCCATTTCCGCCGAGCAGCGCGCCGCCGCCGGCCCCTGGTCCGCCGCCGCCGCCCGCGGCCCCGGCCGCCCGCCGCGCGCCCCCGCCGCCCCCGCCGCCGAGCCGCTCTTCGACGATCCGGCGTTCAGCGAGGAGGATCAAGCGGAGATGGAGCGTGCCGCCCGCGGCCTGCTTGAGGTGCTGCTCAGCCAATATATGGTCAAGCTCGAGGCCGAGCGCCGCGCCCGCACCGCCGGCTGCATCGCCGAGGCCGATTTCTACCTGCGCCAGATCACCTGCCTCGAAGTCGCGCTGGACGTGACGAGCGGCGACGGCATGGCCCAGCTCAAGGCGGCGCGCCTCGGCCGCCACGACCTCCTCGTGGTCGCCGCCACACCGATGTCGCAGCTTCTCGACGAAGCGCGCCGGATCCACTGGGCCGAATGCGGAGACCCGCCCCGCCCCCATCCCCCCGGCCACCTCTTTCGCGAGGGTGACGGCGGCGCAATGATCGAGCCGCTCGAAGCGACCTACGGCGGCCTGCCGCAAACCCACGACGAGCAACAGGCCGCCTTCGCCGCCCAGCACGAGCAGGACGCCCGCGAGCACGTTGAGTGGGAAGCCGCCGCCCGCCGAGACTATGGGCGCCGCCGCGCCAGCGGCGCCGCATCATAGGCGAAGAGCCGGGCAAGGCCGGCCAGCCTGCGCGCGAGCGGAGCGAGAGCGACAGGACTGACGTCACGGGATTAACTCCCGTGACGGCCCTTCCCCACCCCCCAAACCCTCTCCCTTCTCGGGAGAGGGACAGCCGCAGCAAAGCTGCGGCAGGGCGAGGGCAACTGGCTACGCGAACAACACGGTGTTCCTCGCATTGCACACAGTCCTCTGCAAGTCGCAAATCAACTGGAGG
>DASVUV010000014.1:0-64791 GCA_036386875.1 Allosphingosinicella sp.
GTCATCTCTCCCAGCATCCCGGCGGCTTCGTGCTCACCCAGGCGCGGCTCGACGATCTCGTGCCGATCGAGCCGGCGGCGATGGAAAATCGGCGGGTCATCGACTGGGACAAGGACGATATCGAGGCGCTGAAATTCATGAAGGTCGACGTGCTCGGCCTCGGCATGCTCGGCTGCATGCGCCGCGCCTTCGATCTGCTGCGCGAACACAAGCACATCGATATCGGCCTCGCCGATCTCCAGGACGACGATCCGGAGGTGTTCGCGATGATCCGCAAGGCCGACACGCTCGGCGTCTTCCAGATCGAGAGCCGCGCCCAGATGGCGATGCTGCCGCGGATGAAGCCGGTGCGATTCTACGATCTCGTCATCGAGGTGGCGATCGTCCGACCCGGGCCGATCCAGGGCGACATGGTCCACCCCTATCTGCGCCGCCGCGAGGGCAAGGAGGTGCCGGAATATCCGCGGCCGGAGCTTCGCGCGGTGCTCGAGAAGACGCTTGGCGTGCCGCTGTTCCAGGAGCAGGCGATGAAGGTCGCGATCGTCGGCGCCGGCTTCACCCCGGCCGAGGCCGATCAGCTTCGCCGGGCGATGGCGACGTTCAAATATACCGGCGGGGTCAGCCATTTCCGCGACAAGTTGATCCACGGCATGGTCGCCCGCGGCTACGCCCACGAATTCGCCGAGCGCACCTTCAAGCAGATCGAAGGCTTCGGCAGCTACGGCTTCCCCGAAAGCCACGCCGCGTCCTTTGCCAAGATCGCCTACGCCTCCTCCTGGATGAAGTGCCACCACCCGGACATCTTCTGCGCGGCGCTTTTGAACGCCCAGCCGATGGGGTTCTACGCGCCGGCGCAGATCGTGCGGGATGCAAGGGATCATGGGGTGGAGATACGGCCTGCGTGCATCAACGAGAGCCGGTGGGATACGGTGGTGGAGGTCGATAAATCCTCCCCCAGCTTTCTGGGGGAGGGGGACCACCCGAAGGGTGGTGGAGGGGCCGAGCGAAGCGAGGATACCCACGGCGCCGGCTTCGCCTCCGCCGCCCCTCCACCACGCTGCGCGCGGTCCCCCTCCCCTGCAAAGGCAGGGGAGGAATTATTCCCCCTCCGCCTAGGCCTTCGCATCATCCGCGGCCTCTCAAACGCCCACGCCGCGCAGATCCTCGCCGCGCGCTCGGAACGTCCCTTCGCCTCCATCGAAGACGTCTGGCGCCGCTCCGCAGTCCCGCTCGCCGAACTTGAAAAGCTCGCCGACGCCGACGCCTTCCGAAGCCTCGGCGTCGATCGGCGCCAAGCGCTGTGGCAGGTGCGCGGGCTCGGCGAGGCGCCCCTCCCCCTCTTCGCCGCCGCCGAGGGGCGAGAGCCGGACGTGGCGCTGAAGCCGCTCACCGAAGGCCGCGAAGTGGTCGAGGATTACCGCGCGCTGCAGCTCAGCCTGCGCGCCCACCCGCTCGCTTTCCTGCGCCCCGAGCTCGACCGCCGCGGCGTCACCCCCTGCGGCGACCTTGCCCACATCCGCGACGGCAAGCCGGTCACCGTTGCCGGCGTCGTCCTCATCCGCCAGCGCCCCGGCTCGGCCAAGGGCGTGTTGTTCATCACGATCGAGGATGAAACCGGAGTGGCCAACGCCATCCTCTGGCCCGACCGGTTCGAGGCGCAGCGCCGAATCGTGCTCTCCGCCTCGATGATCGGAATCAAGGGCGTGGTGCAGCGGGAAGGCGAGATCATCCACGTCATCACCGCGCGAATGGAGGACATGACCCCCCTCCTCCACTCGGTCGGCGAGCGCGACTTTCCCCACAGGCCCGGCCCCGCCGACGGCGCGAAATTCTCCGGACCGGACGCGCGCCACAAAGCAAAACGGCCGGCGGAGCTCCCTGGGAGCTTCGCCGGCCGGGATGTTGCGGACCCAGCGGATACAATCCGGGTCAAAAGCCGCAACTTTCATTAACACCCGCTATCGCGAGCGAACCTTCAGAACTTCTGCTGGCGCTCGTAGAGCGACTTGTAATGCTGAATGCGCGTCACCCGCAGGCCCGGCATTCCGGAACGGTCGACCGCCCGCTGCCAGCTTGCGAATTCCTCCAGGGTAAGGCCGTAGCGGTCGCAGGCTTCATCGACGCTGAGCAGCCCGCCGTTCACCGCCGAGACCACTTCTGCCTTGCGGCGCACCACCCAGCGGCTCGTGCCCGGCGGCGGAAGCGAATCCAGCGTAAGCGGCTCCCCGAGGGGCCCGATTACCTGTGCCGGCCTTATCTTCTGGTTCTCGATCATTCGTACCTCAAAAACGCGTAAGCCGCGTCCCCTGCTTCCCGTTGCCCAAGCTGTACCCCCGCCGGCTTGAAGGAAGATTGAAACCCCAAGGTAAACGGCGCGGTCATTTCAATTTACGCTCCGTTGCCGCGCGAAGGCGGGATTGAAGCTCCCGCCCAGCGCGGCGACCGCCGCGCGCCAGCACGGGCCGGCCGACAATATCTCCGCGATCGGGTCCGCTACCTCGGCCGGGGCCGGCGCAAAGGCCTGGGCCCGCGCCGCAGCGCTTGCCTGGCCCTGCGCGCGCAGCATGGCCGACAGCATCCCGAAATCGAGCTGTGCGGCGGCGCGGCTTGCGAAGCGCTGTTCGGCGCGGCGGAAGAAGCTCAAGTCCATGAAGGGGGGTCTAGGGAAGGAAGGTGAAAATCCCGCTAAGGATGTTCGCAAGCTGGGCTTTTGCGCCCCCCGCCCCTATGTGCGGCCCATCATGCAAGTCGATTTTCAGCTCAGCCGCCCGGCGCCCGAGGCCCGAATCGTGGTTGCGATGTCGGGCGGCGTCGATTCCTCGGTCGTCGCGGCGCTTGCCGCGCGCAGCGGCGCGGAGGTGATCGGCGTTACCTTGCAGCTTTACGATCATGGCGAGGCGGTGGGGCGCAGCAAGACGTGCTGTGCGGGGCAGGATATATATGATGCCAAAAGTGTCGCGGAGCGTTTAGGCATTGCGCACTATGTTTTTGATTATGCTAGTGTTTTTCGGGAGGGCGTGATCGAGCGTTTTGCCGATGAATACATGCTCGGGCGGACGCCGATTCCGTGCGTGTCGTGCAACCAGGGGGTGAAGTTCACCGACCTGCTCGGCCTCGCCCGCGATCTCGGCGCCGATTGCCTCGCCACCGGCCATTATGTCCGGCGCAGGGTGGGGCCGAACGGCGCCGAACTCCACCGCGCCGCCGATCCGGCGCGCGACCAGAGCTATTTCCTGTTCGCAACCACCGCCGAGCAGCTCGATTACCTGCGCTTCCCGCTGGGCGACCTCCCCAAGCCGCTGGTCCGCGAGCTCGCCCGCGACCTCGGCCTGCTCGTCGCCGACAAGCCCGACAGCCAGGACATCTGCTTCGTTCCCGGCGGCGATTACGCCGCGGTGGTCAAGAAGGTGCGCCCCGAAGCGGCGGAGGAAGGCGACATCGTCGATCTCTCCGGCGAGGTCCTCGGCCGCCACAAGGGCCTCATTCACTTCACCGTCGGCCAGCGCCGGGGGCTCGAGATCGGCGGCCAGCCCGAGCCGCTTTATGTCGTCCGCATCGAGGCGGACGCGCGGCGCGTGGTGGTCGGCCCTCGGCGCGCCCTTGCGGTACGCGCTGCCCACCTCGGCAGCCTCAACTGGCTCGGGGAAGGCCAGCGCGAGGGGCTGTCCGCCAAGGTCCGCTCCATGGCCAAGCCGGCGCCGGTGCGCTTCGACGGCGCAAGCATCCACTTCGAAACGCCCGAGTATGGCGTCTCACCGGGTCAGGCCGCCGTCCTCTACGATGGCGACCGAGTGCTTGGCGGCGGCTGGATCGAGGAAACCGTGGCTGCCGAGCTGGAGCCCGCCTGATGGCGCTGCGCGGGATCAAGCGCCTTCACGCCGCCCATCGCGACGACATCGGCGACCTGCTCACCCGGCGCCCGGTACCGGGGCCGGCGCTGCAGCACCTCGACCCGTTCCTGTTCCTCAACCACCACGGCCCGCAGATCTATCGGCCGAACAACAACGGCCTGCCCTTCGGACCGCACCCGCACCGCGGCTTCGAGACGGTGACCTTCATCCTCGACGGCGAGCTTTCGCACCTCGACAGTGGCGGCCATGAAAGCGTGATTCACCCGGGCGGAGTGCAGTGGATGACGGCGGGCAGCGGCCTCGTCCACGCCGAGCTTTCGCCGGAAAGCTTCAAGCGCAGCGGCGGCCGGCTGGAAATCCTCCAGCTCTGGATCAACCTCCCAGCGCGGTTGAAGATGACGAAGCCGGCTTATGTGGGCCTTGAGGCGGCGGACATTCCGAAGGTGGAACTGGACGGTGCAACGCTGGAACTGATCTCGGCCAGCCACGGCGGCGTCAGCGGCGCGATCGAACCGCTGGCCGACATCCGCCTGATGCTGGTGCGCCTCCGCGCCGGCGGCTCGGTCGAGCTGCCCGTCGAGCCCGGCCGCACGGTTTTCCTCTACACCGTCGCGGGCTCGGCAAAGGTGTCGGGCGCCCCCGTGCCGCAATGGCATCTCGCCGAAATGGAGGAGGCGGGCGACACGGTCACCCTCTCCTCAGCCGAAGAGGCCGTGATCCTGTTCGGCCACGGCGCGCCGTTCCGGGAGCCGATCGTTTCCCACGGCCCGTTCGTGATGAACAGCCGCGAGGAGATCGCCGCCGCGATCGAGGATTATCAGGCCGGCCGCTTCGGCGCCCTCTGAGCCGCCACGCGCGCCGCGATGAACAGCACCGTCCCTGCCGCCATCAGGACCAGCAGTGCCCGCCACGCCTTCCAGTCGGACTGCCACGCCGCCCAGGCGCAGACCGCAAGCGCGGCGAATACCATCAGCCACATCAAGGGCCGAAGCGCCTCTCCCCGGCTTGCCTTCGGCAAGGCGGCGATCGACAAGGCGTAGACGATCATCCGCGCAAGCGTGCTCATCACCGCAAGCCAGACGAAGCTGCCGCTCAGCGCGAGCAGCGCGATCAGGCCGCCCATAAACAGGATCGAGTTGGCGGGGGTGGCGTAGCGCGCGCTCACCCGCCCGAACCAGCCGGGCAGCAGCCCGTCGCGGCCCATGGCGTAAGTAGTGCGGGTGCTTCCCGTCATGCCGCCGCTGATGTTGCCGAGCAGCGAGAAGATCGCCGCGGCGGTGAGCAGCACCGCTCCCGCCGGCCCCATCAACGCGGCGCCGAAGGCGATCATCGGCGCGTCGCCGCCCTGCCCCGGCGCCATCACGGCGACATAGGAAAGCTGGACCAGGAAATAGAGGATCGCGGTGGCGACAATGGTGGCGATCAGCGCGCGCGGAATGGTGCGCCGAGCATCCGCCGTTTCCCCCGCCGGCACCACCGAATTCTCGAACCCGACGAAAGCGTAGAGGATCAGCAAGGCGGCGGCCTCAAACTGGGTGAGCGGCGGCGGCGGCCCCGGCGGCTCGATGGCGCCGCCGGCCATCACCAGGCCGAGAATCGCGACCAGAACCAGAGGCACGGCCTTGAGCAAAGTCAGTGCGTCGAGGAAGCGCACCGCCCGTTTCACCCCGACGATGTTGATCCACGTCAGCAGCCCGCAGACGGCGAGGATCACCGCGGCCCTCGGCAACGGCTCGGCAAGCCCCGGCCACCAGCGCCCGAGGTAGGTGACCAGCACCGTGGTGTTGGCGGCCAGCGCCGCGGCGCGCGCGACGTAGTAGATCCACCCCGCCTGGAACGCGGCGGTCCTGCCGAAGGCGGCGGCATAGACCACCGGCCCGCCCGACACCGGGTGCAAGGCCGCCATGCGCGCGAACGGCAAGGCGATGACCAGCACCAGCAGGCCGAACAAGGGAAACAGGAACGGGCTGAACGCCCCGAACTGGCTGTAGAGCTTTTCCGGCAAGGCGAAGATGCCCGCCCCAACGACGCCGTTGAACGACAGGAAGGCAGAGCCCAGAAAGCCGATGTCGCGGCGCAGCGGCTCTTCGGGCGATCGGTCCGTCACTGCCTTGATCCTTCCCGCGGGGCGATGCGGCGTTGTGCCGCGCGCCGCCGGGGAGGGCAAGGCGGGAGGTTCAGCTCGCGTTCGGGTCGGGAAGGCGCGAGCTTCAGCTCGCGGGGCTGAGATACACCCGCCGCGTCTCGGTGAGCGTCACCGGGGGCGGCTTGTAGAAAACGAAGTTCAGCGGCACGGCGTAGGACGCCTGGATCAGGTAGAAGGCATAGCCGTTGCCGTCCGTGTCGAAAGTCACCGTCGGTCCGGTGAGGTAACCGCTATTCAGCTTGTAGATGCGGTTGCGGACCGCCGTCTTGACGGCCTCCGGGCCTGGCCGCGGGAAGATCTGCGCCTGCCGGGCGCCTGCGGCGACCGCATTGCGCAGGTCGGCGCCCGCGAAATAGAGCGCACCAAGCTGGGTTATGCCGATCAGCATGCCAAAGAACACCGGGCAGATCAGCGCGAACTCGACGGCGGTGACGCCCCGTGTGTCGCGGCGGAAGAGGCGGAGGTTTTTCATTGCACCCTCACGGCGGACGTCGCGTTCAGAGTGACCGGCCGCAAGTAGATCTTGCCCCGGAACTCGCGGGTGGCGCGAAGCTCCAGATAGCGGGCGGTATCCTGACCCGCGGCGCAGACGCCCGTATAGCTGCTCTGCTTGGTGCCGCTGCATTCCAGCCACTGGTTCAGGGTGACGGACGCGTTCGGCACGGCACTGGTCACCTCCGTTTTCAGGAAGTCGTAATTCTGGGTGCCCTGGGCATTGGCGGCGACGCGGTTGGCCTGAACGATTTCCAGGCTGCGGTTCACCGCCTGCTGAAGGCTGAAGCGCTGCGACAGGCCGGTGCTCAGGTCGATAATGCCGAGAACGAACGTCGCAAGGATTGGTATCAGCATCGCGAATTCGATCGCGGTGACGCCGTCTTCGTCTTTCAGGCAAGCGCGAAAGCTCTTCAGCCGCGTCATTTCACCAGCCTTACGAATTGCAGCTGGAAATCGGGATCCCCGCCGAGGGCGGCGCAGGCCGTCGGCGTGTTGTTGATTTCCGCTCCGCCCCGGAACGTAAGGATCCGGCCGATGAGCTGGAAGCAATTGGCGGTGAAGCCCGCATTGCCGTTGAAGGTCACGTCCGAGCTGGGGAAGTACATTGCCCCCACCATTGTCGCACTCGATCCGCCATTGATCTTGATGTCCACATTCGCGGCCCGCCGGTCGCGGAAGAACAGGATGTCCTTGTAGGTCCCCGAATGGGGAGCGCTGACATTGATCTCCGCCTGGGCATTCATTTCGAAATCGCCGGCCGCGCCGCCCGGTCCGGTCATGACGAACGTAACGCCCGTTCCGACCACCTTGCCCTGGGCGCCGAAATCCAGTTTTCCGCCGTCGATCAGGTAGGTGCCCGGCTTCAGGGTTGCCGTATGCTTCGAGAACGACAGGGACGAGTAGCAGCCCGGCTCCAGAGTTTCATCCGCGTCCTTGACCTCTTTGGCAGGGCAGCTCCCCGGTGACACGGGATTCGGAATGGAGGCGTAGGGATCCTTCTGTTCCGCGCTGTAAGGCTGGAGCTTGGTGCCCGCGGCGTAATTGCCGGGGGTAAGCCCGCCGCGCGCCATGATCGGCGAGGCAGTCACCGTGGATGAACCGAAAGACTCGATCCCGTTCGGGCCGGTGGAGTTGCTCGCCATGCCGCAGCCAAGGTTCAGGTTCGCATCGCCGCCGACGCTGATCCCGGGGGCGGTGCCGTCGTACAGCGACAACATGCAGAAGCGGCCATTCTCCACCAGCGCCGCGGTTGCTGTGACGGTGATGTTGGTCGTCGACTTGGTGAAGATCGCCATGAACGGCAGCCGCGGAGTCGCGGTGAGGTTTACCCGCACGGTGCGGTTGAAGCCGAGGCTTGCGCCGGTGACGATAACGGGGGTCCCGACCAACGCCGGCGTCTTGTTGAGCTTGCGGTCGATTTCGCGAGTCGCGGCGCCGGACGCGTAGGTCTGTTCCTCCGTCGCGCCGGAGCCCTGCGACATGGCGTAGGCGCCGGCGATCGCCGCCGAATCGGCGGCGCGCTGCATCTGCCGGTTCATGACCGCGATCTGGAATGTATCCACGGCATAGCCGGCGGAGCCGAGCAGCAGCGGAATCGCCGCCGCGCCCATGGCGAGGACGTTGCCCCGCTCGCTCTTCAAGAACGCTTTCAGCCGCTGCATGGCCCTCATTTCGATCGGTCCTTGTCCACTACGGGATGCAGAGAAGCGATCGAGATAGGCCCGCCGGCTTTAGAAAGGGTGAGGCCGGATGGTTGGCGCGCGGTTAACCATCCACCGGCAGAATCGCGGGCCGCCCGGGGACGCCCGAACGGAGAAAGGGCCCCGCACGCGGAGCCCCTTCCCTTTGTGTCTGAAGCGCTTGCGGATCAGAATTCGACCGAAAGGCGCCCGTACAGGAAGCGGCCGTTGAAGCCGAAGGGCGAGAAGATGGAATAAGGAATATATTCCTGGTTGGCCGGGTAGACGCCGCCGATCGAGGCCGGGCGGGCGCCGAACGGCGACCGGTCCGGATAAACGTCGAACAGGTTGTTGGCGCCAAGCGCGAACTCGATGCCGGCACCCGCCTTGAAGCGAAGCTCGACGTCGGTGATCCACTTGGGGCTGAGAACGATGTCGTCCGGGCCCATTGCGGTGAGGCTGGTGGGATCGGCGATCGGATTGGCCGCACCGGGCGAGACAACTTCGCCGTAGCGGGTGGTCCGGGCGGTGAACCCGAAGGGACCGACATCGCCGTCGGCGCTGAGCACGATCTTGTCGCGCGGCTGGCCTTCGGTGAAGCGCAAGCCCTCCACCCGGCCGAACAGCACGATGCCCGGAATGGTGGCAAGCGGGCCAAGATCGTTCAACCGCGCGTCGATTTTGGTCTTGTTGTAATTGTAGGCGGCGGTGAGCGTCCAGTTGCCCAGCGTGCCCATGCGGCGGCGGTAGGTGCCGACCAGGTCGAGGCCGCGGGTGGTGGTGTCGAGGCCGTTGATGAAGAAGCGCGCCGCGCCGACGCTCTGGAAGCCGTTGGCGTCGAGCACGGCCTTGACCGCCGCGTTGACCGCCGCCGTGCCGCTGCCCGCCGCGCCGAGGTTTTCGGTGAGAACGATGCGGTCCCTGATCTTGATCTGGTAGACGTCCGCGGTGAACGTCAGCCCCGGGAACGGATTGGCGGTTCCGCCGAAGCTCAGGTTCAGCGACTTTTCGGGCTTGAGATCGCGCGAGCCGAGCGCTCGGGCGACCGGGCTGCTTACCGCCAGCGTGGAGATATCCACCGGCAGGCCGCCGATGAAGTTGGTCGAGGTGGTGGTGAAGAACTGCTGCTGGAGCGACGGGGCGCGGAAGCCGTTCGACACCGAGCCGCGCAGGGCATAGCCCTCGACCGGCTCGTAGCGGGCGGCGAACTTGCCGTTCCAGGTGCTTCCGAAGTCCGAGAAATGCTCGTAGCGGCCGGCCAGCGTGGTGGTCAGCCCCTCGATCGGATCGGCGTCGAGCTCGAGGTAAGCGCCGAAGCTGTGGCGGCCTTCATCGGTGGCGCTGCCCGCCGGAATGCCGGGGAAGCCCTGGGCGCCCGCCGATGCGGCGCGGCCGGGGAAGCTGCAGACGTTGGTGGTGGCGTTGAACACGCCCTGCTGGGCGGCGCAGTTGGCGGCGGTGGTTGCAAAGGCGGCGCGGAACAGCGGGCCGGTTGCATAGGATTGGAGATCGCCGGGGCGGATCACGAAATTCTCTTCGCGATATTCGCCGCCAAGCGCGACCGAGAGCGGCTTGGCGAAGTTGCCGACCGCATATTCGCGCGAGAAATCGAGGTTGACGATGTTCTGGCCGTAGCGAAGCCCACCGGCGTCGAACACGCGCTGGCTTTGCGGGCCGAACGACGTGTTGAGCGTGTTCTTGATGGTGTAGTCGAAGCGGTTGTGGCCGCGGCCGGCGGACAGGCTGGTTTCCCAGCCGCCGATCTCGCCCTTGATGCCGCCGTTGAACGAATAATCGGCAAGCTCCGTGTCGATCAGCGGCAGGAAGCCGTCGGGCGTCAGCGGCACGAAGTTGGCGGCGTTCGGGGTCGCATTGGGGGCGATGGTGGCGAAGTTGCGGTTCGTCGCGGCATTGGCCTGGCGGTAATTGGCGGCGCTCAGCGAATCGCGCACGCCGTACGATCCGAAGGCGAACAGCTCCCAGCCGCCGCCGATCGGCAGGCCGGAGTTCACGAACAGGTTGAAATCGTCGGTGTCCGGATCGCCGAAGCGGAACTGGAGCCGGTCGAAGCTCAGCTCGCGCGCGTCGAACGCGGCGGTTGGGCGGTTGTAGTTGGGGCGCAGGTCGAAGCCGGCGCGGTTGGTGCGCTCGCGGTGGCGATACTCGCCGGTCAGGTTGACGAAGCCGCCATCGCCCACCGGAACGCCGACATTGGCGCCGACCGTGATCGTCTCGCCGTCGCGTGCCCGGCGCTCGCCGTCGCTGATCGGCACGAAATAACGGTTGTCGGTGGGGTCGAGGATCGGCTGGCCCGACGCGTTAGTCTGGAGGCCGGTGACGTTGGCGACATTGTCCACCGTGGAGCGGTACTGGCCGTAGGTGATCGAGGCGCGGCCGCCTTCCGCGGCGGTCTTGAGCTGGATGTTGATCACGCCGGCGATCGCGTCAGAGCCATATTGGGCGGCGGCGCCGTCGCGCAGCACTTCGATGCGGCTGATCGCAAGGCCGGGGATCAGGTTCAAGTCGACGGCGGCGGCGCCGCGGCCAACCGTGCCGTTGATGTTGAGCAGGGCGGCGACGTGGCGGCGCTTGCCGTTGACCAGCACCAGCGTCTGATCGGGGCTGAGGCCGCGCAGGGTGGCGGGGCGGAGCGCGTCCGAACCATCGGCGATCGACGGCTGCGGGAAGTTGAAGGACGGAACGAGCTGGTTAAGGATGCGGTTGGTTTCGGTCTGGCCGGTGTTGGTGATCGCTTCGGCGCCGAGGACGTCGATCGGCACCGGGCTGTCGGCCACCGTGCGGTCGGAGCGGCGGGTGCCGGTGACGACGATCTCTTCGCCGGCGAGCGGCTGGGCGTCCGGCTCCTCGCCGGCCTCGACATCGGGCGAGGCGGTCTGGGTCTGCTGGGCGGCGGCCGGCGCGGCGGCGAAGGCAAGCGCGGAAAAGCCCGACAGGAGCGCGGTGCGTACGAGACGGTTCATGGTGTATCCCCCAAATCCATCGGCAGCCCCCGCCGCCGTGTAATCGCGGGAGAGTAGACGCAAACCGCGGCGGGGGAAGCGGCGAGTTGCTGCACCGCAATATTATTGCAACACTGTGCCCCGCGCACCACATTCACTTAGTAGAACAGGAGCCCGCCATGACCAAGCCGATCACCGTCGACCTGCCGCACAGCCTTGGCGCGGCCGAAGCGAAGCGGCGCATCGCGGGCGGGATCGGCAAGCTTGGCGATCACCTGCCCGGCGGCGGCGACGTGCAGCACAGCTGGACCGGCGACCGCATGGATCTTGGGGTGAAGGCCATGGGCCAGGAAGTGTCCGCCACCATCGACGTCGGGGAGAAGATCGTGCGGCTGGAGGTGCGCCTCCCCGCCTTTCTCTCCTTTTTCTCGGGCAAGATCGAAAGCCTGATGCGCCGCCACGGCACCGAACTGCTCGAGGACCGCAGCGGCGGGAAAAGCTGAGCCGGGGAAAGGCTTAGCCCCGGCGCTTTTTCGCCTTTTCCCGCTTCGGTGGCTCCGCGCTCCGGGTCAGCGAACGGAGCTGGCAGCGCTCGCCGCCGACGATGATGGCGCTGAACCGGTCGAAGCTGCTCGATCCGCGCGTGTCGATGCCGATCGCGTTGGCGAAGCTCAGGTCGGTGCACGGGCCGAACAGCTCGGCCCGGTACCAGTTGCGGCTCTGGTCCTCCAGGTAGACGACTTCGCGGCCCTCGGCGCGGAAGTTGCGGATTCGAAGGCCTGGAAACGGAATGCGCGCCTGCTCGGCCCGGGGCGCGGCGCCGGGCTGCGCGTGGGGCGCGGCAAAGGCTGGCGCGGAGGTGGCAAGAATGGCGGCGGCGAGGAGGGGAAGGAGGATGTTTTGCATAACCGCCACTCTGCCCGAAAGCCGCTGAACGGGCGCTGACGAAGGCGGCTTGCCTCGCGCGCCCGCTGCGCTAGCATCCCGCCTTGCGCGAAACGGGAGAGTGTGATGCGGCACGTGGCGATCATCGGCTCGGGACCGGCCGGTTTCTACACCGCCGAAGCGCTCCAGAAGCAATATGGCGAAGAGGTGCGGATCGACCTGATCGACCGCCTGCCCGTGCCCTACGGCCTGATCCGCTCCGGAGTCGCGCCCGACCACCAGTCGATCAAGGCCGTCTCCAAACGCTACGAAAAGGTCGCGCTGTCGCCCCACGTCCGCTTCGTCGGCAACGTGCTGGTCGGCGGCGATGTGTCCGTCGCCGAGCTCCAGGGCCTGTACGACGCGGTGATCCTCGCCACCGGCGCGCCGAACGACCGGCCGCTTGCCATTCCCGGCGCGGACCTGCCCGGCGTGGTCGGATCCGCCGCCTTTGTCGGCTGGTATAACGGCCACCCCGATTTCGCCGATCTCGCCCCCAACCTTGCTACGCAGGCCGCCGCAGTGATCGGCAACGGCAACGTCGCTCTCGACGTCGCACGCATCCTGTCCAAGACCAGCGGCGAATTCGCCGGCTCCGACATCTCCGGCCACGCCTACGACGCTCTCGCCCGCTCGCAAGTCGAGGCCATCCACATCCTCGGCCGCCGGGGCCCGCACCAGATTGCGATGACGCCCAAGGAACTGGGCGAGCTCGGCCACCTCTCGGAAGCCGCGCCCCGCGTCCGCCCGGAAGACCTGCCGCCGCTGGACGACGATGCGCTGCTCGAACCCGGCATGCGCAAGTCGGTCACCCACCTGCGCGATTTCGCCGCCGCCGCGGCGCGGAAGCGCAAAGCCATCCACTTCGACTTCTTCACCATGCCGATCGCGGTCGAAGGCGACGGCAAGGCGGAACGCCTGATCGTGGAGCGCACCACCCTGACCGACGACCTGCGCTCCGCCGGCACCGGCGAAACCTATGTTATTCCCTGCGGCTTGGTCATCACCTGCATCGGCTATCAGACCCCGCCCATCGAAGGCGTCCCCTTTGAACATGGCCGCGGCCGCTTCGCCAATGCGGAAGGGGTGATCGGCAACGGCCTTTACTGCGTCGGCTGGGCGAGGCGCGGCCCGACCGGCACGATCGGCACCAACCGCCCCGACGGGTTCGAAGTCGCCGAGAAGATCTTCGCGGCGCTGGGCACCGCCAACAGCGGCAAGGGGGGCCCGGACGGCCTCGACACCCTCCTCGCCACCCGCGGCGTCAGGCCGGTCACCTTCCGCGATTGGCAGACCATCGAAGCCGCCGAGGTGGAGCGCGCCCGCCTGGGCAGCCCGCGCGAGAAGTTCACCTCTATCCCCGAGATGCTGGCGGCGATCGCGCGCTGACCCAAGCAGCGGCTTGCGCTTCCCGGGCGCCCTCCTTATAGGCTCGCCACCTGCCTTCCGGTCGGCGTGTTCGCGCGCCGTCAACCCGGTCGGGGAGTAGCTCAGCCTGGTAGAGCACTGTCTTCGGGAGGCAGGGGCCGGAGGTTCGAATCCTCTCTCCCCGACCATTTTCTTCGCGCCATCGGTTCGGCTAGCGCTTGCAATAAATCCGTGCCCCGGCTTAGCGTCCCGCGAAAGGGCCAGGTCAGGAGGACCGGGCGGCGCAACAACAAGCGGCTGTGCGGCATGAACCTGCTCGAAGAAGACGGCGGCCGGATCGAGGCGGCGAGGCTCCCCGGGTTTATCGGAGCAAACTCGATTGCGCGCACGTTTGGGGCATGCGCCGGGTCGGGGGCTCCCCGGATTTGAGCATGACAAAGGGTTTGGGACGAATATGCTGAGTTATTTCAAAGGCTCCTTCGCCTTCACGGCCGTCTGCCTGGGGCTGGCGGTCTGGCTCGGCTGGTCGACGACCGGTACGATCGCCGGAACCGCAGGCGTGCTGTGGATCGTTGTCGTGCTGAGCGTGCTGGAAGTGTCGCTGTCGTTCGACAATGCCGTGGTCAACGCCGCGGTGCTGCGCGAAATGTCGCCCGTCTGGCGCAAACGATTTCTCACCTGGGGCATCGCCATCGCGGTGTTCGGCATGCGCGTCGTCTTCCCGCTCGTTATCGTTGCGGTCGCCGCCCGCATGGGGCCGGTCGAGGCGATCCGCCTCGCCGCCAACAACCCGGCGGAATATGAGCGGATCATTACGGGCGCCCATGTCGGCATCGCCGGCTTCGGCGGCGCCTTCCTCGCCATGGTCGGCCTCAAATTCTTCTTCGATCAGGAAAAGGACGTGCACTGGATCGACGTGATCGAGGAACGGCTCGCCAAGCTCTCGTCCGTTCACGCCATCGAGATCGGCATCGTTCTCCTCGCCCTTTACGGCGTGTCGACCATGCTGGTTCGCGACGAGGCGTTCACGCTGCTCGTGTCCGGCATTTTCGGAATCCTCGCTTATCTTGCGGTGGAGGCGGTCAACTCCCTGCTCGAGCCGGAGGCGGACGCCACCGGCGCCGTGATCCGCTCGGGCCTTGCCGGCTTTCTGTACCTCAACCTGCTCGACTCCGCTTTCTCGTTCGATGGCGTGATCGGTGCCTTTGCCCTGAGCAACAACATCTTCATCATCGCACTCGGCCTCGGCATCGGGGCGATGTTCGTGCGATCGATGACGATCATGCTCGTGGACAAGGGAACGCTGGCGCAATATCGCTATCTTGAGCACGGCGCCTTCTGGGCTATTCTCGCGCTGGCGATCATCATGCTGCTGTCGGCACGCTTCCATATCCCCGAAGCGATCACCGGTTTGATCGGCGCCGTCCTGATCGGGGCCTCCCTTTACTGGTCGGTGCGGCACAACCGGCTGCATCCGGAGGACCGCCATGATATCGACCTCAATGCCCCAAAGGGGGGAGCCGCCGGCGATCCGGTGCTGCCGACGGGCGAGCATCTCAACAGCCACTGATCGGCAACCAAGCTGCGCTTGCGCAACCGGATCGCTCGTCTAGGAACGCCGCATGGCCGCTCCCTCCCCTGACGACTTCCTGCCCTGCGCGCTGCAACTCGCCGCGGCGGCGCGGGCCGAAACGCTGCCGCGCTGGCGCACCGGCTGCGCAAGCGAGGACAAAGGCGGGATGGCGGATTACGACCCTGTCACCGACGCCGACCGCGAGGCCGAACGGACCATGCGGGCGCTGATCGAGGCCGAGTTCCCAGGCCACGGCATCGCCGGCGAGGAGTTCCCGGACCGCGTCGGCGATGGCCCTTGGAGCTGGAGCCTCGATCCGGTCGATGGCACCCGCTCCTTCACCTGCGGCCTGCCCAACTGGGTCACGCTGATTGCGTTGCTGTACGAGGGGCAGCCGGTGCTGGGTGTCATCGATGCGCCTGCTGTGGGTGAGCTCTACGTCGGCTGCGGGACCACGGCCCTGCTGCGGCAGGGAGGCAACGAGGCGCCGCTCCGGGTCAGCGACTGCCGCGACCTCGGCGAGGCGCGCTTTTCGACCACCGATCCGTACCTCTTCACCGGCGCCAAGGCCGACGCTTTCGAGACCCTGCGCCGCCGGGTGCGCACAATGCGCTACGGCCATGACGGCTACGGCTACGCCCGCGTGGCCGCCGGAACGCTCGACCTGGTCGTGGAATGCGGCCTCAAGCCCCACGACTACAACGCGCTGATCCCGGTGGTGCGCGCGGCGGGCGGGATCATCGGCGACTGGCGCGGCGGAGACGACTTCGCGCCCGGCAAGGTGATCGCCGCGGCGACGCCGGAGCTGTTCGCGGAGGCGGTGGCGGCAATGGAGGGCGCTGCTTGAACTCAACCGCTCATCTCGAGCGAAGTCGACAGACGGTTACGTGGAGTGCCGTGCCTTCAGAACCGCCACCACTTCATCCCACCCATAGCTCCGATCCTGCATCAGAACCGTAAGGTGGTAGAGCAGGTCCGCGGTCTCCTCCGCGCATCCCGCCGCGTCGCGGGTCACGGCGGCAAGGGCGACTTCCACCCCTTCCTCGCCAACCTTTTGCGCGATCTTGGCCGTGCCTTCGTCCAGTAGCTGCCGGGTATAGCTCCCCTCGCCACCCGCCGCCGCCCGCGCCGCCACCACGCGCGCCAGCTCGGCAAGCCACCCCGGTCCGCCTGCCCCTCCCCCGCCGAAGCAGCTCTGCGCGCCGGTGTGGCACGTCGGCCCCTCGGGATCGGCGAGGACGAGCAAGGCATCGCCGTCGCAATCCTCGTGCACGGCGCGCACGGCGAGGCGATTGCCGCTGGTTTCGCCCTTCTGCCACAGCCGTCCCTTGGACCGGCTGTGGAAGGTGGCGAAACCGCTCTCCAAGGTGGCCGCAAGCGCCTCGCGGCTCATGTAGCCGAGCATCAGCAGCCGGCCGCTTGCCGCGTCCTGCACGGCGGCGGGCAGGAGCCCGTCCATCTTCTCCCACGCAAGGGCGGCGATATCGGCCGCGCTCAGCGGCGCATTTCGATCCCGCATCGGGCGAGATACTCCTTCAGGTCTGGGATGGGGATGATCCTGTCGTGGAACACGGTTGCGGCAAGCGCGCCGCTCGCGCCCGCGTCCAGGAAGGCGTCGCGGAAATGCTCTGGCGCCCCTGCCCCGCCGGACGCGATCACCGGCACCGGCGCCGCTTGGGCGACCGCTCGGGTGTGGGGCAGATCGTAGCCGGTGCGGACGCCATCGCGGCGCATGCAGTTGAGCACGATCTCGCCCGCCCCCCGACCGGTCGCTTCGCGCACCCAGTCGAGCGTCTGGCGGCCGGTGTCGCGGGTTGCTTCGGGCGAGCCGGTATATTGCTTCACGAAGTAGTCGCCGTCCGCCTCGAAACTATCGACGCCGAGCACCACGCACTGGCTTCCGAAATCGCGGGCAAGCTCCTCGATCAGGGCCGGCCGCTCCAGCGCTGGGGAATTGATCGAAACCTTGTCGGCGCCGCTGTCCAGGCAAGCGGCGGCCTGGTCGCGGGTTCGGATGCCGCCCGCGACCGCGAAGGGGATGTCGATGACTCGGGCGATGCGGCGCACCCATTCGGTGTCGAGGCTGCGGCCTTCCGCGCTGGCCGCGATGTCGTAGAAGACCAGTTCGTCGGCACCCTCGTCGCGGTAGCGCAGCGCGCTTTCGACGATGTCGCCGGCGTCGCGGTGGTCGCGGAACTGGACGCCCTTCACCACGCGGCCGTTCAGCACGTCGAGGCAAGGGATGATCCTACGCGCAGGCACGAAGCGCCTCCGCCAAGTCGATACGGCCTTCCCAGAGCGCCTTGCCGACGATCGCGCCGGCAGTGGCGAGGCGGGTAAGATCCTCCAGCGACGACACGCCGCCCGAGGCCTGAATAAAAAGGTGCGGCAGCCGCCGGCCCGCTTCCTCGAGCAGGTCGAAATTGGGGCCGGCGAGCATGCCGTCGCGGCCGATGTCGGTGAGCAGGAGGTGGCGCGCCTCGGGGTAGAGTGCGGCGATGTCCCACAGGCTGCGGCCGCTGTCCTCCGTCCAGCCGAGCGTCGCCACCATCGGCTCACCGTCCGCCAGCCGCACGTCGAGGCTGAGGGTGATCCGTTCGCCGCCGAACGCATCGAGGAGGCCTTTGACGAGTTCGGGCTGCTTCACGGCAAGGCTGCCGATCACGACGCGGGCGACGCCGGCGTCGAGCACGCGGGCGATCTGATCGGCGGTGCGGAAGCCGCCGGCGACCTGGAGCTTGAGCGGCGCGGAGCGGCCGAGGTCGCACAGAAGATCGTGCTGCACCGGCGCTCCCGCCCGGGCGCCGTCGAGGTCCACGACATGCGCCCACTCGGCGCCCGCCGCGGCAAAGGCGGCGAGCGCCTCGGCGGGATCGCCGGGATAGGTGGTCGCATCGTCGAAGCGGCCCTGGGCAAGGCGCACCACGCGGCCGCCCATCAGGTCCATTGCGGGGTAAAGGATCATGATTGAAGGAACTCGCGAAGGAAGCGCGCACCTGCTTCGCCCGAGCGCTCTGGATGGAATTGCGCGCCGAGGAAGTTGCTCGCGCGGACGGCGGCGGGGATGCGGCGGCCGTAATCGGCCGAGGCGATCGTCCATGGCCCGTCGTCGCAGGCGAAGCTGTGGGCGAAGTAGACGTAGTCGCCCGAGGCGAGGCCGATGCCTTCGTCCGCAACATCGAGCGTGCTCCAGCCCATGTGCGGAACCGGCATTCCAGGCGCGGCAGAGAGGCGGCGGACCTGGCCTGGGATGATGCCCAGGCACTCGGTATCCTCCTCCTCGCTCCGGGCGAAGAGGAGCTGCATGCCGAGGCAGATTCCGAGCACCGGCTGGGTGAGGCGCTTCAGCACATCGGCAAGCCCGCGGGCGCGGATCTGCTCCATGGCGTAGCCGGCGGCGCCGACTCCGGGGAGGATGACCTTGTCGGCGGAGGCGATGGTCTGGGCATCGCCGCTGATCGCCGGGCTGAGGCCGAAGCGTTCGAAGGCGATGCCGACGGAGCCGATGTTGCCGCAGCCGACGTCGACGATGACGAGGTTCATCTCGACTCCCCTCCCTGAAAGGGAGGGGATGGGGGTGGGTGCGAGCCGAAGGCGAGCTCTTCGGGCGCTGCCGGGCGTCCGGACGGGCATCGAGCCCGACCGGCCGCGACCCACCCCCGGCCCCTCCCTTGCAGGGAGGGGGGTCTGGCGGCCGCCCTCACAACACCCCCTTGGTGCTGGGCATCGCGTTCCTGTCGCCCTCGCGGCCGACCGCCTGGCGCAGGGCGCGGCCGAAGGCCTTGAAGCACGCCTCCGTCTTGTGGTGGTCGTTGTCGCCTTCGACGCGGACGTGGATCGCGGCGCCGAGGCTGTCGGCGAAGCTTCGGAAGATGTGGCGGGTCATTTCCGTCGGGTAGGCGCCGATGTGGCTCGCCTGGAACGCGCCTTCGAACACGCTGTAGGGGCGGCCCGACAGGTCGATCAGCACATGGGCTTCGGTTTCGTCCATCGGCAGCGAGAAGCCGAAGCGACCGATGCCGCGCCGCTCGCCAAGCGCCTTCGACAAGGCGCTGCCGAAGGCGATGGCGCAGTCCTCAAGGCTGTGATGGGCGTCGATCTCGATATCGCCCTCGCACGACAGGACCAGGCTGAAGCCCGCGTGGGCGGCGACCTGGTCGAGCATGTGGTCGTAGAACGGGATGCCGGTGTCGATCCGCCGCGGGGAGGGACGGTCGAGATCGACGGCGACGGCGATCCTGGTCTCCTTGGTGTCGCGCACCACCTCGCCGCGGCGGGCGGGTTCCTCCGACGCGGCAACTCCGAAGGCAGCGAGCGCGGCCTGGTTCTCGGCATCGGTGCCAATGGTCAGACGCACTCCGCCCGGCGCGGCATTGGGGCGGAAGCGGGCGCGGATGCCGAGGCTGTTCAGCTTTTTGGCGAGCGCGGCAGGCTCCTCCACTTCCAGGAAGAGGAAGTTGCCGCCGCCGTTGCGTACCGCCGTCACGATCGGCGACGCGGCGAACAGCGGGGCGAGCCGGTCCCGGTCCGCCTTGATCCGTGCAATCCGCTCCTCGTGCACCGCACGCCGGGACGGCGAGAGTGCGGCTACGGCGGCTTCGATGGAAAGAGTCGGCAAAGGATAGGGCGGCAAGGCGCGGGCGGCCATCGCCACGGTGGCGGGGTGGCCGATCAGGCAGCCGACACGCGCGCCGGCGAGGCCATAGGCTTTGGACAGAGTGCGCAGGACAACGAGGTTCTCGGTCTCGGCGGCGCGCCTGGCTCCGCTCTCCCCCTCCGAGAATTCGATATAGGCTTCGTCCAGAACGACGATGGTGTCGGGCAAGGCGCGGCACACCGCTTCCACCTCGGCCAAGGGCACGACATTGCCGGTTGGGTTGTTCGGCGCGCAAATGAAGGTGAGTTTCAGCCCTGCCTCACCCCGCACCTGCTCCAGAAAGCGCGCGGCGCTGAAATCGAACTCCGCGTCGAGCGGCGCTTCGATCACCCGCGCACCCTGAAGCGCCGCGAAGTGGGCGTAGGCGGAGAAGGTCGGGGTGCAGATCGAGACCGCATCCTGGCCGCCCCGGCAGTAGGCGCGGACCAGGATATCGATGGCGTCGTCCGCGCCGCGGGTGACGATGAGGTTCTCCGCCGCCACTCCGTACAGCGCCGCCATCGCCCGCCGAAGCCGCGCCGGCTGGGGCTCCGGATAGCGGTTTAGGCCCTCCGCCAGAGCGCCGTCGCTGAGCGGCGGATAGGGGTTCTCGTTGGCGTCCAGCTTGATTGCGTCGCTGCCGAACGCCTCGTTGGCGTTGGCGGCGATGTCGAAGGGCGCAAGCCGCAGGATTTCGGGGCGCGCCAGGCGCTCGGCAAGGCTGGTCATGCCGAGACTTCGCCGCGCAGGTCGGCGGCACGCGCATGGGCTTCGAGCGCTTCCAGCCGCGCCAGAGCGGCGGCCGGTCCGGCAATGGAGCGCGCCGCTTCGGGCGTCACCGTCTGCACGGTCATCGCCTTCAGGAACGTGTGCACCGAGACCCCGCTCCACGCCCGCGCCGCGCCGTCGGTCGGCAATACGTGGCTCGAGCCGGCGAGATAGTCGCCGAACGTCTCGGCGGCGAGCGGCCCGGCGAACACCGCGCCGGCATTGCGCACCAGCGGCAGCAGCGCCTCGGCATCGGCCACCGCAAGCGACAGGTGCTCGGGCGCATAGAGGTTCGCCACCTCCACCGCCTGCGGAAGGTCGATGGACACGATTACCCGCGCTTCCCGAAGCGACGCCTCGGCAACGCTCCGGCGGGGCAGCAAGGCGACCTGCCGCGCCAGCTCCGCCTCAACCGCGTCGGCAATTGCAACCGAGGGCGTCACCAGAAGCACCTGCGCCGATGCGTCATGCTCCGCCTGGCTGAGGAGATCGGCGGCGACGGTGGCCGGATCGGCGCTGTCGTCGGCGATCACCATCAGTTCGCTCGGCCCCGCCGGCATGTCCACCGCCGGGCCGCCGGGCAAGGAGGCGACGATCGTCTTGGCCTCGGCCACCCAGGCGTTGCCCGGCCCGCAGATCTTATCGACGCGCGGGATGTCGCCCGCGCCGAAGGCAAGCGCGGCGATCGCCTGCGCCCCGCCGGCGGTCCACACCGCCTCGATGCCGCACAGTTCGGCGGCAAGCGCGATCACCGGATCGAGGCCGCCGTCGCGGTGATCCGGCGGCGTGGTGACGACAAGCTCCAGCACCCCCGCCGCCCGCGCCGGAATGGCCAGCATCAGCAGGGTGGAGAAAAGCGGCGTCTTGCCGCCCGGAATGTAGAGGCCGACCCGGTCGATCGCGCGCCACACCTTGCGCACGACGAGGCCGGGCATGGTTTCCACGGCATGCTCGGGCGGCAGGCTGCCTTCGTGAAAGGTGCGGATGTTCTTGGCGGCAAGCTCCATCGCCGCCACTTGCTCGGCGCTCAGCGCCTTGCGCGCGCGGGCCGCGGCTTCGGCAACCGGGATCCGGCGCGGCAAGGCATCGTCGATGCGCAGCGCGTGGGCGGCGAGCCCCTGCCAGCCGCGCTCCCGCACATCGTCGATGATCGCGCGGACCGAGGATTGCAGGCGGGCGTCGTTACGCTGTTCGGGACGGGCAAGCGCCGCCGCGCGGCCGGGCAGGTCGAGCGTGTTCCAGCTAAGCCGCTTCACAGCATCATCTTTTCAATCGGGAGGACGAGGATCGCGGACGCGCCGGCGGCTTTCAGCTTCTGAAGCGTCTCCCAGAACACCGATTCCTGGCAGACGGCGTGGACGGCGAAATGGCCGGCGCGGCCGTGCAGCGGCAGGATGGTCGGAGCCTCGGCTCCGGGCAGGATCGCGGTGATGTCGCGCAGCGCCTCGCCGGGCGCGTTGAGCATGATGTATTTCGATTCCTTGGTGGCGAGCACGCCTTCAATGCGGCTCAGGAGCTGATCGCCCTGCTCGAGCTTGGCGGGGGCGATCGCCTTTCGGGTGCGGATCAGCACCGCCTGGCTTTCGTACACCGTCTGCACCGGGCGCAGTCCATTCGCCTCCAGGGTGGCTCCGGTGGAAACGAGGTCGCAGATGAACCGCGCGATCTGAAGGCGGGGGGCGAGCTCGACGGCGCCGTTCATTTTCACCACCGTCGCCGAGACGCGGTTGGCGTCGAGGAAGCTCTGCACGATGCGCGGGTAGGAGGTGGCGATGCGCGCGCCCTCCAGCGACCCCGGGCCCTCGTACGGCGTCGCATCCGGCGCGGCGAGCTTCAGGGTGCAGCGGCCGAAGCCGAGGCTGGCCAGCACCTCGAAGCGCGGCTCCCCCTCGCCGAGCGCGAACTCCTGAAGGACGTTCTCCCCGACGATGCCGTATTCGCACACGCCGTCGCTGACGAAGGTCGGGATGTCGTCGTCGCGCACGAACATCAGGTCGGCGGGGAAGTTATCGACCCGGGCGGTAAGCTCGTTCTTGCCGTTCTGGATGCGCAGGCCGGCGTCGCGCAGCAGCCCGCGGCTCTGGTCCGAAAGGCGGCCCGATTTCTGGATGGCGATGTGGAGGCGGGTGTCGTCAACGAGCATTGCCGCCCTCCAACGCGTCGATTGCGCGGCGATATCCCTCGTGCGGCTCCTGCTTCAGGAAACGGGCGACGCGAACGATGGTGGTGGTGCTCACGCCCGTGGCGTCGTGGATGTCCCGGTAGGACAGCTCCGTGCCGTCGAGCAGGCGGGCGACGTGCCAGCGCTCGGCCATGGTGCGGATTTCGGCCGGGGTGCACAGGTCGCTGAGCAGGCGGCGCATTTCGGCCGCGTCGGCCGGCGTCAGCAACGCGGCGCACAGGTCGGCGGTGAGCGCTTCGGGCGCTCGGGTTGGTGCAATGGTTGTAGCAGCAGCAGGCATCTTGTTACACCGTGATAGTACAGTGGAACGCGCGTTAGAGCCGGACGCTTGGGTTGGCAAGCGCTTTGTGAATGCGTTTCAGCCGAGGAGGTGCTTCTGCACCTTGCCCGCTGCGGTGCGCGGGAAATCGGGAACAAACTCGAAGCTTTTCGGCACCTTGTAGGGGGCAAGGCGGGTGCGGCAGAAGGCTTCCAGCTCGCCGTCAACCGGCCGCCCGGCGCCAGCGGCGAGCTGAATAAAGGCGCGGCCCACTTCGCCCCAGCGCGGGTGCGGCGCCGGTACCACGGCGGCGGCGCTGATCGAGGGGTGGGCGGAGAGCACGTTCTCCACCTCGACCGGAAAGACGTTCTCGCCGCCCGAAATGAACATCTCCTTTCGCCGCCCGGCGATGGTGTAGAAGCCCTCGGCGTCCCGGCTGGCGAGATCGCCCGAGCGCAGCCAACCGTCGGCGGTAAAGGCGGCGCGGGTCGCCTCCGGATCGTTCCAGTAGCCGGGCGTCACGGCGGGGCCGGCGAAGAGCAGGTCGCCTACTTCGCCGTCCGGCACCTCGCGCCCGGCGGCATCGACGATCCGTGCGCGCACCAATAGCTGCGGCTTGCCGACGCTGCCGATCCGCTCCCACGCATCCTCCGGCGCGGCGAGAAAGGCGGTTGGGCCGGTCTCGGTCATGCCCATGCCGCCGCACACCCGGATGCCGAGATCGCGGCAGCGGGCGGCAAGCGCGTCGGGAAGCGGCGCCCCGCCGCAGCCCCAGTGGCGGACATGGCCGAGCGGCGCGGCGGCGAAGCGCGGATGCTCGACAAGCTCCTGGTAGACGGCGGGCACGGCGAAGAAGGTGTCGAGCCGCCGTTCCTCCAGCAGCGCTGCCACGGCGTCCGCTTCGAAGCCCGGCAGGATCACTACCCGGCCGCCCTGGATCAGCGTCGGCAGGGTGTGGAGGTTGATGCCCGCGGTGTGGAACAGCGGCAGGAAGTTGGCGGTGGTGTCGGTGGAGGCGATGTCGATCGCCGTGCCGATATTGACGTGGTTCGCGAAGGCCATCCGGAAGGTGTAGATCACGCCCTTCGGCACGCCCGTCGTTCCCGACGTGTAGAGCAGGTACCAGATGCCGTCGGCGGGCCACTCGCGCCGCGCCGCAAGCGGCGGAGCGGCGGCCATCCGCACCTCATAATCCTCGTCGAGGCCGACGCTGGGAGGCGGCGCCGCCAAGGCCTCGACGCAGGCTTCGTCCTCCGCTCCATAAAGGAGCAGGGAGGGCCGGCAATGGTCGATCATCCGGTCGAGCTCGGCCGCCGGCATGCGCCAGTTTAGCGGCACCAGGATCGCGCCGAGCTTCGCGCAGCCGAACAGGATTTCGAAAAAGGCGATCCGGTTGCGGCACAGGATCGCCACCCGGTCGCCGGCCGCGACGCCCTGGTCCGCAAGCAGCGACGCCGCCTGCGCCGCCCGCCGGTCGAGCTCGGCATAGGTCAAGGTCCATCCGCCGGCGATCTCCTCCAGCGCCACCCGTCGGGGGGCGAGCGCGGTCCGCTTGGCGGTGATGTCGGGCAGGTCGCCGATCATGGCTCGCGCTTCCGCAGCCCCTCCGAAACGAGGGAGATTGCGACCTCGGCGACTTCGCCGGGCGAGAGATCCTTGTCCCAGATGCCGTAGCGCATCCCTAAGAACACGCTCATCCCGATCAGCGCCCAGGCGCGCGGCTCGTCCAGGCCGTCGCTGATCTCGCCCCGGGTCCGCGCACCGGAGAGGTTGCGGCGATAGGCGTCCGCGAAGGTCAGGTAATGCTCGCGATAGGCATCGTGGGCGACGAACTGCGCTTCCTCGATGATCCGGTAGAGCTCGGGGTGCTTGCGGACGAAGGCGATGAACGCCTCCAGGCCCATCCGCTCCGCCGCCATCCGGTCCGGCGCGTCCTTGACCGCTTCGGCGACATGGGCGCGGGTGGCGCGGCTCATCTCCTTGACCAGCGCCCGGAACACCTCCTCCTTGGAGCCGAAATAGGTGTAGAATGTGCCGAGCGCGACGCCGGCCCGCTGGGTGATGCCGGTGATCGCCGCGTCATGGTAGCCGCGCTCGCCGAACTCGCCGGACGCCGCCTCGATCAGCCGGCGCAGGGTCTTGCGGCCGCGTTCGGTGCGCGGCTCCTTGTCGCCCGCCGCCGCGGCGGCTTCGTTCAAAAACGGCATTGCGATCCTCCCCAGGCGCGCAAAACTGAACCCGTTTTCCGGCGGGGGCAAGCGGCGCGTTTAGCGTTCGTTAGGCGGCGGCCTCTAGACTGCGCGCATGAGCCGCCAGACCGTCCCCTTCGCCTACGGCACCGCCGATGCCGGCGGCGAGATCGCCCAGCTGCGCCAGGTGCTTGCGCTGGTGGAGGAACTTGCCGGCACGGGCGCGCCGCCCGCGGCCACCGACCTCGATGAAGCCGCGCGGATCAGCGCCGCCTACGAAAGCGCGCTTCCCGTCGTCCAGCGCCGCTTCGACCAGGAAGCCGCCCGCACCGCCCGCTGGGCCACGGCGGGGATCGAAGCGCTGGTTACGTTGGAGGACCGCGGCTGGCCGGTGAAGGCCGCCGCGGCCCGCCTGGCGCAGGAGCTGCGCAAGGCCCTCGCAGAGCTGCGCGACATCGTCTCCGCCTAGGTCTCCGCGGGCGGCGGCTTCGGCCATTCCTTGATCCGGATATCGCGCTGCGGGAAGGGCAGCTCGATGCCGTTTTCCGCGAAGGATTTCCAGAGCGCGTTGAGGATTTCCGAGCGGACGTTGCCCACCCCGGCCTCCGGATCGCCGATCCACACCAATATCTCATGGTCGACGCTGCTTTCGCCGAAGGCGCGAAGCCACACGCGGGGCGCCGGCGCCTTGAGCACCCGCTCCGATTCAGACGCCGCCTGGATCATCAGCTTCTGGGCAAGCGCAAGGTCGCAGCCATAGGCCACGCCGACCGGGATATGCACCCGCACGTCGCGGCTCGAGTAGGACCAGTTCTCGACCTCCTGGGTCATGAGGTTCTCGTTGGGGATCAGATGCTCCTTGCCGTCGCGCGTGACGATGGAGACGGCGCGCACGCCGATCTTGGTGACATGGCCGAACGTGTCGCCGACCACGATCACATCGCCCGGCTTCACCGAGCGGTCCATCAGCAGGATGATTCCGGCGATGAGGTTGCCGAAGGTCTTCTGAAGCCCGAAGCCGACCGCGAGGCCGAACGCGCCCGAAAAGACGGCGAAGGCGGTGAGATCGATGCCGAGAACGTCGATGCCGATAAAGAAGGCGGCAACGATGATCGCGATGGCGGACAGCTTCTGGACCAGGAGCTGCTGGGTGGCGTCGAGGCTGGAGGCGCGCCGGATCGAGTGGCTGACGACGCGGTTGAGCAGCTTCACGATCGCGTAGAGGGCAAGCGCGGTGAGCACGAACTGGGTGACGGTGAGCAGCGAGACGCGCGTCGCCCCCGCGTTGAAGCCGGCCTTGTCGAGCGTTTCGGTGATCGGCCTCAGCCCACCCACCGACCGGGCAAGCAAAGCCACGAACGTCACCCCGGCGAGCAGATACGCGATCCAGCGCGGAATCTGCAGGCCGCGGATCAGGCCGCGGACGAGCAAGGCGGTGGAGGCGGCGAGCCCCAGTCCGATCACGAAGGCGGCAAGAGTGCGCCACTCGTCGGCGTTGAGGATGATGGTAAGAAGCAGCGCAAGCACCAGGTAGCGCGACAGGCCGCACATCCGCCCGGCCAGCCCCTCGGCCCGCGCACCCGCGCGATGCTCCCAGAAGCGGGCGAGCTTCGGGCCAATCCACAGCGAGACGAGGTAGGCGACGCCCCAGGCGATCGCCACCGCGCCGAGGGCCGCGCCCGCCGACATCCAGTCGGCATATTGCGGCCAGGCAACGCCCAGCCCTTCGAACGCGCCCCTCACCCGCCAGCCCCGTAGCGGGCGAGCCCTTCGGCCAGATCCTCGATCAAATCGTCCACGTCCTCCAGGCCGATATGGAGCCGCACCAGCGGCCCTTCCGCCTGCCAACGCGTCGCGGTGCGAATCCGCTCCGGATCGGCGGGCAGGGCAAGGCTCTCGAACCCGCCCCAGCTATAGCCGATGCCGAAGTGCGAGAGGCCGTCGACGAACGCCGCCCGCTCCGCCTCGCCGCCGCCGTTCAGGGTGAAAGCGAACAGCCCGGAGGCGCCGCCATAATCCCGCGCCCAATGTTCGTGCCCCGGGCAGGACGGCAAAGCCGGGTGAAGCACCCGCGCCACCTGCGGCTGTTCGGCAAGCCAGTGGGCGACCTTCAGCGCGCTCTCATTATGCTGCTTGAGCCGCACGCCGAGCGTCCGGAGGCCCCTCAGCGCAAGCCAGCAATCGTCCGGCGACGCGGTCTGCCCGAAGACGCGGCCTTGCTTGTCGAGGCGGTCCAGCCACTCCGGCCCGACCGTCACCGAGCCGAGCATCACATCGGCATGGCCGACGATATATTTGGTGCAGGCAAGGATCGCGAAATCCACCCCGGCCGCAAGCGCCGGAAAGAGCAACGGCGTCGCCCAGGTGTTGTCGAGCAGGGTGACGAGCCCGCGCGCCTTTGCGACCTCGCACATGCCGGTCACGTCCTGCACCTCGAAGGTGAGAGAGCCGGGGCTTTCCAGCAACAGCGCGCGGGTGTTGTCGCCGATCAGGCCCTCGATGCCCCGCCCGATCAGCGGGTCGTAATAACGGGTTGCAATGCCGAGCGGCCCAAGCACCTCGTCGCAGAACATCCGCGTCGGCCCGTAGGCGCTGTCCACCATCAGCAGCTCGTCGCCGGGCTTCAAAACCGTCATCAGCGCAATCGCGATAGCGGCGGCGCCCGACGGGAACAGCCGGGTTCCCGCCGCGCCGGGCTCAAGCTCGGTAAGCGCTTCGGCCAGCGCCCACTGGGTCGGCGTGCCGTTGCGGCCATATTGCAGCGTGCCGGTGCGCGGCGGATTGGCGGCCTTCATCGCCGCGACGTTGTCGAACAGGATAGTGGAGGCCCGCCACACCGCCGGATTGACGATGCCCCCGGTCCATTCGGGCCGCCGCCCGCCCTGGACCAGTTTGGTGCCCTGCCGGGTGCCGTCTTTCTTCTTCATGCCACGCCTGTCGCCTTTGGTGTTTTCGGGTCCGCGCCCCATTCGGCCCAGCTCCCGTCGTAGAGCTGCACGTCGCTCTTGCCGAGCAGATGCGCACCGAACAGCAGCACGCAGGCGGTGATGCCCGAGCCGCAGGTCGCGACCAGCGGCCTGGCAAGGTCCACGCCCGCCGCCTCGAACGCGGCGCGCAACGCATCGCCCTGCTTGATGCTGTTGTCGCGGTTGAACAGATTGCCCTGCGGCAGGTTCTTCGAGCCCGGGATATGCCCCGCCGCCATGCCCGCCCGCGGCTCGGCCTCGGTGCCGGCAAAGCGCGCCGCCCCGCGCGCATCGACGATCTCGTGGCTGCCGGCGCCGAGCAGCGAAGCCACAAGCGCCTTGTCCGCCACCGCCTTCTCGTCGAACACAGGCGTGAAGTGGCCGTGGCGCGCTTCCGCCCGTCCGCTCTCCAGCGGCCGCCCCTCCGCCTTCCACTTCGCAAGCCCGCCGTCGAGCACCGCCACCTGCCGCGCGCCGAAGCTCTTCAGCATCCACCACGCCCGAGCGCTGCTGTGCAGCGGGCTGTTGTCATAGAGCACGATCCGCTGCCCGTCGCCGAGGCCAAGCGTCCGCATCCGGCTTGCGAACAGAGGCGCGGGCGGCACCATGTGCGGCGCGGGGTGATTGGGATCGGACACCGCATCGAGACCGAGAAACACTGCGCCGGGGATATGCTCCGCCTCATATTCGGCCCGCGCAACCCGCTGCTCGCCAGGAAGAAAGAGGGTCGCGTCGATGATCCTGAGATCCTTGCCTCCGAGCGCCTGCTCCAGCCAGTCTGTCGATACCAGAGCTTCCATCGCGTCCTCTCGCAGCCTTTCCGCTTCAGTAACGGGGCCGAACTGCTATGTCTCCCATGCGGAACAAGGAAGCGCTGTGGAAGCCGGGTCCGCTCGGCTAGGAGTGCGGCAAGCTGAGGAGGATCTGAAATGCGCCGACTGCTGTCCATGATCGCCCCGCGACTTCCACTCACAGCCGAGTCGGCCCAGTGAGAGCCGATGCCGGCAATGCCGCCATGGCCGGAACCTATGTTCTCGACCGGGCGAGAAGCGGCGATCTCAATCGCGACGTCGAAAGGATCGTTTCCCGCATGAACTTCGTCATCCGTCCAATGGCGAGAGTTAGGTTGCGCCGGACGAACCAGACCTATGAGCGGATCGCCGTCGCCTTCGGCGGCGGCAACATCAGCATCACGTTCGACCAATGCAGCGCGCTCGTCACTCCGGCGAATGGGACAACCGTCGACTGGACCCGCGAGGATGGCGACAGGCTGAAAGTCAGCAGTGAATGGCAGAATGGAACGCTTGAGCAAAGGTTCAGTGCGGAGGACGGGCAGCGGCTGAACCGCTTCTCACTGAGCCTGGATGGCCAGGTGCTGACCCTGGACGTGACAGTGACCAGCTCGAGACTGCCCCATCCCTTCGATTACAAGCGGGTCTACACGCGCGCGCGCTGAAGCTCAGCTTCAGGTTCGATCATCCCAAGCCGTTCGACAGCGCCCAGCTAGACCTCGACCGCCGCGGCCGACGCCATCGTTCACTCCTGGGCGAAGCGGCGGAAGAAGCTTTGGTTGTTCCAGCTCGGCCGCTCGGGTGCATTGGCCACCCGCCAGCCGAGCTCTGCAACGAAATCGTGGAGCCGCACCGCGTCCAGCTTCTCCACCGGCTGGCTGAGGTCGTCCGAAGGCGCGTGATAGCGGGTCGAACGCCACACCCGCTCGATCTCCGCTTCCGGCGTGCCCTTGGCAAAGCCGAACTTGAAGGCGAGCGACGGCACGCCTTCGCGGATGAAGCTGTACTGGTCGGAGCGGACGAAGCTGTTCCGGTCGGGCCACGGGTCCGGCACCAGCGGCAGGCCCTGCGCTGCGCCGACTTCGGCGGCGGACACTCCGAGGCTGCTTTCCTCGGCACCGAGCGCGATCACGCTTCTCAAGGGAAAGATCGGCAGCGCCATGTCGAAGTTCAGATCGGCAACGATCGACCGCTTCGGCACCGTCGGCCGAATCGCGAAGTAGCGCGATCCGAGCAGGCCCTTCTCCTCCGCGGTGACCCAGACGAACAGCATCGAGCGCTTCGGCCGCGTGCCGCGTGCCTTGAAGCTCCGCGCAATGTCGAGCAGCCCCGCCGCGCCCGCCGCGTTGTCCATCGCGCCGTTATACAGCCCGTCGCCGCCGATCGGGCTCGACACGCCAAGGTGGTCGAGATGGGCGGAGAAGACGACATGCTCGCCGCCCAAGCCGGGGTCGCTGCCAGGCAGGCGCGCGACGACGTTGTTGGCCATCACCGGCCGGTGGGTCGCGAAGAAGCTTCCGCGCAGGTTCGCCTTAAACGCGACCTTGGGCAGCGGCCGCGAGGCATCGGCGGCGGCGGAGAGGTCGGCGAAGCTGATGTTGGCCGCGGCGAACAGCTTCTGGGTGGTTTCCGGGTTGAAGCTCAGCGACACAAAGGGCGTTTTCACGTCGCGCAGCGAGGCGTCGGCAAAATACATGCCGCCCTGCCCGACCTGCGCAACCGCCCGCGACCAGGGCGTTTCCACCGCCTTTAAGGTGGTCAGCGACAACAGGCCGACAGCGCCGCGCTCGGCGAGGATCCGGGAGCGGTCGCGCCGGGCGTGCGCCTTGAGCGCGCCCGAAATGTTCTCCGGCCCGCCGCCGATCACCACCGCGATCTTGCCCTGGAGGTCCACTCCGGCAAGGTCGTCATACCCGGCTTCCGGAATGGAGAGGCCGTAGCCGATGAACACCAACGGCGCGTCCACCCGCTCCGGCACCCGCCCGCCGCCGCGGCCTATGATCAGGTCGTTCGGCACTTCCAGCCGAGTTTCGGTCCCGCCCGCGGTCAGCGACGCGGAGGAGCGGACGTGATCGACAAACTGCTCCTCGAACGCGACCTTCTGGAAATACCCGCCGTCGTCGCCCGCAGGCTCGAGCCCGATCGCCTTGGCCTGCGCCACCACGTGATCGGCGGCGCGCTGATAGCCCGGCGTGCCGGTCAGCCGCCCTTCCATGCCGTCGTCGGCAAGCGCGGAAACGTCCCCCCACCAGCGCGCGGCGCGCTCGGCCTGGGTAGGTGCGGACGGCACAGTCGCGCAACCGGCGAGGAGGAGTGGGAGAGCGAGAAAGGGCAGGCGCATCGGGAACTCCGTTGGCAAGTGGCCTTACCCTTGTCCCCTCGCCTGTCCCCTGTCCAGTCAGCGGCTGCGGATGAACGCCCGGATGTCGCGGCTCAGCTTCGCCCGGTCTTCGTCGCGGACGTACATCATGTGGCCGGAGCCGTAGTAAGCGAACTGCACCCGGTCCGCCGGGACGCCAGTGCGCGACAGGGCATATTCGGCGCCGAAGAAGGGCGTCGCGAAATCGAAATAGCCCTGGCCGACGAACACCCGCATGCCGCTATTCTCGCGCATCGCCTTGGCAAGGTAGGGCGCGACATTCTTGTAATATTTTGCGTCGCCGCCGCCCAAATTCCAGTCCCAGTCGCCGACCGGGCCGATGGTGGTATATTGCCGCTCCGTGTTGAACTTCAGGCCGTCGCGGGCCCAGGCGTTGATCGCCGCGGTATAGCCCGCGTCGATCCCGTAGAAGCTGGGATCGTTGTCCGGCTCCTCGCCCGCATTGTCATAGTCGCGGCCCGTGTAGCGCGCGTCGAGGCGGCCGATGGTCAGCCCCCGGTCGCGCAGCAATTCCTTGTAGAATCGGCTGTCGGATACGCGCAGGTCCGCTTCCTCCAGGAACTGTTCGGTGAGGCCGGTGAAGCGCGCCAGGCGGCGGCGGATGTCGGCGCGGCGCTCGCCCTTGAGCGCCTGGCCCTGGAGCAGCGCCGAGGCATAATCGCCGATCGCGAAGCGCCGCGCTTCCTCGACGAATGCCTCCAGCGTCCCCGCATCGGCCGGCGCCTTGCCGTGGTGGTACGCCGCAGCCGCCATCGACGGCAGGAAGATCACATAGGGCAACTCGTTGCCCGGCACGCCGGCCTGGGCGCCGAAATCAAGGATGGTGGAGATCAGAAGGACGCCGTTCAGCGACACGTCGTTGAACTGCCCCTCAAGCTGGTTGACCACCGCCGCCGAGCGCGTCGTGCCGTAGCTCTCGCCGCCGAGGAACTTGGGCGAATTCCAGCGGCCGTTCTCGTTCAGCCAGATGCGGATGAACTCGGCCACCGATTTCGCATCCTGGGTGACGCCCCAATAGTCCTTGGGATCGGTTTTTCCCAGCGCGTGCGAAAAGCCGGTGCCGACCGGATCGATGAACACGATGTCGGTGACGTCGAGCAGGCTGTCGGGATTGTCGACGATCAGAAAGGGCGGCGCGCCGTCGTCGCGCGCGTCCGAAGGGATCGCCACCCGCTTGGGCCCGAACGCGCCCATGTGAAGCCACACCGATCCCGATCCCGGCCCACCGTTGAACAGAAAGGTGACCGGCCGGTTCGGATCGCGCCCCTCCTTGACGTAGGCGGTGGAGAAGATGCTCGCCTTGGGCGCACCGTCCTCCGCCTTGAGGTAGGTCTCGCCCGCCGTCGCCGTAAAGGCCACCCGCGCGCCGCCGAACGTGCCGCTGTGCCGGGTCACCGAGACGCGGGGCGGCGGGATCGGCTGCTCCGGCTTCTTGTCGGACGCGGGCGCCGCATTCTGTGCGACGGCGGGAACCGCAAGCGCGGCGGCGGAGACGGCGAGGAGGAGCCTGATCATGGCGCCGGGCTATGGCACGGCGGCGCGCCGTGGCAAAGCCGCCGCGCACCCCGCTTTCGCTTCGCTCCGCGAGCCCCTAAAGGGCGGGCATGGACCTTACGCATCTCGGCCGCTCATCGCCGCTTCCCGCCTCGCCCGAGGAGGCGCGGCTCGATTACGTTCCCAATCCGCGCACCGGCCGGCCTTATCTGGTGCGCTTCACCGCGCCGGAATTCACCTCGCTTTGCCCGGTCACCGGCCAGCCCGATTTCGCCCACATCGTGATCGACTACGCGCCGGGCGAGACCATTGTCGAATCCAAGTCGCTGAAGCTGTTCCTGGGGGCGTTCCGCAACCATTGCGGCTTTCACGAGGATGTCACGGTCGGCATCGGCGAGCGCCTTGCGGCCGAGATGAAGCCGCTCTGGCTGCGCATCGGCGGCTATTGGTACCCGCGCGGCGGCATTCCCATCGACGTCTTCTTCCAGACCGGAGAGCCGCCCGCCGGCCTCTGGGTCCCCGGCCAGGACGTCCCCGGCTACCGCGGCCGCGGCTGAGCTATTTGTTGAACAGCACCCGGACCAGTATCTTCGCCGCTTCCTCGTCGCCCGCCTCGACGGCCTTGCGCAGCCAGATCGCGGCCTGGATTCTGTCTTGTTCGACGCCGATCCCTTCGGCGTAGTTGATCCCAAGATAGCGCATCGCCCTGGCGTCCCCCATGTCGGCGGCCTTGCGGTAGAGGCGGATCGCTTCCTCTTCATTCTCGGCGGTGCCGCGGCCGTATTCGTGGAGTATGCCCAGCTCCGTGATCGCTTCCGCGTCGTCCATCGCAGCCCCCTTGGCGATCAGTTGGAACCCCTTCTTCTCGTCCTTGCGAACGCCGCTGCCATCCGCATACGCCAGGCCGAGGAACATCGTGCCCCGGCTGCCGCCGGTCGCCGCCGCTCTTTCGAACAAGCGGAAGGCCTTCTTCGCATCGGCTTTGGCGCCGCGGCCGTACCGGTACATCAATGCAAGGTTGGTGAGGCCGGTGCCGTCCCCGGCTGCGGCCGCCTTGCCGTACCAGGCGAGCGCCTTGGCATCGTCCTGCGGCACGTCCTTGCCCATTTCATACAACCAGCCGAGCTGCACCAGCGCATCGCTGTTGCCCGCCTCGGCCGCCTTGCCGAGCATCTCCAGCCCCTTGGCCGCGTCCTTGGGAACTCCGGCCCCGGTCCGGTAGGCCTCCGCAAGCTCCACCATGCCGCCGGTCGATCCGGCCTCTACCGCGCGCTGAAAATAACCGGCCGCCTTGCCGGGATCGGCCGCGACGCCTTCGCCGTCCCCGTGCATCACGCCGAGGGCCACCAGAGCGTCCAGGTGGCCCAGCGCAGCGGCTTTCTCATACCACCGGACTGCCTCAGCGGGATCCTTGGCGGTACCGAGACCGAAGCGATGGAGCATGGCCATTCCCGCCATTCCCGAGGTCTCCTCGGCGTCGGCCGCTTTGCGGTACCAGCGCATCGCCGACGAGTAATCGCGCTCGACGCCCAAACCGAAATGGAGCGCAACGCCGACGTCCACATAGGCCGGCGCATTGTCCTGCGCCGCGGCCTTGGCATACCAGCGATACGATTCGGCGAGGTCCTTGGGCACGCCGCGGCCATATTCGTGCATGATGCCGAGGCTGCGCTCGCAGTCGCTTTCGCCAAGACCGGCGCAGCGGCGGAACCACGACACCGCCGCCTTGTCGTCTTCCTTCGCGCCCTTTCCTTCGTCCAGAGCGACGCCGAACAGGTGCATGGAGTGGGCATCGCCGTCGGCCGCGCCTGAGCGGAGCAGCCGCACCGCTTTCGTCGCGTCCTCCTCCAGGCCGGTTCCATGATACAGGTTGTTGGCCAGGTAATAGCGGGCATTGTTGTCGCCCTTGTCCGCGCCTTGCCGGTACAGATCGTTCGCCTTGGCGAGATCCTTCTCCACCCCGCTTCCCGTTTCATAGAGCAAGCCGAGCGGGCCGTAAGCGGCAGCGAAGCCGGTCTCGACCGAGCGCGCATAAAGCCGCGCCGCCTCCGCCCGATCCTGCGCCACCCCCACCCCGAAGTCGCTTGCCGATGCGAGCAGGTAAAGCGCCTCGCCGTTACCCGCGCCGGCCAGCGGCCGCGCCAGCCTCAATGCCTTCTCGAAATCCTTCGCCTCCCACGCCGCCCAGGCCTCGGCGAGCGGCGCGGCGGCTTGCGCCTGCGCAAGCGGTGCCGGAGCCGGCACCGACATATCGAAGCTTGCGCCGAGCGCGGCGAGCAACAGCAGCATGATCGAGAATCCCCCGTGTTCGGCTGCATGATCGCCCAAAAGGCCCCTGGAGACAAATGGTTGATTAGCGCGGCGGCTTGTGGCGAGAGGGCGCACAGGAGCGGCGGCGAAAAGGAAGAACAAGCGTGGGCAAGGTCGCGATATTCGGCGCGGGATCGGTCGGCTGCTTCATCGGCGGCGCCTGGGCGGCGGCGGGTGTTCCGGTAACCCTGATCGGCCGTGAGCGGATCGGCAGCGCAATCGCCGAGCACGGCCTCACCCTTACCGACGGAGACGGCTGGCGAGCGCGGCGCGAGCCAGCGGAGGTGGACTTCGCCACCAAGCCCGCCGCGCTCGCCAAGGCGGAGGTGATCGCGCTCTGCGTCAAAAGCCAGGACACCGCCGCCGCGGCAAAGGAGATACTCCGCCACGGCAAGAAAGGCGCGCTGGTCATCTCCTTTCAGAACGGCGTCAGCAATACCGAGCTGCTGGAGTCCGCGTTGAGCAGGAGGGGCTTCAAGGTCGCCCAGGCCACCGTGCCCTTCAACATCGCCTATCTCGGCCACGGCCGCTTTCACAAGGGCGTGACCGGCGAGCTTGCGGTCGCCGACTTGCCCGAAACCCGCGCGCTCGCCGAGCAGGTCGGCAAGGGCCCGGCCCAGCTCCGGCTCGAGCCCGACATGCCGGCGCTCGCCTGGGGCAAATTGCTCATCAACCTGAACAATGCGGTCAACGCGCTGTCCGGCCGCACCCTGCTCGAGCAGCTCAAGGAGCGCGATTACCGCCGCATCGTCGCGGCCTCGGTCGTCGAGGCGCTGGACGTGCTCGCCGCCGCCGGGATCGAGCCGGCGACGATCGGCCCGGTCCCGCCCAAGCTCCTCCCCCACGCCATCGCCGCGCCCAATTTCATCTTCAACAACGTCTTCCTCAAGGTCCAGAAGATCGACGGCCACGCCCGCTCCTCGATGGCGGACGACCTCAAAGCCGGCCGCCGGACGGAGATAGATTACCTGAACGGCGAAGTCGTGAAGCTCGGCGAAAAGCTCGGCCGCAAGACGCCGGTCAACGCCGCCATCGTGTCGCTGATCAAGCAGGCCGAGGCCGGGGTAGAGCACCTTTGGAGCCCGAACGAGCTCAAGGCGCACGTTCTGCAGGGGCACAAGGTGGCGCCGCTCTTCGGCTACTGATTTGACAAGGGTTTGGCGCCCGCGCAGGGACTTGGGCACCCCAGGCCCCCGGAGACTCGCCCGCATGCGCATTCGTTCCGCTATTTCGCTTCTCGCTTTGTCCGCCGGCCTTGCCGCCTGCGCCTCCACCGCCGCGCGCGATTCGGCGCAGACCCCCGCCGCCGCGTCGGCGCCGGGAACGGCCCAGGTGCGCCGCGACGTACCGACCCAGCTTCCGCGCAACGTCCGCCCGCTCCAGTACAGCATCTCGGTGACCCCCGACGCGGCCAACCTGCGCTTCACCGCGATCACGACGGTGGACATCGAAGTGCTTGAGGCTACCGACACCGTCACCGTGAACGCCGTCGATCTCGCGATCAGCCGCGTCACCGTCGCGCCGCTTTCCGCAAGCGCCGTTGCCGGCACCGCGATCGGCAGCCGCGACATCGACATCGATGCCAAGGATCAGACCGCAAGCATCCGCTTCGCCGACCGCCTGGCGCCCGGCCGCTACCGCATGACCTTCGACTACGCCGGCAAGATCAACACCCAGGCATCGGGCCTGTTCGCGCTCGATTACCCGGCCGCCGGCGGCGCCACCAAGCGCGCGCTCTTCACCCAGTTCGAAGCGCCCGACGCGCGCCGCTTCTTCCCGGGCTGGGACGAGCCGCAATTCCGCACGCCCTACAACCTCATCGTCACCGTCCCGCAGGACGACGACGTCGTGTCGAACATGCCGCAGGCGGGCGTCGAGAGCCGCGCCAACGGCACCAAGACGGTCACGTTCCGCACCACGCCGGCGATGTCGAGCTACCTCGTCTTCCTTGCGGTCGGCGATTTCGACCGGATCACCACCACCGCGGCGGGCACCGAAATCGGTGTGGTCACCAAGGCCGGCGACGGCGAGAAAGGCCGCTGGGCGCTGGAAAGCTCCGCCCAGATCCTCCCCTGGTACAACAGCTATTTCGGCACCCCTTACCCGCTGCCCAAGCTCGACAACGTCGCCGGCCCGGGCAGCAGCCAGTTCTTCGGCGCAATGGAGAATTGGGGGGCGATCTTCTCGTTCGAGTCCATCCTCCTCGTCGATCCGGCGATCACCACCGAAGCGACCCGCCAGCGCATCTTCGAAGTCGCGGCGCACGAAATGGCGCACCAATGGTTCGGCGATCTCGTCACCATGGCGTGGTGGGACGACCTTTGGCTGAACGAAGGCTTCGCCTCGTGGATGGCAAGCAAGGCAATGGCCGACCTTCACCCGGAATGGGAAACCGAACTGGGGCTGGTCGGCGCCCGCGAAGGCGCGATGGGCCTCGACTCGGTGGCGACCACCCACCCGATCGTCCAGCACCTCACCACCGTGGAGCAGATCAGCCAGGCGTTCGATTCGATCACTTATTCCAAGGGCGAAGCGGTGATCACCATGCTTGAAGACTATGTCGGCGAGGATGCGTGGCGCACCGGCGTGCAGAATTACGTGCGCACCCACAAATACGGCAACACCCAGACGGACGACCTGTGGCGCAGCGTCGAGGGCGCGGCGGCCGGCAAGCCGGTTACCGCAATCGCCCACGATTTCACCCTGCAGCCGGGCGTGCCGCTGATCCGCGTCGAGAGCGCAAGCTGCGCCGGCGGCAAGACCCAGGTGAACCTGCGCCAGGCCGAATTCACCCGCGACCGCCCGCAAAAGCAGAGCCTGAGCTGGCGGGTGCCGGTGATCGCTTCCACCGTCGGGGGCACGGAAGTGCGCACCCTCGTCGAGGGCGGCGCGGCATCGATGACGGTGCCCGGCTGCGGCGCTTTGGTCGTCAACTCCGGCCAGACCGGCTATTACCGCACGCTCTACACCCCGGCGATGCTGGACACGCTTACCGCCTCCTTCGCCAAGCTGAAGCCGATCGACCAGACCGGCCTGCTTGCCGACAATTGGGGTCTTGGGCTCGCCGGCTACCAGTCGGCGGCGGAAGCGATGGACATGGTCGACGCGCTGCCGAGCGGCGCCAACGGCCAGGTCTACAGCCGGGTCGCCGGCATCCTGTCCCAGCTCTACGGCCTCTACAACGGAGATGCCGCCCATCAGGCGATGGTGGCGCGCTACGCCTCCGCCAAGCTGTCGCCGATGCTCGGCCGCATCGGTTGGAAGGCCAAGGCCGGCGAGGCGCCGACCGTACCGGTGCTCCGGTCCGAGCTGATCGCCACCCTCGGCTCGATGGGCGATCCGGCGGTGGTTCGCGAAGCCAACCGGCTTTACGCGTCGGGCGATCCGCTCGCCACGACGGGCGGGCTCAGGACCACGATCCTGTCGGTCGTCGCGCGCAACATCGACACCGCCGGCTGGGAGCGCCTTCGCGCCCAGGCCAAGGCGGAAACCAACCCGCTGGTCAAGGCGTCGCTCTACCGCCTGCTCGGCGCCTCACGCGATCCCGTGCTTGCCCGCCGCGCGCTCGATCTCGCCCTCACCGCCGAGCCGGGCGCGACCACCAGCCCGGCGATCTTCAGCGCCGTGGCCGCGGGAAACCCCGATCTCGCCTTCGACTACGCCTTGCAGAACCGCGACAAGGTGGAGGCGCTGGTCGATACCTCGTCCCGCTCCCGCTACCTCGCGGCGCTGGGCAGCGGATCGGTCGACCCGGCGATGATCGCCAAGCTTGAGGATTACGCGACGCGCTACCTGACGCCGGAATCGCGGCGCCCGGCCGACGTTGCGATCGGATCGATCCGCAACCGGGTGCAGGTCCGCCAGACCCGCCTGCCGGACATCAGCCGCTGGCTGGAAGCGAAGAAGGTCTGATTCTCCATTCACCGTCACTCCCACGAACGCGGGAATCCCGCTTGTTCTTTTTCAGCCTCTGAGAAGAAGAAGAAGAAGCGGGATCCCGCTTTCGCGGGGGTGACAGTGGTTAGGCCACACCGCCTTCGCGGGCAGTGCGGCGGTACAGCCAGGCGAGCAGCGCGGCGAAGACCAGGGTTCCGAGCAAGATTCCCGGTACCGCGAAGCCGTCCCCCACAAGCGCAAGCGGCGACCCGCTGCCCGTGCCGGCCACCACACCCGCGAACAGCACGTTGAGCAGGCTGTCGCCGACGATCAGCCCGGTGGCCATCAGCACGCCCATCCGCTTGGCGGCTTCCGGATCGGCAGCGCGTTCGGCGCGGCGGTCGTAGAGCTTGCCCAGCACCGCGCCGATCACCACCGGCAAGGTCACGGCCATCGGCAGGTAGATGCCGATCCCCACGGCAAGTGGCGGCAAGCGGAGCTTGCCGGCCTTGCCGAGCACCGCATCCACGATCACCACAACGACCCCGATAGCCGAGCCGATGCCGATCATTCGCCAGTTGAGGTCCCCGCCAAGCACCCCCGCCGCAAGCGCGGAGATGAGCGCAGCCTGTGGGGCGGGCAGCGCATCGGGTCCTGCGCCGGGCGCCCCGGCAAAGCCGTACGCGCCGTTGAGCAGGTCCAGCACCGGCGGGATCACCAGCGCGCCGAAGATCACGCCGAACACCAAAGCGACCTGCTGCCGCCACGGAGTCGCGCCGACCAGCTGGCCTGTTTTGAGATCCTGCAAATTGTCGTTGGAGATGGTGGCGATTCCGAACACGATGCCGGTGGTGAAGAGGGCATAGGCGATCAGCGCCGGTGTCTCGGTGCCGCCGCCCTCGAAGCCCATCGCCAGCAGCAAGGCGGCGCCAAGGATGGCCAGGATGCCGATGCCGGAGATCGGGCTGTTGGACGCGCCGATCAGGCCCGCCATATAGCCGCACACGGAGGCGATCACGATCCCGGCGATCAGGATGAACAGCAAGGTGCCGAGGATCAGCGGCACCGCCGCGCTTTCCAGCGGCCCGCCCGCGATGAAGCGCCACAGCAGCCAGGCGATCGGGATCAGCGAGGCGAGGATCACCCCGCCGACGATCCCGATCGGCATGTCGCGTTCCTCCAGGGGCAGCGCCGAGCCGCTGGTCGCCCGCAGGCGCGACGCCGCGATCGCGGATCGGATGCCGGCCAGGATCGGGCCGATGATCCTCAGCAACGTCCAGATCGCGGCCACGCCGATCACGCCCGCGCCGAGGAAGCGGACGTCCGAGCGGAACACGGTGTTCGCTACTTCCTCCGCCGTCCCGGGCGCACCGGCGGTGAGGATCGGAAGCACGATCCACCAGCCCAGCACCAGCCCGGCGAACATTGCCGCCCCGACGGAAATGCCGACCAGGTGCCCGGCGCCGATCAGCGCAAAGGACAGGCTGCCCGCGATGCCGGTCGCCCCCGCTCCCACCTTGAAGAAGGCCGCCGCTTCTTCCGCGAACAGCCGCGTCTTGGACACCAAGGTGAAGCCTGCCGCGACTAGCGAACTGAACACGATCAGCCGCAGGCCCTTTTCGGCCTCCGCTCCGCCCTCGCGGCTGCCGGCGCCGACCTTGAGCACTTCCGCCGCAGCGACGCCTTCGGGGTATGGCAGTGGCGTATCCACCACCAGGGCGCGGCGCAACGGCACGGAGAACATCACGCCCAATATGCCGCCGACCGCCGTCACCGCCGCCGTGGTGAGGTAGGGGAAGCCCTGCCACCAGCCGACCATCACCAGGCCGGGCAGAACGAAGATGATCGCCGCAAGCGTTCCCGCCGCCGACGCGACGGTTTGCACGATGTTGTTTTCAAGAATGGTGGAGGAGGCGAACCAGCGCAGCACCGCCATCGAGATCACCGCGGCAGGGATCGATGTCGCAAATGTCAGGCCGACCTTGAGGCCGAGGTAAACGTTGGCGGCGGTGAACACCAAGGTGATGATCCCGCCCAGGATCACCGCGCGAACCGTCAGCTCGCGCATCTCGCCGGCTTCCGCTTTTCCTGCCGAACTCGCCATTATGCTACCTTCCCCTGAGAAAACCGCCGAGCAGCCCGCGCACCAGCGAGCCGGCGATCCGGTTCACGGCCTGCCGCTGCACCGACCGGCCAAGCTGCACCGCCAGTTCCTCGCCGAAGCCGCGCTCCGCTTTCTGCCGGCGGGCGGCGCGCATCTCGGCCTTGTAGCGCGCATCCTCCGCCTTGGCCTCGTCGGCCGCCGCCTTCTTCGCCGCCGCGGCCTCGGCCGCCTGCTCGGCGCGCGCCTTCAGGATTTCCTCGGCGCTCTCTCGGTCGATCCGCTCCTCATACTTCCCCGCCACCGCCGACGTGGTCATGAAGATGCCGCGCTCCTGCTGCGCTATCGGCCCCAGCCTGGAGCGCGGCGGGCGGATCATCGTGCGCTCCACCGGCGAGGGCGAACCGTCTTCCCCAAGCACCGACACCAGAGCCTCGCCGACCATGAGCTCGGTGATCACCGCGGCGACATCCACCCCCGGATTGGCGCGAAAGCTTTCCGCCGCCGCCCGAACCGCTTTCTGCTCCTTGGGCGTGAAGGCGCGCAGGGCATGCTGCACCCGGTTGCCGAGCTGGCCCGCCACCGCGTCCGGAATGTCCATCGGGTTCTGGGTGACGAAATACACGCCGACGCCCTTGGAGCGGATCAGGCGCACCACCTGCTCGATCTTCTCCTCCAGCGCCTTGGGCGCATCGGTGAACAGCAGGTGCGCCTCGTCGAAAAAGAAGACGAGCTTGGGCTTGTCGGGATCGCCGACTTCCGGAAGCACCTCGAACAGCTCGGACAAAAGCCAGAGCAGGAAGGTGGCGTAGAGCCGCGGGCTCTGCATCAATCGGTCGGCGGCAAGGATGTTGATCACCCCCCGGCCTTGGTCGTCGGTCTGGAGGAAGTCCGCTATCTCCAGCGCCGGCTCGCCGAAGAAATGCGCGCCGCCCTGCGCATCGAGCTGCAGCAGCTGGCGCTGGATCGCGCCCACCGTCGCCTTGGCGACATTGCCGTACTCGGCCGAAAGCGCCTGCGCGTTGTTCGCGCAATAGCTCAGCAGCGCCTGGAGATCGTCGAGCTCGAGGAGCAGCAGCCCTTCCTCGTCCGCGACCCGGAAGGCGATCGACAGCACGCCCTCCTGCGTCTCGTTGAGCCCCATCAGCCGGGCGAGCAGCAGCGGGCCCATCTCGGACACGGTGGTGCGGATCGGGTGGCCCCCCTCCCCGAACAGGTCCCAGAAGACCGCCGGATTGCCGCCGTAGGTGTAGTCCTCGATGCCGAGATCGGCGGCACGCTTCGTCAGCGTCTCGTGCATTTTAGACGTCGCCGAACCGGCCACCGCGATGCCGGCAAGGTCGCCCTTCACGTCGGCCAGAAACACCGGAACGCCCGCCGCCGAGAAGCCCTCCGCCAGCCCCTGAAGCGTCACCGTCTTGCCGGTCCCGGTCGCGCCCGCGATCAGGCCGTGGCGGTTGGCGCGGGACAAAACGAGCCGCTGCGCGCCTCCGGGTCCGGCGCCGATCAGGATGGAGTTTGTATCGTCCAAGCGGGCCCCCATGAAGAAAAGCTGCCGCCCCTATCCCCCAAGGGGACGGGAGCGGCAAGCCATGTTCATGTGGATCAGGACGATGACCCCTCCCGTCACCCCCGCGAGAGCGGGAGTGACGGGTCAGGCGTTACTTCCGCCCCAGCTCGATGCCGACATAGACCGGCGGGGCGTTGCCGCGGCGGACCAGCAGCAGCACGCTGGTGCGGTTGGCGGCACGCGCGGCGGCAACCACCGCCGCGGCCTCCTCCGGCGTGCGGGTGGCACGCTTGTTGATCGACAGAATGATGTCGCCCTGCTGAAGCTTCTGGCCGGCGTCGCTCGACGGATTCACGCCGGCAACCACCAGCCCCTTCAGGTTGACGTCGTTGAGCCGAAGCGACCGGGCGATCTCCGGGGTCAGCGGCTGAACGGTGACGCCCAGGCTTTCGCGCGCCGAACGCTGGCTGGTCGACTGCTCGGTCTCGCCGGGCTCGGTCACCGCCTGCTCGTCCTCGATGCCGTTGAGCTTGGCGAGCTCTTCTTCGGTCGGCCGCGCGCCCACCGTGACGGTGACCGTGCGGCGATCGCCGTCGCGGATTAGCTCGATCGGCACCCGCTGGCCGGGCCGCACCTGCGACACCAGATAGGCGAGCGATTGATCCGGATTGACCGGCTGCCCGTTGACCGAAACCACCACGTCGCCCTGCTGGATACCGGCCCGCGCCGCGCCGGCGCCCGGGGTGACGCCCCGGATCAGCTCGCCCGTATTCTTGGGCAGGTCCATGGATGCGGCAATGTCGTCGGTGATCGGCTGCAGGCTGACGCCGATGTAGCCGCGCTCCGGGCGCTGGCCCTTGCGCAGCGCTTCCACGATCGGCGCGGCCTGTTCGGCCGGGATTGCGAAGCCGATGCCGACATTGCCGCCGGTGGGCGAAATCAGCGCGGTGTTGATGCCCACCACGTTGCCGTTCAGGTCGAACATCGGGCCGCCGGAATTGCCCATGTTGATGCTTGCGTCGGTCTGGATATAGCGGTCGTAGACACCGCTGTTGAGGTTGCGGTGCAAGGCAGAAACGATGCCGGCGGTAACCGTGCCGCCAAGGCCGAACGGGTTGCCGATCGCAACCACCCAGTCGCCGACCCGCACCGGATCGCCCTGCGCGAAGCGGACGAACGGCAGGTTCGTGCCCTTTATCTTCAGAACGGCAAGATCCGACGTGGCATCGCGGCCGACCAGCTCCGCCTCGAACTCGCGCCGGTCGGGCAGGATTACGGTGATCTGGTCCACCGTCGCACCGGTGCGCGCCGGGGAGACGACGTGGTTGTTGGTGACCACATAGCCGTCGGCCGAGATCAGGAAGCCGGAGCCAAGCGAGCCGCCTTTCTGGGTGCTCGGCCCTTCTCCGCCGTCCGGCACCGGCGCACCGAAGCGGCGGAAGAATTCTTCAAAACCGGGCGGAAGCTGGCGGCTCTGGCTGACCTGGATGCTCTGTTTGGTGGAGATGTTGACCACGGCGGGCTGCAGCTTGGCGGCAAGATCGGCAAAGCTCATCGGCGCGCCGGGGCGCGGCGCGCTTGCCATCATGGCGCCGGGATCGTTCTGCGCGGTTTGCGCGCCAACGGGGCCGACGGTGAGGGTCGCGGTGGCGCCGCCGATCAATAGGGCGGCGGTAAGGCCATAAACATAACGCACGGTCGCTAATCCTCCTTGTGGGATCTTCCGGGCCGGGCGGGCAGGCGCCCGGCTAGGAAAACACATGTAGTCGATGCTAGCTTCTGAGGCTGAACCGGAATTGAATGAAGCGCCGCCTGCCCCTTATCGGCGCCCCTGGAATTCCCTCAGGTACGAGTTGTTGGGCGAAAGAATGATGCTGGAACGGCCCTGCTCCTGGCCGCTGCCGTTGTTGACGAAGGTCGATTCGTAGGACTGCATGGCGCGATAGAAATCGAAGAAGTCAGGATCCTTGCCGAACGCTTCGGCATAGATATTGGCTGCTTCGGCATCTGCTTCGGCGCGAATGATCTGCGCCTGCTTGGCGCCCTGCGCCTGGATCGAGCGCGCTTCCTGCTGCCGCGCCGTGCGCATCCGCTGGTATGCGGATTCAAGCGGCGTGCCTTCGGGAAGGTCGGTACGCTTGATCCGGACGTCGATGATCTCCGCGCCATACTGGCCGGCAACGCGGTTGAGCGCGGTGCGGATATTCTCCATCGCCCGCTCGCGCTCCGGGGTCAGCAGCGCAGCGAACGGCCGCTTGCCGAGCTCGTTGCGCAGCGCCGAGCCGAGGATCGGCTTGAGCTGGTCCGACACCCGCTCCTCGGTTCTTGCGGAAATGTACATCTTCAGCGGATCGACAATCCGGTAGCGCGCAAAGGCATCGACCTGCAGACGATACTGATCCTGAGACAAGACCTGCTGCCGCTCCATCGGAATGGACAGGATCCGCTTGTCGATCCACACGATCTTGTCGATCGGCCAGCGCATGGTGATGCCGGCACCGGTGTTCCCGAACTGCTCGCCCCTTCGGTAGGCGTTGATGATGTACTCGGGATTGCCGAAGCGGGTCACCACCGCCTGCTTGGTTTCCGGCACCACCGCGACGGTCATGCTGAGAAGAACGAGCAGGATGATCAGGGCGAACGCGAGCGCGATCGGATTGCGAAGGGCGCGGCTCATCGTGCGGGTGCCTCCTCGGCGGGAGTCGCCGCCGGCGCGGCCGGGGCCGCCGGCGTGCGCCGCTGGATTTCGGGAAGCGCGAGATAGGGCGTCACGCCCGGCGCTTCGATGATCGTCTTGTCCACCTTTGAAAGCACCCGTTCCATTGTTTCATAATACATGCGGCGGCGCGTCACTTCGGGCGCCAGCTTGTACTGGGCATAAACCTTGTCGAACGCCGCCGCGTCGCCCTGCGCCTTGGCGGTGAGCTGAAGCGCGTAGGCGCGCGCGTCGTTGATATAGCTTTGCGCCTGCTGCTGGGCGGCCGACACTTCCTTGAAGGCGTCGTTGACCGCGGCGGGCGGATCGGATTGCTTGATCGCAACGCCCTGCACGCGGACGCCCGAGCCATAGCCGTCGAGCAATTGCTGCATCAGCAACTGCACGCGCTGCTCGATCTCCGAACGGCCGGCGCCGATCGCGTCCTCCAGCGACGCGCCGGCCACTGCCTGGCGCATCGCGCTTTCGGCGACTTCGCGGATGGTCGCGTCCGGATTCTGGATCTGGAACAGATAGAATTGCGGGTCCTTGATGTTCCAGCGCACCGAATAGGCCAGATCGATGATGTTCTGGTCGCCCGTCAGGATCAAATTCTCATCGCCGCGGTTCGCCGATTCGATATTGGTGGTGCGGATATTCTCCACGTCCACTTTCTCGACGCTCTCGATGGGCGCGGGAAAGGTGAAGCCGACGCCCGGCTGCAACGTGCGGCTGTAGGATCCGGCCAGCGTCACCACGCCGCGTTCGTTGGGGCCGATGCGGTGAAAGGAGCTGAACACCACCCAGAGCAGCACGAACACCCCAAGGCCGTAGAGCCAGTAAGGCCGCCCGTCGCCGCCGCCGGTGGGAAAGCGTCCGCCGCCGAAGCGCTCGCGGCTTTTTTTCAGGAAATCGTCGAAGGAGGTGACGCCGCCCGGCCCGCCAATCCCGCCGCCGCCGCTTGGCCGGCCGGGCGGAGGCTGGCCCCAGGGGCTGCGCGGACCTCCGCCGGAACCGCCGCCGTCGCCGCCGTCCCCACCGGAACCGCCCGATCCGCCTCCGGACGGACCCCATGGCCCGCCCTTATTCTCGTTCCACATTGCGCCGAGGCGCGCTCCCCACCCAAACATTCTGCTCATGGGCTCTTTATAGGAAGCGGCGCGCGCGAAAAACAGTGGCAAGGCGGGCGGCCGCGCCTACATCGCCCGAATGAGCGACGATCCCACTCCCCTTCTTCAGGCGCTGATCCGGGTGCCCGATCCGGCCGGCACCGGCAGCCTCACCGGCTCCGGCCGCCTGGCGGCGCCGCGCCTCAACGCCGGAGTCGCAAGCCTGGTGGTCGATGCGACCGGCTTGTCCGCCGAGCAGCGCGCCGCGCTCGAGCGCCAGATTCGTGCGGCCCTGGCCCCCGTCGAGGGCGTCACCGAAGTGCGAGTCGCGATGACCGCCGACAAGGTCGAGCGGATGATCATCGCCGTCGGCTCGGGCAAAGGGGGCGTCGGCAAGTCCACCGTGTCCGCCAACCTGGCCATCGCCTTGTCGCGCGCCGGCAAACGGGTCGGGCTGGTCGATGCGGACGTCTACGGGCCCTCGCAGACCCAGATCATGGGCAATTCCGACAAGCCGGGCCACGCCGACAAGCAGATCGTCCCGGTCGCCGCTCACGGCATCAAGATGCTCTCGCTCGGCCAGATGGTGGAGCCGGGCAAGGCGCTCGCCTGGCGCGGGCCGATGGCGGCGACGGCCCTGGGCCAGCTCATCGAAGGCGATTGGGGCGACACCGAAATCCTGGTCGCCGATCTTCCGCCCGGCACCGGCGACATCCAACTTTCCTTGATCCAGAAGTGGAAGCCCGCAGGCGCGGTGATCGTCTCCACTCCGCAGGATCTCGCCCTCATCGACGCCACCCGCGCAATCGACCTGTTCCGCAAGATGGACGTGCCGATCCTCGGTTTGGTCGAGAACATGTCCGGCTACGCTTGCCCGCATTGCGGCGAGATCTCCGACCCGTTCGGCGCCGGCGGCGCGGAAGCCGCGGCGCGAGTTCTCGGCATCCCCTTCCTCGGCCGCGTCCCCCTCGCCATGGCGATCCGAATCGCCTCGGACGCCGGCACACCCCCCGCTGCCGGCGAGAGTGACGAAGGCGCCGTCTTCCACGCAATCGCGGGCCGGTTGCTGGAGCAGTTGAACCGGAGCTAGCCGGGGAGAGTTACCATCCCCGAAACACCAACCGTCACCCCCGCGAAAGCGGGGGCCCCGCTTCTTTCTTTCGGAGCTTGGAGCGAAAGAACAGAAGCCGGATTCCCGCTTTCGCGGGAATGACGATGAAGGGAGACTGCGATGCCGCTCACCACCGACGCCGAAATCCGCGACCTGCTCGCCAACACCCGCACCATAGCGATGATCGGCGCCTCCGACCGCCCCGACCGCCCAAGCTGGGGCGTGATGCGCTTCCTCCAGGAGTGGGGCTATCGCGTGATCCCGGTGAACCCGCAGATCACCGGCGAGCACGTTCATGGCGAATATGTCTGGCGCGATCTTTCCCAGATCGGCGAGCCGATCGACATGGTCGACATCTTCCGCCGCCCCCAGGCCGCGGGCGAAGCGGTGGACGAAGCGATCGCCGCCGGTGCCAAATCGGTGTGGCTGCAAATGGGCGTGATCAACCACGAAGCCGCCGCCCGCGCCGAAGCCGCAGGCCTCAAGGTGGTCATGGACCGCTGCCCGAAAATCGACCTGCCGCGCCTGCGGCTGCCGCGGATCGAGGCGGCGGCCTAGAACTCGGCGTGCGCGAACTGCGCTCCGCCCTGGCGGTTCGCCTCGGGCCGCGCCTGCATGCGCACCCGCCGGTTGGCGAAATCCACGGACACCTTTCCGAACAAGCGAAGCGCGTCCATGCCGAGCAGCAAAGCGGGCCGGTCCATCAGGTCGAGCTTCTTGAACGGGTGCACGTCGGCAAAGGCGATCGGCATGTTCTCGATGTCCATTCCGCCGATCCGGATCCGCTTCGCGACGCCCTGATCCGCCTGGAAATGCCCGCCGGTGACGCTCATCCCATTGATCGGCCGCACCGGTCCGAGCCGTCCCTTTGCCTCCAGCTTGCGGCGAAGCGCACTGTTGCCAAGCGTCACTTCCGAACCGGTGTCGATGATCACCCAAACCTTTTGCCCCTCCACCGAGGCATCGACCAGCACCAGCCGGCCGAACAACCGCTTGCCGGTGACGACGATCGTGCCCGGGGCCCAGCTCGGCTCCCGCCGCCGCGACGGCGAGATTGTCATTTCCCCCTTGTCGAAATCGAACGATATCCGCCGCGATTTCAGCGAGTCGACGCCCAGCATGCCTTCCGCGCCGAGATTGCGGCGGGCCAAGGCGGGCGCCTGGATCGAACGCACCTTGTCGCCCGCCACTTCGAGGTGGGGAATAATCACCGTTTCGATGTCGCTGACCTCGCTCATCGAATGCACCCGCGTCCGCTTGCCCGCGCCAAGCGCGAGATCGGTCGCGAGCTCGCGGGCGATCACTGTCCGCTCGGCGCCGGTATCGACCACGAAGTTGTAGGGGCCCCGGCCGTCGACGATCACCGGCACCGTCATCCGGTCGGCATGGTCGAGATCGTAGCCCAGCACGGTTTCGGGGTTCACCGGCATGGCGACGGGCGCCGGCGCGGAAAACTCCTGCGCCCACGCCAATGCGGTGAGGCCAAAAGCCGCGGCGAGCGTCAGGGCGAAGCGTGCTGCAAGGGGAACCATGGCCTGTCTCCGCTGCTCAGGCGAGGAGACTAGCATCCGGCGGACGAATCGCGAAACGCTTGGCTCCGGCGCGCTTCGCCCCGAACCCTCAGACCAGATCCAGCGCCCGCGCCCGAAGCCGCTCGGCCGCCTCCGCATGAATACCCGGCGCCGCGGCAAGCACGCCGAACGCTTCCCCCGAAGCGGTGTTGAAGGCGAGCGGCTGGCCCAACGCGCCGGTAACCCGCGCGCCCGCTTCCGCCGCGATCAACGCCGCGGCCGCAATGTCCCACTCGAAGCCCCACTTCATGGTCGCCACCATATCGGCCTCTCCCGCCGCGACCAGCGCAATCCTCAGCGCAATGCTATTCGGCTTGGGCACCATGACCAGATCCGCATCGAGCCTTGGAAGCTGGTCGGCCGGCACCCGCGCTCCGGCAAGCGCGGTGCGCCCGCTCACCCGGATCGCCTCGCCGTTGCGCCACGCCCCCCGGCCCTTCGCCGCTGCCCAATGCTCCCCCCGCGCCGGTGCATCGAGCACGCCCAGCACCGGCACCCGTTCCTCCACCAACGCCACCGAAACGCACCAGCCCGGCCGCCCGCGTAAGTAGTCCCGCGTGCCGTCGATCGGATCGACCACCCAGAGCCGCGAGCGCTCGATCCGGTCCGAATCGTCCACCGTTTCCTCCGAAAGCCATCCGGCTTCCGGATCGAGCCGCGTCAGCTCCCCGCGCAGGAAAGCGTCCACCTCCAGGTCGATCTCGCAGACCGGATTGTTGGGCGATTTCTCCCACCGCTTGAAGCCGCTGCCCGAGCGCGCCGCCGCAATCCGCCCCGCCTCGCGGGCGATCCGTGAAACGTCCTCAAGCACCGGCCACCATCATCCCGTCGATCCGCAACGTCGGCACGTTCACCGCCCGGCGGAAGGTAAGGTCGCTCGCCGGAGTGAGCGCCCGGAACATGTCGAGCAAATTCCCCGCAATGGTGATCTCCGCCACCGCCGCACCGATCTGCCCGTTCTCGATGATGAACCCCGACGCGCCCCGGCTGTAATCCCCGGTCACCCCGTTCACCCCCTGCCCGATCAGTTCGGTGACGTAGAGCCCCAGTTTGATGTCGCCGATCAGCTCGTCGCGACCGAGGCTGCCCGCCTCCATATGCGTGTTGGTCAGGCTGGCCCCCGGCGCCCCGCCCGCGCCGCGCACCGCATGGCCGGTCGGTTGCAGGCCAAGCTGGCGGGCCGACGCGCTTTCCATGATCCAGCCGGTCACCCGGCCGTCGGCAACGATGTCGCGCGGCTTGGTCGCCAGCCCTTCGCCATCGAACGGCTTGGAGCGAAGCCCGCGCAACCGGTGCGGATCGTCGCGGATGACGATGCCCGGCGCGAAAATCTGCTCCCCTTCCTTGTCGAGCAGGAACGAGGTCCGCCGCGCGATCGCCGCGCCGTTGATCGCGCTCGCCAGGTGGCCGATCAGGCTCGATCCTACCCGCGGATCGAACACCACCGGCATCGCTCCGCTGGCCAGCTTCGCCGGATCGAGCCGCGCCACCGCCCGCTCCCCCGCAAGGCGCCCGATCTCCTCCGGGCCATCGAGGTCGCTGTAGTGGCGAACGCTGTGCGACGAATAATCGCGCTGCATGTTGGCGCCGGCGCCGGCGATTACGCTTGCCGATCCCGAATAGCCGCTGGTCGAATAGCCCCGGCAAAAGCCATGGCTGGTGGCGAGCGCGACCACCGAGCGCCCGGCGCTCACCCCCGCGCCTTCCGAATTGGTCACGCCGGCAACCGCCCGCGCCGCGTCCTCGATCGCCATCGCCCGCGCTTTAAGCTCGGTCGGCGCCGGGTCCGCTCCGTCGTCGCCGTCCACATCGGGACCGCGCTCGCGCATCAGCAAGTCCTCGGGCGCAAGGCCGGACCATTCATCCTCCGGTGCCTCGCGCGCCATCGCCGCGGCGCGCTCCACCAAAGCGCCCAGCGACTCTTCGGAAAGGTCGGAGGACGACACCGTGGCCGACCGGCTGCCCGTGAAGAAGCGCAGCCCGATCTCCTCGCCTTCCGATCGCTCGACGTCCTCCAGCGCGCCGAGGCGCACCTGCACGCCCGTCGAGGCGTCAGCGATATAGATGGCGTCGGCGGCGTCGGCGCCGGCCTTGCGCGCACGCTCCACAAGGGCGGCGGCGCGCTGTTCGGCTTCTGAGATGCTGAGCATGGCGCGCACCTAGGGCGCACTTGGCCCAAAGTCTAGGAAGTGCCCACCACCAGGCAGGCGAGGAACATCAACAGGCCCGCAAACCGGTTCGACCGGAACTTGGCAAGCGCATCGCCGCCGTCCTCGGGCCTGAGGGTCGCCAGCTGCCACAGCAGGTGCAGCGCCATGGGCAGCAGCGCGGCAAGCGCCAGCCCGTCGGCCCGCTCCCGCCATAAGGTCGCCGCCCAAAGCGCGAGCGCCAGCGCATAAAACACGCCCACCCCGGCCCGCGCGAACCGCCCCAGCGCCAGCGCCGAAGACCGAACCCCGACCAGCGCATCGTCCTCCCGGTCCTGCAGCGCGTAGATCGTGTCGTACCCGATCACCCAGAACACCGTCCCGCCCCACAGCAACAGTCCCGTCCAGCCAATCTCCCCCGACACCGCCGGCCACCCGACCAGAGCCGCCCACGAAAACACCAGCCCGAGCCACGCCTGCGGCCACCAGGTAATCCGCTTCATGAACGGATAAGCCGCAACCAGCGCCAGGCTGGCAAGCGCCACGATCTGCGCCGTGCGGGGAAGCTGAAGCAGCACGGCGAGCCCGACCAGGCTCAGCCCCACCAGCAGCGCCCACGCCGCCTTCAGGCCCACCCGTCCGCTCGCCAACGGCCGAAGCCGGGTCCGCTCCACCCGCGCATCCAGGTCGCGGTCCACGATATCGTTATAAACGCACCCCGCGCTCCGCATGGCGAACGCCCCAAGCGCGAACCACCCGATCAGCGCCAGCCCCCCCGGCCCAACCCCGGCAAGCGCAATCGCCCAGGCCCCCGGCCAGAACAGCAGCCAAACCCCGATCGGCCGATCGAGCCGCATCAGCGAGGCGTAAGGACGCACGGCGGCGGGAAGCGCGCCGATCAGCCCGCTTTGCTCGCTGTCGGGTACGATGTCGGGAGAACCGCTCCCGCCGCTGCTCACATCTCCTGCCGCCATGACCGCACATTAATCGGTCGTCCGGAGCGAAGTCGAGGGGCGCATCCACAGGACTGTCTTTCTCCAGGTGGGACAGAGCGGACGGCTCATCGGCGGTGTGCCTCAGGCAATAACGATCGCGAACCGTCGGACTAAGCGGCTGCGGAGGCGGGGAACTCGACAATCCCGCCTGCCGTCTCCTCGATCGCCAATCTACAGGCGAGCTTGAAGCCCTCGTCGTCCGGATGATCTAGTAGATGAGCCACAACAGGATAGAGGTCCGCTGTTCGTATCAACGCCGAGCCGAGGCGCTTGGCGTTGGTGAGGCTCTTGTGCGTGAACTGCTCGGGCCGATCACTCGGGGTCGTTAAGCGAAATCCGTTTCCGAACAACACACCCTTGGCGGGCTGATCCACTTCCTCGCGCTCGAAATCCTCGCCGATGTTCGATTCGAGTTGCCGAAATTTCGTGATATCAATTGCAGCACTGTCCCGGCCCTCGGTCTCACCAATCATTCGCTTGCCGCTCGGGCCGACAATGACGTGGTCGATTTCAAGTTCCCCGCTTTGAACCGTCTCAGCCGTATACCCTAACAGGCGAAGCGCCTTTTCAATCGCTCGCTCCAGATTTTTACCGGTCTCATAGAGCAAGTGAGTATACCCCAATAAGTCTGCTTTGCTTTCCGCGCGGAGCTTTCGCTGAGCGCTGATATCAGCCATTTGCCTATCCAGCTCGGCAATCGCCTGATCTACTGCGTGAACAGCATGTGGTACTTCCACGTCGCTCACCCAATTTGGAGGCGGAGTCGCCTGTGTCGAGCTACGCAGAGCCTTGTCAATTGCGACGAGCTGACCGATAAGTGCGTTTGAGGTTTTGAGTGCTTCCTCGGTCCAACTTGAGTTCCCTTCATCATCTGACTGTCGGAGAGCGTCACCTTCAAACGAAAAATACGGCAGCAGGACAACGGTGCCCGATATTTCTCGGTATTTCGTTATGGCGCCAACTGTAGCTCCGTCTTTGGCGGTAAACGTAGTTTCCGTGGTTCCGGAATTTATGACAACGCGGTATTGAGCTATGTCCTTCAGAACCTCGTAAACTCCCCGGAATCGACTGTCTCCTGTGGCCATCTTCCGGCCGCTCGCGTTTTTGACGCTCAGCTTCGCTGGAACAGCTTGGTAGTTATCTATGTTGTAGGTTGAGTAGGTACGCTGACCTTTTACGTAAGTGCTCCCGCTTGCACCTAGGTCTTCCTTGCGTTCACTCATTATAACAAATATTGTTTTACCGGCTGCTAATGCGGCCTGGAACTCGCTCGCCCAATGTGACATTGCGTCTTTGAGTTTAACGGTCGCATCAATTGACAGGCACGACCCTCCTCCGTCGAAATAAATACGATCTAGGTAGGGCATTGCTGGGTCGAATACAGCTATATCGTAATCACGCAGAGAGTCTTTGGAGACATACGGTAGATGCATCTCAGCTGTTGGTATGATGGTGTTTATACAGGCTATTGATTTCACATCATGCTCCGGGCGGCGGTCCTCCAACCTTCATTAGCAGGCACAGCGGCAGGTTCAAGAAAGGTCAGGCTAGTGACCACCTACTTCTCCTGTCCCGTGTGGAACCCGCAGAGGAGCTCAATCGAACTGCGGGTGACGCCCCGAAAGGAGGTTGCTAGGCTAGGCTGATGCCCGCCACCCCCGCCTGGCCGCCCTCCAGCCTGCCGCGACTGTTCGTTGATCAGCCGTTGCGCGAAGGCAGCGTCCTCACTCTCGACGGCGTCCCCGCAAACTACCTTGCCAATGTCCTCCGCCTCCAGCCCGGCGCCCAGGTCAAATTGTTCGACGACCGCACCGGCGAATGGCTCGCCCAGATCACCGATGCCGGCAAGAAGCGCCTCACCCTTGCCGTCACCCGCAATCTGCGCCCACGCGAGCCGGTGCCGGACATCTGGCTGGTCTTTGCGGCGATCAAAAAGAACCGCATCGACCTGCTGGTCGAAAAAGCCACCGAGCTCGGCGCCGCCCGCCTGCTGCCCGTCGTCACCCAGCGCACGGTCGTCGACCGCCTCAACCTCGAGCGGCTGCGCGCCCACACGGTCGAAGCCGCCGAGCAGTGCGAGCGCACCGCCCTTCCCGCCCTGGACGAACCGGTGAAGCTCGCCGCCCTCCTGCGCAACTGGCCCGCCGAGCGCATCCTCTTCTTCGCCGACGAAAATGGCGGCGAGCCATTCGCCCCCGCCGCCGCTGCGGCTGCCCCCGGCCCGGTCGCCATCCTGATCGGCCCCGAAGGTGGCTTCACCCCGGAAGAAGCCGCCGCCATCCGCGCCCTTCCCCAGGCCCGCGCCGTCTCCCTCGGGCCCCGCATCCTGCGGGCCGAGACCGCGGCCATCGCAGCCCTCTCCGTCTGGATGGCCGCCGCCGGCGATTGGGCGGGACCGGTAGCGCGATGAAACCGGCTGGCGGGCTTTTCCGCCGGGCGCTACAGGCGGCGCGATGACGACGCGCACCGAAACGGCCAAGGCCGATCCCACCATCGAAACCCGCGAGGATCTGCTCGCGCCCTTCAGCGGCGGCGAGAAGCCCGCCGATGCCTGGCGGATCGGCACGGAGCACGAGAAATTCGTCTATCGCCGCGCCGATCACCGCGCGCCCTCCTATGACGAGCCCGGCGGCATCCGCGACCTCCTGATGGCGCTCACCGACTATGGCTGGACACCGGTCGAGGAGGGCGGCAACGTCATCGCGCTGGCCGGCCCGGACGGAAACGTCAGCCTCGAGCCCGCCGGCCAGTTCGAGCTGTCCGGCGCGCCGCTCGACAATCTCCATCTGACCTGCGCCGAAACCGGCCGCCACTTGAACCAGGTGAAGGCGGTCGGCGAGAAGCTCGGCCTCGGCTTCCTCGGCCTCGGCATGTGGCCGGACAAGACCCGCGCCGAGCTGCCGGTCATGCCCAAGGGCCGCTACAAGATCATGCTGAACCACATGCCGCGCGTCGGCAGCCTTGGTCTCGACATGATGCTTCGCACCTGTACCATTCAGGTTAATCTGGACTATAGCTCCGAAGCCGACATGGTGAAGAAGTTCCGCGTCGGCCTTGCCCTTCAGCCGCTCGCCACGGCGCTGTTCGCCAACTCGCCCTTCACCGAGGGCAAGCCGAACGGTATGCTTTCCTTTCGAAGCCACATCTGGTCGGACACCGATCCGCATCGCACCGGCATGCTGCCTTTCGTGTTCGAGGACGGCTTCGGCTACGAACGCTACCTCGACTACGCGCTCGATGTGCCGATGTACTTCGTCTACCGCGACGGCCGCTACCTCGACGCCGCCGGCCTGTCGTTCCGTGATTTCCTCGACGGCAAGCTCTCGATCCTCCCCGGGGAACGGCCGCGCCGTTCCGACTTCGTCGACCACCTTTCCACCGCCTTCCCGGAGGTCCGCCTCAAGAGCTTTCTGGAAATGCGCGGCGCCGACGGCGGCCCGTGGAACAAGATCTGCGCCCTTCCCGCCTTCTGGGTCGGCCTGCTCTACGACCAGACCGCACTCGACGCCGCCTGGGACGAAGTAAAGGACTGGCCGCTCGAGGAACGCCAGCGCCTCCGCGACGAAGTTCCCAAACACGGCCTCGCCACCCGCACGCCCGGCGGCGGCACCCTGCGCGATCTCGCCCGTCGGATCCTCGCCATCTCCGAAGCGGGCCTGCGCGCCCGCGCCCGCTTCAACGGCGCCGGCGACGACGAATCGGGCTTCCTCGACCCCTTGCGCGAAATCGTCGCCCGCGGCCTCACCCCCGCCGAGCAGCTCCTGGAGCGCTTCCACGGCGCGTGGGGAGGCGATGTCTCCCGCGTCTACGAGGAAATGAGCTTCTAACCCCGTCCCCCCCCGCCCGCCTACACCGCCCGGGCGAAACACAGCTCCCCGGCGGTGGTGACGCCCGTCTCCGTCCAGCCGCCCGCCCGGTAGAACGCCGCCGCCCTCGTTCCCGCCGCGGTGGCCAGGGTCAGGAGCGTCAGCCCCTCGGACCGCGCCCAGGCAAGCAGCCGCCGCTCCAGCGCCCGTCCGACGCCGTGCCCCTCGGCGGCCGGCGCGACGAACAGCGCCCAGAGGCTCCCCGCCGCCGCATCCGCCGCCGCAAAGCCGAGCAAGGCGCCGTCCGCTTCCGCGACAAACGCCGCGCCGCGCGCCACAAACGGCAGATAGTCGGCCTCTCGCACCAATGCCGGATCGCTCAGCCGGTTCTCGCGCACCGAGAGCCGGATGCGGTGCATGGCCGGCACATCGGCAACGGTTGCAAGGCGCAGGGTGATGTCCACCGCGCCACCATCGCACCCCGTTCCGCCGCCGCAAACAGGCTTACGCGACGAAGCGAGTCGGGAGGCGACGGAGCGAGGATCGACCCGCCTGCCTGCAAGTTAAATCAGCCGCGGCCCCCAAGCCGCACCCCCAGTAATCCAGTAGGAGTTGCTTCACATGACCCAAGCCATTGCATCCGCCGTTTTCGACAGCCGCGACGAGGCCGAGCGCGCCGTGTCCGAACTCCGCAGCGCCGGCATCCGCGACAACGCCATTTCCGTGATCGCCCGCGACGAAGGCAAGACCACCACCCATGACGGCGGCGGCGACGAGGTCAACGGCAGCGGCGCAGTCAAGGGCGCGCTCGGCGGCGCAGCGGCCGGCACCCTGCTCGGCATCGCGGCGCTCGCCATCCCCGGCGTCGGCCCGCTCGCCGCGGCCGGCGCGATCGCCGCCTCGGCCGTGCCCGAAGCGGCCGGCATCGGCGCCCTTGCCGGCGGCGCGTTCGGCGGCCTTTCCGGCCTCCTCACCAAGCACGGCGTGTCGAGCGAAGACGCGTCCTACTACGAAGGCCGGATCAACGAAGGCGCGACGTTCGTCTCGATCGACACCGGCGACGCGGGCCTCTCCTACGATCAGGCCCAGGACCTCCTCCACCGCTACGGCGGCCACACCGCCACCCGCAGCCGCGAGGCCGCGATCTAAGCGGTAGCGCCCCTAACGCCCCTCTCCCCCCCGTGGGGGAGAGGGGTTGGGGAGAGGGGCGGTCCACCCGCCCCAAGGCTGCGGCAGCAATAGCGCCGCCAGAAACATCAACGCCCGCTCGCCCCAGCCCTTTCCGCCTCCTCCGGCCACCGCGCCCTCTCACCGCCGCCCTCCGCCCCCAGCCCGGCGGGATCAGCCACCCGTTCGCATTCTGGCTCCACCCCCTGCTTGTAGTGCTGCCAGCAGTGGAATGACGAAAATACCGCCGGGGAAATCGGCGCGACTATGAAGGCAGAGGGCTAACTTGGTTTCAATATGCATCATCACACGCAGATGTGGCAACGCCTTGACAAGAAAGACCTAGCAAACCTCACGGAACGATGGTTGCTGGAACTTGGTACTGGTACGAAGCTTGGCTTTGACCGGCACGAGAGAAATGCGCTGCCAGCCCAAACTTATATTGGCACGAAGCCGTTAAACCCTGGTGAAAGGCTCATTCATTGCATCTACCAGCCTACATCAGTGAGACCCAGTACTTTGCCCCAAAGAGCCGGGTAGCTCCGCCGCTTTGTGTATTCAAGCTCCGACGGTATGTGTTCTCCCATGACCTGGACAGGCAAACACGCTGAGTCCCACGATTACCGGAGACATCAATGCGCCGCCGCCTTTACATACCGGATGCCGTTCAAGTGGATATCGCGCGCCAAGTCCGCCGAGCGGTGGCAGACACACTAATCGAGTTTGAATCAGCGGAGGAGGATGAGGACGCGTTTACGGGGCACTTAGGAGCAAGATTGACTACGCGGCACCGTGAGGTGATTGTTGATGACCAAGAGGTCTCAGGGACTTGGAATTGGTCCTTACAATATCGTAAGTTTCGAGGCCGAGGTCCTGGCGCTACCGAGAAACAGCTCGGTGCTGACGGAATCTTTGAGTTGACTCTTGAGCGAAAAGGCGGGGCCGAAACAAAATCATTGCTGTTCCAATCGAAAATGGGCTCCTCCGGCGGCAGAGATCTAGTTGAACAATGCGCTAAGCTTTCTACTTGGCGAGAAGCCTCCGTCGTACTTTCCTACGAACCGCATGCTATTCGAGCGATCACTATTGATGAGGCACTTCGAACAAGAGGCGCTCTTCAGCAAGCCAGTTCGACTGAATTCGGAGACTATATTGGCCGTCTGTTCATTGCCTGTCACGTGGGCGATAATGACCTTTATTACGACGCGCGCAAGCGCGAACTCGCGTGGCGCACTGTGAGCGGGGAGGTTGTGGCCGCTCGTTTTTCAGTGGCCCACAGGTTCAAGGTGCGCGTGCAGCCGCCAGGACTAGCCCGGACGAGCCCACCAATTGATCGGTTTATACCGCAAGACGAAGTCCACAAGTATCGCATGGATTCGACTAGTGAAGACCTACTCTCCGTCAGTCCCGGAGAGGCACCACAGAGTGCAGCGACGGCAATCCGGGCGTTGTCAAAAATATATCACCCCGACCTATATACCACTTTTTCGCTAGACACCCGTGAAATGATGAAGGTTAGAATGCAAGAATTCAACGAAGCTTACCAAGAAAGAAATCCAAAGCAGCGGAAAGGGCGCTGATTAGGGAAAATGCCTCCCGGCTTCATCCCCGATGAAGCCGAACTTCAGTAGTGCACCGCCCGCCCGTACGCATCGAGCACGCTTTCATGCATCATCTCGCTCAGCGTTGGATGCGGGAAGATGGTGTGCATCAGGTCTTCCTCGGTGGTCTCGAGCTGGCGGGCAATCACATAGCCCTGGATCAGCTCGGTCACTTCCGCGCCCACCATGTGCGCGCCGAGCAGCTCGCCGGTTTCCGCGTCGAAGACCGTTTTCACGAAGCCTTCCGCTTCGCCCAATGCGATCGCCTTGCCGTTGCCGATGAAGGGGAATTTGCCGACCTTCACCGTCTTGCCCAGCTCCTTGGCCTTGGCCTCGGTGAAGCCAACGGACGCCACCTGCGGGCGTGAGTAGGTGCAGCCCGGGATGTTCCAGGTTTCGAACGGGTGCGGGTTCTTTCCCGCAATCGCCTCGATGCAGACCACGCCCTCATGGGACGCCTTGTGGGCGAGCCAGGGCGGACCGGTGACATCGCCGATCGCGTAAATGCCTTCCACGCCGGTGCGGCCATAGCCGTCGGTGACGATGTGGCCGCGCTCCGTCTTCACGCCCAGCGCCTCCAGGCCGAGCCCCTCGGTGTTGGGCACGATGCCGATGGCGACGATGGCATGGCTGAACTCCTCGACAGCGCCGCCCTTCAGCGTCGCCTTCACGCCCGCCGCGCTCACATCGAGCTTGTCCACGCCCGACGAGGTGTGGATGGTCATGCCCTGCTTGGTCAGCGCCTTGTGCACGAAGGCGGAAACGTCGGCATCCTCCACCGGCAGGATGCGGTCGAGCATTTCAACGATCGTCACCTTCGCGCCCATGTCCGAATAGAAGCTCGCGAACTCCACCCCGATCGCGCCCGATCCGATCACCAGCAATTTGCTCGGCAGCTCGGCCGGCACCATTGCGTGCCGGTACGTCCAGACGCGCTTGCCGTCCGCCTTGGCGAAGGGCAGGTCGCGGGCGCGGGCGCCGGTGGCGATGACGATGTGCTTGGCGTTGAGTTCGGTGGTCTTGCCGTCCTTGACGACCTTGAGCACGCCCTTGCCCGCGAGCGAGCCCTCGCCCTCCACGACCGTGATCTTGTTCTTCTTCATCAGCCCCTTGACGCCGCCGTTGAGCTGCCCGGCCACCTTGCGGCTGCGCTCGACGATTTTGGTCAAGTCGAACGACGGTTTTTCGGCGGAGAGGCCGTAGTCGCCGGCGTGCGTCATGTAGTGATAGATTTCTGACGTGCGCAGCAGCGCCTTGGTCGGGATGCACCCCCAGTTGAGGCAGATCCCGCCAAGCTTCTCGCGCTCGACGATGGCCACCTTCATGCCAAGCTGCGCCGCGCGGATCGCGGCGACATAGCCCCCGGGGCCCGAGCCGAGAACGATGAGGTCAAAGGTGTCAGGCATGATGCACTCCAATTATCCCTCTCCCCTCTGCGGGAGAGGGAAGAGCCGCCACAGGCGGCGAAGGGAGAGGGGCAGTGAGCGCGTCGTAAACCGCCGCCGTCACCGCCTCGCTCTCGGTCGATATCTCGTTGTTCCAGAAGCGCAGAACCGTGAACCCCTGCGCCCGCAGCCACGCGTCACGGCGCGCGTCGGACAGACTGTCGGCGTGCTGCGATCCATCCGCTTCAACGATGAGGCGCCTGCTCAGGCAGGCGAAGTCGACGATGTACGGATAGATGATCAGCTGCCGCTTGAACTTATAGCCGTCCAGCCGCTTTGCCCGCAGCAACGCCCACATGCTCCGCTCGGCTTCGGTGGGGTTGGCGCGCATCCACTTGGCGCGTTCAACGAGCTGTTCGCGAGTCGGAGCAGACAGGCCCTCTCCCCCCCGCCCGCTACGCGGCCGGGTACCCTCTCCCGCAAGGGGAGAGGGATTAAGGCCAGCAGCGCCTCTACTCCCCTTCCCCCTCTGCGGGGGAGGGGTTGGGGGAGAGGGGAACATTACGCAATCATCCCCAGCGGCGCCTCAACCAGCCGCTTGAACGCCTGCATCAGCTGCGCGCCGTCGGCGCCGTCGATGGCGCGGTGGTCGAAGCTGCCGGTGGCGCTCATCACGGTCGCGATCTGCAGGCTGTCGTTCACTACGTACGGCCGTTTCTCGCCCGCGCCGATCGCCATGATCATGCCCTGCGGCGGATTGATCACCGCCTCGAACTGCTTGATCCCGTACATTCCCATGTTGCTGAGCGATGCGGTGCCGCCCTGATATTCCTCGGGCTTCAGCTTGTTGTCGCGGGCGCGGACGGCGAGGTCCTTCATCTCGGTGGAGATTGCGGACAGCGATCGGCTGCCGGCGTCCTTGATGATCGGGGTGATCAGGCCGCTCGGCGTCGACACCGCCACCGAAATGTCCGCGCGCTTGAACGACACCAGCTCGGTGCCGGTGTACATCACGTTGCAGCTCGGCACCTCGATCAAGGCAGCGGCGAGCGCCTTGATCATGAAGTCGTTGACCGACAGCTTGACGCCGCGGCTCTCCAGGCTGGCGTTGAGCTCGCCGCGCAGCTTCAAAAGCGCGTCGAGCTGAATGTCGACAGTCAGGTAGATGTGCGGAACAGTCTGCTTCGATTCGGTGAGGCGCCGCGCAATCGTCTTGCGCACGTTGCTTAGCTTGGCCGCTTCGTGCGGAATGTCGGGAATCGTCGAGGCGGCAGCCACGGGGGCGGGTGCGGCGGCAGGCGCCGGTGCAGCGGCAGGCGCGGGTGCGGCAGCGGCGGCGGGCTGAGCCGCAGGCGCATGGGACGCGCCGCTCTCCAGGTCCGCCTTGACGATCCGCCCGCCCGGGCCGGTGCCCTGCAGGCCTGAGAGATCGATGCCGCGCTGCTCGGCCAGGCGGCGCGCAAGCGGGCTCGCCTTGACCCGGTCTACGCCGCCACCCGGCGCAGGCGCAGCAGCGGGAGTGGCCTGCGCAATCTTCGCATCCTCGGCCGGGTTGGCGCCATAGCCTTTCACGTCCGGCGCAGGCGTCGGCGTCGCAGGCTGCCCAGCCCCCGTTTCGCCGCCGCCCTTCTCCACCGGCTCATTCGCGGCAGTCGGCGCGGACGCGGCTGCGCCGGCATCCTCGCCCTCGGCGGCGATGATCGCGATCACCGTCCCGACCTTCACTTCGTCCGTGCCCTCGGCGATCAGGATCTTGGCGATCGTGCCCTCGTCCACGGCTTCGAACTCCATGGTCGCCTTGTCGGTCTCGATTTCGGCGAGCAAATCCCCCGCGGCGACGACATCGCCCTCCTTCACCAGCCATTTGGCGAGCGTGCCCTCCTCCATGGTGGGAGAAAGGGCGGGCATCTTCAACTCGATGGGCATCGTGGCCAAGCTCCTGGCGAGGGATGGTCGTTCAACGCCCAAACAGCAAAGGCGGGTGCGCGGTCAAGCCTGTCCGGTTCGTGGCAGCGGCGGCGCGGCTTGCATCGCACCGCCTTTCCGGGGCAGCATCGCCGTCTTGGCAGCGCGAGGGAGCGGGGCGGATGCGGGCCTATCTGGTGGTGATCGACGAAACCGGGGAAGCGCGGGTCGCACTTCGCTATGCCGCCCGCCGCGCCTCGCGCACCGGCGGAACGGTGGAGATCCTTGCGGTGATTCCCCCGGCCGAGTTCGTCGCCTGGGGCGGCGTCCAGGCGGCGATGGAGGAAGAAGCGAAGCTGCGCGCCGAGGCGATGGTGCTCCAGGCCGCCGGCGCGATCGTCGACGAAGCCGGCATCCAGCCCAAGATCCTGGTCCGGGAAGGCGAGGCGGCGCGCGCCATCGCCGACCTCCTCGGGGAGCGCGACGACATCGCCGCCCTGATCCTCGGCGCCGCCGCGGAGGGCGGACCGGGACCGCTGGTCGATCACTTCGCGGGCAGCGTCGCGGGCAGCCTGCCCTGCCCGCTGATCATTGTGCCGGGCGGCCTCAGCGACGAGGCGCTCGACCGCCTCGCCTGAACCCTAGCCCCGCTCGCCGGGCCGTGCCGGAGCCGGGCGCGCCGCCCTGCGCTTCTTCGGCGCCGCCCGTGCGCGGGGTGCCGCATATTCGGTGACATATTCGTAGGTCGTGACCTGCTCCACCACCGGTGCCGTGGTGGTGGTCGTCTCCGTCACAACAACCGGCCCGCAGCCGCAGTCGCCGTAGCCGCCGTAGCCGTAAGCGTGGCCGTAACCGCCGTAGGGCGGAGGCGGAGGCGGGGCGCCGTGATAGCTGCGGGTGCAGGAACTGGCGCAACCGTCCACCATCGGCGCACCTTGGCGGCGCACGATCACCTCGCGGCGGCCACGCTCGCGGCGATCGTCATAGCCGTAATCATCGCCGTCCGGCTCGTAATCGCCGTCGCCGACATACACCGGCACGCCGCGATCGTCCTCACCCCAGCGGTCGCCATAGCGGTCCCAATCGTAGCCGTAGCGGCTGTCGTGAACCCGGCCCTCGCGGTCGATCAGCAGCGCATCGTCATAGTAGCGGATCCAGCGGCCGCCGTTGAACGGCTGGGGAAAGCCGTAGCCGCTCCAGTTGCGCACTACGAACTGTGGTCCCCACCAGCCGCCGGGCACGAAGCCGCCGCGGCCGATGCGCTGGATGTTGCCGAAACGGCGCCCGCCACCATGCTGCATGCCGGCGCCGGGGCCACGATGCATCTGGCGCACCTCGCGAACCATCGGCGGCGGCGGCAGTGCAACCGGAGCACCTTCGCGCCAGCTATGCCCGGCGGCCGGTGCCCCCTGTGCCGAAGCGCTTGTGGGAACGAGCGCCGCGCCCGCCGCAAACGCCAACAGATAGAGCTTCCTCATTGTCCGCTTCCCCTGCCGAAAATCGTATGTCCGGGCGCGGTCTGCGCACGGTCTTCAGACTTTTTTAACGTTTCGGGGGCGGATTTGCTACCGAGCGGAAAGCCGCGGCGCGAGCAGCCGTGCCAATTCGAGACAGCCTTCCACATCGGCCGCGTCGAACCGCGCTTTCAAGGGGCTGTCGAGGTCTATCACGCCCAGCAATTCGCCCTCGTGCACCACCGGCACCACAAGCTCCGAAGCCGACGCGGCATCGCAGGCGATGTGCCCGGGAAAGGCATGCACATCCTCGATGCACTGCACCTCAAGCGTCGCTGCGGCCGCCCCGCACACGCCCTTGCCGAACGGAATGCGGATACACGCCGCCCGCCCCTGGAACGGCCCAAGCACCAGCTCGCCCCCGACGTTGCGGTAGAAACCCGCCCAGTTGAGATCGGGCAACGTCTCCCAAAGCAGAGCCGCGACGTTGGCCATATTGGCCACCGCGTCCGGCTCCCCATCGGTAAGCCCACCCGCCGCCTGGTTCAGCTCCCGCCACAAGGTCGCCTTGTCGGCCGCCGCAATCTTGAAATCGTACATCGTCTTCTCCTTCATCCTCCCCCGGATTTCCGGGGGAGGGGGACCAGCCGAAGGCTGGTGGAGGGGCCGAGCGAAGCGAGGAGAACGGCTCCGGCTCCGGCTTCGCCTCCGCCGCCCCTCCACCGCACTTCGTGCGGTCCCCCTCCCCTGCGAATGCAGGGGAGGATTTGCATGTCCTCGACCGCGCCTCCCTCGCTCCCGGTGCTATCGTCCGCGGCCCCGCGCTCATCATCGACCCATCCGCCACCACCGTGGTCGAACCGGAGTGGCAGGCGGAGGTGGATACGCTCGGGAACCTCATCCTCACCCGCGCCGTCGCTCGCGCCGGAGCCCGCGCCGTAGGGACCGACGCGGACCCCGTCATGCTCGAAGTCTTCAACAACCTCTTCATGGCCGTGGCCGAGGAGATGGGCGTCGCGCTCCAGAACACGGCTTCGTCCGTGAACATAAAAGAGCGGCTCGATTTCTCCTGCGCTTTGTTCGACGCGGAGGGCTGCCTGATCGCCAACGCACCCCACATCCCGGTTCACCTCGGCTCGATGGGCGACAGCATCCGCACCGTCATCGAAGCCCGCGGCGGCGCGCGCGACGGCCGCGGGATGAAGCCGGGCGACGCCTATGTGCTCAACGCGCCTTATGCCGGGGGCACCCACCTTCCCGACATCACGGTGATCATGCCGGTGTTCGTCGACGGCGATGCGGCGCCGGCCTGGTATGTCGCGGCGCGCGGCCACCATGCCGACGTCGGCGGGATCGCGCCGGGATCGATGCCGCCCGACAGCCGGAC
>DASVUV010000015.1:0-26192 GCA_036386875.1 Allosphingosinicella sp.
GGCGCCGTTCTCCCGGATCGCCGACACCTCGCCGGTGATCAGATGATCCTCGTCCACGTAGAAGCCGTCGGCATGCGTCAGGCGCGTGCGACGCCCGGCGATGTCGTAGGCCGAGGTATTTGTGCCCTGCGGCCCGGCCTGGGTCAGGTTGCGGCCGAGAGCGTCGTAGGTGAACGACAGGCTGTTGCCGGTCTGGCTTGCACCGGTCACTCGCCCCAGCAGGTCGTAGCTATAACTCACGTCCGGTTCGCTGCCCGGAAGATCCTTGAGCGTCGGCCGGTTCAGTGCGTCGAAGGTGAAGGCCGCAGTCTCGCCGGCACGATTCCGGAGGCTGGTGACATTGCTGTTGGCGTCGTAACCGACTTGTTCGTAATCCGAACCGTTGCTCGTTCCGGCCCCCTTCGTGGCGCTGGGATAAAGCGTCTGGCTCGGCCGGTCGTGGCCGTCATAGACGTAGCTGGTCTTGTTGTTCTCGGCGTCGGTCACGGTCTGCGTCTTGCCGTTGGACGTGTACGTCACCGTCGCGTCGTCCGCCTGCTGGCCGGTGATGCCGTAGGCGCTGGTCGTCTTGGTGACCTGGCCCGCCGCGTCATAGCTCGTCTTGGCGATCCGGTCGGGTCCGAAGTCGTTCGTGCCGGTGCCCTGCATGCCGAGCGTGCAGGCGGAAGCGGGGAGGGACGTAAACGCCGCCGGGTTCATCCGCTGCGCGATGCATTCCGGCCGCCCGAGCGCATCGTAGCTCATCTGGCTGAGCGCGTGGGTGGTGCCGCCGGCGACGAGCTTCTGCACAACCGGCCGCCCGCTTGCGTCGTAGCTGGTCTGCACTTCCTCCAGCGGGACGAACGCCGCCCAGTCGCTGTCGGACTGGCTGTTGACCGTGCCGCGCTCCGTCTTCGTCGGCTGGCCGTCGGGATTGTAGGTCGTCCGGCTTGCCCGGTGCTTGAGTGCGCCCGCGCCGTCGGGATCGGCCGACACCGCGCCGACCTGCTGCCGCGCTGCGTCGTAGCGCATCCGCACCGTGTCCGCGCTGCCGCTCAGCGGACCGTCGACCGTGAGGATGTTGCCCACCCCGTCATAGGTCTGCGCGATGGTCGCGGTCAGCGTGCCCGTGCCGTTGCCCGTGGAAACGCTGGTCGGGAGGAGGTTGTTGGCGACGCCCGCCGAGCCGTAGGCGATCGCCGCTTTCACCTCGTCCGCAGTGCCGGTGCAGGCGCTGGCGGTCCGGCAGGCGGAGACGCCGGTCAGCTTGGTGACGGCCGAAGGCGCCGCAACCATCGAACCTGCGCTGTTCTTGTAGTAAGCGCTCAGCGCCGAATAGCTGTACCGTGTCTGCGGCCGCACCGCATTGCTGGTGGGCGGCGGCAGCGTCGCGGTGAGCAGGCCGCCATGGGTGCCGTCGTAGGTGAAGTCGGTTGTGTTGCCGCGCGCGTCGATGACGCTGGTCGGCTTGTTGCAGATCACCACATTGCTGCAGGTCAACGGATAGGTGCGCGTGGTGACGATGTTGCTGGGCGTACCCGGCGTCTTGGCGACGATCGTCGTCGTCGTCAGGTTGCTGCGTGCATCGTAGCCGTTCTCGACATAATTGCCTTCGGGCAGCGTCGTCCGGCTCAGCCGTCCAAGCGCGTCGTAGGTGAAGCTGGTGGTGCGGTTGAGCGCGTCCTTGCGGCTCGTCACCCGGCCAAGCGCCAGGTTCACGGTCACCACCTGCTGGTTCGACGCGGGATCGGTGATCGTAACGGTGCGCACGCCGTTGCTGTCCAGGTAAGCGTAGCTGTAGGTGCCGTTGCCGCCGTTGAACGTCGCCACCTTGCCGGTCGCATCGTAGGTGATCGTCACGTTGTCGGTGGCGCTCGACGCGCGCTTGATCCCGGTGATCCGGCCCGCCGTATTGTAGGTGACGCTGGTGGTGCGGTTCAACGCGTCCGTCGTGCTGACCGTGGAGCCGGACTTGGTGTAGCTGATCGTCGGCCAGTTCGCGCCGAGGCCCGGACAGGCGCTTTCAACATCGGGATCGCAATAGTCCACGGCGTTGTTGATCGCAGTGACCCGGTTCACGTCCATCCAATATTTGATCAGCTGGGTGCTCGGATACTCCTCCTGCTCCGGATCGTAGTAGACCATGTAATCATATTCGAGCTTGAGCTGATAACCCTCATTGCTGGTCACCGAGATCAGGCGCGATTGCGGCGTCGGAACCGGCAGCCATTTCGTGCCGGTGAAGTGTTTGAACTCCACCGTCTCGTAATGATAGGTCAGCACCCGGCCGTCCGGATAGGTCACCGTCGAAATGCGGCCGTTCCCCGCCGGCAGGTAGAACGAGCCCCAATAGGCGTCGTCGAACTGGTATTTCACCCCGTCGGCGCTGGTGTAGAGATAACCGGTCGTTCCGGTGGTCAGCGTCGCGCCGGTGCCGTTCCGGCTGGACTGGCCGACACCGTCGAATTCGTCGCTCACCGTCCCGATCGTGATGGTGATGCTGCTGCCGTACGAATTGGCGGCGCTGTAATGATTATAATCGAAGCCCGCCTCGCGGTGGCTGCGCACGAAATCCAGGCCGCTGCCGCCGTTGCCGATGCTGAGGTCGGGCGACATGAAATAATATTTGCCGCTGGCAAGATCGACCCCGTTCCGGTCGAAGCTGTAGCTTTCGGGCACGCTCGGCTGGTTGGGAATGTCCTGCGCGGCGGCGGGTTGGCTGGAAAGGCCGCAGAACGCGGTGGTGGCAAGAAGGGCGCACGCAAGGCTGCGCGCCCGGAAGGACGTCGTCGTCATGTTCAATCTCCAATAAAATCAAGCGCGGCTCGCCCGGCGAGCCTCGATTTCAAACCCGTCCCAAAGTACCACTTTGGGACGGGCGGCTTACGGCGGCGGCGGGTTGGGGGAGCCGGTCGTGGACTTGCTCAGCCGGTTGTCGGCCTTGTCGAAGGCGTAGGCGGTGACCACCGGAGCCGCGCTGTTCACCACCCGCTTGACCTCGACCAGCCGGCCGCGCGCGTCATAGGCGTAGCTGATCGTCTCCGCGGCGCCGGCGGGGGAGGGCAGGGCCGCTCCGGCCGCGGCGGCGGCGCCCAGTGCGGCGCAGATCAGCCAGCCACAGCCGCTGCCGCGGCCGCCTGGGATTTGGTGTCGAAATGGGGGGCGCATCGTTCGAGTCTCCTTGTGCCTGTTCAGAACACAAAGAGAACAGAGGAAGTCCTACATCACAATCGCGGTGACGGAAAAATAGGATTTGGGGGCAGTTAAACTCTTGAAAGTGCCCGAAAAATAAATCGAAATCATGTAGGACTTTTCGGGCTCGCGGCGGTGCCGCGCAGCGCGTCGGCAAGCAGCCGGAAGTCCTTCTCGCGCGGGCTGCCTTTGCGCCAGATCAGCGCGATCCGGCGATAGGCATGCTCAGCCTTCAGGGGCCGCGCCGTCACCCCCGTGCCGTCCAGGATCCCCGCCTCGATCGCCATCTGCGGCACCATGGTCACGCCCAGCCCGTTGCCGACCATCTGCACCATCGTATGAAGCGATGTGCCCAGCATCGTCGCCTCGGCGCGCAGTTCCGGCCGGTTGCAGGCGGCAAGCGCGTGGTCGCGCAGGCAATGGCCGTCCTCCAGCAGCAGCAGCCGGTCCTGGTCGATCTCGCGCGGCGTGATCGCCGCCGCGTTCCGCTCCTCGCCGGGCGGAAACGCCACCCAAAGCGCGTCGTCGAACAACACCTCGCTCTCCACCTCGCCGCAGCCGTAAGGCAGGGCCAGCAGCACGCAGTCGAGCAGCCCGCGGTGAAGGCCCTCGCACGCCGCGCCGCTGGTTTCCTCGCGCAGGTAGAGCTTCAGGTCCGGCCATGCGGTCCGGAGCTGGGGCAGCAGGCGCGGCAGCAGGAACGGCGCGATCGTCGGGATCACGCCCATCCGCAGGTCGCCCGACAGGGGTTTGCCCGCCGCCCGTGCCATCTCCGCAAGCTCGTCCGCCTCCCGAAGCACCCGCCGCGCCTTGTCCGCGATCCGCTCGCCCAAGGGCGTGAACCGCACCACCCGACGGGTGCGCTCGACCAGGCTAACCCCGGTCAGCGTCTCGAGCTCGCGCAGGCCCGCGGACAGCGTCGGCTGCGTCACGAAACACGCCTCCGCCGCCCGCCCGAAATGCCCATGGTCGTTGAGCGCGACGAGGTACTGGAGCTGCTTCAAAGTCGGAAGATGCATACTCACGCGCTAATAGCCTCACTCGATCAATGCGCAAAACTTAATCAATTTGCGCAATCACCGCCACCCCCTATATCGGCCTTACGATGTGACGCTCCGCGGCACTTTCGACCACATCCAGCAGGAGGCTCAATATGCTCACCGTAGGCGATACGCTCCCCACCCTCACCGTCCCCGTCCAGCAGGGCGGCAATCTCCCCGCCGGCGAAACCCTCAACCTCGCCGAAACCAACGGAAAGTGGAAAATCCTCTTCTACTGGCCCAAGGATTTCACCTTCGTCTGCCCGACCGAAATCATCGGCTACGGCGAGTTGAAGAGCGATTTCGAGGACCGCGACACCGTCCTGATCGGCGCCTCCACCGACACCGATTTCGTCCACCACGCCTGGCGCAAGTCCGACGAGCGCCTCGCCGCGGCCGACTTCCCCTGGATCGCCGACAACAAGAAGGAGCTCGCCTCCGCCCTCGGCATCCTCGCCAGGGATGAAGGCGTCGCCTTTCGCGCCACCTTCATCGTCGATCCGGACAACGTCATTCAGCACGTCACGGTGAACGGCCTCAACGTCGGCCGCAACCCGCAGGAAACGCTCCGCATTCTCGATGCGCTGCAGACCGACGAGCTGTGCCCCTGCAACTGGCAGGAAGGCCAGGAGCCGCTCCGGCCCGCGGCGTAAAGCGGCGCGTGGCGAGCTTCGTCTCGCCACCGACTCGCTTTAGCCCGGACGGCGGGGCGGCCGGATAGCCGGCCGAACCCGTCCGACGGCGCGGCTTTGCCGCGACGGCTTGTCTTCAAGGGGGCGCGGGAACTGGCTTTCCGCGCCCCTTTTCTTTCCAGCTCTCCCCAAGGAACCGTTCCCATGTCCCTCAAGGAATTCGCCGACACGCTCCCCGACTACGCCAAGGACCTGCGCCTCAACCTGTCGTCCCTGCTCAACGACCAGACGCTCGGCGACCAGCGCAAATACGGCCTGCTCCTCGCCTGCGCCCACGGCTCCGGCTACCGCCCGGTCGTCGCCGCCGCCGAAGCCGAAGTGGACGGCAAGCTCAGCCCCGAAGCCGCCAATGCCGCCCGCGCCGCCGCCGCCGTGATGGCTATGAACAACGTTTATTACCGCTTCGTCCACCTCGCCTCGAACCCCGAATACGGCACGCTCCCGGCCAAGCTCAGGATGAACGCCATCGCCACCCACGGCATCGAGAAGGACGATTTCGAGCTGTTCAGCCTGGCCGTTTCGGCGATGAACGGCTGCGGCATGTGCATCGACAGCCACGAACGCGTCCTCCAGCAGCACGGCGTAAAAGCCGAAACCATCCAGGCCGCCGCCCGCGTCGGCGCGGTGGTGAAAGGGATCGCCACGGTGCACGCGACGCTTTGAGGGCCTTGGGCTGAGCGGCGCGCCATGCTAGGGGCGCCGCCATGCTCAACCTGAATGGTATTACGGTGCGCCTTGGCGGGCGTACGATCCTCGACCGCGCCACCGCCGCGCTACCGCCGCGTGCCCGTATCGGCCTGATCGGCCGCAACGGCGCCGGCAAGTCGACCCTGGTGCGCGTCGTCGCCGGCCTGCTCGATCCGGACGAGGGCGCCCCCGAGATGCCGCGCGGCTCCCGCCTCGGCTACATCGCCCAGGAAGCCCCGTCTGGCGAGACCACGCCGTTCGAGACCGTGCTCGCCGCCGACCTCGAGCGCGCCGCCCTGCTCACCGAAGCAGACACCGTTCAGGATCTCGGCCGCCTCGGCGAGATCCACGAGCGCTTGAACGCCATCGACGCCCACGCCGCCCCCTCCCGCGCCGCCCGAATTCTGGTCGGCCTCGGCTTTGACGAAGAGGCGCAGCACCAGCCGCTCGACAGCTTCTCGGGCGGCTGGAAGATGCGCGTCGCGCTTGCAGCGCTTCTCTTCTCCGAGCCCGATCTGCTGCTCCTCGACGAGCCCTCCAACCACCTCGATCTCGAAGCGGTGCTGTGGCTCGAGGACTTCCTGCAAAGCTACCGCGCCACCATCCTGATCGTCAGCCACGAGCGCGACTTCCTCAACAACGTCGTCGATCACATCCTCCACCTCGAGCGCGGCAAGCTGACCCTCTACCCGGGCGGCTACGACGCCTTCGAGCGGCAGCGCGCCGAGCGCCAGGCACAGCTCGCCGCCGCCCGCGCCAACCAGATGGCGCAGCAGGACAAGCTCAAGGACTTCATCGCGCGCAACTCCGCCCGCGCCTCCACCGCCAAGCAGGCGCAGAGCCGGGTCAAGGCGCTCGCCCGCATGCAGCCGATCGCCGAGCTGGCCAACGATCCCTCTTTGTCCTTCGGATTCCCCAACCCGTCCGAGCTTCGCCCGCCTTTGGTCACCCTCGACATGGCCTCGGTCGGCTATGGCGACACGCCGGTTCTGCAGCGGGTCAACCTCCGCCTCGACCCGACCGACAGGATCGCCCTTCTCGGTCGCAACGGTAACGGCAAGACCACGCTTGCCCGCCTCCTCGCCGCCCAGCTTGCCCCCATGGACGGGGAGATCAACGCCAGCGGCAAGATGAAGGTCGGCTATTTCACCCAATATCAGGTCGAGGAACTCGACGGCGCCGACACGCCCCTGGAACACATGTCCCGCCAGATGAAGGGCGCCACCCCCTCCGCCGTCCGCGCCCAGCTCGGCCGCTTCGGCTTTTCGGCGGACAAGGCGACCACCGAGGTGCGCAAGCTCTCGGGCGGCGAGCGCGCCCGCCTGGCGCTTGCCCTCATCACCCGCGAAGCGCCGCACATGCTGATCCTCGACGAACCGACCAACCACCTCGACGTCGATTCCCGCGAGGCGCTGGTCCAGGCGCTCAACGACTATTCGGGCGCCGTGGTTCTGGTCAGCCACGACCGCCACATGATCGAACTTACCGCCGACCGCCTGGTCCTCGTCCACGACGGCACTGCCGTCGAATATGACGGCAGCCTCGACGATTACACGACGATGATCCTCCAGAAGGACAATGGCAACGCCAAGTCCGAGCCCAAGGCGAACCGCAAGGACGAACGCCGCGCCGCCGCCGCCGCCCGCGAAAAAAGCAAGGCACTGCGCACCAAAGCCAAGGCCGCCGAAGCCGACGTCGCCAAGCTCACCGCCCAGCGTGGCGCCGTCGACCGCGCCATGTTCGACCCCTCCGCCGCCGAAGCGGGTCTCGCCAAGCTCACCATGACCGAACTGATGAAGCGCCGCGCCGAGCTCGAAGCGCAGATCGCCGAAGCCGAAGCGCGCTGGCTCGAAGCCTCGGAAGGCGTGGAAACCACCGAAGCCGCCTGAGCAGGGCAACCGCTTACCCGCATGGGATGACAGGCCGCTCCATCTCCCCTAGGGCCGCCCGATGAGCGACGGCTTCCTCAGCTCGGCGATCATGCTGCTCGCGCTCGTGCTGTTCGTCAGCGACAGGATCCGCCCCGACGCGGTGGCGCTTATCGTCCTCCTGCTCGGCTGGATGAGCGGTCTGGTCAGCCTCGAAGGCGCGCTTGCCGGCTTCGGCTCGCCCGCCGTGCTGATTGTCGCCGCGGTGCTCGTCGTCGGCCGGGCGGTGGAATATACCGGCGGTGCCCAGGCGATGACCGCTTTCTTGATCCCCAACGTGCGCTTCCCAAGCGTGCGCATCGGCGGCGTGCTCCTGATGGGCACGCTCCTTTCCGCCTTCATGAACAACATCGCCGCGCTCGCTATCACCATGCCGATCGCGCTCACCATTGCCCGCGATCACAAGCTTCCGCCCGGCGCGGTGCTGATGCCCCTTTCCTTCGCCACCATCCTCGGCGGCATGACGACGCTGATCGGCACCCCCGCCAACCTCATCGTCTCCTCGGTGCGCGAGGATACGGTCGGCGAGCCCTTCGGCATGTTCGACATGACCCCGGTCGCCGCCGCGGTTGCGGGCGCCGGTCTCCTTTATCTGCTCCTCATCGGCTGGCGCATCACCCCGCGCCGCGGCGGCACCGGCCTCGAGGCCGCCCGCCGCGTCCTTGCGTTCGAGCTCGGCATGCCGATGGGCGCCTTCAAGGGCGACATCACGCTTGCAAGCGCCCGCCGCGGGCTGCGCGATGCAGGCGCCTCCCTCCTCGCCGTGCTCCGCGATGGCGAGCGGGTGCGCCTCGATCCCCACGACCGCCTCCGCTACGACGATCGCGTGCTGGTGATGAGCCGCGACCACCCCTGGGAAGTCGCGGAGAAAGCCCGCTTGATCCCCGACACGCCCGAGCACCACCTGCCCGATCGGGTCACCGCCCACGTCTCGGTCATCCACGGCTCCTCCTTGGTCGGCCAGGGCTATGGCGCCCTGGAAGCGCTCACCGGCGGAGAGGTCGAACTGGTCGCCGGCGGGCCCCGCGCCGCCCGCCTCCGCCGCCCGCTCGCTAGCAACAGCATCGAGCCCGGCGACCAGCTCTTCCTGCGCGGCGCGCCCGACGCGCTCGCCGATCTCATCCGCCGCGGGCGCTTGCTCGAAGTCGGCCGCCGGGCGGCGCCGGTGAGGGCAGGGCGCCCGGCCGTGCTGGTCATCGCCATCTACGCGGTCGCCGTCTTGCTCTCCGCCGTGTTCGGCATCTCGCCGACCGCAACCTTCATCGGCGCCGCCCTCGCCATCTGCCTGCTGCGCCTGCTCCCAGCGGACGAAGCCTATCGCTCCGTCGATCTCCCCGTCATCGTCCTTCTCGCCGCGATGATCCCGATCGGCCGCGCCTTCGACGACGCGGGCGGAAGCGACGCCATCGCCGCCGCGATCGGCTGGACGGTCGGCGGCGCGCCGTTGTTCGTCATGCTCGCCGTCATCGTCGGCCTCACCATGATCCTCACCGTCTTCCTCAACAATGTCGCCACCGCTCTGGTCATGGCGCAGGTCGGGGTAGGGGCCGCCGCCAACCTAGGCATCAACCCGGACGCGGCTTTGCTCGCTGTGCTGATCGGCTCATCCTGCGATTTCCTCACCCCCATCGGCCACCAGAACAACCTGCTGGTCATGCGCCCCGGCAACTACCTGTTCCGCGATTATCCCAAGGTCGGTGCCCCATTATCGATCATCGCCGTGGTGCTTACCGCTTGGGTTCTCAGCCGAATCTATGGTTGAAGGCGCATTAGCCAATCAGGAGTTTGCGCCGTCTTGCCGCGCCCAACGTGGACCATCGCCGCCGGCTTGCTCGCCGCCCTCGGGGGCTGCGGCAGCGAAGCCGTTCGTACGCCGGAGCCCGCCGCCCGCCCCCAGCGCGCAGCGCTCGCGCCGGTGGTGGTGCCCCCCGAAGTCGCCAAGGCCTACCAAGCCCGCGGGCACCGCCCAATCTGGGTCGATGCGCAGGGGGTAAAGCCGGAAGGCAAGGCGCTCCTCCACCGCCTCGCCACCGCCGATGTCGAGGGCCTCGATCCAGCCGCCTACCGCCTTGCCGAGATCCAGGCCGCGATCGCCGCCGGCCCCGGCGACCGCGCCGCAATGGCTCACGCCGATCTCCTCCTCTCCCGAGCCTACGCCACCTACCTCTCCGACCTCCACCGCCCGGTGCGAACCCTTCGCTACATAGACGAGGGCATCGCCCCGGAGCCTGCCGATGTGCCCGCCGCGCTCGCTGGCCCGAAGCCCGGCCAAGCCGCGCGCCTCAACCCCCTATACGAGGCCCTGCGCAGCGCCGCCGTCCAGTGGCGCGCCGCCCACCCGCAGCCCGGCGCCCGCGACACGGCCCTGATCCGCGCCAACCTGGAACGCGCCCGCGCCATCCCGGCCCGCCCTAGCCGCTACATCGTCGTCGACACCGGCTCCGCCCGCCTGTGGATGATCGATGGCGACAAAGTGGAAGGCCCGATGCGCGTCATCGTCGGCAAGCCGAACATGCAGACCCCCGCCATCGCCGGCCTGCTCCGCTTCGTCGCCTTGAACCCTTATTGGAACGTCCCGCCCGATCTCGCCGGGGAACGCGCAAAGCGGGTTCTCAAGGAAGGCACCGGCTTCCTGACACGCGAACGCATCGAAGTGCTCTCCGACTGGGGCGACAGCCCCCGTGTGATAAAGTTCGCCCAGGTAAACTGGCGCGCCGCCGCCACCGGCAAGGTCAAGCTGCGGATGCGCCAGCTTCCCGGCGGCGCCAATGTAATGGGTGCGGTCAAGTTCATGATGCCCAACGAGTTCGGCATCTACCTCCACGATTTCCCCGAAAAGTCGCTGTTCGCCCGCTCCGCCCGCAACATCAGCTCCGGCTGCGTGCGCGTCTCCGATGCGCCCCGCCTCGCCGCCTGGCTGTTCAACGGCGCCGCCCCCAGGCCGCGCGGCAACGCGCCGGAGCAGCGCGTCGACCTGCCCGAACCCGTGCCCGTTTACCTCACCTACCTGACGATGCTGCCGGCAAAAGGCGGCGGCCTCGTCTTCGGCCCCGACCCCTACAAGCGCGATCCCGCCGCTCTCGCCGCAATGAACGTGTCGCCCAATCCCCGCGCGTAGCAGCCCTCAGCCTTCCGGATCTTTCGAACAGTGCCCAAAACCGCTCGTCTCGAGCGAAGTCGAGAGATCAATAAGCCCGCCGCTGCGCCGCCACCATCATCCGGATCAGCATCGCCACCGGCCGCGGCACGCCCACCTTGCCCTGCACCCACAGGCTCACCGACGATCGGCTGACCCCGATCGCCTCGGCCAGGTCGCCATGGGTCGCGTAACCGAGCTTGCGCATCGCCGCGCGAAGCTCCTCGGGCGGCATCGATGCGGCAAGCGGGTCCATTTTTCTCCTCAGCCGAGCGCCTGGACCAGCCCGTACAGGCTGGTGGCGGTGAGCACGATGCCGACAAGCGGCAGCATCCACCGCGCCGACACCCGCGCCGCGACATAGCCGCCGAACGGCGCCGCCGCGAGTCCGCCGATCAGCAGGCCCAATGCCGGCGCCCCCAATCCCGAAAACCCGATCGACGCCATAAAGGTCGCGGTGATCGCCGCCGCAAGGAACACTTCAACCGTGTTCACCGTCCCGACCGCCATGCGCGGCGTGCCGCCCTGGACGATCAAATTGGAGGTGACGATCGGCCCCCAGCCGCCCCCGCCCGCCGCGTCCAGGAACCCGCCGGCAAGCCCGAGCGGCTCCACGATCCGCGGGCTGCGCTCCCGGTGCTGTTTTGTCAAACCCCGCCACAGCAGGAAGATGCCGATCCCGCACAGGTAGGCAAGAACCAGCGGCTTGGCCCAACGCTCGGGCAGCTCGACCAGCGCATACGCGCCCGCTACGCCGCCGATCAGCCCGGGGATGAGCAGCCGCCGGAACAGCCTCCAGTCGACATTCTTATAATAGATATGGCTCGCCGCCGAGACCGCGCCGGTGAAGTTCTTGATCGTATGCACGATCCCGGACGCTGCCGCCGGAGGCACGCCCAGGCTGATCAGCAAGGTGTTGGAAATCACCCCGAACGCCATCCCCAAAGCGCCGTCGATCATCTGCGCGACAAAGCCGACCGCAATATAGGGCAGCAGGTCGGCAGGGCCGAAACTGGACAGGTCGAACATGGCCCCCCGGGCGCCTTTGCTGGTTGCTCCATCTCTCGGGGAGGGCGCCCGCCTCAGGCAAGCGAAAAGCGCCGGGCCGGAAAGTTGGCCGGTTCGCTGGATATTCCCAGCCGCCGCCCTTATCTTGGCGCGCTGAGCGGAGACAAGGGATCGCTTATGCTGGCGGGGTTGGTTTCATATCTTGATTCGATCAAGGCGCGCGATCCCGCGCCGCGCTCGCGCTGGGAAATTCTGCTCTATCCGGGCGTGCTCTCCGTCGGCATGCACCGCATCGCCCACTGGCTGTTCCGCGGCGAACTTTATTTCCTCGCCCGCTTCATCAACCATCTCGCCCGCTTCCTGACCGGCAACGACATCCACCCGGGCGCCACCATCGGGCGCCACTTCTTTATCGACCACGGATTCGTGGTGATCGGCGAGACGGCGGTGATCGGCGACAACGTCACCGTCTACCAGCATGTCACCCTGGGCGGCACCAATCCGGCGGGCGGCGTGGCCGGAAGCCGCCACCCGACCATCGGCAACAACGCGATCATCGGGTCGGGCGCGCAGGTGCTTGGCCCGATCACGGTGGGGGACAGGGCGCGCATCGGCGCCAATGCCGTCGTCACCCGCGACGTGCCTGAAGGCGCAACCATGATCGGCATCCCGGCGCGCTCCACCCTTGTCGCGGCCGAGCGCTCGTCGGGCAATTTCCTGCCCTACGGCACGCCGTGCACCGAAATGTTCGATCCACAGACCCAGAAGCTCGAGCTTCTCCAGTGCGAGGTCGAGCTTTTGCGCAAGCGGCTCGCGCAGATCCTCGAAGAACAAGGCGGCCGGGAGCGCGACCGCGCCTGATGGGCACGCTTCACCCGTTTCCGTCCGCTTCCGCGTCGCAGATCGGCTTCACCCGCGCCGAACTCAGCCGGATCATCGATCTCTACGGCCGAATGGTCGCCGCCGGCATGTGGAAGGATTATGCGATCCAGTTCGGCCGCGACCACGCCGCCTTCTGGGCCTTTCGCCGAAGCGCCGAGCGCCCGGAATACCGAATCGAGAAGCGCCCCGCCCTGCGCAACCGCCAGGGCATGTGGGCCCTGGTCAACGAAGCCGGCACCGTGCTTCGCCGCGGCCACGAACTCGGCCCGCTTCTTTCCCCGATCGAGCGGCGGCTGCTGAAAGTTGTCAACGACTGAGCGTTGCGCCCGTCCCCAATTCAATGATCGAAATCGCTGGTGCCCGCATCCCGGCCGTTGAGCTGCGCCCAGATGCCCTGGGTTCCCGCTTCCTGGGCACGGTTCACGAATTGCGACGCCACCAGCCAGCCCTTGATCGGGCGCAAGGGGAGCAGGGTTCCGGCAACCATGAACGGAACCGAGGTCAGCAGGTGGACCCAAACCGGCGGCTCGAAGGCGACCTCGAGCCACACCACGGCCGCGATCAGCGGAAGCGCGATCACGCACAGTGAAAAGAAAGCCGGGCCGTCATCCGGGGTGGCGAAGCGGTAATCCAGCCCGCACGTCCCGCATCTGTCGGTGATCCCGAGCCACGATTTGAACATCCGCCCTTGTCCGCAGCGCGGGCACAGGCCCTTCCAGCCGCACTTCATGATCCAGCTGAATTTGCCGTTGCCCGCTGTCGGCGGGGCGGGCGCGGGTGCCTCGTCGTCCATCACCCACAGATAGGGCTGGCAGGCGGTCTTTGATAGCGCTGCAGCCGGACAAAATCCGGCCCTCCCTGCACGGGGCAGGAAGGGCCGGGTGAGTGCCGTCGGTTGGCTTGGGTCAGACGGCGGCGGCGTGGGCGTGCGCCGGGCGGTCGAGCACCGGCAGCCGCGATTGCAGACCGGCCGGAAGCGGCTGGACCACCGACCGGCGCACCGAGTGCCAGAAAGCGGACAGCAACAGCAGCCCCGATCCGATTACAAAGGCGGCAAGCGCGATGTTGAGTTCCACCGCGCCGAACTTGTCGAACAGGCTGATCAGCGCGAACAGCACATAAGCAAGTGCCGAGACGAGGAGCGCCCGCCGGTCCACTGCAAGCGCGGTCAGGCCGAACAGCAGGTAGACGAACAGCACCACCACCGCTTCGCCAATCGTCGCGTCGCCGTCGTTGAGGCCGAGCAGCGAAAAGATCGGGTGAACGATCAGCGGCGCCGCCAGCAGGTGAAGCCAGAAGGCGACATCCGAACGGCGCGTTTCGCGGCGCGGATCGGACGAATCCCAGCGCATCGCGAACAGGAACACGCCCAGGCCGAGCACCAGCCCGGCCGACAGCATCACATTCTCCAGCATTTCCTGATCGCCGATCCCGTAAGCGAGAAGGCCGAGCAAAGTACCGACAACGGTCGCCGCACCCGCGGCAACGGTGATCGGAACCCGGAAACGCCTCCAGTGAAGCCAGGTCGCGCCGCCGGCAACCGCCGCCGAACCGGCCATGATCAGCGCGGCGATCCGTTCGTTGTTCTCGATCGCGTCCATCCCCACCGCGAGCGTAAGAACCGTCGCCGCCGTCATCGCCACGCCGCCGGTAAAGGCGAGCAGAAGCAGGATGCTGGGCAGCGCCATGCGCCTTTTCCGGGTAAAGAATTCCGCCAGGCCCCAGGCTGTCGCGGCAACGAACAAGCCGGCGAACGGCGAGGGCCCGTCGCCGCCGATCTTCGGCCCCACCGATTGGCCGATCCACGCTACCGCGAACAGCAGGATCGCCGCAGCGATGCCCACGAAGATGTCGTTGAAGCCGGTGATCAGCCGGAAATGTTCTTCATCTACGCTCGGCGCACTGCGCTCGGTCGCGACATAGTTGCGAAGCGCGGCGGCGGCATCGGGGGTAAGCACCCCCGCGGCCACCGCGGCCTCGATATCGGTTTCCGAATACATATGTTTCTCCTCCCTGTGCGGAAGAGACATAGCATAGGTGTATTGCTGTATCAATACAGCAAAGCGTTAGGCGCTTCCTTGGAGCGTCCTCAGGATCAGCATCGCCTGCTCGGCGCCCGATTGCGGCACGATCTCGCCGGTGCGGTCGATCACCTTGGCCCAGTTCTCCGCCACTTCCTCCACCGTCCTCCGGCCTTCGGGAAGCGCATAGCCCGGCGTCAGGGTCACATAGGCCGCCTGCACGACGCCGCCGCCCGCGCCGACGATCACGTTGGACGGCGCGTCCTCCGACACCAGGTACAGCGCCGCCGGAACCACATTCTCCGGATTGAACAGGCCCAGCATCTCGGGCGGGAAGATGTCCTCGGTCATCCGCGTCGCCGCGGTCGGTGCGATCGTGTTCACCCGCACGCCGTATTTGGCGCCCTCCAAATGCAGCGTCTTGGCAAATCCCGCGAGCCCAAGCTTGGCCGCCCCATAATTCGCTTGCCCAAAATTACCGTACAGCCCGGTCGAACTCGCCGTCATCAGGACCCGGCCATACGCCTGGGTCCGCATCGTTTCCCAAACCGCCTTGGTGCAGATCGCCGAGCCCAGCAGGTGCACGTCCACCACCGCCCGAAAATCGTCGATGCTCATCTTGGCGAAGCTCTTGTCGCGCAGGATGCCGGCATTGTTGATCAGGATGTGGACGCCGCCCCACCGCTCCTGCGCCGCCGCCACCATCGCCTCCACCTGCTCGTCGTCGGTGACGCTTGCGCCGTTGGCCATCGCCGTCCCGCCCGCCGCCTCGATCTCCGCCACGACCTTGGCCGCCGCGTCGGACGCGCCCGATCCGTCGCGCGCACCGCCAAGGTCGTTGACCACCACCTTGGCCCCGCGCCGGGCAAGCTCCAGCGCATACGCGCGGCCAAGCCCGCCGCCCGCGCCGGTGACGATCGCGACCCGACCCTCAAACGAAATGGACATGAAAAAACCCTCCTCCGCGCCTCGAATGTGAAGCGCGGAGTAGGGCATGTTCGGCTTGTCGAAAAGCCTCAGCGGCGGCGGACGCCACGCTCGTATGTCTGGGTGCAGCGGTCGGTAACGGTCCGCGAGCAAGCGGGCAGGGGGCCCGCCATCGCGCCTCCGGCTGAGCCGCTGGCCATCGCGCCGCCGCTCGCGGTTCCGCCGGCCATCGTGCCGCCGGCCGCCGTGCCGCTCGCCATCGCGCCTTCGCACATCGGATAGCCGCTGCCGCCCGCATTATAGCCGGCCGGCGTGCAGGCCATGCCGTCGGGATCGGTGCCCTGCTGGGTCACGCCGCGCGGGCCGCTGCTCTGGTCGGGATCGTTCACCGTGTTTCCGGTTTGCGCGAGTCCCGCACTGCCGAGCATCAAGGCGGCGGCAAAGAATAAGCTCTTCATGGGAAGCATCCTCCTGGTTGGAGCCGCCAACACTCCGGCGGCACCGCAATCAAACGACCCCGGAACGATTTTTCTCCCTGTCTCGCGCCGGGACGCCCCATCGACGCTTCGTCTCGCGCTTTTCGGCCTTTACGCTTATGAAAGAGCATAAGCATACATGCGGGTGACGATGAGCGACGAGCCGAACCAACCGAACGACGCAAACAGCATGGCCCTGCCCAGCCGCCGGGTCGTGCTTGCGCTCGGCGCCGCCGCGGCGTCTACCGTGGTCACCATCCGCCCGGCGCTCGCCCAGACCGCGGGCTCCGTGCTCAACTGCGAGATCCCGGTGCCCGCGCCCGAAGCGGCCGGAAGCCACATATCGGCCGACGGCAGCCTCGTCCCCGCCGGCACCCAAGGTGCCTTTCCGCCCGCCCCGCGCCCGATCACCGGCGAGGAAGCCAAGGCCCTGCTCAACGGCGGCCCGACGCCGGCCGGCATGGATGCCGAAGCCGCCCAGGCCTACACCAACTATATTCGCCGTCTGCAGTCGGGGATGAGCGGTTTCACCTGCTACGCCTCCCTGCAGATGCCGCGCTGATCCAGGCAGAGCGGGCCGGCATGGCCGGTCCAACCTTCGTCGCCGACGCGCCCGAAGCGCTCAGCCAAGTCGCCCTCGAAAGCCTCACTGCGCTCTACCACGCGCCCTCGGGCACCACCCACCTCCTCGCGCCCCCGGCGCCGCAGATCCTCGCCGCCCTCGCCGGCCGCCCCGGCACCGCCGAAGACGTGCTGGCCCGAATCGCCGAAAGCTTCGATCTCGAAACCGAAGACGCCGCCGCAGCCATGTCCGCCCGCCTGGGCGAGCTCGAAGCCGCCGGCCTGGTCCGCCGCGCATGAGGCACCGCCTCGATCTCAAGGTCGGCCCGGTAAGCTTCCGCATCGGCTCGGCCTGGCCGCAGCCCATCGCCCAGCTCGCCGCCCTTTACGCACCCTATCCGAAGCCGGACGGCATCGCCGACTTCACTGTCCGCCTCGAACCTGAAAAGCCCTGGCGCCGCCTGATCCGCCCCTCCGTCGCCATCCACGGCGACTACACGCTCCCCGACGCCGCGCCCCTGCCGCTCGCCCAGGGCCTCCTCGCCGCCGAAATGGGCATGAACCTGCAAATGGCGCTCGGGCAGAAGCGCTTCCTCCTGCTCCACGCCGGCACCGTCGAGCGGGACGGCCGCGCCCTGCTCCTCACCGGCCATTCCGGCGCCGGCAAATCCACCCTCGCGGCCATGCTGGGGGAGGCGGGCTGGCGCTTCCTCGGCGACGAATTCGCACTCCTCGATCCTGCCACCGGCCTGATCCACCCCTTTCCCCGCGCGATCAGCCTCAAGAACCAGTCATTGGCCCTCTTCGACAGCGCCGCCCCGGAGCGCCTCGGCCCGGTGCTGAAGGGCACGCCCAAGGGCACCATCCGCCACCTCCGCCCGCCCGCCAACGCCATCGTCCGAATGGCCGAGCCCGCGCGCCCGGCGCTTATCCTCTTCCCCCGCTTCGGCCGCGACTTCGAGCCAGAGACCCGCTCCGTCGGCGCCGCCGAAACCTTTGTCCGCCTGACCCAGGCCTCGACCAACTACGTCGCCCTCGGCCGCCCCGGCTTCGACGCACTGACCCGGCTCGTCACCCAAACCCCCTCCTTCGCGATCGACTACCGCAGCGGCGAGGAAGCGGGCGCCCTGATCGACACGCTGTGGAGCCAGGCCGCGTGAAGGCCGCTCGCCTCCTCACCCGCCTCCTCGCCGATCCCACGCGCATCGCCGAAGTGCGCGACTGGACGGGCCTCATCTGCACCGCCCGCGCCGAAAGCCTCCTCGGCAGCCTCGCCTTCCGCCTCGCCGGCGCCGAGCTGCCGCCCCAGGTCGCGGCCATCCTGGAAGACGCCCGCCAGGACGCCGCCTACGCCCGCACTCAGGCGCTCTGGGAAGCCGAAATGGCCAAGCGCGCCCTCGGCGACATCCCCCTCATCCTGCTCAAGGGCACCGCCTACGCCGCCGCCAACCTGCCGGCAGGGGAGGGCCGCTCGATCGGCGATCTCGACATCCTCGTCCCCCGCGCCCGGCTCGACGCCGCCGAAGCCGCCCTTCTCGCCGCCGGGTGGGAATGGGTGAAGGAAGACGCCTACGACCACCTCTATTACCGCACCTGGATGCACGAGCTGCCGCCGCTCATCCACCGCGACCGCGACCGGATGATCGACGTCCACCACACCATCCTGCCGCCTACGGCGCGACCGACCCCGGACGCCGCCGCCCTCGTGAACGACACCATCGCGCTCCCCAATGGCATGCGCATCCTGTGCCCGGAAGACATGATCCTCCACTCCGTCGCCCACCTCTTCGCCGATGGAGACCTCGCTGGGGGGCTGCGCAACCTGTGGGACATCGACCGCCTGCTCCGCGGTTTCGCGGCCGCCGACGGCTTCTGGCCCTGCCTCGCCGCCCAAGCAGACCGCCACCAGCTCCGCCCCCACGCCGCCCGAGCCCTCCGCCTCGCCCGCCGCCTCTACGAAAGCCCCGTCGATCAGGCGCTCGCCGGCCGTGCCCACGCCACCGATGCCCTCTACGTCCACCGCCTCCTGGCCCGCGACGGCTGGGGCCGGGAGCGCCGCCCGTTCACGCGGCTAGGCTTCTACGTCCGCTCCCACTGGCTGCGCATGCCGCCCCTGATGCTCGCCCGCCACCTCGTCACCAAGGCGCGCAAGCCGCGTTGACAAACCATTACACCGCAATGTAAAGATCACCTTCCAATTCGGCAGGGGTTCTTTCCATGAGCGACGGCTGGCCTTCTTCCCGCCCCTACGTGATCGGCTCCACCCTCATGTGGATCCTGTTCCTGCTCGCCATCTGGCTCCTGGCTTGGGGCAGCGAAGGCGATCGTCTCCCGCTCGCCGCCCGCTCCGCCATTGCCCTGGTGCTCGCGCTCTCCGTCGCCGGCCAGTTCATCGCCGCCTACCGCCTCATTGCGCGTCAGGACGAATATGTCCGCGGCATCACCGCCAAGCGGATGATCGCCGCCGCCGGCGTCACGATTACCGCCGCCGTCCTCGCCGGCGTCGCCGAGCAATTCCTCGGCCTGCGCGACCTTCCGATGTGGCTGGTCTACCCCTTCTACTGGGGTGCTTTCGGCACCGTCACCCCGTTCATCAACCACACACGGCCATGAAGAGCCGCCTTCGCGTGCTTCGCGCCGAGCGCGGCTGGACCCAGGAGCAGCTCGGCTCCGTGATCGGCGTATCGCGCCAGGCGATCAACGCGCTGGAGGCCGAACGCCACGATCCCTCGCTGGATCTCGCTTACCGGATCGCGGTTGCCTTCGGCGTGTCCGTGGAGAACGTCTTTCCCAATCCCCATAACCAAGGAACCAAATCATGAAGCATTTCCTCGTTCTCCTGCTCTCCACCGTCGCCGCAATCCCCGCCGCTGCAGCCTCCGCCGCCGCAAAGCCGGCCGCCGCCGCGCCGGCTTTCGCCAGCCAGCGCATTTCCGTGGAGGTAAAGGGCTCCGGCCCCGACGTGATCCTCATCCCCGGGCTCAGCTCCTCGCCGCGCGTGTGGGACAGCACCGTCGCCGCTCTCCCCGGCTACCGCTACCATCTCGTTCATGTTGGCGGGTTTGCCGGCAAGGCGCCCGGCGCCAACGCTTCGGGCGAGGTCGTCGCCCCCGTTGCCGAGGAGATCGCCCGCTACATCCGCGTGGCGAAGCTCAAGCGCCCCGCCATCATCGGCCACAGCCTCGGCGGTGCCTGGGCGATGATGATCGCGTCCAAGCACCCGGAGCTGGCGTCCAAAATCATGGTCGTCGACATGACCCCCTTCGTGGCGGCCCTGTTCGGCGGCCCCACCGCAACGCCCGAAACCGTCCGCCCCATCGCCGAGCAGATGCGCACCGCAATCGCCGCCAGCACCGGCGAGGCCCGCAAGGCGACGACCCAGCAGACCATCGCAGCCATGGTCCGCACCGAGGCGCTCCGCCCGGCCGCCGTCGCCCACTCGCTGGACAGCGATACGAAGGTCTCCGCGCAGGCGATGTACGAGCTGATGCTGCTCGATCAGCGGCCGGCGCTCAAGTCGATCAAGGTGCCGATGCAGGTGCTCTGGGTCCGCGCGCAGGGCGCTCCGGTCACCGACGAGCAGATGGCGCAATTCTACAAGCTTTCTTACGCCAACGTGCCCCAGGCGAAGCTCACCCAGGTGCCGAATTCCTATCACTTCATCATGTGGGACGCGCCCGAAGCCTTTCAGCGCGAAGTGAAGACCTTCCTCTCGGCCAAATGACGGAGTGCCGCGTGGAGGCCGCTGAAGGAGTCGATCACCGCATCGGCGCCCATCGCCTCCACCGGCCGGTCCGAGTAACCGAAGCTCACCGCGACGAACGGCAGCCCCGCCGCCCGGGCGGTGTCCGCATCTGTGATCGAATCGCCGACAAACACCGCCGGCCCGCCGCCGGCGCGGGTGATTGCCTCGTGCAGCATTGCCGGTTCAGGCTTGCGGGTCGGCAGCGTGTCGCCGCCGACCACCGAGGTGAACCGCCCCTGCCAGCCCAGCGCCTCGACCAGCGAATGGGTCAGGTGCTCCACCTTGTTGGTGCACAACGCCAGCGCGATCCCCTCCGCCGCAAGCGCATCCAGCGCCGCCTCGACGCCCGGATAAGGCTGCGTGCCCACGCACACATTCTGCGCGTAAAAATCGAGGTACATCGGCAGGCCCTGATCCACCAATCCCTCGGGTGCGCCGCCGGTGACGTGAAGCGCCCGCTGCACCAGCGAGCGCGCCCCGCCGCCCACCAGATCGCGGATCGCATCCTGCGCCAGAGGATCGCGGCCAAGCGCCGCCAGCATCCGGTTGAGCCCGGCTGCAATGTCGGGCGCGGTGTCGGCAAGCGTGCCGTCGAGATCGAAGGCGATCGTGCGAAAGGGAAGGGGGGAAAGGGCGGCCATAAGCGCCCGGCTCTGGCCGCACGCTATGGAATTCGCAACATTATCATGCGAAGGGCCGGGCCGTGACCCAGCACCAATCCAACCTCCCCGCCCGCCTCTTTGCCGCCGTGATCCTTGCCGCCGGCAAGGGCACCCGCATGAAGTCGGACCTGCACAAAGTCCTCCATCCGATCGCCGGCCGGCCGATGCTTGAGCATCTGCTCGCCTCAGTCGAAAGCCTCGGCGCTGCCCGCACCGTGGTGGTGGTCGGCTCGGGCCGCGAGCAGGTCGAGCCGCTCGTTGCCCGCCACGGCGGCGAGGTCGTGGTGCAGGACCCGCAATTCGGCACTGCCCACGCCGTCCAGCAGGCCGAAACCGCGCTTGCCGATTTCGACGGCGACGTCCTCATCCTCTACGGCGATGCGCCGCTGGTTGAAGCCGCGACCATGCAGCGCATGCTCGATCGCCTCGCCGCCAACGACCATCCCGCCGCCGTGGTGGTCGGCTTCCGCCCGTCCAACCCGCTCAACTACGGCCGCGTCATCGCCGACGAAGCCGGGCTGATCCGCAAAATGGTCGAGCACAAGGATGCCACGCCTGAAGAGCGCGCCGTCGATCTGTGCAATTCAGGCCTGATGGCCGCCCGCGCCGCCGATCTCTGGCCCCTCCTCTCGGGCGTCGACAACGACAATGCCGCCGGCGAATATTACCTGCCCGATATCGTCATGCTCGCCGCGGCCGTGGGCCGGGTTTCGGCGGTGATCGAAACCGATCCCGACGAGGTTGCCGGTGTCAACAGCCGAAGCGAACTCGCCATTCTCGAAAACCTTTGGCAGCAGCGCCGCCGGGCGACACTGATGGCCGACGGCGTCACCCTGGTCGCGCCCGAGACGGTCTGGCTCGCACATGACACCCGGATCGGCCGTGACACAGTGGTCGAGCCCAACGTCGTCTTCGGCCCCGGCGTTGTCATCGGCGAGGGTGCCAAGATCCGCGCCTTCTCTCACCTCGAAGGCGCCACCGTCGCCACCGGCGCCGAGATCGGCCCCTATGCCCGCCTCCGCCCCGGCGCCGACATTGGCGAGAAGGCCAGGATCGGCAATTTCGTCGAAGTGAAGAAGGCCCGCTTCGGCAAGGGCGCCAAGGCCAACCACCTCAGCTACATCGGCGACGCCGACGTAGGCGAGGGCGCCAACATCGGCGCGGGCACCATCACTTGCAATTATGACGGCTTCTTCAAATACGGCACCGAGATCGGGGCAGGGGCCTTCATCGGGTCCAACTCCGCGCTTGTCGCTCCGGTCACGATCGGTGCAGGCGCGATCGTCGGCGCTGGGTCCGTCATTACGCAGAGTGTCGAGGCCGACGCCCTGGCGGTGGCGCGGGGCGCTCAGCAGGCCAGGCCGGGCTGGGCCGCCCGCTTCAGGGCCGCGATGGCCACGAAGAAACACGGCGGCTGAGCGGAAGCCAGGCGAGCGACTGGAACCTGCTCATCTCGAGCCAGCGTGAGTACAGTCGAGACGCGCCATCGAGAGAGCCTAGCCTGCACGTCCGAGAACTCAGTTCCGTCTCTCGACACGTCGTCTCGACAGGCTCGACGACTGCTCAAGATGAGCGGATGGGGGCAAGCAGGCGGCACTGTCAGGAAGGGCAATCGCAATCCCGCGCCGCCGCCACTGGTGCAGCGCGCGCCGCCGCATTAGGAGGGCTGAAACTCTTGATCGGGTATAAGAATTTATGTGCGGAATCATCGGTATCGTCGGCGCAAGCCAGGTCACGCCCCGGCTCATGGACGGCCTTCGCCGCCTCGAATATCGCGGCTACGATTCCGCGGGTCTCTGCACACTGGTTGACGGCAAGCTCGAGCGCCGACGCGCCGAGGGCAAGCTCGACAATCTCGCGGCGGTGCTGGCCGGCGATCCGCTCCCCGGCGACGTGGGTATCGCCCACACCCGCTGGGCGACCCACGGCGCCCCCACCGTCGGCAACGCCCACCCGCACATCGTCGACGGCGTCGCGCTGGTCCACAATGGCATTATCGAGAATTTCCGCCCGCTTCGTGAGGAGATGCAGGCCGAAGGCCGTGTCTTCCTCTCCGAAACCGACAGCGAAGTCGTCGCCCACCTCGTCGACCACCAGCTCAAGCAGGGCCTGTCCCCCAAGGACGCCGTCGCCGCCGTCCTTCCGCGCCTGCACGGCGCCTTCGCGATCACCATCCTGTTCCGCGATTTCCCCGGCATGCTGATCGGCGCCCGTATGGGCGCGCCGCTCACCCTCGGCTACGGCGACGGCGAGACCTATCTCGGCTCGGACGCGCTCGCCCTCGCCGCGCTCACCCAGCGCATCGCCTATCTCCACGAGGGCGACTGGGCCGTGGTGTCGAACGACGGCGCCCAGATCTACAACCGCGCCAACGAGGCGGTGGAGCGCGAGGTCGTCCTGTCCGGCGCGTCGTCGGCGATGACCGAGAAGGGCAATCACCGCCACTACATGCAAAAGGAGATATTCGAGCAGCCGCTGGTCGTCGCCGAGACCCTGCAATCCTACATCCGCCCCTTCGAGCAGCAGGTCGCGCTGCCCGACATGAACTTCTCCTTCGCCGACGTGCCGCGCATCACCATCGTCGCCTGCGGCACCTCCTTCTACGCCGGCATGGTCGCCAAGTACTGGCTGGAGCAGTTCGCGCGCGTCCCCGTCGAGCTCGATATCGCCTCCGAATTCCGCTACCGCGCCCCCGTGCTGGAGGAAGGCGGCCTCGCCCTCTTCATCTCGCAGTCCGGCGAAACCGCCGACACCCTCGCCGCCCTTCGCCACGCCCGCGAGCACGGCCAGCGCATCGCCGTCGTCGTCAACGTCCCCACCAGCTCGATGGCGCGCGAGGCCGACCTCCTGCTCCCCACCCGCGCCGGCCCCGAAATCGGAGTCGCCTCCACCAAGGCATTCACCTGCCAGCTCGCCGTCTTGGCCGCGCTCGCCGCCAAGGTCGCCCGCGACAAGGGCCGCATGACCGCCGAGGAAGAGCGCGAAATCGTCGCCCACCTCTCAGAAGCCCCCGCCGCGATGAACGCCGCGCTCGCCCATGACGACGACATCCGCGCCATGGCGCCGCTCATCGCCAAGGCCCGCGACGTCCTCTACCTCGGCCGCGGCCCGGACTACCCGATGGCCCTCGAGGGCGCGCTCAAGCTGAAGGAAATCAGCTACATCCACGCCGAAGGCTATGCCGCCGGCGAGATGAAGCACGGTCCCATCGCGCTGATCGACGAGCACGTCCCCGTCATCGTCCTCGCGCCCTCAGGCCCCTTGTTCGAGAAAACCATCTCCAACATGCAGGAAGTCCAGGCCCGCGGCGGCCAGGTGGTCCTCATCTCCGATGCCGAAGGCCTCGCCGCCGCCGCCGATCCCCGCCTGATCGCGACGATCGAGATGCCGTCCGTCCACCCCCTGATCGTGCCCCTGACCTACGCCATCCCCGTCCAGCTCCTCGCCTACCACGTCGCCGTGTTCAAAGGCACGGACGTCGACCAGCCCCGCAACCTCGCCAAAAGCGTCACCGTGGAATAAGCCGCCGGGGAGGGGAGGGGCCACACCTGTCTGGTGACAATAAAGTTCTGAGATCGCTTCGCCGGTAACCGGCGGGCGGCGCGAGGCGCTTTGAGAGTCGAGTCATTTCTAGCGGAGGCGTTCCAATGCCCGGGATCGTCTCAGTCTTTTGCCGCGGCCTAACAGCACCTCTCGGTCAGAAGAGGTTTGAACGAAATGATGTAGAGTGGGTTGGTAGTGGGTGCCTGATCCAAGGGTTAACCTTCGGACGGAGCGGTTGTTGCGCGCGGCGATCTCACAGAAGGTCGCTAAGGGTGCTTCGGAGCCAGGCAGCATGGTTGATGCGAGCGCTTGCCGTAGTTAGTGTGTGTGTAGGGACTTTTGCTGCCAAGTGACTCACACGTAAGTCCAGTAGTTGCGCCATAGGTTCTCGGCCGACCGGTCGTGGACGTAGCGGCGCAGCACGTTGCCGAGCCAATATATTCCAGCGCCAGATCGTCGCCGGCCTAGAGGTAGCGGATGGTGCCCGTTGCGCCGGAGCTCTGCCCTAGCCAAGGCGGGTCTCGCAACCGAGCCGGTTACGGATCGAGGCACAATCTGCCTCGAGGGGAGGAGCCGCAATCAAGTATCGGCGTATGTACCGTAAAGGTAGCCCCCTAAAACCTCGCCCCTGTCGTTGATCTTGAATGCGAGTCGCACATCGCTCCACAATTGAATATTGTACTCAAGATAAACGTTGCCGTCCTTCGCCTTGACGGCGCGGTAGAAACCTATGGTCCCACTTTCGGGCTGGATCGGACGAAGAGGATAGCAGCCGGCGACAGTCACCCGCGCTTTTGCAATGGCCTTTCGCCAGCCTCCAAAAACTTCTCGTTTCGGGGTGACTATTTCGGTGTATGTACTGGGAAAGGATTCACATGATCGAATGTCTTGACTGCATGCCGTGAGGCTAGCCACCATTAGCACACAAGGCCAAATGCGCATAGAAAGCTCCTCCTCCAACCTGTAGGCACAGCTGGAACATTGCGCAAGTCATGGTTCATTGCTCCCTTATAGATGTTCTCTACTCCGACAGCACGCGGCTCGTTCTCAAGGTTACCCGCTATGTCGAACTATCTTTTGAAGCTCCCGAGGAATATACTCGGTCTATCCAGACCCTCAGTGCATCGTTGGAATTCGCGTTAGTACTTCCTCGGCCCGTGCTTCCAACTGGTTCAATTACCACTCGCACCTTGTGCCTAGAAGACTCTATCGTCTGAAGGCGATCTGCTAGCCGAGCATCCCTTTTTGCAACGTCTTCTGTAAGAACCCTAAGCCTCTTTCCTTCGGGATCGTAGGATAAACTACCTCCGAACCGCTCGGATCTCGCCCGTTAACGGGATCGTTCCCACGTATGCGTAGAGGTTGACCTGGTCCTCATAGCCGATTGGGTCGGTCTGGAGAAACCGGCCCAGCGTGGGGGAGTAGATGCGGGCCTTGTAGTGATACATGCCCAGCTCCGGGATCCAGGCTTGGCCGGTATACTGGAACCGGCCGAGATTGGTGGAAGTCGAGATGCCATATTCGTCATAGGTGTTGATCGCCGTCGGGTTCCCCCCGCAGTCGGCCTGCGCCAGGATCGGCGTGTCGTCGCCGGTGCCGTGCAGGTAGCGCCGCAGCAGCGTCCCCGATCCGCTATATTCCGCCACCAGCGCATCGCCGTCGTACAGGAACCGCGTCACGCCCGCCGAGCCGCCCGAGGTCTCGAACAGCCGC
>DASVUV010000017.1:0-55925 GCA_036386875.1 Allosphingosinicella sp.
ATTTCGCAGCCCAGGTGGCAGTGACGACCAGCCTGGTCGCTCCGCGCGAAGACTTCGAGATCAACGCGCTCGGCACGCTCAACGTGCTCGAAGCGGTGCGCGCGCAGGCCGAGCCGCCTGCCGTGCTGCTGACGTCCACCAACAAGGTCTACGGCGGCCTGGAGGACGTGGCGCTGCGGCTCGACCAGGGCCGCTATGCGCCGGCCTCGGCCGACCTCGCGAGCCATGGCATCGCCGAGACCCGGCCACTCGATTTCCACAGCCCCTACGGCTGCTCCAAGGGCGCGGCCGACCAGTACGTGCTCGATTACGCCCGCAGCTTCGGCCTCCGCACCGCCGTGGTGCGGATGAGCTGCATCTACGGCCACCGCCAGATGGGCACGGAAGACCAGGGCTGGGTCGCCCACTTTCTGATCCGCGCGCTCGAAGGCAAGCCGATCACCCTCTACGGCGACGGCTACCAGGTCCGCGACATCCTCGACGTCTCCAACGCGGTTGAAGCCTATCTCAAGGCCTGGGAGCGGATCGACTCGATCTCGGGCCAGGCCTTCAACCTCGGCGGCGGGCCGGGGAACGCGGTGTCGCTGCGCGAACTCCTCGCCCACATCTCCGGCCTGATCGGCCGTGAGGTCGAGGTCGAATATTCCGACTGGCGGGCAGGGGACCAGCGCTACTTCGTCGCCGACACTAGCGCGATCCGCTCCACCCTCGGCCTCACCCCGGCGGTGCCGTGGAAACAGGGCGTCTCCGGCCTCGCCGAGTGGCTTCGCGTCTCGCGCGGCCTGACGGCGCCAGCGCAGGAGCAGCGCACCGCGTTAAGGGCAGCGTCGTGACGGAAGTGCCGATGAAGGTGCTGATCACCGCCGACGCGGTTGGCGGCGTGTGGCAGTACAGCACCGAACTCGCCGCCGGCCTGTCGCGCCTCGGCATCGAATCGGTGCTTGCCCTGATGGGGCCCGCCGCAAGCGAGGAGCAGAAGCACGCCGCCGCGATCCCCGGCGTCGAGCTGATCGACACCGGCCTCGCCCTCGACTGGCTCGCCGAGGACGGCGCTGCCCTGTGCGACGCCGGCGCGGCGATCCGCGCGCTTGCGGCGGACACCGGTTGCTCGCTGGTCCAGCTCAACACCCCCGCGCTTGCCGCCGGCACCCGCTTCGACATTCCGGTGGTCGCCGTCCAGCATAGCTGCGTCGCCACCTGGTGGGAGGCGGTGCAGGGCAGCGACTTGCCCGAGGATTTCGCCTGGCGCACCGAATTGAACCGCGCCGGCCTCCACGCCGCCGACGCCGTGGTGACGCCGACAGCCGCGTTCGGTGAAATGGTCCGCCGCCGCTACGGCCTCTCGGCTGCGCCGCGCACCGTTCACAACGGCCGCACGCCGCCCAGGGTCGCCGAGGGCGCTCCCCACGATTTCGTCTTCACCGCCGGCCGGCTGTGGGACGAGGGCAAGAACCTCGGCACCCTCGACGCCGCGGCGCGGAGCATTTCCGTGCCGATCCGCGCGGCGGGACCGCTCACCGGGCCCAACGGCGCGAAGGTCATGTTCGAGCATCTCCATTGCCTCGGCAATCTCGGCGAAGCGGAGCTTGCCCGCTGGCTCTCCGCCCGGCCGGTGTTCGTCTCCACCGCGCTCTACGAACCGTTCGGCCTCGCCGTGCTGGAAGCGGCGTCGGCCGGCTGCCCGCTGATCCTGTCCGACATCCCCACCTTCCGCGAGCTGTGGGACGATGTCGCGATCTTCGTCCCCGCCCGCGACCAGGAAGGCTTCACCCGCGCCATCGCCAACCTCGTCGGCGACGATTTCGAGCGGGCGGTGATGGGCCGCGCCGCACGTGAACGCGCGCTGCGCTTCACCCCCGACGCGATGGCCGCGCAGATGGCCAGCCTCTACCGGGGGCTGCTTCCCGCCGTGAAGCGGCCGGTGCTGGCCGCCGCCCGCCCGCCGGTGGAGGCCGCCGCGTGAGGATCGTCTATTTCACCCACAGCCTCGCCTCCTGCTGGAACCACGGCAACGCCCACTTCCTGCGCGGCGTCCTGCGCGAACTGATCGCCAGGGGGCATGATGTCGTGGCGTACGAGCCCGAAGGCGCGTGGAGCCTCGACAACCTCCTCACCGACCATGGCGAGGAGGGGCTGGCGCCCTACCGCAAAGCCTATCCCGAACTCTCCTCAACCACCTTCAAGGCCGATGCGGACGTGGAGGCGCTGGTCGACGGCGCCGACGTCGTCATCATGCACGAATGGAACGAGCCCGCCTTGGTCGCCGCGATCGGGGACCTTCGCAAGCAAGGCGCCCGCTTCCAGCTCCTCTTCCACGACACCCACCACCGCGCCGTCTCCGATCCCGACGCGATCCGCGCCTTTGATCTCTCCGGGTACGACGCGGTGCTCGCGTTCGGCGAGACGCTGGCCGAAGTCTACCGCCGCTGGGGCTGGGAGGGCCGGGTCTTCGTCTGGCACGAAGCCGCCGACCTGCGTCACTTCCACCCGCCCGCCGAAGAGGGCGCCCGAGAAGGCCTGGTCTGGATCGGCAACTGGGGCGACGGCGAGCGCACGGAGGAGCTCGAAAGCTTCCTCTTCCGCCCGGCCCAGTCCGCCAACCTCGGCCTCGACGTTTACGGCGTCCGCTACACCGGCGAGGCAAAGGCGACCCTCGCCCGCTACGGCGCCCGCTACCACGGCTGGATCGCCAACGCCGAGGCGCCGCGCATCTTCGCCCGCCACATGGCCACCGTCCACGTCCCCCGCCGCTTCTACACGCAGGTCCTGCCCGGCATCCCCACCATCCGCGTCTTCGAAGCCCTCGCCTGCGGCATCCCCCTGGTCAGCGCGCCCTGGGACGACAGCGAAAACCTCTTCCGCCCCGGCGAGGACTATCTCGTGGCACGGGACGGCGAGGAGATGACGCGGCACCTCACCGCGCTCCAGAACGACCCGGCCCTCCGCGCCGCCCTGGTGAAAAGCGGCCTCGAAACCGTCCAGGCCCGCCACACCTGCGCCCACAGGGCGGACGAACTGCTCGGCATCGTCGCAGCTCTGACCTCCCCCCTCCCTGCAAGGGAGGGGCCCGGGGGTGGGTCGCGGCTGAGCGGGCTCGATGCCCGCGAAGACGCTTCCGAGCCGGCATCGAGCCGGCTCGAAAGCGACCCACCCCTCGATCCCCTCCCTTTCAGGGATGGGAAGTCACCCGAGAGTCTCCCTGCATGAAGATCGCCTTTTACGGCTCCAGCCTCCTCAGCTCCTACTGGAACGGCGCCGCGACTTATTATCGTGGCCTGCTGCGCGACCTCGCCTCGCGCGGCTGGGACGTCACCTTCTACGAGCCCGACGCGTTCGAGCGCCAGCAGCACCGCGACATCGATCCCCCCGAATGGGCCCGTTCCGTGGTCTACGACGCCACCCCCGAAGCGCTCCACCGCGTCCTCCAGGAGGCGCGCCAGGCCGACATCGTCGTCAAGGCCAACGGCGTCGGCGTGTTCGACACCGAGCTCCTCGAGGGCATCATCGAGCACAGCCGCGACGACGCGCTGCGCATCTTCTGGGACGTCGACGCCGCCGCCACGCTTGAAGAAATGCGTGCCGACGAAAGCCACGTCGTTCGCCGCACCCTCTCAAGCCTCGACATGGTCCTCACCTACGGCGGCGGCCCGCCGGTGGTGAACGCCTACGAGGGCTTCGGCGCCCGCCGCTGCATCCCCGTCTACAACGCGCTCGATCCGACCACCCACCATCCGGTGCCGGCCGATCCCGCCTTCGCCTCCGATCTCGCTTTCCTCGGCAACCGCCTCCCCGACCGCGAGGCCCGCGTCGAGGAATTCTTCCTCCGCGCCGCCGCCGCCTGCCCGGATCGCAGCTTCCTGATCGGCGGCAACGGCTGGGAAACCAAAGGCATGCCGGCCAACGTGCGCCACATGGGGCACGTCTACACCCACCAGCACAACGCCTTTAACTGTACCCCGCTCGCTGTGCTCAACGTCGCCCGCGATTCGATGGCGAACATCGGCTTCTCCCCCGCCACCCGCGTTTTCGAGGCGGCCGGCGCCGCCGCCTGCCTGATCACCGATGCCTGGGAAGGGATCGAGCAGTTCCTGAAACCGGACGAGGAAGTGCTGGTCGCCCGCGACGGCCAGGACGTCGCCGACCACCTCGCCGCCCTCACCCCGGAGCGCGCCCGCGCCATCGGCCAGGCCGCCCTGAAACGCACCCTCGCCGAAAACACCTACGCCCACCGCGGCGAGCAGGTCGACGCCATCTTCCGGGAGGCGCTTCAGCCCGAAAGGAGCGCCGCCTGATGCGCCTCGTCGTCCTCGGCCTGTCCTTGTCCTCGAGCTGGGGCAACGGCCACGCCACCACCTTCCGCGCCCTCCTCAAGGCTTTTGCCGCGCGCGGCCACGACATCCTGTTCCTGGAACGCGACGTGCCCTGGTACGCCTCCGCCCGCGACCACACCGATCCCGATTATTGCCGCCTTGAATATTATTCCGACCTCCCCGGCCTCGAACGCTGGCGCGGCGAGATCGAGCGCGCCGACGCGGTGATCGTCGGCTCCTACGTGCCCGACGGAGTCGAGGTCGGCCGCTTCGTCCAAAGCCACGCGCGCGGCGTCACCGCCTTCTACGACATCGACACGCCCGTAACCCTCGCCAAGCTGGAGCGCGGCGACTTCGAATATCTCTCGCCCGAAATCATCCCGGGTTACGATGTCTACCTGAGCTTTACCGGAGGCCCGACGCTTCGCCACCTCGAGGCGCATTACCGCTCCCCCGCCGCCCGCGCCCTCTATTGCTCGGTCGATCCCGCCGCCTACCCGCCGCTCGACGTGGCGAAGAAATGGGATCTCTCCTATCTCGGCACCTACAGCCCTGACCGCCAGCCGACGCTTGAGCGGCTGCTGATCGAGCCCGCGCGGCGCCTGCCCGATCGCCGCTTCGTCGTCGCCGGCCCGCAATATCCCGCCGACATCGACTGGCCGGCCAATGTCGAGCGCATCGAGCATCTGCCGCCCGCCGACCACCCGGCCTTCTACTCGGCCTCGCGCTTCACCTTGAACGTCACCCGCGCCGACATGATCGCCGCCGGCTGGTCGCCCTCCGTGCGCCTGTTCGAGGCCGCCGCCTGCGCGGTGCCGGTGATTTCCGACCGCTGGCAAGGGCTCGACAGCCTGTTCAGCCCCGGCCGCGAAATCGTCCTCGCCGACACCACGGAGGAGGTCGTCCACCTGCTCCAGGAAGGCGACTGGCGCGCCGCCGAGGACATGGGCCGCGCCGCGCGCGTGCGGGTGCTGGCCGGCCACACCGCCGCCGACCGCGCCCGCGAGCTCGACGTCGCGCTCCGCGAAGCGGCCATGGTCGCCCAGCCGGAGCTCGAGCGGGTGGAATGAGGCACGGATACACGGCGCCGGAACCGGTAAGTGGTTGTTGCGCCGGGAAATGAAAAATACGAAGGACGCCGAATGAGGGAGCAGAACGTGAAGATCGCAAGCAAGAAGACCGCTTTGGTAACCGGCGGCGCGGGGTTTATCGGCTCCCACCTGATGGATTCGCTCCTCGCCGAAGGCGCAACGGTGGTCTGCCTCGACAGTCTGCTCACCGGCCGCGCGCAGAACCTCGTCCATCTGGAGCGTGAAAGCCGCTTCGATTTCGTCGAGGCCGACGTGATCGACGATCTGCCCTCCTCGGTGACGCGCACCGCCTTTACGCACATCTACAACCTGGCCTGCGCCGCCTCGCCGCCGCACTACCAGGCCGATCCCGAGCACACGATGCTCACCAACGTGCTCGGCACCCGCAACCTGCTCCGCCTCGCCGAAGACAAGGGCGCCCGCTTCCTGCTCACCTCGACCAGCGAAGTCTATGGCGATCCCGAAGTCCACCCGCAGCCCGAAAGCTATCGCGGCTGGGTGAACTGCACCGGCCCGCGCGCCTGCTACGACGAAGGCAAGCGCGCCGCCGAGACCCTGACCTTCGACTATCAGCGCATGGGCCGGGCGGACGTCCGCGTCGCCCGCATCTTCAACACCTACGGCCCGCGCATGCGCCCGGACGACGGCCGCGTCGTTTCCAACGTCATCTGCCAGGCGCTCGCCGGCGAGGACATCACCGTCTACGGCGACGGCTCGCAGACCCGCAGCTTCTGCTACGTCTCCGATCTCGTCGACGGCCTGATGCGCCTGATGGACAGCGATGTGACGGACGGCCCAGTCAACCTCGGCAACCCGGTCGAGCTCACCGTCTCCGACCTCGTCGAGCGCGTGCTGAAGATGACCGGCTCCAGGTCGCGCATCGTCAACCTGCCGCTGCCCGAAGACGACCCCCGCCGCCGCAAGCCCAACATCGAGCGCGCGAAGGAACGCCTCGGCTGGGAACCCAAGGTCGCGCTCGCCCAGGGCCTGGAAGCCACCACCCCGTGGTTCGCCGAGGAGCAGAAGCGCATGCGCAGCAAGGACGACGCGGCCAGCAACTACCTGGTCGAAGTCGCCGCGGAGTAGGCCGCCGCGAACACCCCCCCTCCCTGCAAGGGAGGGGCAGGGGGTGGGTAGCGGCTGAAGGGGCGCAATGCCCCTGAAGGCGCCTTCTGACGCTCGGAAGCCCACACCAGCCTCATTCGCCCAGAACGCAGTTCCGGGAACTGCGTCCACAGCCCCTCGGCGGCATCGAGCCGCCTCGGTGCTTACCCACCCCAACCCCTCCCTAAGCAGGGAGGGGAGTCGCGACGCCCCCGGTTCGCCGAGAGCGGGCGCGCACGCGCGGCAAGAACGAAGCGGCGAGCAACTATCTGGTGGAAGTCGCCGCGGAATAAGGCTGCGCTGACAACCCCTCCCTGCAAGGGAGGGGCAGGGGGTGGGTAGCGGCTGAAGGGGCGCAATGCCCCTGAAGGCGCCTTCTGACGCTCCAAGTCCAAACCAGCAGCCGGGTGGTCGTGGTGCGGCACGTCCCCCTACAGCGCGTTCTCTTTCCAGCCGTGCGCTGCAACCTCAGGCCAGCGCGGCTTCAGCGTAGCCGACGAGCGTTGGGGTCGTCTGCGCTGACCGCTCCAGGCTCACCAGTAACAAGCCTGGAGCGGTCCCTTGCGCTCAGATTTCGAAGTCGTTGCGCCCGAGAGGGTAAACATTCGTCGTGGTCACCTGGATCGCGAAGTCGGCATTGCCATCCCCGTTGATGTCGGCCTGAACGAACGAGGCCGAGCCGTTGGAGATGACCCGCAATTCTCCCGCTTTCCCCGAAAATGCGCTGCCGCCGATGAACGAGAAAGCCGTCAGCCCGTCCGCTGCATTGCCGTTCGCATCGATCGGCCTCAGGTGGATCTTGTCGACGCCGACCTCGAAGTCCTTGATCCAGTCCGTGCCGGCGGCCGGGGCGGGCGACTCCGCCGTGCCGGTGTAGACGAAGCGATCGGCGCCTTCGCCTCCCCACAGTTCGTCCGCGCCCAGGCCACCCTGGACGGAGTCCTTGCCGCCGTTGCCGCGGATGAGATCGTTGCCCTCGCCGCCCTGGATGTCGTCCCTTTTCGCACCGCCGATCAGCGTGTCGGCGCCCCGGCCGGAGCGGATCTTGAAAAATCCATCCAGCTCGGCCGAACCATCGAAGCTCAAGGATTCGCTGCCGGTGAGGGACGAGCCGATGACAAGAAGCTGCTGCCCGGCAAGAACATTCGCATCGTGCGTGGTCAGCGCGTAGCGCGCCGGCTGCGCCGGATCGCCGGACGAGTAGACGGCAAGCTTTTCAATCGACACGAGATCGTCCGCATCCAGGATCAGGCTGTAGTTTCCCAAAAGGCCGACCGAATCGAAGCCCTCGCCGCCATGGTTGCTGTCGGCGTTGTTGAAGGCGGCGCCCCAATACAGGAAGTCGTCGCCCGCGCCCGCCTCGACGCGATCGTTGCCGCCGTCCTGGAGCACGACGAGATCGCTGCTCGCCGCCATCTTGATCACGTTGTCCAGCGCGTTGCCGTAAACGCCCTGCCCGAAATAGTACCCCGTACCGGTGAGGTTTTCGACGTTGGCGGGCAACCGGTACATCGCCGAAGGTTCCAACTTGGACCCGGCGGGGGTTTCGATGTGATCTATGCCCTCGCCGGCATTTTCAACAACGGTGTCGTCGCTGTCGACGATATAGGAATCGTTGCCCGCGCCTCCCACCATCAAATCGGTGCCCACTCCTGCGTGGAGTTGATCGTCGCCGGCACCGCCGTAGAGCTGATCGTCCTTGATCGTTCCATCCAACCGGTCGTTGCCGCTGCCGCCGAAAATGGTGATGCGGTCCACGCCCGCAAAGGTAAGCACAGCTTGCCGGGCGCCGTTCGGCCCGTAGTACATCGTGCCGCCGACCCCGTACTCCCAATCAACCCCACCGGTGCGGAAGGGGTAAGACGAGGCCGGCATCCAGATGTCGACTGTGGCCGCCGAGTAATCCACGGTCAGGTGATCGTTGCCGTAACCCAGATCGATGTTGACGTAGGGGGTGCTCGCCGCGGTGGCTCCACCCAGCACGCTGTAATTGTCGTCGGTCGCTGCGTCGGCCGCGATAACCGTCTCTGCCGCTGCCATGCGGAACGCGCTATATTTTTTCAAAAACCCAACCCCAACTTGTGCCCCGCGCGAATTCGCAGCTTTCACAAGGGCATAGCAAAGCTGGGCGGGAAAACAAGCATACCAAGCGGGATCAGGCGGGGCGCGCAAGCCGGTGGCAGCCTGCTTCCTTTTTAGTGAGCCTCCCCTCCGTTTCACCCGAAAGTGAACGAACTGCTCACGGAAGCGGACCGTCTGCCTACGGCCGGAAGCGGACGGTGGGACCGTTCCATGCAGGCACGCAGCATGCTAATTGCTCGTCATCCGGTGAGAAGTTCGATGAGAAAAGCAACGATCCTCATGACCCTGGGGCTTTTCGCCTGCGGCGATGCCGATGTCGAAGGCGATGCCCATGTCGAACGCACACGCTCGCACGTCGCTGCGATCCCCCCGGTCCAGCCGGCTGCGCCGCAGGCGGCAGCATCGCCAGGCGATCAACCGAAGCCTGGCGCGCCCGGCGTGGAGCCGGCCCTTTCGCTGGTGCCAACGGCACAGCTTATGGCGGTCGCTGGTGCGTTTGATTGCAAAGGAGTGGGTGAGACGGAATGCTCCGCCAAAATTGCGGCCCATCAGGCAGAGCTGCGGGCCCGTCAAATATGCCGGATCAACGGCCAGTGGCAACGCTGCCAGCCCATACCGCCGAATGAGACACGCGCACAATCCATCCACCGCATCACCCAGCTGATTGATACGCAATTGCGCCCGGAGTGTGAAAAAGCTGGGGAATTCACGCCGGAATGTATTGCTTTGGGCGAAGCGGAAATGTCGCTTGAGAAGCTGGCTCTTTAAAGCTTGCGCCCAGGCGGCCGGCACGGATGGTGCTATTGTGTGCGGTCGCTAGAGCAAGGCTGCCCGCGCAAAATCCCGAAAACCCCGCGCGGGCAGAATTGATTGTTTACGGGTTCACTTTCTTTGCAAAGCTGGCCAGCGTCTCGCTACTGGGAATGATGTAACGGCCCAGGGTGTACAGATTGTCCCCAGGCTTGGTCTTCGTACCGGCAGCAGTGAAGCCCATCAAAATGCCGGCATCTTTCGCTGCCGCATGAGCGGTGGCGCTGTCGCGGCCATTTGGATAGGCCAGAGCTATCGGCCTTTTGCCCGTGATCCACTGGATCTTGTCGCTGGCGCCATCGATCTTCGCGAATATCTCCGCATACGTCCCCGACGACAGGCTGCTATGGTCCGTTGTGTGGTTCTCCATGCTGTGTGTCGAAGACAGGCTGCTTATCTGTGACGAAGTGATCCGGCCCGAGCCATCGATCCAGTCGGTAACCAGGAATGCGATGGACTTGAATCCATGGCCGTTGAGGATCGGAGCCACGGTGTTAGCAAAGTCCGCGTTGGAGTCGTCGAATGTCAGAACGACCGGCTTGGCCGGCGCTGGAGCTGCCCCGGTCATCACCGCATGATATTCGGTCGCATTAAGAGGCGTGAATCCATTGGCCTTCAGATAGTTCATCTGCTCCTTGAACTTCGCGACGCTCAGATTGTAGCGACCGGTCAATGTGTCGGACACCGAGTGGTAGCAAAGGACTGCGATAGTCTGTGCCGACGCCACTTGCGCCGGAAGGAGCAGGGCCAGAGCCACTAGCATCCTCATCATTATCTTTTTCATTATCCTCTCCCGTTTTAGTTTTTCTTCGTCGTCTCCTGATCACTGTGCCCCGGCTGGCGGAACGTTCATCAATTCGGCAAAGCGACCTTTCCCAGGGCCCCGCTAGATCCCTTGGTCTCAGCTCTGACTGAGGGGAATGATAGCGCTAACATGGCTCAAGTAGTGCGGCAAGACGGCATTTCCTGCATCGGCATTGCGTAAGCTGACTGCGGTTTGGTTGCTGCTGGAGGATCACCTCCACCGTTGCGCGGACGGATCGAGGAAGAACATCGCAGCGGAGTGATAATTCCTCCCCATTTGCGCCCGAAACGGGGAGGAATAGAGTTACCGCGCGAACAGATTCTCCGGGTTCGCCATCGCCTTGATTTCCAGGGCGTTGCCGGAAGGGTCGAGGAAGAACATCGTCGCCTGCTCGCCCGGCTCGCCACGAAACCGCACCGTCGGTTCGATCACGAACTCCACCCCGGCCATCTTCAGCTTCTCGGCAAGCACTTCCCACGACACCATGCCGAGCACCGCGCCGAAATGCGGCACGGGCACGTCGTGGCCGTCCACCGGATTGGTGTGCGCACGGGGCCGCGCATCGGGGCTGAGGTGGGCGACGATCTGGTGGCCGAAGAAATCGAAATCGATCCATTCGGGCGCGCTTCGGCCTTCCGGGCAGCCGAGCAGGGCGCCGTAGAAGTGGCGTGCCGCGTCGATATCGTGAACGGGAAAGGCGAGGTGAAAGGGGGGAAGCTGGGTCATGCTCACCCTCTAGCCGATCGCCGGCGCGGCGTCATGGTTTCGGCGCTTGGAAAATAGGACTTCGTCCGCCACATGGGGCGGATGGGCATCGACCGCCATCTCCGTTCCCGACCCTCCCCCTGCCGGGGGCAGGCTGCTTCTGGGGTAGAGCCCCCCCGTGAATCCATGTGCCACTTGTGCCACTCGTAACCTTTGTGACTCTTGCGTCGTCTGCAATCGATGCGCCGTAATTTCCTCGCCTTGGCCGCCGGCCTGGCGAGCGCGACGGGTTTCGCGCCGCTCGGCCTGTGGCCGGTCACGCTTGCCGCCTTTGCGCTTCTGCTGTGGCTGGTGCGCGAAGCGCCGCGGCTGCGCTCGGCGCTTGCGCGCGGCTGGTGGTTCGGCGTCGGCCATTTCACAGTCGGCCTGAACTGGATCGCGACCGCCTTCACCTATCAGGAGGCGATGCCCGCCTGGCTCGGCTGGGTCGCGGTGGTTCTCCTCTCGCTCTACCTCGCCGTCTACCCGGCGGCCGCGGCGGGCCTCGCCTGGCGCTGGGGACGCTCCCACCCGCTGCGCCTGGCCCTGACCTTCGCCGCCGCCTGGATCGTCACCGAATGGCTGCGCGCCACCCTGTTCACCGGCTTCGCCTGGAACCCGCTGGGCGTTGCGCTGCTGCCGACTCCCGTGTCCCGGCTCGCGGCATGGCTCGGCACCTACGGCCTGTCCGGCATCACCGCGCTGGTCGCGGGCGCGGTGCTCCTCCTTGTCCTCAAGCGCTGGCGCGAAGCCTCGGCTCTGCTCGGTAGCGTCGCGGTCGCCACCGGCCTTGCACTGCTCGCCGCGCCGGCCGCGCCGCCGCCCACCGCCACCGCATTGCGCATCATCCAGCCCAATATCGGCCAGCAGGACAAATGGCGCGAAGACTTCATCGAGACCAATGAGGCCCGGCTGGCCGGCATGTCGCAGGCAGGGAAGGGCGCCCCGCGCCTGCTCCTCTGGCCCGAAGCGGCGGTCACCCGCCCGCTCCAGAACGGCCTTATCTACCCGCCCATGCAGCAAGAAGGCGCGATGCTGCGCCGCCGGGTCGGCCTGATGATGGGTCCGGCCGACCTGCTGCTGACCGGCGGAGTCACCTGGCAGTCCCAGGGCGGCCTCGACGTCACCAGCGCCACCAACAGCGTCTTCGCCATGGATCGCGCCGGCACAATCCACGCCCGCTACGACAAGGCGCACCTCGTCCCGTACGGCGAATATCTCCCCATGCGGCCGATCCTCTCCGCCATCGGTCTTTCCCGCCTTGCGCCCGGCGACGTGGATTTCGATCCCGGCCCAGGCCCGCAAACGCTGAACCTGCCGGTGGTCGGCAAGGCCGGCTTCCAGCTTTGCTACGAGATCATCTTCTCGGGCCAGGTGGTGGATCGGGGCAACCGCCCGAACTTCCTGTTCAACCCGTCCAACGACGCCTGGTTCGGCCGCTGGGGCCCGCCGCAGCACCTCGCCCAGGCGCGGCTCCGCGCGCTTGAGGAGGGCATTCCCATTCTCCGCTCGACACCGACCGGCATTTCGGCGGTGATCGATGCCAAAGGCGCGCTCCTCCAAAGCCTGCCTTGGCGCCGCCCCGGGGTGATCGACGCGATGCTCCCCGCGCCGCTGCCGCCCACCCTGTTCGCCCGGCTCGGCAACGTCCTGCCGCTCGGCTTCGCTTTGCTCCTGGCAGTCGGCGCACTGCTCGTGGGCCGCCGGGCGCAAGCCATTGCGAAGCCCGGCGAAGCGCGCTAGGGAGCCGCGCATATAAGGATATCTTTATATCCGTTTTCTCAATCGAACCGCTCTCACGGAAGGCCAGCATTCTCCCATGCGCAGCAACTATCTCTTCACCTCCGAGTCGGTTTCCGAAGGCCATCCGGACAAGGTTTCCGATCAGATCTCCGACGCCATCGTCGATCTGTTCCTGTCCAAGGACCCGGAAGCGCGAGTCGCCTGCGAAACGCTGACCACCACCCAGCTCGTCGTCCTCGCCGGCGAAATCCGCGGCAAGGGCATCATGGACGAAGCCGGCAATTGGGCGCCGGGCGTTCCCGAGGAAATCGAGCAGACGGTTCGGGCAACTGTTCGGGCGATCGGCTACGAGCAGGACGGCTTCCATTGGGAAAAGCTCACCTTCCAGAACAACCTCCACCCGCAGAGCGCCCACATCGCGCAGGGCGTCGATGCGTCCGGCAACAAGGACGAAGGCGCCGGCGATCAGGGCATCATGTTCGGCTACGCCACCGACGAAACGCCCGATCTCATGCCGGCCACCCTTTATTACAGCCACAAGATCCTCGAGCGCATGGCCGCCGACCGCCACTCCGGCGCGGCGCCGTTCCTTGAGCCCGACGCCAAGAGCCAGGTCACGCTGCGCTTCAAGGACGGCAAGCCCGCCGCCGCCACCGCGATCGTGGTCTCCACCCAACACGGCAAGGGCTATGACGAGGGCGAAGGCGAGGCCGAGCTCAAGGCCTATGTTAAGAAGGTCGTTGCCGACGTGCTTCCGGCCAACCTGCTCGGGGACGAGACCGTCTACCATATCAACCCGACCGGCAGCTTCGAGATCGGCGGGCCGGACGGCGACGCCGGCCTTACCGGCCGCAAGATCATCGTCGACACTTATGGCGGCGCGGCCCCGCACGGCGGCGGCGCCTTCTCGGGCAAGGATCCGACCAAGGTCGATCGCTCGGCTGCGTACATCTCGCGCTACCTTGCCAAGAACATCGTCGCGGCGGGCCTTGCCCAGCGCTGCACCATCCAGCTTGCCTACGCGATCGGCGTCTCGGCTCCGCTGTCGCTCTACGTCGATACCCACGGCACCGGCACGGTCGGCGACGCGGAGATCGAAGCGGCGATCATGAAGATCGAGGCGCTTGGCGGCCTCACCCCGCGCGGCATCCGCACCCATCTCGGCCTCAACAAGCCGATCTACGCCCGCACCGCCGCCTACGGCCATTTCGGCCGCACCGCCGAGGGCGATTATTTCCCCTGGGAAAAAACCGACCTCGCCGACGCCCTCAAGGCCGCGCTTTAAGACTCGACGCAGCGGACCCGGTACGTCCGCCCGCCGCGAACCAGCGTGCCGATTGCGGGCCGGCCTTTCAGCTTCGGCTGAAAGACCGCCCGTAATCTGGCTTCGACGCGAACTGCATTGGCATCGACCAGGTCGAGCCAAAGGTAGCGCCAGTCGATCCAGCTCTGCCCCACGGCGAGCCTGGCCCGGCTGTCGCTAAGCTTGGCCGAGATCACCGAACCCACAACCGTGTGGCCGACGGCCAGGGTCAACACCGGTCCGGCGCCAGACACCGGCCTGCAGGTGAAGCCGCCCGTCGCGAAGGCCGGGGCGGCGAGGAACAGAGCGGCGGCGAACGCGGCGGAAGCAACAAGGCGCATGGAGAAGGACCCTTGGCTGTTGAAGCTCCGGAGTTTAACCGAACCGACGTGAACGATCCCACAACCATCCGCCGCCTCTACGGCCGCCGCTCCGGCCACAAGCTGCGCCAGGGCCAGGCCGCCTTGCTCGAGGAGCTGCTGCCCGCGATCAGCGTGCCGGAGGAGGGGCCGGTCGACAGCCGCACCCTGTTTGGCAGTGACCGCACGCTCCATTTCGAGATCGGCTTCGGCTCCGGCGAGCACCTCGCCTTCCGCGCCGACCTCCTCCCCGACCACGGCTTCATCGGCGCCGAGCCGTTCCTCAACGGAGTCGTCGGCGCGCTCACCCATGTCCGCGAGCGCCGCCTGACCAACGTCCGCCTCCACATGGGCGACGCGCTGGAAGTGCTGGAGCGCGTGCCGGACGGCGCGCTGAGCTTCGTCTACCTGCTCCACCCCGATCCCTGGCCCAAGGCGCGCCACGCCAAGCGGCGCATGATCAATCACGGGCCGCTTGACCTTATCGCCGCCAAGCTCAAGCCCGGGGGCGAGTTCCGGCTCGGCACGGACGATCCGACCTATTGCCGCTGGTCAATGATGATCATGAACGCCCGCCCGGACTTCGACTGGCTTGCGGAGAGCGCCACCGACTTCCTAACCCGCCCCGGCGGCTGGCCCGAGACCCGCTACGAAGCCAAGGCCCGCCGCAAGGGCCACGAAGTCTGGTACTTCCGCTACCGGCGGCTGCCGGCCTAGCGTCCCGCCGGCGCCAGCCGGAGCAGGCGGCCCGCCGACTTGCCGCCGTCCTCCAGCACCCAGATCGCGCCATCGGGGCCTTGCTCGACCTCGCGGATGCGCTCGCCCATGTCCCAGCGTTCCGCCTCGCGGGCGGTGTCGCCGCTGATCGTCACCCGCACCAGCGCCTTGCTTGAAAGGCCGCCGATGAAGGCGCTGCCGCGCCACTGGGGGAACAGCTTGCCCGTGTAGAACATCAGGCTCGACGGCGAGATCACCGGCGTCCAGCTCACCTCCGGCGCGTTGAACTCCGGCCGGGTGTTGTGGTCGGGAATGTCCTTGCCGTCATAATGATCGCCATTGGACACGATCGGGTAACCGTAGTTGCTGCCCCGCTCGATCCGGTTGAATTCGTCGCCGCCCTTCGGGCCCATCTCGTTCTCCCACAGCCGCCCGTCCGGCGCGAAGGCGAGGCCAAGCAGGTTGCGGTGGCCAAGGCTCCAGATCTGGGCGGTGACGCCGCCGCGGCTTGCGAACGGATTGTCCCTGGGCACGGTGCCGTCGTCGTTGAGGCGAAGCACCTTGCCGAGATTCATCGACATGTCCTGCGCCGGATCGAACTTCTGGCGCTCGCCGCTGGTCAAAAACATCTTGCCGTCGGGCGCGAACACGATGCGGTGGCTGAAATGGCCGCGGCCCTCGACCTTGGGCGTCTGCCGCCAGATCACCTCCAGACCGTCGAGCTTGTATCCGGCTTTCGCACCGGGCACCGCCGCGGAGCCGGCGAGCAGGTGGGCGCGCCCAACCACGGCGCCTCGCGTGTCGTTCGGGCCGGCTTCGACCCAGGACAGGTAGATCATGCCGTTCCGCGGGTTCACGGCGACGTCGCCCAAGCCGCCCTGGCCGCCATAATCCACCTCCGGAACGCCGGAGACTTCCGTCACCGCCGCCGCACCGGCTTTTCGGCTCCACACCAGCAGCTTGCCCTTGCGCTCCGTGATCAGGGCATCGCCGTTCGGCAGGAAGGCCATTGCCCAGGGTTCGTCGAAGTCGCCAAGCTGCTGGATCGCGAACGGCTTGCCAGCCGCGTTCCGCACCGGCGCCGCGGCGCCCGCGCCGCTGCCATTGGCGGCTTCCACGCCTTCCCCGCCGGTGTTGCAGGCGACCAAGGCGAGAAGTGGGAGGAGTGGGAAAAGGCGCATGGTTTTCTCTCTTGCTGGTTTCAGGCGGAAACTACGATCGTGGAAGGCGTGTGCGGCTACCGATCGGTAGAAGGCACCTTCACCGCCGACTGGTCGAGCGAAACGACGGGCAGCCACACCGCACTCGCCGCACTGCCACTGTGCTCAACCGTCACCGTCGCCTTCCGATAGTCTCCCTTCTTCGCAAGGAAGATGTTCGGCACAAAGGTCTGCGGATTGCGGTCGTAGAGCGGGAACAGGCTGGATTGCACCTGCACCATGATCCGGTGGCCCGGTTGGAAGACGTGGTTCACCGTCGGCAGCCGGAACCGGTAGCGCTGGACCTTGCCGGCCGGGATCGCCGACGGCTTCTCGAAACTGTCGCGGTAGCGTCCGCGGAAGATGTCGAGGCTGATCGGCAATTGATAACCGCCCATCTTCGGATCGCCGGCGACTTCGTCCGGATAGACGTCGATCACCTTGACGACGAAATCGCCGTCCGTCCCGGTGGTGCGGGCGAAGAGATCGGCCATCGGCGCGCCCGAGACCCGCACCGGCGCGGTCAGAACCTCGCTTGAGTAGGTCAGCACATCCGGCCGTCCGTCGGCGTGGCGCTGGTCGCTGACCAGCCAGTCGCCCCACCGTCCGTCGTTGAAGTTCACCGGCCGCGGCAGGTGCGGAACCGGCTTGGCGGGATCGGACACATAGCTGTCGCTGCCGCCCCTCGGCTTCGAGAATGCCAACCCGTCATTCGCCTGCAGGTACATCGGCGTAAGCGGCGCCGCGCAGCCCTTTTCGCAGGCGAGCGGCCAGGTGGTGAGCCGGTCCCAACGGTCCTCGCCGGTATTGTAGATGGTCGCCGCGGGGAGCTCCACCGCCGGGCCACCCTTGAGATGCTGGTTGAAGAAGGGCAGAACCATCTCCTCGCGGAACTGGCGGGCGGTGTCCCCCTCCCACTGAAAGGCGCCGAGCGAGCGGCCCTCGCGATTGACCTGGCTGTGCCGCCACGGGCCCATCACCAAATGGTTGTTGCCCATCTTGCCCTTGGCCTTGAGCGCTTCCCAGGCGGTGATGGCGCCGTACATGTCCTCCTGGTCCCACAAACCCTGCTCCCACAAGGTCGGCACGTCGGAAGGATTGGCGGCGATCATCTTGTCGAGCGCCTGGCCCTGCCAGAAGGAATCGTAGGCAGGATGCGCCACCATCCGCTGCCAATAAGGCAGCTGGTCGTAGCCGGATGCCCTGGCCCAGTCGCCCGCCGAACCGACCCGCCGGAAATTGTCGTAATCGTCATAGCCGCCGGTCGGAGGCGCCTTGCCTTCGCCCTTGTAGCCGGTCTGCGATCCCAGCCAGGCGATGTTGGCCAGGCGGAACGCGCCGTAGTGGAACCAGTCGTCGCCCATCCAGCCGTCGATCATCGGGCTTTCCGGCACCGCGACCTTGAGCGCCGGGTGCGGGTTGAGCAGGGCCATGACCACCGTGAAACCTTCGTAGGACGATCCGATCATCCCGACGCGGCCGTTCGACTCGGGAAGGTTGGCCTTGTTCACCAGCCAGTCGATCGTGTCGTAGGCGTCGGTGACGTGATCCACCTTGGTCGGGTTGAGCGGACCGATGACCGGCCGGGTGACGACATAATCGCCTTCGGAACCATATTTGCCGCGGACGTCCTGATAGACCCGGATATAGCCCCCTTTGACGAACATCTCGTCGGCGAGCGGGAGGGTGGAGAGAATCCGCGGGCTGTCCATCCGGTTGACGCGCGACTTGGCGTTATAGGGGGTGCGGGTCAGCACGATCGGCGCGTTTGTCAGCCCCTTGGGATAAACGATCACGGTGTAGAGCTTGGTGCCGTCGCGCATCGGGATCATCGCTTCGCGCTTCACGTAGTCGCGCGCCTCCGTTGGCGGCTTGAACGCGGCGGGAATGTCTCCGCCGGCCGGCGCGGTCCCCTGCTGGGCGGCAGCGGCCGAGGCCAAGACGGTGAGGGAGGCGAGAAGGATCAGCTTCAGTTTCATCGTCGGGGCACTCCGGGGCGAGGAGTGCATCTACGACCGCTGGCGCGGGAAGGGCAACGCCTCCGTTGCAGGCGATTGCGCGCCGCCCCTTCCATTCGCGCTTGCCCGTTCCGGCCGCCGCGCCTATATGCGGCTCACCTCCTCGACATCGTTAGAAGTTGAGGCTGGCTCCGGGGTCCGGGGCCGGCGGCGGAGGGTTATGGTTTTCGCGCTGCGGCGCGTGGTGAGCACAATATGGCCGATCTGGAAGCACTGCAGAACATGTTCGGACCCGCGGCCGAGGCCGAGGGGCTCGCGCTGGTGCGCGTCAAGATGATCGGCGGCACCTCCGATCCGACGCTTCAGGTGATGGCCGAGGATCCCAAGACACGGCAATTGACGCTGGATGGTTGCGCGCGGCTGTCGCGGCGCTTGTCCGAACTGCTCGACGCGGCCGAGGCGGAAGGGCGCGATCCCATTCCGCACGCTTACCGGCTGGAAGTCAGCTCGCCCGGAATCGACCGGCCGCTGACCCGGCTCAAGGATTATGACGACTGGAAGGGCTTCGAGGCGCGCATCGTGCTCCTCGAAAAGCTCGACGGCCGCAAGGTGTTCAGCGGGCCGCTGCTCGGCGTCGACGGCGAGACCGTTATGGTCGAGCTTCCGGGGCAGGACGCGGTCGGCTTGCCGTTCGCCTCCATTCAGTCGGCCAAGCTGGTGATGACCGACAAGCTCATCGCCGCCACCGCGCCGCTGCTTGCCGCCGAAGCGGATGCGGCGGATGAGATCGTAACATTCGAAGGCGAACCGGAAGACGGCGCCGAGACCACCAAAACAGAGGAAGACTGACATGGCTACCACTGCAGCATCGGCCGCATCGGGCAATTCCGGCGGCGTCACCGCCAACCGCGCCGAGCTGATCGCCATCGCCGACGCGGTTGCGCGCGAGAAGCTGATCGACAAGGGGATCGTGATCGAGGCGATGGAGGACGCCATCCAGCGCGCCGCCCGCGCCCGCTACGGCGCCGAGAACGACATCCGCGCCAAGCTCGATCCGGTCACCGGCGACCTTCGCTTGTGGCGCGTCGTCGAAGTGGTCGAAGAGGTGGACGATTATTTCAAGCAGGTCAGCCTGAAGGAATCCGAGAAGCTTCAGCCGGGCGCGGTGGTCGGCGACTATATCGTCGATCCGCTGCCCCCGATCGAGTTCGGCCGAATCGCCGCCCAGGCCGCCAAGCAGGTCATCTTCCAGAAGGTCCGCGACGCCGAGCGCGAGCGCCAGTTCGAGGAGTTCAAGGACCGCACCGGCGAAGTCATCACCGGTGTCGTTAAGCGCGTCGAGTTCGGCCACGTCGTTGTCGATCTCGGCCGGGCCGAGGGCGTCATCCGCCGCGACCAGCAGATCCCGCGCGAAGTGGTCCGCGTCGGCGACCGGGTACGTTCGCTGATCGCATCGGTGCGCCGTGAGAATCGCGGGCCGCAGATCTTTCTCAGCCGCGCCCACCCCGACTTCATGAAGAAGCTGTTCGCTCAGGAAGTGCCCGAGATTTACGATGGCATCATCGAGATCAAGGCCGCCGCCCGCGATCCGGGCAGCCGCGCCAAGATCGGCGTGATCAGCCACGACAGCTCGATCGATCCGGTCGGCGCCTGCGTCGGCATGAAGGGTTCGCGCGTCCAGGCCGTGGTGCAGGAGCTTCAGGGCGAGAAGATCGACATCATCCCCTGGTCGGAAGATCTCGCCACCTTCGTGGTGAACGGCCTGCAGCCGGCGACGGTCAGCCGCGTGGTGATCGACGAGGAAGAAAGCCGGATCGAGGTGGTGGTGCCCGACGACCAGCTTTCGCTGGCCATCGGCCGCCGCGGCCAGAACGTGCGGCTTGCCTCGCAGCTCACCGGCTCGGCGATCGACATCATGACCGAGGCCGACGCGTCCGAGAAGCGCCAGAAGGAGTTCGTCGAGCGCTCCTCCATGTTCCAGGAGGAACTCGACGTCGACGAGACGCTTGCCCAGTTGCTGGTCGCCGAAGGCTTCGGCGCGCTTGAGGAAGTGGCCTATGTCGGCATTGACGAGATCGCGTCCATCGAAGGTTTCGACGACGATCTCGCCACCGAGCTTCAGAGCCGCGCCACCGAGGCGCTGGAGCGCCGCGAGGAAGCGTCGCGCGAGGAGCGCCGGGCGCTCGGCGTCGAGGATGCGCTGGCCGACATGCCCTACTTGAACGAGGCGATGCTGGTGACGCTCGGCAAGGCCGGCATCAAGACGCTCGACGATCTCGCCGATCTCGCCACCGACGAGCTGGTTCAGAAGAAGCGTCCCGAACAGCGCCGCCAGAAGGAAAGCAACCGCAGCGAGGACAAGGGCGGAATCCTGGCGGAATATGGCCTCACGGACGAGCAGGGCAACGAAATCATCATGGCCGCCCGCGCCCACTGGTTCGAGGACGAAGACGCCGCAGCAGGGGAGGACGCTGTTGCGGAAACCCCCCAATGATCGCCTAGACGGTAAGTCCGAGCACGTTGCCGAGCGCACCTGCATCCTGACGCGGGAAGCGGGGGCTCGGGACACTCTGGTCCGGCTCGCGCTTGGGCCGGACGACATCGTGATGCCCGACATCCGCGCCAAGGCTCCCGGACGTGGGGCTTGGATCGCGGTGGACCGGGCGGCGCTTGAGAAAGCGCAGGGCAACGGCAAGCTCAAGGGCGCGCTTGCCCGGGCGTTCAAGCAGCCGGTCTCCGCGCCCGACGACCTGGGCGAGCGGATCGAGACCGCGCTTCGACAGGCTGTGCTCGACCGGCTTGGCCTGGAAGCGCGCGCGGGCACGCTGCTTACCGGCGCGGAGAAGATCGACGTCGCGCTGCGCCGGGGCGAGGCGCATTTGCTGATCCACGCGTCGGACGCGGGAGAGGACGGCAATCGCAAGCTCGATCAGGCCTGGCGGGTGGGCGGCAACGAGGGCCAAGGGCTGGTTTTTCCAGCCGATAGGACCATATTGTCGTTGGCGCTGGGACGCCAGAATGTGGTACATGCCGCGCTGATCGATCGCGCTGCCGCTCAGCGCGTGCGCCATGCGCTTGAGCGGTGGCGCGCTTTTACAGGTGAGACAAACGGGCTTGAGACCGCAATTGCGGGCACGCCGCATGCGTCGGCTGATGATGTGAACGAAGGATAATATGAGCGATACGAGTGATAAGCCGAAGCTTGGAGCGCGCGCTCCCCTGGGCCTGAAACGCACCGTTGAGACCGGCCAGGTGAAGCAGAGCTTCAGCCACGGCCGCTCCAACACGGTGGTGGTCGAGGTCAAGAAGCGCCGCATCCTGGGTCCAGGCGGCGGCGCCCCCGCCGCTGCCCCGGAAGCGCCCAAGGCCGAGGAAGCGCCCGCGCCCGCCGTTGCAGCGCCGGTTGCGGCGGCTCCGGCTCCGCAGGCGCCTCGCCCGGCCGCTCCGCCCGCGCGTCCTGCAGCGCCCGCACGGCCGATGGACGCCGCGTCCCGCCGCGAGCTTCAGGACAAGCTGCTCCGCGAGGCCGAGGAAGCGCGTCTTTCCTCGCTTGAGGAAGCGCGCCGCCGCGAGGACCGCCAGGCGGTTGCCGCAACCGAGGAAGAGCGCCGCCGCGCCGAAGACAATCGCCGCGCCGAGGAAGAGGCGCGCATTCAGGCCGAAAAGGATGCCGCCGACGCCGAGCGCCGCGCCGCCGAGGAAGCCGCCGCGCCGCCGCAGCCCGCAGCCACGGCGACGCCAGTTGCTGGCGCTCCTGCGGCAAGCGAAGAGGAAGAACGCCGCTCTGCCCGTCCCAAGGGCGTGCCCGTGGTCAAGCGGCCCGAGCCGGCCCGCCCGGTGCGCGGCCGCGACGACCGCCGCCACGCTGGCAAGCTCACCGTCACCCGCGCGCTTTCGGGAGATGAGGATTCGAACCGCGCCCGTTCCCTCGCCGCGCTTCGCCGCGCCCGCGAAAAGGAAAAGCGCTCGCATTCGCAGGCTGGCCCGTCGGCCAAGCAGGTGCGCGACGTCGTGGTGCCCGACACGATCACGGTCGGCGAACTCGCCAACCGCATGGCCGAGCGCGGCGCGGACTTGGTGAAGTCGTTGTTCAAGATGGGCATGGTCGTCACGGTCAACCAGGCGATCGACCAGGACACCGCCGAGCTGTTGGTCGCCGAGTTCGGCCACAACATGCAGCGCGTCAGCGAAAGCGATGTCGAGATCGGCATCGGCGGCGACGACGATGGGGCCGAGACCCGGCTTCCGCGTCCGCCGGTGGTCACCATCATGGGCCACGTCGACCACGGCAAGACGTCTTTGCTCGACGCGATCCGCGGCGCCAACGTCGTCTCGGGCGAGGCCGGCGGCATCACCCAGCATATAGGCGCTTACCAGGTCGCGCTCCCCGACGGGAACAAGATCACCTTCCTCGACACGCCCGGCCACGAAGCGTTCAGCGAAATGCGTGCCCGCGGTGCCAACGTGACGGACATCGTCGTGCTGGTGGTCGCGGCCGACGATGGCCTGAAGCCCCAGACGGTGGAGGCGATCAATCACACCAAGGCGGCCGCCGTACCGATGATCGTTGCGATCAACAAGATCGACAAGCCCGGCGCCAATCCGCAGAAGATCCGCGAGGAGCTTCTCCAGCACGAAATCGTGGTCGAGGATCTCGGCGGCGACGTGCAGGACGTGCAGGTCTCCGCGCTCAAGAAGACCAACCTCGACGGGCTTCTGGAAGCGCTTTCGCTGCAGGCTGAAATCCTCGAGCTGCGCGCCAATCCGGACCGCGCCGCCGAAGGCGCGGTCGTGGAAGCCAAGCTCGACAAGGGCCGCGGTCCGCTCGCCACCGTGCTGGTGCAGCGCGGCACGCTTCGCGTCGGCGACGTATTCGTGGTCGGCGCGGTGCCGGGCAAGGTTCGCGCGATGATCGACGACCAGGGCCGCCAGGTGAAGGAAGCCGGCCCGTCGGTGCCGGTGGAAGTGCTCGGCCTGTCCGGCGTTCCCTCGGCCGGGGACGTGCTCACCGTGGTGGAGAACGAAGCGCGCGCCCGTGAGGTCGCCGCCTATCGCCAGGGCCTGCTCGATCTCAAGCGCACCACGTCCGCGCCGGTCAGCCTGGAGAACATGTTCACCTCGCGCGCCAACATGGCCAAGGAATTCCCGCTGGTCATCAAGGCCGACGTGCAGGGTTCCGCCGAGGCGATCGCAAGTGCGGTGAACCGCATCTCGACCGCCGACATCAAGGCCCGCATCCTCGCTTCGGGCGTCGGCGCGATCACCGAAAGCGACGTGGTGCTTGCCGCCGCGTCGGGCGCGCCGATCATCGGCTTCAACGTCCGCCCGAACGCCAAGGCGCGCGAAGTGGCGGCGCGGACCAAGGTCGAGTTCCGCTACTACGACGTCATCTACCACCTCACCGATTGGGTGAAGCAGGCGATGGCGGGCGAGCTTGGGCCGGAGATCATCGAAACCGTCGTCGGCCGCGCCCGAGTCCAGGAAGTGTTCCCGGCGGGCAAGAAGGACAAGGCCGCCGGTCTGCTGGTTCTGGAAGGCGTCATCCGCAAGGGGCTCCACGCGCGCCTCACCCGCGAGGACGTCATCGTCTCCAAGACCACGATTTCGTCGCTGCGCCGCTTCAAGGACGACGTCGCCGAAGTGCGCGCCGGCCTGGAATGCGGCGTGCTGCTTGCCGACACGAACGACATCAAGGCGGGCGACCACCTCGAAGTCTTCGAAGTCGAAGAGCGCGCACGGACTTTGTGATCTAAAAACCCCTCTCCCCTTGCGGGAGAGGGAGGGACCCATTGCGTCAGCAATGGGAGGGTGAGGGATTGACTGGCCTGCATGCCCTCATCCTCCCACCGCTCCAGGGCTCCCATCGAAGTAATACTTCGATGGGGAACCACGGCGGGCCCCTCCCTCTCCCGAGATGGGAGAGGGGTAGAAGGCGTAAGCTATGAAAAAAACCGACTCCAACGAAGGCCGCTCCGTTCGCCTGCTCCGCGTCGGCGAGCAGGTGCGCCATGCCTTGTCCGAAATCCTGATGCGTGGCGATGTGCATGACGAAGTGTTGACCAGCCACCCGGTCTCCGTCACCGAGGTGCGGATGTCGCCGGACCTGCGCCACGCGACCGCGTTCGTGAAGCCGCTGCTCGGCCAGGACGAGGAGATCGTGCTCAAGGCGCTGCGCACCAACACCGCCTACCTGCAGCGCTCCGTGGCGATGCGCGTGAACCTGAAGTTCGCCGCCAAGCTCAAGTTCCTCCCCGACCAGAGCTTCGACCAGGGCAGCTACATCGACGCCCTCCTCCGCTCCCCCAAGGTGGTGCAGGACTTGAGCGACGAAGACGGGGGCGACGGCGAAGAAGAATAAGCCGGCGAGCCGCGGCCGATGAGGCCAACGCGCGCTTGTAGCTTGGCCTCAGCCGTCGTTCGGCTAAGCTGGCGAGATGAACATCGGGTCGACTCTCGCCGTCCTTCTTCTCTGCGCGCCTACTGCTGCGGCCAGCCAGAATTTCGCAATCCCGCCGGTTCGCTACCCCACCGTCAGGGCGTCGGCTAAAGACGCGGCGACCTTCGTACCGTCGGGTTGGGTGATTGCGTCACGCGACACTGGCGACCTCAACCGCGACGGACGCGCCGATTTCGCTCTGCTCATCCGGATGAACGATCCGGCGAACGTCCGCACTGTTAAAGACGACGGTCGCTCGCACCGGGTCGATACCAATCCTTATATGCTCCTCGTCCTCCTTGCCGAGCCCCGAGGCGGCTTTCGGCTCGCCGCCAGCAATCACCGGCTCTTCTCGCGCCCGGCCTCTCCGTTCAGCCCTAACGAGCCGGTCAACGATGACACCGTCCGCCTGGACCGGGGCGCGGTGCTTGTCACACTTGGTTATCTTCGCAGCTGGGCAAGCTACCGGTTCCGTTGGCAACGCGGGGACTTCCGCCTGATCGGCTATGAGTCCGGCGGCGTGATGGCCGGCTGTGTCGGCACGTACAGCATCAATTATCTCACGCGCCGCGTGCGAAAGACGGCGGGCCCCATTTCAAGCGACCGCACCAGCACGGCCCATCGGAACGTGGTCGGCGGCCAACCGCCGACCCTGGGCGTCATCGATCCCGACGAGTTCGACGCGGAGAGCACCGTCGGCGGGGAACCGCTGCCTTGCCCTGCCGAGGTTGAATGATTGACGTGGTCTCGCTCGTCGCAGCCATGGCACAGGGCGACATCCGTCTGGAACCGCTCACCGAGGTGCACCGCGCGGCGCTGAAGGCGGCTTGCGCCGAGGACCTGGCGATCTGGCCGATCTACTCCGTGTCCTATGATCCGGAGCATTTCGACGCCAGCTTTGACGTCCTGATGCGGCGGCCGAGCTGGTGCAACTTCGTCATCTTCTCGGACGGGCAACTGGTTGGGATGAGCTGTTTTATCGCCGTGGATCCGGAGCGGGGGGTGCTGGAGATCGGCAACACTTACTACATACCCTCCATGCGCGGGACGGGCTTCAATCGCAGGGTCAAGAATCTGATGCTCAGCCGCGCGTTCGGCAGCGGCTTCCGGCGGGTCGAGTTTCGCGTCGATGCGCGCAACGCCCGCAGCCAGGCGGCGATGGCGAAGCTCGGCGCGGTCCGCGAAGGCGTGCTGCGCGCGGACCGGATCACCTGGACGGGCCATGTGCGCGACACCGTGCTGTTCTCAATCCTCGCCGGGGAATGGCCGGAGGGCGCGCGTGCCGGATAATCTGCTGTTCAACCTTGCGACGTGGCTGATCCCGCTGGTCGTCGCCATCGTACTTCACGAGATTTCGCACGGCTGGGTCGCCAATGCCTTCGGCGATCATACCGCGCGCGATCTCGGCCGGCTCAGCCCCAATCCGATCCGCCATGTCGACCCGATCGGGACATTGGTGCTGCCGTTGATGCTCGCCATTGCCGGGGCGCCGGTGTTCGGCTGGGCCAAGCCGGTGCCGGTGGTGGCGCGAAAGATGCGCAATCCGCGGCTCAACATGATGCTCGTCGCACTGGCCGGGCCTGCGATGAACCTGCTGCTCGGCCTCCTCGCCGTGTTCGCTTTGGCGGCGGCGCTTTCCCTCGTCGTGCCGGGCTCCCTGGGCGGCGCCTTCCTGCTCGTCACGCTTGAGAAGTTCCTGGCGATCAACATCTTCCTGGCAGTGTTCAACATGCTGCCGATCCCGCCGTTCGACGGAAGCCATGTCGTGGAAGGCCTGCTGCCGCGGCCGCTCGCCGCCCGCTATGCCAAGCTCGGCAAATACGGCTTCCTGCTGCTGATCCTGCTGCTCGTCGTGGTGCCGTCGATCTGGCCTCGGCTCGATTTGGTGGGTTGGGTCGTGGTCCCGCCCGTGGAAGCGATCCGCAACCTCTTCCTGAGCCTCGCCGGTCTCGCCTGAGCGCGCCCGCGCCGCTAGGGTGCGGCCATGGCCAAGCTTTATTTCTATTATGCGTCGATGAACGCGGGCAAATCGACCATCCTGCTGCAGACCGCCTTCAACTATCGCGAGCGCGGCATGCGGGCGATGCTCTACACCGCCGGCATTCACGACCGCTCCGGCTTTGGCGTGATCGACAGCCGCATCGGCATCAAGGAACAGGCCAACACCTTCGACGCCGACACGAACCTGCGCGCCGATGTGGAGGCCGAGATCGTCGGCCCGGGCGCCGATTGCGTGCTGATCGACGAAGCGCAGTTCCTCACCGGCGAGCAGGTGCGCCAGCTCGCCTCGGTGTGCGACGAACTGCGGGTGCCGGTGCTCGCCTACGGCCTGCGCACCGATTTCCAGGGCAATCTCTTCCCGGGCAGCGCAGGCCTGCTTGCGCTTGCCGACAAGCTGGTGGAGCTCAAAGCGATATGCGAATGCGGGCGCAAGGCGACCATGAACCTGCGCGTCGATGGCGAGGGCAAAGCGGTGCGCGCCGGCCGGCAGACAGAGATCGGCGGCAACGACCGCTACCTTGCTTTGTGCCGCCGCCACTTCATGGAACAGATGCACGCCGACGACGCGCCTCAGCTTCGCCTGATGCTGCCCGGCACGCTTGAGGGGCGGCGCTAGGCCCATGCACGGCTGGCTGGTGATCGACAAGCCGGTGGGGCCGGGCTCCACCGACATCGTCTCGAAGGTGAAGCGCGCGCTGCGCGACGGCGGCTACCCCAAGGTGAAGATCGGCCACGGCGGAACGCTGGACCCGCTGGCCAGCGGCGTGCTGCCGGTGGCGCTGGGCGAGGCGACCAAGCTCGCCGGCCGGATGCTCGATGCGGACAAGGTGTACGACTTCACGATCGGCTTCGGCGCGGAGACGGACACGCTCGACGCGGAAGGCGCGGTGGTTGCGACCTCCGAGGTGCGGCCGACGCTTGCCCAGGTGGAGGCGGTGCTTGGCCGCTTCACCGGCCCGATCGAGCAAGTGCCGCCGATCTACTCCGCTCTGAAAGTCGGCGGCAAACGCGCCTACGATCTCGCCCGGGCCGGCGCCGAGGTTGAGATGAAGGCACGGGCGGTCACGATCCACGCCCTCGAAATCCTCCCCGGTACGGGGAGGGGGACCGTGCGAAGCATGGTGGAGGGGGGTCTGTGCGTGGCACCGAGCCCCCTCCACCACTCGCCTTCGGCGAGCGGTCCCCCTCCCCTTCCAGGGGAGGATTTGGAGAGCATCACCCTCCGCGCCCGCGTCTCCAAGGGCACCTACATCCGCTCCCTCGCCCGCGACATCGCCTACGCCCTCGACACCGTCGGCCACGTCACCATGCTCCGCCGCCTGAAGGCCGGCCCCTTCACCCTCGACGGGGCGATTTCGCTGGACAATCTGGCCGAACTCGCTATCGCGCGAACCCTTGAACAGACACTCTTGCCGTTGACGGCGGGGCTGGACGACATCCCGGCTCTTTCCGTTACCCCCGATCAGGCAAGGGCGCTCCGCCAGGGGCGTGAAGTGATTGGGACCGCCGCAAAGCCAGGGCTCCATTTAGCAACCGACGGGTCTGTTCCGGTTGCGCTTGTGGAGCTTCACGGAGACAGGCTCCGGGTGGTGCGCGGCTTCAACATCTGAATGAAGGAGTAAACGATGTCGGTAACCGCCGAGCGCAAGCAGGAAATCATCAACGACCACGCCCGTGGCTCCACGGACACCGGTTCGCCGGAAGTCCAGGTCGCGATCCTTACGGAGCGGATCGTCAATCTCACCGAGCATTTCAAGACCCACGCGAAGGACAACCATTCGCGCCGCGGTCTTCTGATGCTGGTCAACAAGCGCCGTTCGCTTCTGGATTATCTTCGGAAGACCGAAGGCGAGCGCTACCTTGCCCTTATCGCGAAGCTTGGCCTTCGTAAGTAACACCGGAGCGGCCCCTAGCGGGCCGCTTCGCACATCGGGCGTCCGCATTTCGGCGGGCGCTTCGATTCGGGTCATGATCGACCCAATCACCGGCCATCGGGCCGGTCTACAGGCCCCCGCGGCATCTGGCCGTGGGCGTTGAAGGAAATCAAATGTTCGACATGAAGAAAGTTGAAATCGAGTGGGGCGGCAAGACCCTCACGCTCGAAACGGGCCGCGTTGCCCGCCAGGCCGACGGCGCGGTTCTCGCGACCCTCGGCGAAACCGTTGTGCTTTGCGCCGTCACGGCCGCGAAGAACGTGAAGCCGGGGCAGGATTTCTTCCCGCTCACCGTCCACTACCAGGAAAAATTCTCGGCCGCCGGGCGCATCCCGGGCGGCTTCTTCAAGCGCGAGCGCGGCGCCACCGAAAAGGAGACGCTGACCAGCCGCCTTATCGATCGCCCGATCAGGCCCTTGTTTCCTGAGGGTTTTTATAACGAGGTGCTCTGCATCGCCCATGTGATGAGCTATGACGGCGAGAACGAGCCGGATGTGGTGGCGATGATCGCTGCTTCCGCCGCACTCACCCTCTCCGGCATTCCGTTCATGGGCCCGATCGGCGCCGCCCGCGTCGGCTACATCGACGGTGAGTACATCCTCAACCCGAGCCAGGAGCAGCTCAAGGAAGGCGAGCTCGACCTCGTCGTCGCCGGCACCCACAACGCCGTGATGATGGTGGAATCGGAAGCCAAGGAGCTGTCCGAGGACGTCATGCTCAAGGGCGTGATGTTCGCCCACCGCGCGCTCCAGCCGGTGATCGACGGCATCATCCGCCTCGCCGAGCAGGCCGCGAACGAGCCCTGGGAACTGGCCGAACCGGCCGACACCAGCGCGATCAAGCAAACCTTGCGCGACCTCATTGGCGCCGATCTTGCCGCCGCCTACAAGCTCACCGACAAGCAGCAACGCCAGACCGCGATCAACGAAGCCCGCGCCAAGGCGCGCACCGGCCTGTCCGATCTCGAAGCGTCTGATCCCTCGGGCTATCTGGGCGCCTTGAAGCTCGTCAAGAAGCTCGAAGCCGAGATCGTCCGCGGCGCCATCCTCAAGGAAGGCATCCGCATCGACGGCCGCGACACCAAGACGGTTCGCCCGATCGACGCCATGGTCGGCTTCCTGCCGCGCACCCACGGCTCGGCGCTGTTCACCCGCGGCGAAACGCAGGCGATCTGCACCACCACCCTTGGCACCAAGGACGCGGAGCAGATGATCGACGGGCTGGAAGGCCTCTCCTACCAGCGCTTCATGCTCCACTATAACTTCCCGCCGTACTCGGTCGGCGAAGTCGGCCGCTTCGGCGCGCCGGGCCGCCGCGAAGTCGGCCACGGCAAGCTCGCCTGGCGGGCGCTCCACCCGGTGCTCCCCAGCCACGACGAATTCCCGTACACGATCCGTGTCTTGAGCGACATCACGGAGAGCAACGGCTCCTCGTCGATGGCCACCGTCTGCGGCGGCACCCTTGCCCTGCTCGACGCCGGCGTGCCGCTGAAGCGCCCGGTCTCCGGCATCGCCATGGGCCTGATCAAGGAAGGCGACGACTTCGCGGTCCTCTCCGACATCCTTGGCGATGAGGATCACCTCGGCGACATGGACTTCAAGGTCGCCGGTACCGAAGCGGGCATCACCAGCCTGCAGATGGACATCAAGATCGCCGGCATCACCGAAGAGATCATGCGCATCGCGCTCGACCAGGCCAATGCCGGCCGCGCCCACATCCTGGGCGAGATGGCCAAGGCCCTGGGCGACGTGCGCGGGGAGCTTTCCGCTCACGCGCCGCGCATCGAGACCATGCAGATCCCCAAGGAGAAGATCCGCGACATCATCGGCACCGGCGGCAAGATCATCCGCGAGATCGTCGCCACCACCGGCGCCAAGGTCGACATCGACGACGAGGGCGTGATCAAGATCAGCTCCTCCGACGTCAACCAGATCGAGGCCGCCCGCCAGTGGATCCACGGCATCGTCGCCGAGGCCGAAGTGGGCAAGGTCTACACCGGCAAGGTGGCGAGCATCGTCGATTTCGGCGCCTTCGTAACCTTCATGCCGGGCAAGGACGGCCTCGTCCACGTCTCGGAAATCAAGGCTGAGCGCGTTGAAAAGGTGGCGGACGTGCTGACCGAAGGCCAGGACGTCAAGGTCAAGGTCCTCGAGATCGACCCGCGCGGCAAGGTTCGCCTGTCGATGCGCGTCGTCGACCAGGAAACCGGCGCCGAGCTGGAGGACAACCGTCCGCCCCGCGAAGAGCGTCCGCGCGGCGAAGGCCGTGGCGATCGTGACGGCGGCGGACGCGGCCGTGACGGCGGCCGAGGTCCCCGCCGCGACGGCGAAGGCCGCGGCGGCGAGCGTGGCGGCGGCGACCGTGGCCCGCGCCGCGAAGGCGGCGGCGATCGTGATCGCGGCCCGCGCGGTGGCGGCGAAGGCCGCGGACCCCGCGAAGGCGGCGGCGACCGTGGACCTCGCAGCGAAGGCGGCGACCGCCCCCAGCGCGAGAACCGCCCGGACCGCAACGACGACGGCCCCGCCCCCGACTTCGCCCCCGCGTTCCTGACGCGGAATGACGACTAAGGGTTCGTCTTCATCGGAGATGAAGCCGGTTTAAGAAGAGGCCTCGCGGGCGACCGCGGGGCCTCTACCTTGGATTCGCCGCTCGCCGGCTGTTCGTCTCTGATTTGAATGGCGCTGATACCGGCAGCGCCCACTGTTCGGCTTCAATCTAGCGTTTGCACGCCGCGCTGCGGCGCCTTCCAGGCAAGTACGCCCTGTGCTTGCTGTTCGAACTGTCTAAACAGCCCTGCAGCCCCGTCGCGGATATAGGCAGCGAGGCTTGCCCTGTCGATCAAGATTGCCTGGTGTCCGCTGGTTTCTGCGAGTTGCCGCGCGTGTTGGTGCACCGTCGTCGTGAACTCACCTGTAGTGATTAATAAGATTACCTGCGCACGATAGATCACAGCCATACCAACTTCTTTGGCAAGTGCCGCGACATGCACTCTTGAGACATTTTTGCACTGCACCATCCAGCGATGAAAGTGCGTGTCCGCGCCTTCGGCAATCAGGTCGACCTCTGCACCATCATTATCTGATCCGCGTTCACGAAACGCGACAGGCGTCAGGCCAAGCTCGTACAATATCCGCACGGCGAGCGTTTCAAGGGCTAAGCCTTTCACGCCAGTGTCATCGCTGGTCAGCTCAGACATGATGTCGCTCAACGGCCTTCTTAGGTGCCGCCGAACCTCGCCGGGTATACCGCCCAACGAGGCCAACCCTAGATATGAAGGGTCGATAGCCGCTAGCTGCTCTGTCGCTCTAACTGTACCTGAACTGCCGCCTCTACCTCGCCCTTGGCTGCGGCTCCCGGCCGTCTCAGAGTGAGTAGCCCATCCGCCGTCGACAAGCGGATTAACAACAGCCCGCCGCAGGTCATCGGTGCGCTTAAAAACACTCGGGTAGGTTGCTTGGCAGACGGCGCGGAGCTCCCGAACCTGAACATCACGAAAGCCGTTTACATCCAGGTCTCGGCGAAGTGCGGCTGCAAAGATCTTCTGCCTGTCGGTGAGCTCAATCGCTTGATTCGCGTCACCAATCGACCTGCCGGTGAGCAACCTTACCGCATCTTCGTCGACAGCGTATCCCCTGCTAGGAAGAACGTCAGCCTTTCGCAACCAAGAAAGAAAAATAAGATGGTTCTTCGCGCTTGCGGAGATCGGGGTACCTGCCTTAGTTACAAAGCCGCGACGGTTTAGTTCTTCCGCAAGGCTGGCCTTGTTGATTGACCTGTTACTAGACGCCATCGCCTTAAGTATCCGAAGAACCTCAAGCCCATTAAGTTCAAGTAGAATGTGCTTGGCCAATCGGCGGTTAGCGTCCTGCTCTGACGGCGCGGCTACCAGCTCCTCGCCAAGCACAGTAAGTTGTTCAGACTCCTCATCATAAACCCTGAAGCTATCCATTCCGATGAGGACATTGCTGGCTAGCTGACGTTGCTGAGTCAATTGCCCTTCGGCGCTAGGTTGCAGAGCAGCCGCATCGGCAAAATAATAGGCACGTATGGCTTCGACTTGTGCGGAACGACCGGAGGCCGTCTTCACCAGATTCAACAGAACAGGCAGTGAGATCGGATTGCTGGCGGGCGTGCCAGGACTGAAGTCGTTTGCAATCGGGAAAAGTAGTCGCTCAGGAGCGCTGTCCTCTGGCTCTAAGCCGCCTCTGTCATCCATCCGCCCGTGCTCCGAAGTTGTGCGGCAACCGCTCGACCAAGTGACTCCGCCAATAGTGGCGGAACCGCGTTCCCAAGCTGACGCCACTTCTTGTTGACATCCCCGTAAAGAACAAAATCGTCGGGAAAAGACTGCAGCCGCTTCACCTCTTCGATCCGTAAGACCCTATTACGCCAGTGCAGCGGCCCCATATTATTGGTTCGCTTAGCCTGTATGGTCCACGAAGGGAGGTCTGGACTGAGCTTTAGCAGGTACGTCCAATAGCGGGATCGCCACTTGAACTGAGGGTCAGGATACCCGCGCTCAGCTGTGAAGTAGAGGTAGTTTTGGCCTGGGGGTAACTCCTCAAGGAGGTGCTTGAACCTACCTCCGGCTGTATGCCCCCACTTGTTGGCGGCCTCTTCCGTATCAAGATCGTTGAGAACGTCGCCAGCCGTGACCCAGCGCTCGAGGCCGGTACCCTCCGGCTCTTTTGCGTGCGTCGGCGACGGAAATTCAAAGGGTTTGCCGCCAAGCAGTCCTACTACGAAGCACCGCTCACGGAGCTGCGCTACGCCAAAATCGGCAGCGTTCACCACCGTCCAGGTGACCGAATAACCCAGTTCCTCAGCGTCCTTCACCACAGAGTCGAGCGCTGCTCGATTTCCCCGGTATGTAAGGCCTTTCACGTTCTCAATGACGAACGCTAGCGGACGGGCCATCCGAATCGCCGCTAAGACAGCACGAAAGCTGCCGGCGCCATCGGGATCAGCGAACCCTTTGGGGAGGTCCGTGCGCCAGAAACGAGATTTTGAAAAAGGGGGACACGGCGGGCCGGCGGCCAACAACGCGATTGGCTGTTTGAACTGACGGAACCACTCCTGCATGTCCCCTTCTGGCCAGCCGACGATATCTGCACAAAGAACGTCGGCCTCCGGGAAGTTTGCCTTGAAGCTGGCAACACAATCCGCGTCCAGTTCAACGGCGGCTAAAGTGTTGAAGCCAGCGCGTTTCAGCCCAAGATCAAGCCCGCCGCAACCGCTAAATAGAGAGACACAGTTCAGAGGAACGTTTCGATCTGTCATGCCACCGCCTCAAGCACCTTGGCTACGACTGCGGAAGCCATCTTCGGCGGTACGGCATTGCCGATCTGCTTCACCCGTTCCCGTCGGCTCCCGGCGAACCGATAACTCTCTGGGAAGCTCTGAATGGCCGCCAACTCGGGTGTGCGCAACCGGCGCGACTCCCAATGGAAAGGACCCGTCCAAGGTCCAGGGGATGCTGCGACCGTCCAAGACAACTTTTCGGGGTGCAGCTTCAAAAGAAAGTTCCAGAAACGACTTTCTGCTTCGAAGGTAGGGGTAGGATGGCCAGCCCACGCCGTGTGAGCTTTGTAGTTTGAGCCGGGAGGCACTTGGGCTAGATGATCGGCCCAGCGACCAGAGACTACCTCCTCCGGTTCGAAATACTTTCCGCCACCATATTCGGCGATCGCCTCTCCGACTGACACGAACGGCTTGAGTGAACCCGACGCCTCTTGAGCATGCGTCACTTCCGGGAGTTCGGGAGCGCGGGACTGAGCGCCTAAGATGAAAACACGCTCGCGTTTTTGTGGAACCCCGAACTCCGCGCTGTTCCCTTTAAAAATCGAGACCTCCATTCCAGCGTCTTTCATCACGTCGACGAACACCTGCAGCGTCTGGCGATTTCGAGGATGGAAAATGCTGGGTACATTCTCGAGTACAAACCCGTCAGCCTTCGCATCGATAGTGAGGCGAGCAAACTCGAGGAGGAGATCGCGGCGGCCATCCGGTTTCGCTTCAGTGATAGACGGCGGTCGCTGGTATTCAGCCTTGTCACCCCGGTAAAACGCAAGCCGAAGGCGCGAGTCCTCTCCGGGATCAGTCCAATAGGCGTTCTTGGAAAACGGCTGGCAGGGCGCTCCTCCAATCACGACGAGCGGGTCTGCTGAGGTAAGCCCAGCTAACTGACGCAAGTTTTCGCCACTTAGATCAAGAACACTGCCCTCGTGAATGGCGTGACGATCATCAGCTTCGTTCAGACGCAGTGTCTCGCATGCGCGAGGATCGATTTCCACGGATAGGCGCAGATCGGCGCCTGCAGACCGACTTGCGATACCAAATCCGCCCGCCCCAGCAAAGAGATCAACAACTGGAATCATGACGCCACTCCCTAGGACAATCTAAAAGTGGGCGTCTGCCATCACCGAGACTCGAGTCGCCCGAACCACGTGGCGAGAGCAGGTTGTAAGAGGGGCACCCTCGCTTTTTTGTCAACAGCTGGGGCCCGTGTTTTCCTCTTATCCACAGCTCGCCACGCCTTAATGCATTCACCCTTTGTTCCCGTCAAGGGCGGGCCGCGCCAGCGAACCTGATTCTCGAATTTGCTCAGTGTGAGCGGAAGGACGCGCGGTCTGACCCGTCCCTAGTCTAGCCCCCGCAGCAGTTCCGTAGGCTCCACCTTCATCACCCGACACACCAAGATCAGGTCCGGCAGGTCGAGGCGTCTTTGGCCGCGTTCGTAGTTGGAGACGAAGCTTTGTGAGCGGCCGACGGCTTTGCCGAGTTGGGTCTGGTTGAGGCCGCTGGCCTCGCGGGCGGCGATGAGGAGCTGGCGCAGCGTGGTCGCCAGCCGCTCCCGTTCTTCGTTCGGCCCCGCCATGAAGGCAGCAGTAGGAGGCCGCCCGAACTATGCAAAATTGGCATATTCCGGACGAGCGCCCTCAACCGGTAGGCCGCGCCTCCTTCACTCCCGTTGCTATTCACTGCTTAGCGCAATATGCCAACATCGAATAGAGGCTTTTCGGTGAATTGGGCAGTTGCGGCAATTGCCCGGGTGGGAGGCATGGAGTCTTGGCAGGGACTGAGGGGACTGCGTCGAGGGAAGCAACGCGGCTTGGCGCGGCGGCGGCGGCGCTTGCGGGGGAGATGGACGCGGCCGGGTTCGAGGTTGCGGCGGCTTATGTGCGGCTGGCGGGGGAGGCGCTTGAGGATCGGCTGCCGTCCGATTGGGGGCGCAGCTCCGGGCCTCCGGGGGAGGAGGCGGAGTTCGAGGTGGACGAGCATGGCCGCGTGTGGGTGGTGCGGGACGGGTTTTGCGAGGTGATCGGGCGGCGGGACGCGGTGGTGGGGGAGATGCGGCGGTTTTTGAATGAGAGCGCGCCAAAGTAGGACTTTGGCGCGGGGAGGGGCTCGCTTCTTGGGTCTACCGCACGCCTGCGGCGTGCGGCCCCTCCACCATGCTTTGCATGGTCCCCCTCCCCGTTCCGGGGCGGATCAAGATTCCGTTTTCCTACACACCTGTCCCCGGCATATCTGAGTCGCCTCTTTCATGGGGAGGCGAATCATGTGGACGAAGATCACGGCGGCGCGGCGGGAGGCTTTTCTGCGGGTGCTGGGGGAGTGCGGGAACCAGACTCTGGCGGCCGAGCGCGCGCGGGTGTCGCGGTCCTGGGTGTGCAAGTGGCGGGGGCTCGATCCGGACTTCGACGCGGCGGTGAAGGCGGCGTGCGCGGCGGCGAAGGCGCGGCTTCGGGCGGAGCAAAGGGAGGGACGGTGCCGCCGCGCGGCTGGGGGCATCTCGACGGGGTGGAGCTTGCCGTGCGGGGCACGCGTGGTGGTGCCGGCGCGCGGCGGGTGCAGATCGCGCGGGCGCGGCTGGGGGACTGGTCTCCGGCGGTGGAGCGGCGGTTCCTGGATGCGCTTGGCGCGACGTGCAACGTCAAGGCGGCGCTTGCCGAGGTGGGGAAATCCAAGGGGTCGGCCTACACGCACCGGAAACGCTGGCCGGCTTTTGCCAGGAAGTGGGACGACGTGATCAAGGAGGCCTATGCGGCGCTGGAGATCGCGCTGCTCGCGAATGCGGAGAATCTGTTCTCGACGCCCGATTACGCGCCGGAAACGGTGATCCGCGACATGGGCGTGGCCGATGCAATCCACCTCCTCCACATGCACAAGAACAAGGTGCTCGGGATCGGCGGCAAGCCGGGGCAAAGGTGGCGGCGGCCCAAGACGCTGGAGGAGGTGCGGGGGAGCATCCTCAGGAAGCTGGAGGCGATCGAGAACGGGCGGTCGGTGGCGGCGGAGGAGTTTGCGCGGCGGCAGACGGAATGGGCGGCTCGCCGGGGCGGGGCGTGAGGCGCGGAGGCTTGGACCGGGCGTTCGCTACTCGAGGGGCTTGAGGCCGGCGAGTTCGCGCTGCCGGCGGAGGAGGCAGTCCACCTTCTCGAAGGGCGCGCTCTTGGGGAGGTGGAGCTTCACGATCCCTCCGCGCAGGCGCATCCAGCGGCGCGGCACCCGGCATTCGGCCGCGACCCGGTCGATCTGCGCCTGGCTGAGCCGGATCGGCCGGGCGTCTCCGATGTAGCTTTGGCTCATGACGGCAAGGGCGAGCAGCGTGATCATCCCGGTTCCTCCATGCCCCGTGCGTCTGCCATAGCACGTTGTTCATCCGCCTGCAGGTTGCCCGGCCGTGCCGTGCTTGCCCGATGTCGTTCCTTTGGGAGCCAAGCGGGACCTGGGCCGTTGAGGCGGCTTGGCGGCGGTGCGTCGCGCAAACAGAGGAATGAATTTATGCGTATGATGATCCTGGCCGGTGCGGTCCTCGCTTTGTCCGCGTGCGGCGGCGGCGAGACCGAGACCAACACCGCCAACACCATGGGCGCCGAGAACATGATGGGCGACCCGATGATGGATCCGAACATGACCACCGACATAAACGGCGCGATGGGCGCCAACATGAGCGGCGACATGGGCGCCAACGGCGCAATGGACTCGGGCACGGCGAACGCCATGATGGCTGTCGACGCCAACACCAACAGCCCGGACACCAACCTCGCCAACGGCCTGTAGGCCGAAGCGAAGCGGTTAAGGCCGCGCTGCTTCAAGCGGCGTGGCAGGAAAGCGTCCGTCCCCGACAAGGGGCGGGCGCTTTTCGCTTTTTAGTGCGGCGAAGCAGCGGTTCAAATGCCCCGGGTTGATCTACGATAAGCACCGGAGCGGATTTATGTTGCAGTGCAGCAACACCCCCGCATCTATCCCGCGGTCCGGCTGACCGGCCCGTTGAATCAAACGCTTACCCCCCTAATTAGGCGCCTCGGCCGGGCGGTGTTCGCGCGGCTTTTGTTTTTCTCCAAGGATCTGTCATGAAGAAGATTGCTCTCGTCGCGGTTGCCGCGGCGTCGTTCGCCATTGCCACCCCGGCCTTCGCCGCCGGCTTCACCGGCCCGCGCGTCGGCGCCACCGTCGGCATCGCCGGCGACGATTTCTTCGACACCGGTGCGACCACCTTCGGCATCGAAGCGGGCTATGACGCCGAAGTCGGCACCAATCTGGTCGTCGGCGGCCAGGTTGAGTATCAGAACGACTTCGACAACGATTTCGGTCACGAACTCGCCGCCACCGGCCGCGTCGGCGTCAAGGCCGGCCCGAATGCCCTGGTCTACGCCACCGGCGGCTACACCAACTTCGATCTCGGCCCGGTCAGCATCAACGGCTACCGCGTCGGCGCGGGCGCGGAGTTCAACCTCGGCACCAGCGGCGCGAACCTCAAGATCGAGCAGCGTTATGCCAATTACGAGCTCGGCGCCGAGCTCTTCCAGACCGTTGTCGGCGTCGGCTTCCGCTTCTAAGCGAACAGCAGGCGAAACGGCTCTCCGCCCGCGGGTGGAGACGGTTCAAGGAAAAGGCCTGGCGGGAAAACCGCCGGGCCTTTTCTTTTGCCTACATTTCCTTGCGCAATGTGCCGATGAGATCGCCGTTGGTTGCGGCGACGTGGATTTTGAACGTACCCGGATCGGCCTTGATCGCATCGAGCTGGGCATCGGGGATGCTGTCGCAGTCGGCGCTGTCGTTGCTCCTGCCGGACTTGCCGGGCGCTGCGATGGTGGCGACCAGCGTGTCGCCCGGGCCGACCAGGTGGGCGACGGTCGCCTGCACGCCGGCGGAGAGCTCAAGGCCGGTGCAGATGGTATTGGTCGCGTCGTTGAGGCTCACCTCCGCCTTGCCGGTACCGCTCGCGCCGGTGAGCGCCGCGACATATTCGAACCCGACCGCTTCGTTCGCTTCCTCGGCAACGGTCGCGCAGCCGGCGAGAAGGGCAAAAGCGGAAAGGCCGAGCAGGGTGAGGCTGTGCCTGGGGATGCGCATAGATCTTCTCCTTGGCCCGATTCGGATGCGCGGTTGGCGGAGCGCCGCACGTGCGCGCTAGGCGGCCGAGCGGTTCAGTGCGCTTGATGCAGATTAAATGGCCGGGGGGCGATGCGGTTCCGAAAGCGGCCTGCGCAGCCAAGGCAGTAATTGTCCGGGGAGCCACCGGCATGCTTGTCAACTTCGCCGAAATGAATATGGCCTAAAGACTAGGGTGGGGACCCGGCGGCAGACGTGCCGCGTTGGAGACGTGGATGGCCGACCCGCAAGACCTCACCCGCGACGGTGAGGCGCGCAAATTCCAGATGCTGGTCAGCGCGGTTACGGACTATGCGATCTACATGCTCGACACCGAAGGACGGGTGGCGACCTGGAATGCGGGGGCCGAACGCTTCAAGGGCTACCAGGCCGGCGAGATCATCGGCGAGCATTTCTCGCGCTTCTTCACCGAAGAGGATCAGGCGGCGGACCTGCCCGGGCGCGCGCTCCGCATCGCGGCGCGCGAGGGGCGGTTCGAGGCGGAGGGAATTCGAGTCCGCAAGGACGGCACCCGCTTCTGGGCCCATGCGGTGCTGGATCCGATCCGCGACGAAACGGGCAAGCTGGTCGGCTTCGCCAAGATCACCCGCGACGTCACCGAGCGCAAGGACGCGGAGCGGGCGCTGAAGGACAGCGAACGCCGCTTCCAGATGCTGGTCAGCTCCGTGGTGGATTATGCCATCTACATGCTCGACCCGCACGGCCATGTCGCGACCTGGAATGCCGGCGCGCGGCGCTTCAAGGGTTATGAAGCCGACGAGATCATCGGCGACCATTTCTCCCGCTTTTTCACGGCGGAGGACCGGCGCGAAGGCAAGCCCGCGGCGATCCTGCGCACCGCCGAGACGGAAGGGCGGTTCGAGACCGAAGGCATCCGCGTGCGCAAGGACGGCACGACATTCCTAGCGCACGTCGTGCTCGATCCGATCCGCGACGAGGACGGACGGCTGGTCGGCTTCGCCAAGATCACCCGGGACATCACCGACCGCAAGGAAAACGAAAAGGCGCTGTTCGCAAGCGAGCAGCGCTTCCGCATGCTGGTCCAGGGGGTGCGCGATTACGCCATCTACATGCTCGACCGCGACGGCAATATCACCAACTGGAATGCCGGCGCGGAGGCGATCAAGGGCTATTCGGCGGACGAGATCATTGGCCAGCATTTCTCGCGTTTCTATACGGAGGAGGATCGCGCGCGGGGCGAGCCGGCGCAGGCGCTGGCCACCGCGATCAGGGAGGGCAAATATGAGCGCGAGGCCCAGCGCGTGCGCAAGGACGGCACGCTGTTCTGGGCAAGCGTTCTGATCGATCCGATCTGCGACGAAAATGGCGAGCATATCGGTTTCGCCAAGATCACCCGCGACGTCACCGACAGCAAGCGGGCGCGCGACGAGCTGGAAGAAGCGCGCACGGTGGCGAACCAGGCCAAGAAGCTTCAGGCTTTGGGCGAGCTGACCGGCGGCATCGCCCACGATTTCAACAATCTGCTGACGGTGATCGCCGGTTCGGCCGACATCCTGCTGAAGCGCCCCGATCTGCCGGATGAGCGCCGCCGCCGCTATCTGGAAGCGATCGCCGAAACCACGCAGCGCGCGACGACCTTGACCAGCCACCTGCTCGCCTTCGGCCGGCGCCAGCCGATCCGGGCGGAGGTGATCGATCTTCACGTTCGCCTCGATGCCTTGGCGGAAGTGATCGGCCGCACCATCGGCAGCCGGATCACGGTGGCGCTCGGCCTCGATGCGTCTCGGGCGCGGGTGGAAGTGGATCCGGCCGAGTTCGAGACCGCGGTCCTCAACGCCGCCTTCAACGCACGCGACGCGATGCCGAACGGCGGTACGTTGACCATCGCGACCGCCGACCTTGGCGACGGCGAGAACGGATCGATCGCCATTTCCGTTCGCGACACCGGCACCGGCATGCCCAAGGACGTGCTGGAGCGCGCGTTCGAGCCGTTCTTCACCACCAAGCCGGTGGGCAAGGGCACTGGCCTTGGCCTTTCGCAAATCCACGGCTTCGCGGCCCAGGCCGGGGGGCATGCGGAGGTGGACTCACGCGAGGGCGAGGGCACAAACGTGCGGATCATCCTGCCGCGTTCCCTGAAGCGGCTCGCCGCCGCGGCGGACGAGCGCGATGCCGCGGCGCTGCCCCACGGGCTCAACGTGCTGCTGGTCGAGGATAACGACCAGGTCCGCGCCTTTGCCGCCGACATGCTGGGCGAGCTGCACTGCCGGGTGGTCACCGCCCGCGACGGGCACGAAGCGTTGACGATGCTGGAAAGCGAGGCCGTCGATGTGGTGTTCACCGACGTGGTGATGCCCGGGATCAGCGGCCTCGAACTGGCCAAGCAGCTCCGCGATTCGCACCCCCACATCCCGGTGGTCCTCGCCACCGGCTATAGCGAGGAAACGGTGGCAAGCTCCGCCTCGGGCTTCGAGATCGTCCGCAAGCCCTACGACGCCCACGCGGTCAGCGCAGCGCTCGCAACGGTGCTGGCGCGGGCGCAGGGGCGGGCGGCTTAAGCGTCGGCCGGCGAGTTGGGAGCGGCCCCGCGAAAGCGCTCGGCCAAGGCGCTGGTAAGGTGTGCGGACTTCGCATACCCTGATCTCGCGCCGAGACCGGATGTGCCCGCAACTCCGGCCCAATGGCGGATCGGTGCGGGACAGGGGGCTTCTGCGCTTTGGCTTGTAAAATATGCGAACGGTTCTGGGAGCGGATGTCGGTCCGCACAGAAGCGTGGGAGCGGGCGCTTGCAAGCAATGGTGGGTGGCAGCCGGAAGATTCGCCCGGGGCCGGCGCGCTGATCGAAAAGGCCGAAGCCGTTCAGGAGCGCGCCCCCGCTTCAGCCCTGGAGCTCTACCGCGACGCTGCGGCGCAAGGCTCGGCTTTGGCACTGGAGGCACTGGCCTGGCATTACCAAACCGGAACGGGCGTCGGGGCCGACCTTGAGGCCGCACAGGACTATTACCGACGCGCCATCGTCGCGGGCTCCTGGCCGGCGACCATCGGTTACGCCCGGCTTCTGAATGCCCTCGGCTTTACCGAACAGCGGGATGCCGTCCTGGAAGACGGTGTTTCGGCCGGGTTCGTGCCCGCTCATTATTGGCTGGCGCGGTTTCGCTACGACGGGTCAACGAGCCCGGCCGTGGTCCGCGGGGTGAAGCCGTTGGTCGAACATGCCGCGGCCATGGGGCATCCCGGTGCCCGGGCTCTCCTCGCCGCGCTGAAGATGCGGGGACATTACGGCCTTCGGCGTATCCCATCCGGTTTGAGGATGGCGTTCCGGATCGCCCGAGGTGCAGCACAGGCTGATGAGGATGCGTCCAAGCAGGGCGCCGGACAGCCGGCAAATGCTTGAGGGGTCAGCACGCGAGTATTCGTGATCTGGCCAGACGCAGGGGCCGTGTCACGCCCGGTACCGTTGATGCAGGCCGATGCGCTTGGCGGAGCACAGCCAGAAAAGGCTGAAGGCAAATGAAGGATGAGGCGGCGGCGGATCGACCCTGTTCGGCGGTGCCTTTCGCCTCTAGGGAGCGCGCATGCTCAACCTTTCCTGCCTGTGCGGCAAGATCGCCGTCGAACTGGCGAAGCAGCCCGACTTCATCCACGAGTGCAATTGCGCCTTGTGCAGCAAGACGGGCGCGCGCTGGGGCTATTTCCATCCGTCCGAAGTGTCGGTGACGGGTGAGGCTTCGGGTTATCGCCGGGACGACAAGGACGATCCCAATGCCGAGGTGCGCTTCTGTTCGAACTGCGGGGCGACCAGCCACTTCGTGCTGACCGAGAATACGGTGGCGAAGTTCGGGAACAGCTTGATGGGCGTCAACATGTGGCTGGCGGACGCCCATGATCTGGCGGGGATCGAGCTGCGCTTTCCGGACGGGCGGGGCTGGGCGGGCGAGGGCGATTTCACCTACCTGCGCGAACCCCGCATCCTGGGCTGAACCCGCCCCATGTGAAACCCCGCCTTGTTGCGCGCCGGTGGCGATCGGCATAAAGAGGCGGCTTCGACGGACCTGCCGAGGCGCGGGTGGCTCAGCCCGGCGCCAATCCCCGGGACCATTCGGCAGCCGGGCGTTGCCGATCAACGTTCGGAACTTCCCGCCATGACATTTTCCGCCGCGTTTCGCCGCGACTGGCTTTCGAACCCGCGTGCCGACGTGCTCGCCGGCCTGGTGGTCGCGCTTGCGCTGATCCCGGAGGCGATCGGCTTTTCGATCATTGCCGGCGTCGATCCGCGGGTCGGGCTCTACGCTTCGGTTGCGATCGCAATCGTGATCTCCTTCACCGGAGGGCGGCCCGGCATGATCTCGGCCGCGACCGCGGCGGTGGCCGTGCTGGTCGTTCCGCTCGTGCGCGAGCACGGCGTCCAATATCTCTTCGCCGCGACCATTTTGATGGGCCTTATCCAGATCGCGGCGGGTTTGGCGCGGCTCGACTTGCTGATGCAGTTCGTGTCGCGTTCGGTGATCACCGGCTTCGTCAACGCGCTCGCCATCCTGATCTTCATGGCGCAGTTGCCGCAGCTCATCGGCGTGACCTGGCAGGCCTATGCTATGATCGCCGGCGGGCTGGCGATCATCTACGGCCTGCCGCGCCTGACGAAGGCGGTGCCGTCGCCGCTGGTCGCCATCCTGGTGCTGAGCGCGGTGTCGATCCTTAGCGGTGCGCCGGTCAACAATGTCGGGGACATGGGCGCGCTGCCCGAGGGGCTGCCGTTCCTCGCCTTGCCGCAGGTTCCGCTGAGCTGGGAGACGCTGCGGATCATCGCGCCTTACGCGCTTGCCATGGCGGCCGTCGGCCTGCTGGAATCGCTGCTCACGGCGCAGATCGTCGACGACATGACCCACACCGAAAGCGACAAGCGGCGCGAGTGCGGCGGGCAGGGCAGCGCCAACATCGTCGCGGCCCTGTTCGGCGGAATGGGCGGCTGCGCGATGATCGGCCAGTCAGTGATCAACGTCACCTCGGGCGGGCGGGGGAGGCTGTCGACCTTTACGGCGGGCGCGGTGCTGCTGTTCCTGCTGGCGGTACTGGGGCCGTGGGTTGGGCGGATCCCCATGCCGGCGCTCGTCGCGGTGATGATCATGGTGTCGATCGGCACGTTCAGCTGGAACTCGATCCCCAACCTTCGCCGCCACCCCTGGCCGTCGTCCGTGGTGATGGTGACGACGGTGGTTGTGGTGGTGACGACGCGCGACCTGTCGATGGGCGTGCTTGCGGGCGTGCTGCTGTCCGGCATCTTCTTCGCCGGCAAGGTGCAGCGGATGTTCGCGGTGGACCGGGCGGTTTCCGCCGACGGGCTTACCGCCACCTACACCGTGTCCGGGCAGATCTTCTTCGCGTCGGTGGACCGCTTCACCCGCGCGTTCGCTGCCGAGGAGGGGGCGCCAAGGGTGGTGATCGACATGACGTCGGCGCACTTTTGGGACATTTCGGCCGTCGGCGCGCTCGACAAGGTGGTTGCCCGGCTCCGGCGGGAAGGGCGCGAGGTGGAAATGATCGGCTACAACCAGGCAAGCGCCGACATCGTCGACCGCTTTGCGCTGCACGACAAGACGGGGGTGGAGACGGGCTTCGCGCCGCATTGACCTGGTGGGAGGCGGCGGCGCTTCAGGCGGGGAGATGCGGGGTGACGCGCGCCTTCAGGAGCGCGATCAGGGCCTCGTCCATGAAGGCGTAGTCGTCGGGTATGTCGAGGCAGATCACGCGGGCGCGCAGGTGCTTGCGAAAGCGCCTCTGAAGCCTGCTGCGATGCACCTTCTCCATCACGAAGATCAGGTCGGCCCAGGCGACCAGTTCGGCCGTGGCGGGTTCGTCCGCGTCGTTGCCGAGACCCGCGGAGGCGACTTCGATCGAGGGATGGGCGGCGAAGACCTGCTCCGCGGTGGGGCTGCGCAGCCGGTTCTTGCTGCACAGGAAAAGGACGTTCTTCACGCTGCCGGAGCGCGCCGTCAGCCGCCGTTGCCGACTATGGCGTTTGCATCCCCGGGAGCGGCGGCGTTGGCGGCGGCGGCGTTGAGCAGCGCCTCGGCTTCGTTGTCGAGCGGCGCGGTGGCGGCGGAGACGTTGCCGGCGGCTTCCGCGTCGATGCGGTTTGCGGACTCTTCGAGCTCGCGCGACAGGTTTTCGGATTTGGTCTGGATATTTTCCGGCTCTTCCCCGCAGCCGGCGAGGAGGAGAAAGGGAAGGGCTGCAAGCAAGGCGCGCATGTCGGTCTCCGGCGTGAGGCCGGACTGTGCAGCAGGGCCGCGCGAAAGGAAAGTGAGTGGGGAGCTTCTGTTGCTCGGTGCTCCCCAAACCGCCGTAACCGCTTCTGTTGCCCGGTGCGGCCCAACCGCGCTTTAGCTTTGTAACGTCACCCGTGAGGGATCAGTTACGCTGCAATCGCGAGTGCTTCGTTATCGTTGGCACTTGTGTAATGGGCCGTTGCGGTGGTCCCATTCCGAGCGAAAACAGCGCCTTTCAACACACGTCGATCCTAGTTCGGCCCCATCAGAAGAAGAGACTGCAAGTGCGACACGATGAAGTGTGCCGCCCGTGCGGTCTCAGCTCTTATGGTGGAGCCGCCGGGTACCGCCCCCGGGTCCGCTGCGTCTAGTATACACTGCAATTTATCGCCGTATCCGGCCAAGGCCGGCAACACCCATATAGGGGAAGCGCGGCGCGATTAAAAGGCCCCGCGCCCGTTGCGGAGGCGCATCGAACACCTTACCTCCCAATCGATCAAAGAGGGGACCCGTTTGATGAACCGCACGCTCATGTCCATGTTCCTGGTGCCGGTTGCCGGCCTGTCACTCTCCGGCTGCGGGGTGAACTCGATCCCGACCGCCGAGGAGAATGCCAAGGCGCGCTGGGCGGATGTGCAGGCGGCTTATCAGCGCCGCGCCAACCTGATCCCCAACCTCGTCTCCACCGTGCGCGGCGCGGCCGCGTCCGAAGAGCGGATCCTCACCGGCGTTATCCAGGCACGGGCGGCGGCGACCCAGATCACCGTCTCGCCCGAGCAGCTTTCCGATCCGGCGGCGATGCAGCGCTTCGCGGAGGCGCAAAGCCGGGTGTCGGCGGCGATCCTGCCCTTGCAGCGGCTTCAGGAAGCCTATCCGCAGCTCCAGAGCCAGGCCAATTTCGCCACCCTGATGCAGCAGCTGGAAGGCACGGAGAACCGCATCAACATCACGGTGCGCGACTACAACACGGCGGTGCAGAGCTATAACACCACCATTCGCACCTTCCCGGCGGTGATCGGCGCCTCGGTGATCTACGGATCGAAGCCGATGCAGACCTTTCAGGCGACGACGCCCAACGCCGACGTGGCGCCGACGGTGGATTTCAACGAAAACACCACGCGCTAAGCGCGGTGGTGCGTGCCCTCCTCCTGCCGCTGGCCTTCGCCGCTGCCGCTTTGGCTGGCTGCGGCTCAGGCGTGGCGGCGGCGAACGACAACGGGCCCCTGCCGGCGCTGACCGGTAGGGTGGTCGACAATGCGCAACTGCTGCCCGCGGGCGAGGAGGCACGGCTGACTGCCCGGCTCGCGGCGCTTGAGAAGAGCACAAGCGACCAGCTTGTGGTGGTGACGGTGCCGAGCCTGCGCGGCGAGACGATCGAAAGCTATGGGCTTCGGCTCGGCAACGGTTGGGGGAACGGGCAAAAGGGGCTGGACAATGGCGTACTGCTGATCGTCGCTCCGGCCGAGAAGCGGGCGAGGATCGAAGTCGGGCGGGGGTTGGAAGGGCTGCTTACCGATGCCGGTGCCGCCGCCATTTTGAAGAACACTGAGAAGCGCGTTTGTGCCGGCAACGCAGTAGCCATCAACCGAGTTGTCGGGCAGATCGTGCGAGCGCTCGAGCAGGACCGGCGCCGGCCGCAGCCCCGGCCCGTGAAGAAGGCGGCCTGAACCATGCGCAAGCTCTTGCTCCTCCTCCTGCTGGTAATCGCGGCGCCGGCGGCAGCGCAGAACTTTCCCAAGCTCACCGGGCGCGTGGTTGATGCGGCAAACCTGCTCAGCCCCGCCGACGAAGCCGAGCTCACCCAGAAAGCGGAGGCGCTCGAGAAAGCAAGCAGCCGCCAGTTGGTGGTCGCCACCGTGCCCGATCTGCAGGGCTATCCGATCGAGGATTTCGGCTATCAGCTCGGGCGGCAGTGGAAGCTGGGGCAGGCGGGCGCCAATAATGGTGTGATCCTGCTGATCGCGCCAACCGAGCGGCGGGTCCGGATCGAGGTCGGCTATGGCCTTGAGCCGATCATCACCGACGCGCTTTCCTGGCAGATCATCAACGGCACGATCCTGCCGCGCTTCAAGGCGGACGATTATCCCGGCGGCATCAAGGCCGGTGCGGACGCGCTGATCGGCCAGCTCGGCGCAGCGCCGGAAGTGGCCGAGCGCAAGGCGCTGGAAGCGGCCCAGCAGCGCCAGCAGGCCGGTGCCCGCAACCAAGCGAGTGGCGGCGGCACATCTATGGTCACCCTGATCTTCTGGGGGATCGTGCTGCTGTTCGTGATCCTGCCGATGCTTCGCGGCGGCGGACGGCGGCGCGGACGGCGCTACGGCCGGCGCGGCGGCGTGTTCCTCTGGGGTCCTGGGTTCGGGGGCGGCGGAGGCGGCTGGGGCGGCGGCGGCGGCGGGGGTGGCTTCGGCGGCTTTGGCGGCGGCGGTGGCGGCGGCTTTTCGGGCGGCGGCGGGTCGTTCGGGGGCGGCGGGGCTTCGGGGGGATGGTGACCATGCGGTTCAGCGACGCGGATCATGACCGGGTCGGCGCGGCGGTGGCGCGCGCCGAGACCGAAAGCGACGGCGAGATCGTGACGATCGTTGCGCCGAAATCGGACAGCTATCACGATGTCGGGCTTCATTATGCGCTGCTGGCGATGCTGCTGGTGTTGCCTCTGATCGCCGTGCTTCCGCAAGGCTGGATCGACTGGGCGACCGGGCTGGTTCTCGGCTGGGACGGCGAACTGACCCGCGGCCTGCTGATGACCTTGCTGTTCGTCAAGCTGGCCGTCGTGTTCCTGATCGTGCGCTTCGCGCTTGCTTATATGCCGCTGCGCATTGCGCTGACGCCCGGCACCACCAAGAACCGGCGGGTGCGGCGCCGTGCGCTGGAGCTGTTCCGGGTTGCGGCCGAGAACAAGACAAAGGGGCGCACCGGCGTGCTGCTCTACCTTTCGCTGGCCGAACACCGCGCGGAGATCGTCGCCGACCACGCCATCCACTCCAAGGTCGAGGCGGACGTCTGGGGCGAGGCGATGGCTGCCCTTGTCGAAAAGGTGAAGGCGGGGCAGCCGGGCGAGGGCATGGCCCTTGCCGTGGAGAAGATCGGCGAGGTGCTTGCCGCGCATCTCCCGCCGACCCACGACAATCCCAACGAATTGCCGGACAGGCTGATCGAGCTGTGAGCGCCATGCGCGACGAAGATGCCGACGCGCCGGTGGACGTGGTCTGGAAGGGCCGCTTCATCCAGGCCAGGAAGCGGGGCAAGTGGGAATATGTCTCGCGCGTCGGCGAAGTCAGCGCGGCGGTGATCCTGGCAGTCGATGCCGAGGATCACGTCATCCTGGTCGAGCAATATCGGGTGCCGGTGGGGGCGAACTGCATCGAGCTGCCCGCCGGGCTGGTGGGCGACGAGCAGGCCGGCGAGGACATCGCCGAGGCTGCGTTGCGTGAGCTTGAGGAGGAGACCGGCTACCGCGCTGAGCGGATGGTCTCGCTTGGGCGTTTCTACGCGTCGGCGGGGATGTCGTCGGAATATTTCACCCTGCTGCGCGCCGAGGGGCTTACCCGGGTCGGCGACGGCGGCGGCGTGGCGGGGGAGAATATCCTGGTCCACCGGGTGCCCCGCGCCGAGGTGCCGGCGTTCGTGGAGGCGAAGCGGGCGGAAGGTGCGGAGGTGGATGTAAAGCTGCTGCTTCTGCTCGCGGGAGTGTTCGTGCCCCGGGCGCTGACGGGCTGACTTACGAGGGCGGCGGCAAGTGGCCGCTCCGTCGTCATGCCGGGCTTGATCCGGCATCCACCTTTTTGCTGCAGCCACCCCAGGGAAGTAGGTGGACCCCGGATCAAGTCCGGGGTGACGGCCGCTGGACGGTTAACGTGGCCGAGGAGAACATCTTGGTGCACCGGGTACCACATGCCCCTCCCCAACCCCTCCCCTGAAGGGGAGGGGCTTTAGAGCGGTTTGCCCGTGAAATTGTCGGAATAGGCCTGGAGCTTGAGCTTGCGCTCGGCGGTGGGGACGAGGTGGTAGGCGATGGCGTATTTCTCGGCATAGGCCTTGGCCGCGTCCAGGGTCGGGAAGCCAAGCGTGATCTGGCTCTGGGTGTCGCCGCCGCCGGACCAGCCGGTCAGCGGATCGGGGGTGTGGGCGCGGTGGGATTCGAACTGCAGGATCCATTCGCCCTCGCGGGCCTTGCCGGATTGCATCGCGTTCTTTGACCGCTGGAAAATGCGCGCCGCCATGTTCGTGTTCTCGCTCCTCTATATGCGCTTGTGCCTGCCCAAGCTTTGCCGCGGAATCAACTGCCCTGACGGCGGGCGGTTGCCTTCTTGGTGCGCAGGGTCGGGTCGGCGGCGGCGGGATCGTCGGGCCACGGGTGCTTGGGATAGCGGCCGCGCATCTCTTTCGCGACCGCGGCCCAGCTCCCGGCCCAGAAGCCCGGCAGGTCGCGGGTGGTCTGGATCGGTCGGCCGGCGGGGGAGGTGAGGGACAGGACAAGCGGGACTTGGCCATTTCCCACCGCCGGGTGTTCGGAAAGCCCGAAGAAGACCTGCGGACGGGCGGTGACGGTGGGGCCGGCTTCCGCTTGGTAGTCGATGGCGTGGCTGGAGCCGGCGGGGGTTTCGAAACCGTGCGGGGCGAGGCGGTCCACCGCCTTGCGGCCGTCCCAGCCGAGCTGGGCGTCGAGGGTGCCGGAGAGCGCGGCAGGATCGATGTCGCGCAGGCTGCGCTTGCCGGCGACAAGGACGGGGAGCCAATCGTCCAGGGTGGCGAGCAGGGCTTCGTCGCTTAGGTCGGGCAGGCTTTCGTCGAAGCGGCGGGCGAAGGCAGCGCGGCGGCGGAGCGATTCGGCGCCTTCGCTCCAGGGGAGGAGGTGGAGGCCGTGGGCGCGCACCCCTTCCACCAGCGCGGCGGCGACTTCCTCGGGCGAGGCTTTGGCGTCCTGACCCTGGCTGAGCGTGATCGCGCCGAGGCGGCGGCCGCGGCTGGCGCGAACCGTGGCGGTAGCGGGGTCGAAGCGGAGTTGGGTGCCGGTTTCGATTCGATCCGCGAAGAGGGCGAGGACTGTGTCTTCCGGCATCGCAGCGGCGGAGAGGATCCGGGCGCCGGCCGCGGTGCCGGACACTTCGGCGACGGCAAGCCAGGTTTCGCGGGCGAGGGGCGAGTGGGGGTCTAGGCGGAAGCCACGGCCGCCCACCGAGATCCAGTTTTCGCCGGATTGGTCGCGCTTCTTGGCCAGGCGATCCGGGAACGCCAGGGCAATGCAGGTCGCGACTTCGTCTAAGCCCCTCCCCTTCAGGGGAGGGGTTGGGGGAGGGGCCTGTGGAGTTCTGGCCTCGGGAGACTGGTTCTCGCCATCTTCCCCTCCCCAACCCCTTCCCTGAAGGGGAGGGGCGATGAGGCGGTGCCATCTTGCTGATAGCCCCCGCGCTGCTTCCGCGCGTTGGCCCCGGTCGCTGCGCCAGCGTCTCAGGCGCAGTTCCAGGTCTACGTCTTGCCCCCCCAGGCCGCGCTCAGACAGCAGCACGGCCACATCCGCAGCCGTCCGCCCCCAGCCGCGCTCCTCCGCCTCGATCAGCATGTGCGCCAAACGCGGCGTCAGGGGCAGAGCGGCGATTGCCTTGCCGTGCGCCGTAGGGCGGTTGTCCTCAGCTATGGCGCCGAGCGAACGCAACCGGCGCCGCGCTTCGTCCACCGCCGCGCTCGGCGGCGGATCGAGCCAGCGCAAGTCGCGCGGGTCGGTGACGCCCCACAAGGCGCAGTCGAGAAGCAGCGCGGAAAGGTCTGCTTCCAGAATTTCGGGCGGGTCGAAGCGGGGGAGGGCTGCGGTCGCGGCCGCTTCCCACAAACGGTAGACGGTGCCCGGCCCCTGGCGTCCGGCGCGGCCGGCGCGCTGGGTGACGGACGCCTGGCTGGCCCGCTCGGTGACCAGGCGGGTGATCCCGGCGGCGCGGTCGTAACGCGGGCGGCGGGCGAGGCCGCTGTCGACGACGATTTGCACCCCGTCCAGGGTCAGGCTGGTTTCGGCGATGGAAGTGGCAAGCACCACCTTGCGGCGGCCCGCGGGCGCGGCGGCGATCGCGGCGCGCTGGGCGCCGGGCTCGAGGCTGCCGTGCAGGCGGTGGAGGTCCGTGCCGGGTGGAAGCGTGGCTTCGATGCGCTCGGCGGTGCGCTCGATCTCGGCGACGCCGGGGAGGAAGGCGAGCAGGCTCCCTTCCGCTTCGCCCAACCCGCGGCGGATGGCGGCGGCCATGTCGTCCTCGATCCGGCGCTCGGCGGAGCGGCCGAGGTGGACGTGTTCGATGGGGTGGCTTCGGCCCTCGCTCTCGACCACCGGCGCGCCGCCGAGCAGGGCCGAGAAGCGCTCGCCCTCCAGCGTCGCGGACATGGCGAGGAGGCGCAGGTCCGGGCGGAGTGCGGCTTGGGCGTCAAGCGCGAGGGCAAGGCCGAAGTCGCTGTCGAGGCTGCGCTCATGCACTTCGTCGAACAGCACGGCGGCGACTCCGGCGAGCTCCGGATCGGCCTGGATGCGGCTTCGGAAGATGCCTTCGGTGAGCACCAGGACTCGGGTGCGGGCGGAGCGCTTGGTGTCGAGCCGGGTGGCGTAGCCGATCGTCTCGCCGACGCGCTCGCCGACGCGCTCGCCGGCAAGCTCGGCCATCCGCTCGGCGGCGGCGCGCGCGGCGAGGCGGCGCGGGGAGAGGAGAAGGATTTCGCCGCCCTCCACCCAGGGCTCGGAAAGGAGGGCCGGGGCGACGGCAGTGGTCTTGCCCGCGCCGGGCGGCGCGACGAGCACGGCATTCGAGCCGGCTCGAAGGGCGGCGAGCAGGTCCGGGAGGACGGCGTGGATTGGTAGAACCCCGGAGCCGCTCATCCTGAGGAGCCGCTGAGCGAAGTCGAAGCGGCGTCTCGAAGGACGCACGGTCGTGGAAAGATTCTTCGAGACGGGCCTTCGACTTCGCTCAGTCCCTCCTCAGGATGAGCGGGTCTGTGGTCGGTCATTCGCCTTAATACGCCCGGGCTATGGCGAACTCTACCGCTTCGGTCATCGCCGCCTTGGCCTTGCCGGCGGGGAAGGGGCCGAGGGCGTCGATGGCGCGCTGGCCGTAGGTGCGGGCGCGGCCAAGAGTGTCGTCCAGCGCGCCGTGTCGGCGCAGCAGGCCCGTGGCGTAGCCAAGGTCCTCGTCCGAAATGCGGCTGCCCTCCATCGCCTGCCGCCAGAAGACGCGCTCCTCGGCGCTGCCGCGGGCGAAGGCGAGGATCACGGGGAGGGTGACCTTGCCGTCGCGGAAATCGTCGCCGACGCCCTTGCCCATTGTCTCGGCGTCGGACGCATAATCGATCGCGTCGTCGACAAGCTGAAAGGCGATGCCCAGGTTGCGGCCGTAGCTGTCGAGCGCCGCTTCCACCCCCTCGTCGCGCTCGGCGACCACCGCCGCGATGCGGCAGGCGGCGGCGAACAAAGCAGCGGTCTTGGCGCTGATGATGCCGAGATAATGATCTTCGGTGGTTTCCACGCGGCGCTGGGCGGTGAGCTGGTCCACTTCGCCCTCGGCGATGATTGCGGAGGCACGGGAGAGGATCTTGAGCACCTTGAGGCTGCCGTCCTCGACCATCAGCTCGAAGCTGCGCGAGAACAGGAAATCGCCGACCAGCACGCTGGCGGGATTACCCCAGATGATGTTGGCGGTGCGGCGGCCGCGGCGAAGGCCCGAGCCGTCCACCACGTCGTCGTGAAGCAGGGTTGCGGTGTGGATGAACTCCACGGCGGCGGCGAGCTTGTGGTGGCGGGCGCCGGCATAATCGAGCAGCCGCGCCGAGGCCAGGGTCAGCATCGGCCGCATCCGCTTGCCACCGCCGGCGATGAGGTGGCCGGCAAGCTCGGGGATAAGGGCGACTTCGCTCTGCATCCGATCGAGGATGACGGCGTTGACGTGGTTCAAGTCCGCGGCGACGAGCTGGATCATCGGATCGAGCGACGGGGCGCGGGCCAGGCCGATCGGATGGACGGTGGCGCTCACGCGGGCGATGTGGCGGGTGGTGGGGAAAAAGGCAAGGGCGGGTGCTTCGAGGGGGGCCATGCACCCTCACCCGTTCGTCTCGAGCGAAGTCGAGAGACCCGGCACACTGCCTCGGACACGTCTCTCGACTTCGCTCGAGACGAGCGGATTTTGTGATTTGCGCGTGTAGCTTAACCGCACAGCGGGAGCTTGAGGCGGGCGAGGAGCCCCCCCAGATCCTCGCTCTCCTCGAGCACGATCGAGCCGCCGTAAATCTCCGCAACATCCCGAACGATGGCGAGGCCGAGGCCGGTGCCGGGCTTGCCGGTGTCCAGCCGGGCGCCGCGGTCGAAGATCGTCACCCGCTCCTCCTCGGGGATGCCGGCGCCGTCATCCTCGATCTCGAGCTCAACGCATTGGGGCGTGGTGTTCACCGTCACGAACACCCGGCTGCCGCCATATTTTGCGGCATTCTCGATGAGGTTGCCGAGCATTTCGTCGAGATCCTGGCGCTCGACGCGCACGGAGGCTGTCTTGTCGCCGGCAAGGTCCACCGTAACGTTCTCGTAGAGGCGACTGACGGCGCGTTCGACGGATTCGAGCGAAGGCCAGATGTCCGAACGCGCCTGGGCGGAGGAGCGGCGGCCGATGGCGCGGGCGCGGGCAAGGTGGTGATCGACCTGGCGGCGCATGGTGGTCGCCTCCCGGCAGACCAAATCGGCGAGTTCCGGGTCCTTGGCGGTGGCGGCGTTGGTGATGACGGTGAGCGGCGTCTTGAGCGCGTGGGCAAGATTGCCAGCGTGACGGCGCGCTTCCTCGGCCTGGTTCTCATTGTGGGCGAGGAGGGCGTTCAACTCCTCCTTGAGCGGCTCGATCTCGCGCGGAAAGCTTTCGTCGATGCGCGAGCGCTCGCCCGAGCGGATCGAGGCGATCGCCTTTTGAACCCGGCGCAGCGGCCACAGGCCGTAGATCGCCTGAAGCACCGCGAGGATGAACAGGCCGACTCCTAAAATGGCGAAGGAGCGGGTCAGCGTCTTGCGCAGGACGGAAATCTGCTCGTCGAGGATGCTGCGTTCCTGGGCAACCTGGAAGCGCCAGCGCCACGGAGAGCCCGGGATCTGCACGTCTCGTTCAACCACGCGCAGGGTTTCGTTGGGAAATTCCGTGCTGTCGTAAACGTGAAGCGCATTATCCCGGTGGTTCTGGCGAAGCTGCAGGCGACGGGTCCACAGCGAGCGGGAGGACATGTCGAGATCGGCGGGATCGACGCCCGGCTGCGGCTTGCGGTCGACCGCGGTGATCTGGAAATAAACACCCGAATCGGCCTCAAGGAACCGCTGATCCGCCGGCGGCCGATTGAGATTGACCTCCCCTTCCGGCCCGATCTCGGCCGACGCGAGCAGGGCGTTCAGCACATATTCGAGGCCGCTGTCGAAATTTCCGGTGACGGCGCCGGTCAGCACCCGATCGAGCGCATAGCCGCCGCCGCCGAGCAGCAAGGCGATCCACACCGCCGACACGACGATGATGCGCCGGGTCAGCGAGCCCGTGCTGCGCGCGGAACGGACGAAAAGGCGGGCAAGCCTCATCGGCGGCGGGGCCCGTCAGACATTGGGCCGCCGCACGCCGCTCAAGCCCTCGGCTCTTCCAGCGAGTAGCCGAGGCCGCGGATGGTGGTGATGACGTCGGGGCCCAGCTTCTTGCGGATGCGCGTCACAAACACCTCGATCGTGTTCGAATCGCGGTCGAAATCCTGGTCGTAGATGTGCTCGATCAGTTCGGTGCGGCTCACCACCTTGCCCTTGTGGTGCATCAGGTAGGAGAGGAGCTTGTATTCCTGCGCGGTGAGCTTCACCGGCTCGCCGTTCAGGGTCACCTTGCCCGACCGGGTGTCGAGGCGGACGTCGCCGGCGGTGAGCTCGGACGAAGCGTTGCCGGAGGCGCGGCGGATGAGTGCGCGAAGCCGCGCGATCAGCTCCTCCGTCTGGAACGGCTTGGCGAGATAATCGTCGGCGCCCGCGTCAAGCCCCGCCACCTTGTCCGACCAGCTGTCGCGGGCGGTGAGGACCAGTACCGGCACCACCATGCCGTCCTTGCGCCAGCGGTCGAGCACCGTCAGCCCGTCCACTTCGGGCAGGCCGAGATCGAGGATGATCGCATCGTAGGTCTCGGTTGATCCGAGATAGTGGCCGTCCTCGCCGTCGGTGGCGAGATCGACGGCATAGCCGGCGCCTTCAAGCGTGGCGCGCAACTGGCGGCCGAGATTGGGCTCGTCCTCGACGATCAAAACCCGCATCGAATAATCCCCTATGCGTTCATGTTCACCCGCGCAGAACCCTGCGGGAGCGGCGAAGGTTTCATGGGCGTAAGCAAAGCCGGGGATCCGTTACGGTATCGCGACGAATATCAGAAGCCCGATTTGCCGACGATGTCGCCGGTGCGGGCGTCGACGTCGATCCAGACGACCTGGCCGCCGCGGATGAACTTGAGGCGGTAGCGGCCCGAACCCGGGTCGAGCTCGGGGCCCAGATAGCCGAAGCCGCGCATGCGGGGGACGATGCTGTTCTCGATCGTGCGAAGCGGGATGAAGCGGCCCTGCCGGGTACCGCGAAGCGCCTCGTCCTGCTCGCGGTCGGGGCGCGCGTCGGCCGGCATCGCCGTCACGGCGGTGCAGGCCATTGCGGCGGCGAGGATCAAGGTACGCAGGGACAGGCTACGCGAC
>DASVUV010000018.1:0-70060 GCA_036386875.1 Allosphingosinicella sp.
GAGCCCATCGACGGCAAGGGCCCCCTGGTCGATGTCGCCGAGCGCCGCCGCGTGGACGTCAAGGCCCCCGGCATCATCCCGCGCAAGTCGGTGCACGAGCCGATGCAGACCGGCCTCAAGGCATTGGACGCGCTCGTCCCCGTGGGCCGCGGCCAGCGCGAGTTGATCATCGGCGATCGCCAGACCGGCAAGTCGGCTGTCGCGATCGACACCTTCATCAACCAGAAGACGGCCAACGCGGGTGACGACGAGGGCAAGAAGCTCTACTGCGTCTATGTCGCGATCGGCCAGAAGCGCTCGACCGTGGCGCAGCTCGTGCGCACGCTCGAAGAGAATGGCGCGATGGAATATTCGATCGTCGTCGCCGCGACCGCTTCCGAGCCCGCCCCGCTGCAGTTCCTCGCGCCCTACACCGGCTGCACCATGGGCGAATATTTCCGCGACAACGGCATGCACGCGGTCATCGTTTATGACGATCTTTCCAAGCAGGCCGTCGCCTACCGCCAGATGTCGCTCCTCCTACGCCGCCCGCCGGGCCGCGAAGCCTATCCGGGCGACGTCTTCTACCTCCACTCGCGCCTGCTGGAGCGCGCCGCCAAGATGAACGAGGCCAATGGCTCGGGCTCCTTGACCGCGCTTCCGATCATCGAAACCCAGGCGGGCGACGTGTCGGCCTATATCCCGACCAACGTCATCTCGATCACCGACGGCCAGATCTTCCTCGAGACCGAGCTGTTCTACCAGGGCATCCGCCCGGCCATCAACGTCGGCCTCTCGGTCAGCCGCGTCGGTTCTGCCGCGCAGACCAAGGCGATGAAAAAGGTTGCCGGCTCGATCAAGCTGGAGCTGGCCCAGTATCGCGAAATGGCCGCCTTCGCGCAGTTCGGCTCCGATCTCGACGCGTCCACCCAGAAGCTGCTCAACCGCGGCGCGCGCCTGACGGAACTGCTCAAGCAGCCGCAGTTCTCGCCGATGCCGGTGGAAGAGCAGGTCGTCTCGATCTTCGCCGGCGTGAACGGCTTCATCGATACGGTGCCGGTCAACGCCGTCACCCGCTTCGAAAGCGCGCTCCTCGCCCACGTCCGTTCGGACCATGCCGACGTGCTCGGCAAGATCCGCGACACCAAGGCGCTGGACGACGGCACCACGGCTTCGCTCAAGACGATCATCGGCGATTTCGCCAAGTCGTTCGCGTAAGGGGTCCTTCGAGACCCCGGTTCGACAAGCTCACCGGCTCCTCAGGATGAGCGGTTCACGTTAACCCGCTCATCCTGAGGAGGGACTGAGCGAAGTCGAAGGCCCGTCTCGAAGGACCTTTCGAGGGAAAGCAGAGAGAGTAGATGGCAAGCCTCAAGGCACTCAAAGGGCGGATCGCGTCGGTCAAATCGACGCAGAAGATCACCAAGGCGATGAAGATGGTCGCCGCCGCCAAGCTGCGCCGCGCCCAGATGGCGGCCGAGGCCGGCCGTCCTTATTCCGAGCGCATGGCCGCCGTCATGGCCAGCCTCGCCGGCAAGGTCGTGATCTCCGACCAGAGCCCCAAGCTCCTCGCCGGCACCGGCCGTGACCAGACCCACCTCCTCGTCGTCGCGACGTCCGACCGCGGCCTCGCCGGCGCGTTCAACTCGAACATCGTCCGTGCCGCCCGCAAGAAGGCCGACGACCTGATCCGAGAAGGCAAGACCGTCTATTTCTACCTCGTCGGCCGCAAGGGCCGCGCGGTGATCCAGCGCCTCTACCCCAAGCAGATCGTCCACCAGTTCGACACCGGCGCGATCAAGTATGTCAGCTTCGCCGACGCCCAGGCGATCGCCAACGACATCATCGAGCGCTACACCACCAACGGCCTCGACGTCGTCCACCTGTTCTACGCCCGCTTCCAGTCGGCCCTGGTGCAGGAGCCGGTGTCGCAGCAGATCATCCCGGTCCGCCTCGAAGAAACCGGCGCGCTGAACAAGGATGTCGGCATCAGCGCCGCCGTCGAGTATGAGCCGGAGGAAGAGGAAATCCTCGCGACCCTGCTGCCGCGCAACATCGCGGTACAGATCTTCCGCGCCCTTCTCGAAAACGCCGCCTCGGAACAGGGCAGTCGGATGACCGCGATGGACAACGCCACCAGGAACGCCGGCGACATGATCCAGCGCCTGTCGATCGTCTACAACCGCCAGCGCCAGGCCGCGATCACCACCGAACTCGTTGAAATCATCTCGGGCGCGGAGGCGCTCTAGGGGCATGACGCTCGAGGACATCAAGAAGATATTAGCGGGTCCCTACAAAGCCAGGATCGAAACTGTAGGGAGCATGGAATGCGCGATTTGTGATTATTTTGGCAGAGCGTTCTGGGTCTACCTCATGCCCGGCGAAGAGGTTGAGCAGCTGGTGTTCTCATATATCACTGCGGAGCCTGTGACGCCCTTGTCGAATGAAGAGCTGAACGAGTTTCACTTCAATAGTCATGTTTCTCGAGTATTTTACGATAGCTCCCTGTGCCTGAACTTGAATGCGAAGCTGATTGGAAGGCTGGAAGATCTGTCGATCAAGAGTTTTGTCATGTTCCTCAAGGCTTGGATGAACGATTTCGATCGCATTCTGCCGAAATTGCATGAACGCAACGAATAGAGACTGAAGGAAAGAAGCCATGGCCACCGCCGCAACCACCACCGCCACCGGGCGCATCAGCCAGATCATCGGCGCCGTCGTCGACGTGTCGTTCGAAGGCACGCTGCCCGAGATTCTGTCGGCACTCGAAACCGACAACAACGGCAACCGCCTCGTCCTTGAGGTTGCCCAGCACCTCGGCGAGTCGACGGTCCGCACCATCGCCATGGACAGCACCGACGGCCTCACCCGCGGCCAGCCGGTGCGCGACACCGGGGACCAGATCCGCGTGCCCGTCGGCCCGATGACGCTTGGCCGCATCATGAACGTCATCGGCGAGCCGATCGACGAGCGTGGCCCGATCGGCCACACCGACACGTCTCCGATCCACCGTGACGCGCCGCTGTTCGTGGACCAGTCCACCGAGACTTCCGTTCTCGTCACGGGCATCAAGGTCATCGATCTCCTCGCCCCCTACGCAAAGGGCGGCAAGATCGGCCTGTTCGGCGGCGCCGGCGTCGGCAAGACCGTTTTGATCCAGGAGCTGATCAACAACATCGCCAAGGGCCATGGCGGCACCTCGGTGTTCGCCGGCGTCGGCGAGCGCACCCGGGAGGGCAACGATCTCTACCACGAGTTCCTCGACGCGGGCGTCATCGCCAAGGACGCCGACGGCAACCCGACCCCGGAAGGCTCCAAGGTCGCCCTGGTGTTCGGCCAGATGAACGAGCCGCCGGGCGCCCGCGCCCGCGTTGCCCTCTCCGGCCTCACCCAGGCCGAATATTTCCGCGACGTCGAGGGCCAGGACGTTCTGTTCTTCGTCGACAACATCTTCCGCTTCACTCAGGCGGGCTCGGAAGTGTCGGCGCTGCTCGGGCGTATTCCTTCGGCCGTGGGCTACCAGCCGACCCTGTCCACCGACATGGGCGCTCTCCAGGAGCGCATCACCTCCACCAACAAGGGGTCGATCACCTCGGTGCAGGCGATCTACGTCCCCGCCGACGATCTTACCGATCCGGCGCCGGCCACCTCCTTCGCCCACCTGGACGCAACGACGGTGCTCAACCGCGCGATCTCCGAGCTCGGCATCTACCCGGCCGTCGATCCGCTCGACTCCACGTCGCGCGTTCTGACCGCGCGTACCGTAGGCCAGGATCACTACGACACCGCCCGCGCCGTTCAGGAAATCCTGCAGCGCTACAAGAGCCTGCAGGACATCATCGCCATCCTCGGCATGGACGAGCTGTCGGAAGAAGATAAGCTCACCGTCAGCCGCGCCCGCAAGATCCAGCGCTTCCTGTCGCAGCCGTTCCACGTCGCCGAAGTGTTCACCGGAATCCCCGGCAAGTTCGTCGCGATCGAAGACACCGTCCGCTCCTTCAAGGCGGTGGTGAACGGCGAATACGACCACCTGCCGGAGAGCGCCTTCTACATGGTCGGCGGAATCGAAGAAGCCGTCGAAAAGGCCCAGCGCCTCGCGGCCGAAGCGGCGTAACCAAAAACTCCCCTCCCTGCCTTCGCAGGAAGGGGCTGGGGGTGGGTGCGAGCGGCAAAGCCGCGAGCTCCTCCTCCAGAGGCGTGCGAACCGGCATCGAGCCGGCCCGCCCGCCACCCACCCCCGGCCCCTCCCTTTCTAGGGAGGGGGGAGAAGATCGATATGCCCGACCTGAACTTCGAACTCGTCACCCCGGAGCGCCTCGTCCGCTCCGAGAGCGTCACCATGGTCGTCGTACCGGGCAGCGAGGGCGATTTCGGCGTTCTCGCCGGCCACGCGCCCTTCATGTCGACGCTCAGGAACGGCGACATCGCCATCTACCGCGGCGGCATGAACGTAGAGCCGGAGCGCATCGCGGTCGAAGGCGGCTTCGCCGAGGTGAGCGAGCGCGGGCTGACCATCCTGGCCGAGAAAGCCGACGTTCCCGCCTGAGCGATTGCTCTCTAGGTTTCAAAGGCTTACGAGAGCTCAGCGGCACTGTGCCGGGGAGCTGCCATGATCCATCGTCTGCTTTACGTCGGCCTCCTGGCCGCGCTGATGACCACGCCAACGGGCGCAGCGTCGAAGAAACCCGCCAAGGGCGGAGTCGAAGCGAGCCTGGCGAACGCTTCCGCTTACTGTGAGCGCGTAGTGACTCGCGCGCCGGGCACGGGGGTACCGGTTCCCTTGACCGGCGGGGCCGCCATTCATGACGGGAGGCCGCCGGCCATGGGCACGCCCGACCTCGTCAAGCGCTTCGCCGAGACCCAGCCGTCGGGGCGCCTCGCCTCCGGAAGTCCTTTCTACGTCAAATTCTTGAGCAAGGGCGCCGAGGTCTGGGCGGTGGTCTATCAGGAAACGCTTTCCTGTGATGTGATGGTGACCGCGGGCGCCGGCGACATGGCGGCCGTTGCGGCGCGGCTGACCGAGTCGCTGGTAAAAAGCGGTTGGCAGCGTGCCGCATCCTCCCCGGCCGGCGGGCCGGGCCAACTTGCCCAGCACGTGCTGACGAAGAAGGTGCCGACGGCCGAAGCGCCGGCTGCCGGCGTCACGCTCCGGCTGCGCGCCCTGAGCGGCACCGCGGCCGATCCGGCGGGGATCCAGCTGGATATGAGCTTCCTGGGCGGAACTTTGAAATAAGGGGAACAGCATCGTCTCCGCCGTGACCGGACGGGAGGCGTTTCCCCTTGCCCCCCTGGCCATGCTGGGCAACTATCCCGGCTCTTGGGGGGAACATCATGGACAAGCGCAGCCTCTTCACCCGCGCGGCCCTGCTGGCCGCGGTCGCATCCCTTGCCGCAGCGGCGCCGGCCGGCGCCCAGCCGCGCGAATACGGCTTTTCCGAAATCGCGGCGGACATGGCGTTCGGCTTCTGCCCGCTGTTCCTCGCCCACCAGTTCCCGCTGACCTCGCCCGAACTCGCCGAGCGCGGCTTCGCGAGCCAGATACAGAAGCAGGCCAACCCCCGCTTCGGTGAATTGCAGACCGTCTCGGTGAAGCGGGCCGAGGGCGAGATCGGGTTCGGCGGCGCGCCGGGCAAATTCTGCAGTGTCGTGATCATGGGCACCGGCCGGGACGCCGCGCTCGCCCACCTGCGCGAAGCGATGTCCTACACCGGGCTCGATTTCAAACCGGCCGCTCATGACGGGCCGCAGATTGAGGGCATCACGGTGGAAGCTTTCAAGGCCTCCGTCGAGGGCCAGTTCCTCAACGTTCAGCTCATCCGCACCGGCGGCCCGACGCCGATGGTCATGGTCCAGATGTTCGTGACCGAGGAATAAGCCCGGCGGCGCCTCATCCCCGCCGCCGCTGCGCCCGCCACAACAACAGCCCGCCGCCGATGATCAAGGCCGCCCCGCCCAGGGTCGCCAGATCCGGCCGGTCCCCGAACCACGCCCAGCCAATGCCGGCGGCGACGATCAACTGCACATAGGTCATCGGCGCCACCACCGAGGCATCCGCCCGCTTTACCGCGGCAAAGATCAGGCTGTGGCCCACCGTCGCGAAGCAGGCGATCGCCGCGCATTTCGCAACCACCACCGCGCCCGGCACCGGAATCGGGGCGATCAGCCCGCCGTAAATCGCCGCGGCGCCGACCAGCAGGGGCGCCGCGAAGCAGGCGAGAACGAATTGCATCACCAGCACCGGCGCGTCGCCCGCCGCCATGCGGTTGAACATCATCAGCCAGCTCATCCCAAACGCCGCCACGATCGGAAACAGCGCCACCGCGCCAAGCTCCACCACGTTTGGCCGAAGCACGATCAGCACGCCAACGAACGCCAGCAACGTCGCCGCCCAGGTCGCCCGCGTCGTCTTCTCGCCGAGCACGAACGGCGCAAGCAAGGCGGTGATGATCGGGCTGGTGAACTGGATCGCGGTCGCGTCGGCCAGCGGCATCGCATACACCCCGACAAAGAAGCAGATCGTCGCCAGCGCCACCGCCGCCCCGCGGCCGAACTGCAAGGCGGGCCGCGGCAGCACGAAGCCGCTCCGCCCCATCCGCGCCGCCACGATCACGCCAAGCCCCACCGCGCCCATCACGTAGCGCAGCGCCGACACCGCCGGGGCGGGCCACTGCCCGGCGAGCGATTTCACCACCGCATCCCCGATCGACAGGCTGAAGAAACCAAGGAGGGCGATAAGCAGCGCGGCGCGCGCGGGATGGGCCTGGGATGTCACCCGCCGGCCCCTAGCCTATCCCGCTCCCCCTGAGGAGCCGCGCAAGCGGCGGCCGGCGCGGTTAGGCAATTGTCAAAGTTTCCGTTCTATTCACCACCCTCAAGAGATTGATCAGGCATCGAGCAAGGTTCGCGCAAAATGAGTGCATTCGGACGGCGGGGCGGAAATAACGGATCGGGCGGCGGCAGGCCGGCCTTCGGGGTCGCAAGGCCGATGAAGGGCGGCGCCACCGGCGGCCCGGTCTCCTTCTCCCCCGATCCGGACGGCGGCAGCCAGTTCCCGCCGATCGACTCGGTGGATTTCTCCGACGGCCTCGACGAAGGCCTGGCCTCGCAGAGCAGCGGCGATGCCATGTCCCGCCTCGCCGACCGCATGGCGCTGGCCAACGACACGCCCGTGTCCCGCAACGAAGGCTTCGAAGCCTCCATCCACCGCATCAAGGAGCAGGTCCTCCCCCGCCTCCTCGAGCGCGTCGATCCCGAAGCCGCGGCGACGCTCTCCAAGGACGAGCTCGCCGAGGAATTCCGCCCGATCATCGGCGAAGTCCTCGCCGAGCTGAAGATCAACCTCAATCGCCGCGAACAGTTCGCGCTGGAAAAGGTGCTGGTCGACGAGCTGCTCGGCCTCGGCCCCTTGGAAGAGCTGCTCAACGACCCCGAAGTCTCCGACATCATGGTCAACGGCCCCAACCAGACCTTTATCGAAAAGCGCGGCAAGCTGCAGCTTGCCCACATCCAGTTCCGCGACGAGGAGCATCTGTTCCAGATCGCCCAGCGCATCGTCAACAAGGTCGGCCGCCGAATCGACCAGACGACGCCGCTGGCCGACGCCCGCCTTCAGGACGGCAGCCGCGTCAACGTCATCGTGCCGCCGCTCTCGCTGCGCGGCACCGCCATCTCGATTCGTAAGTTTTCCGAAAAGCCGATCACCGTCGACATGATGAAGAACTTCGGTTCGATGTCGGAGAAGATGGCGACCGTGCTCAAGATCGCCGGCGCCTGCCGCTTCAACATCATCATCTCGGGCGGCACCGGCTCGGGCAAGACGACGATGCTCAACGCCCTTTCCAAGCTGATCGACCCGGGCGAGCGCGTGCTGACCATCGAGGACGCGGCCGAGCTTCGCCTTCAGCAGCCGCACTGGCTCCCCCTCGAAACCCGCCCGCCCAACCTCGAAGGTCAGGGCGCGATCACCATCCGCGATCTCGTCATCAACGCGCTTCGTATGCGCCCGGATCGCATCATCCTCGGCGAAATCCGCGGCTCGGAGTGCTTCGATCTCCTCGCCGCGATGAACACCGGCCACGACGGCTCGATGGCCACCCTCCACGCCAACTCCCCGCGCGAATGCCTCGCGCGTATGGAGAACATGGTGATGATGTCGGACATCAAGGTGCCCAAGGAAGCGATCTCCCGCCAGATCGCCGACTCGGTGGATCTCATCGTCCAGGTCAAGCGCCTGCGCGACGGCTCGCGCCGCACCACCAACATCACCGAAGTGATCGGCATGGAAGGCGACGTGATCGTCACCCAGGAGCTGTTCAAGTTCGAATATCTCGACGAAACCGCCGACGGCAAGATCATCGGCGAGTACCGGAGCATGGGCCTGCGCCCCTACACGCTGGAAAAGGCCAAGATGTTCGGCTTCGACCAGCCCTATCTGGAAGCGTGTCTTTAACACATCGTCGAAGTGGTACTTCGCGCCGGCGCGGCGGCGTCTCCACTCCCATGAGCGCTGAAGAAACCGAAGCTTGCAAAAACCACATGGTGCGCGTGACGGGCGTCACGCGGGGCGCGTGGGCGCCCGGGTAATTGGAAGGGGATCGCGACCGCGAGATGGCGGCTCGAAACGGGGGACGACATGCGAGGAGCAATCGCAACACTGTTGAGCTGCACGGCGCTGTTCTGCGCAAGCGGAGCGTTGGCGCAGGATAAGACCGAGGCACAGGTGCTTCGCGAGGAAGTCGACAGGTTAAAAGATACAATCTCCGCAATGGAGAGCAGATTGGAGAGGATGGAGGCCGGCGATATCGCGCCCTCAACTCAAAAGCCTGTCTCTTCGTCTGCAGGTCCCTTAACCTCGAACGTTCCGGCGCCCGGCGCCGAAGGCCAGACGGCATTCGACCGCGTCGCGGAGGAAACGTTCAACAAACAGGTGACGGCGCTCCTCGACCAACTCAGCAAGAAGCACCGGGAAGCACAGCAAACTCTGCTCGCCGAGGGATCGAATGAGGCAAATACGTCGGATGTGAGAGCAAATCTCGCGCTATTCGACCGCCTCTCCGACGAGCATGCACGATATGTCCGCCTCCGCCAGGAGTGGCTGGCGGCAGTAGCCGCGTGGCGCGTCGCGGAGAAGAGGGTCGCCATAGCCACGAACGGCCGTGGAGACGGGAAAACGCCCCCCGCGTCGGATTTATCACCGCTCGCCGCAGACGATCGAAGGCGCCTCCTTCGCGAACAGGCGGCAGTAGAGAAAACCGCCAAGGAAATTCCCCCCAAGTACGCGCTGTACGAGGCCCAACGGAAGGCGCTTGTTGCACTCAAAGCGCATGCGGTGCAGGAATTAAGCGGGAAAGCGCCCGCAAGGGTGCAAGTGGTCGGAGCAGAGCAACAAAGGCAAGCCAAAGAAGACACAAGAAAAGAACGCTCCTGCGTCATGAACACAGTGGAAGAGATGGTGAAGCTCGACCCGAACGCCTGCAGATTTGACGCTGAAGCGTTCGCGGGGGCTGCCGGTCGCGGAACCGAAGGGACCATCTCTCTCCCGGACAGGCCGGTTGATCGGCGCGGCGTGACCACTCAGCTCACCACCAGCGGGGACAGTGCCACGGCCACCCTGAAATTGGCTGGCAACATCAAGTTTCGTAAGATTCCCAGGGAACCGACGTTGGAGAACTTTCGGCAGCAGAATCGAAGGCTGTCCTACAGCGTCGGCCTCACTGCGGACGTTGCCGACAGCAAGAGGCGGATCGGCGGCGACAAAGAGGGGGCGAAATACCCAAGCGCGCTGGATCGCCTCGACGAACGGCTCAAGGGTACGGCCTCTATAGGCTTCAACTGGTTCGACAGAAGGGGCGGCGCTACGTGGCAACGCGATGCTCGGAATTTTCTGGAGTCGGCGACGAAGGCCTGCGTCACCGATCAAGCGAAGGAAACCGCCTTTCCCTCCACCTGCACGGATGCAGAGCTAACCGCCTGGATCTTCGCCGAAAGCGATGCGGGCGGGTACCGCAACCCAGCCGAGGTGCAGGCATTCAATTCGCTCTACTGGGGCTCGGACGACAGCGTTGCACGAGCAGGGATCGGTCTCACCGGAGAGATCGCGCGCCCGTCGCTGGATTACTATACGTTCGGAACACACGAGATCGCTGATCCGCTGCGCCCCGGAAAGACGAAAACGGTCGTGGATACGGCCATGATACCACCGGAGTTTTTGACTGGAGATCCAGAATCCAAACGGCTGTGGACTTACTCGATCGGTGCGTATGGCTTCTATCGCTTCGGCGAAACCGGTCCCAGGGACCGCGCGGTAACCTTTATCCCGTCCTTCACCTACAAACGCGCCTTCGAAAAACCCAAAAAGGTCACGCTTTGCCCGGGCCCCGCTGCCGGCACACCCTCCACACAGGTAGTCACTAGCGAACTTTGCGAGGAGATTTCCCCTAACGGAGGGGATATCAAACATTTTGTGGTGCCGGCGATCGAAGCGCGCATTCACCTTCCAAACCGGTTTCTCGGCCAGTGGCTCGTGCCCAGCGTCGGGATCGCGCCGAAAATCAGCTTCGAACAGGACATTGACGACGACAACACAAGATACTCGTTCGACATGCCAATCTGGTTCGGCCTCGACACGGCGGGCAAACTTAACGGTGGCTTGGCGTTCCAGCGTCAGTGGGGTGGAGTGAAGTCCTCCGGCGCGCCGAAGGAGGGCGAAACATCCCTTTCGATCTTTGTTTCGACGACTTTCGACCTGGGCTCCAAGTAGCCAAGTAGATCAAAGACTTTCGCAAGGGAGGGGCGGCCGCTGGACGGCTGCCCCTCCCTTCGCTTACCGCCGCGGCGACCGCGCCTCCCGCTCGGCCTCGCGCGCCGCTTGCTCCATGCCGCGCGCCACTTCGCGCGAAACCTTCCGGGCGATCTTCGCATGGTCGACAGACGCCAGCGCCTCGCGCTCCGCCTGCTCGGACACGGCCCGGATCGCGCCCTGCACTTCGGCGCTGTCCATCACCGTCTCCACCCGCCGCTCGATCCGCGGCTCCGCAACGGCGAGCAGGGCCCGCATCTCGGCATCGTTGACCCGCTTCCCGCCCCGGCAGGTCAGTACGCCGTTCGAGACGTTCACTTCAAACCCGTCCCAGCTGCCCGCCGGATAACCGCACTTTCGCTCGATCGTTGCCCGCTCCTCGGGCGTGAAGAACGGCCCGTCCGCCTTGATCGCCGCCTCGATCCGAGCGCCGAGCCTGTCACCCGCCTCCTGCGCTCCGCCCGCCGGCCGAGCCTCCGCGCCCGCCGCACCCGATCCAAGCGCCACCGCTGAAGCCACCAGGGCGCAACCCGCCGCAACCACTATCATCCGCATGAGCCATCTCCTTAGCTGCTACGTCTGTAGCTGCTACGCCTGTAGCATCGAGGATGCAAGAGGTCTCATCGGCACTTGCGCTTTCAGAATACTATAGTCATCATACGCACCGGAAAGCAGCGGCTCGCAACCCGCAAGGCCAAGGTGAAAGGATGCTCAACGAATGGTCCGACCGCAGACCCCTAGAGCCCCGCAAGCCCCTGCTCCTGCGCGCCTCCTTCTGGATCGGAGTGGTGGTAATCCTGAACTGCGCCGCCGTGGCGATCCCGCTGGCAACATGGCTGCTCGGCTAGGTGGGAAGCCTAGTGCTTGGTCGAGTCCTCGCCGGACACCAGCAACGCAATCGGATCGACGCCCAATGCGCCGGCGAGCGCTTCAAGAGTGGCAATGGTGATGTTGCGCTGGCCCCGCTCGATGCCGCCGACATAGGTGCGGTGATAGCCGCAAATATCAGCCAGCGCCTCCTGCGACACACCCTTGGCAAGCCGCCGCCGCCGGACGTTGTCGGCGATCACCCCCTGAAGGCCCCCACCCTTCTGCGCTCCCTTTGCCATGCGTGCAAAAGAGGCAAATGCATACTATCAGTCTACATCCTATAGGGTTCAGCTCGGCCGCCAGTCGAGTTCCGCGCCAGCGTTCTTTCTTCTTTTCCTTAACGATTCTGCGGGCCAAGATGCCACATGGCCAAACTCAACCGTAAGCAAATTCAAGATGCCGCTCTGCGTGTATTGGACGAGCGGTCCGAAGGTATCCGATGGTCCGAGTTGCTGCGAACCGTTCGTGACGCGGCTCCCGACACCCCCGTGAACAGCATCCATGGCGGCCTGCACAACCTACTGGCTACGGACCGGTCCATCGTGAAGGTGGCGCGGGGCACCTATCAACTCAGCAAATATGTCGATGAGCAATCAACCGCTGCCGTTGCGGAGGAGCGAGCTGCAGCTGCCGAGTCAGTGGTTGTCGATACAGCAGACCATCAGCAGATCCGGCTTCTTGAGAGCGACTTCTACAAGAGCTTCGCCAAGTGGCTCATCGAAGATGCTGACGAGGTAAACGAGGCCGTGGCACTAGGCGGCAGCATCCTCAAGGGCAAATGGGGAACGCCTGACGTTATCGGCGTGCGCAAGCCACGGGCCCAAGACCTGCTCAAGTTCGAGCCGCAGATCGTTTCCGCCGAGATCAAGATCGACCCCGCTCAGCCTGTGGTGGCGTTCGGCCAGGCAGTTGCCTACCGGCTCTTCTCCCACAAGAGCTACATCGTGGTTCCGGAGCGGACCAGCGCGGATGATCTCGCGAGACTGAAAGCCCTCTGCACGATCCACGGCGTCGGCCTTGTCACCTTCACCCTCAACCGAGAGGCACCCGGGTACACGACCGTGGTACTGCCTGTGCAGGCTAACCCCGACATGTTCTATGCGAACCAGATGCTGAGGCGGCTCCTGGAGGCAGATCCCAAGCTGTTCAACAAGTTGTTCTGAAGGGCGCCGGCCCGAGGCGCTTCAAAGTACCGCTTTAATGGACCCGGGTTCAGTCCCCCCGGTCGCCCTCGTTCTTGGGCTTCTTGGTCTTCGCGTGCTGGCGGGCGTCCTGGCTGAGCGAGCGGCCGACGTCGACGCTGTCGGTGAACTGGCCGTTTTCGTCGCGGCGGACGTAGCGTTTGTCGCCCTTGTGGGGCTCGATCAGTTCGCGCTGGCTCATGGCTGGTCTCCCAAGTGGTTCGCGTGGGGGTTGAACGAGCCGATTCACCCTATGTTCCGAAGTCGCTTTCCTACATGCCTCGGCCGCACCCATGCTGGCGCGATGCGGGACGACTCGGCGAATCGGGGAAACGAACCGGCTTGGGCCTCCCGGCGCGGGAGCGCGACGGCGCGCGCCGGCAGGCCACGCGTGCTCCGGACCCATCGGCTTCGTCGCTTTGGCGGTGCGGCAAACCCTCGCAAACGCGACCGCGATGGCAAGTCTCAACTTCCTCAACTTATTTGCCCCACGCGTCACGGCGGAGCCGCCAATTAGGGGCGCGACAGCCGGCGCGGGCATCGGCTAAAGCGAGCCAATGAAGAAATCCGCAACCGACCTTATGCAGGAGATCCTGTTCTCCGCGGTCATCGATGCCCTCGACGCGATGAAAGCGCGTGCCAAGGGCGTGCCGAACAACCTGCTGCGCGATCTGAACGCGCTGCACGCCAACACCGCCTACGCGGATCTCCCCCCCGAGCTTCAGGCGGCGATCGGCGCGAGCACGCGCGCGGCGTTCGCCAAGCTGTTGAAGGAGGGCTATTCGGTGTCTCCCGGCCAGCCCGCGCCGCAGCGTGCCGCGCCCGCCGAAGGGGTGAGGGTGGACCGGCACGAACGGCGCCCACCCCCGCGCCACGGCGACGGGCCCGGCCCGCGCGGCCCGCGCCGTGGACCCGGCGGTCCCGGCGGCTCCGGCAGGCCCGGCGGCGGTGGTCGCCCGGGCGGTGGCGGCGGTGGCGGACGCAGCGGCCCCAAGTAACGTGCACAAGCTCTCCGATGCGGCAGCGCCCGCTGCCGAGCCGATCGACTTCGACCAGTTCCTCGCCGTGGATATCCGCTGCGGCACGGTGATCGACGTCCAGCCCTTTCCCGAAGCACGCAAGCCCGCCTGGAAGCTGCGCATCGATTTCGGGCCCGGCATCGGCATCAAACGCTCCAGCGCGCAGATCACCGAGCATTACCGCCCGGAGGACCTCGTCGGCACCAAGGTCGCGGCGGTGGTCAACTTTCCGCCCCGCCAGATCGGACCCTTCATGTCCGAAGTGCTCACCGTCGGCCTCCCGGATGCGGAAGGCCGGGTGGTGCTCGTCCGCCCCGACCGCGACGTGCCGGACGGCGCCCGGCTGTTCTGAACACCCGTCGCGCCGTGGACTAAGCGCGGCGCCCCAGCTATCCGCCCGGGCGTGACCCACAAGCCTTCCCGCCTCCTCCTCGACGGCAACGCCCTCCTGGCCAACTGGCGCTGGCTTGCCGCGCGCAGCGGCCCAGCGGCGTGCGGCGCGGCGGTCAAGGCGGACGGGTACGGCCTCGGCGCTCGGGACGTAGCCGCACGCCTGCTCGGCGCCGGCTGCCGCGACTTCTTCGTCGCCACCTGGGCGGAGGCGGAGGCGCTGCTGCCGGTGCTCCACGGCGCTTCCCTCTCGGTGCTGCACGGCTTTGCGGACGAGAACCTCGCCGATGCGCTCGCCTCCGCCGCGCGACCGGTGATCAACACGCCGCGCCAGGTGCAAGCCTGGAAGGACGCGGCGCCTGGGCGGCCCTGCGACGTGATGATCGACACCGGCATCAGCCGCCTCGGCCTTGCTCCGGCGGACGTCGCGGCGGGCCTGCTCGACGGCCTCGCCATCGAAACGCTGATGAGCCACCTCGCCTGCGGTGACGAGGACAATGCCATGAACGAGCGCCAGCGCCTGCTGTTCGAGGATGTCGCCCGCCACGTCCCCGCCCGCCGCCGAAGCCTGGCGAACAGCGCCGGCATCTGCCTCGGCGCGGACTACGCCTTCGACCTGACCCGCCCGGGCCTGGCGCTCTACGGCGGCATCGCCCGGTCGGAGGCGGAGGGACATATCGTGCAGGTGGCGCGGCTGGAGGCGCAGATCGTGCAGCGGCGAAGCGTCGGCCCGGGCGAAAGCGTCGGCTACAACGCCACCTTCACCGCGGCCGCGCCCACCGAGCTTGCCATCCTCAACATCGGATACGCCGACGGCTATCTGCGCGGCTTCTCCGGCGGCAAGGGCCGGGCGCTGTTCGGAGGTGTCCCCCTGCCCGTCTGCGGACGCGTGTCGATGGACCTGGCCGCGATCGACGTCTCGGCCGCGCCCCACCTTCGCGAAGGCGACTGGCTTGAGCTCGATTTCGACCTCCCCCGCGCCGCCGCCGCATCCGGCCTTTCGCAATACGAACTGCTGACCACGCTCGGTTCCCGGCACGAGCGCATCTGGCGCTGAAACCGCCGCTCCGGCCGCACGTTGGAGCGGAATGGTAAATATCGCACACCTCTCCGACGTCCATTTCGGACATCATGACGACCAGGTCGTCGCCGCCGTCGAGGCCTTCCTGTATGAGCGCCGTCCCGATCTCGTCGTGATCAGCGGCGATTTCACCCAGCGCGCCCGCGTCGATCAGTATAAGATGGCGTCCGACTGGCTCGACCGGCTGGAGGCCTCCGGGCTGGTCACCCTGGCCGTGCCGGGCAATCACGATGTCCCGCTCTACGATGTGGTGCGCCGCTTCGCCCGGCCGCTCCACCGCTACAAGAAGTATATCGACGACGATCTGTGCCCGTGGTTCGAAACGGACGAGGTCGCCGTGCTCGGCATCAACACCGCCCGCTCGCTGACCATCAAGGACGGCAGCATCAGCCGCGAGCAGATCGCCACCATCCGCGAGCGCTTCAGCGATGTGCCGAACGAGAAAACCAAGATCCTGGTCACCCACCATCCCTTGTTCGCGATGCCGATCGGCGACGAAGGCGAACTCAGCAAGGTGGTGAAGCGCGACGAAGACGCACTCGAAGCCGTGGCCGATGCCGGCGTCGACATGCTGCTCGCCGGCCATTTCCACCGCTCCTACGCGCGGTCGGCGAAGGACATGGTTGAGACGGCGGGCGCGGCGCTGGTCATCCAGGCGGGCACCGCCACGTCCACGCGGCTGCGGGGCGATGAGCTGCAGAGCTTCAACTGGCTGGAGATCGGCAAGGGCAAGGTCGAACTCACGGTGCAGCGCTGGGATGGCGCCGCATTGGTCGGCGGGCGGCCGACCTACTTCGAGGAGGGGGACGGCAAATGGCGATTCGCCGGCCGGAACCACGGGGAAGGTGATCCGGCGGAGGTGGTCGCCGCCCGAGCCGACCTGCGATCGCAGATCGATGAAGGATCGAACGGGTAAGCAGCCACTGAACTCGTGCGGCCGCCTCGCGTTCGCCGCCACGCATTCGGGCTCGCCGAAACCGGCTATTCCCGCCCCCGATGCGGCGTGGCCCTGCCGTTGATCTATGTGACATTTTGAACACCTTCCCGTACGAAAATCCCGCAGGCTGGGGAGATGGTCTTTACAAGGCATGCTGGTAGTGCAGACGGGTTGCAGCCCGAAAAGGGTGCCGCACGAGCGCGGCGACAGCGGCGGGGCGATCCGCAGCAGGTTGCGACAAACTCAGGGGACGACCAGTGATGAACTCATTTACTTTTAAGCGCAGTCTGCTGCGCGGAAGCTCCGCCTTTTCGGCTTTGGCCATGCTGGGTGCGGGCCTCGCCGGATCCATGATCGTTGCTGCCCCCGCTGCAGCGCAGGATTTCACCAACGTCACGGCCTCCGGCCGGGTGCAAGGCACCAACGGCGAGCCCATCGCCAACGCGACCGTGACGATCACGTCCGAAGGACAGGGCTTCACGCGTGACACGACGACCGACTCCTCCGGCGCCTTCTCGATCGCGCAGCTGCCGACCGGCCGTTACACGTTCAGCATCGCAGCCGAAGGGTTCGAGACGCTGAACGAAACCGGCGTGGCCATCACGCGTGACAACAGCGCCAACGAATTCACGATCGCCCCGACCGGCGCGGCTGCCACCGCGGATGCGGGCGGCGACATCGTGGTCACCGGCCGTCGCCGGATCGTCGATTTCGCAGCCAACACCACCGGCACCGTGATCGAGCTCGGCGAGCTCGCGACGCGTATTCCGGTTGCGCGCGACATCACCTCGGTTGTGCTGCTGTCGCCTGGCACCGCTGCGGGCGATACGGCGTTCGGCAACCTGCCGTCGATCAACGGCGCCTCGGTTTCCGAGAACGTTTATTATATCAACGGTCTCAACATCACCCAATTCCGCAACGGCCTTGGCGCGGTCGCCGTACCGTTCGACTTCATCGGCACCGTGGAAATCCAGAACGGCGGCATCCCTGCCGAGTTCGGGCGCACCACCGGCGGCATCATCAATCAGATCACCAAGCGCGGCTCGAACGAGTTCCACGGCAGCGTGACGTTCAACTGGGAACCCCAGGACCTGCGGTCCTCTGCCCCGAACACGTACGCCACCGACGAGGACTCGCGCTATGCCGAGCGCAAGGACACGATCATTCAGCTCTCCGGGCCGATCATCAAGGATCACCTGTTCTTCTACGGCCTTTACAACTTCCGCGACGTTCAAGCCGGTGCGGGCTTCACGTCCACCGCGAACAGCCTCGATCCGCGGATCAACCCGACGACCGGCCTGCCGCGGACCCAAACCGCGGCGCAGCTTGCGCAGAGCTGCTTCATCAACCCGACGATGTGCTCGGACTTTGGCGACCTTCGCAATGCGAACCTGCAAATTCAGGGTTCGCAGTTCCTCCGCGATCGTAACCGTAGCGGCTTCTACGGCGGCAAGATCGACGCGGTGCTTGGCCGTCACCGGCTTGAAGGCACTTACTTCAACACGTCCGGCACCACCAATCGCAACGTCTTCGGCACCTCGATCTTCACTCTGGCCAGTGGACTTCGCTACAATCCGAACACGAACGCCCCCGGCGGCTACGCTTCGTCCACCGTGTTCCGTTCGGGCGGCGAAAACTATGTCGGCCGCTACACGGGAACGTTCACCGACTGGCTGACCCTCTCGGCGGCCTACGGCGTCAACAAGAACAGCGACACCACGGAGTCCAACACACCGGACTTCCCGTCGATCGTCGATCAGCGCGGCGGCGGAAACGCTTCCATCGGCAACACCACGGCAAACGCCAACACCGCCTTCGACAAGCGCGAGTTCTACCGGGCCGACGTCGATTTGACCTTCAACATGTTCGGCTCACATCACGTGCGGTTCGGATATGACCGTGAAGACCTGAACTTGCGGAACTTCATCACTGCCAACGGCGGGTTCCAGTTCACTCTGGCGCAGACCGGAGCGGCGGCGGTGGACCCGATCACCGGCCTGGGCCCGAACACGCAATATGCGATTGCTCGGACTTTCATCTCGGGTGGCGAGTTCAACACCCGCAACGAGGCGTTCTACATCCAGGATAGCTGGCGTCTGCTCGGCGACCGGCTGCAGCTGAACATCGGCGTTCGCAACGACAAGTTCGTCAATCGTAACGCGGACGGCGTCGCCTTCTACGATTCGGGCAGCCAGTGGGCTCCGCGCATCGGCATCAGCGGCGATCCCTTCGGTGACGGCCGCTCCAAGGCATACGGTTCGTTCAGCCGGTACATCCTCCCGGTTGCACTCAACACCAACCTGCGCCTCGCCGGCAGTGAGCTCGATTACGATGCTTACTTCCGTCTCACGGGCACTGGACTTGATGCCAATGGCGTGCCGACCCTCGGCGCACCGATCACGACCGGCGCCGGCTTTGAAGCTTGCCCCCCGGGCGGTCCCGCCGGAACGGCATGCGTCGTCCGCAACGACGGGTCTGTTCCGGGCACCGACTCGACGGTGGCTTCGAACCTGAAGTCGCAGTCCACCGAAGAGATCATCCTGGGCTTTGAGCATCGCTTCGCTCGCCGCCTGCGCCTCAATGTCTTCGGTACCTACACCAAGCTGATCGACTCGCTGGAAGACGCTTCCGTCGACCAGGCCGTTGTTCCGCTTTGCGTCAGCGCCGGGAACACCGAGGCATCGTGCCGCGCCATCTACAACGGCGTGCACCAGTACGTGTTGATCAATCCGGGCCGCGACGTTGCCGTGACCCTGTCCGATCCGTTCCCGAACGAAACCACGGCCCGCACGGTGACCTTGTCGGCGGCGGACCTCGGCTATCCGAAGGCAAGCCGCACCTACAAGGCGGTCACTGTCGAGTTCGAGCGGGAGTTCGACGGTAAGTGGAGCCTGGAAGGAAGCTACACCTGGTCCAAGACCCGGGGTAACATCGAAGGCGGCGTCCGCTCCGATAACGGCCAGACCGACTCCGGTCTGACCACTTCCTTCGATCTTCCGGCGCTGGCGAACGGCTCCTTCGGCTACCTGCCGAACGATCGTCGCCATAACTTCAAGCTCTTCGGAAGCTATCAGCCGTTCGAGTGGCTGTCGCTCGGCGTTAACGCGCAGATCCTCTCGCCGCGTCGTTTCGGCTGTATCGGTCGCGCCCCGGCCAATGCGGACAACAACGTCGCAGGCCGCTTCTACGGTGCGAACGCATTCTACTGTAACGTAGATGCGAGCGGGAACGTGATCCGGAATCCGAACACCTCGGCACCGGGCGCCTTCCCTGTCACGGCCTTCCCGGTTGTGAACCCGATCCCGCCCGCGACCGGCGCGTCTTCACTGCAGCTCACGCCGCGTGGCAGCCAGTTCAAGAGCGATTGGCTGTACAACCTGAACCTCGACGCGGCATTCCGGGTACCGTCCGACAAGTTCGATGCAATGCTTCGTGTCTCGGTGTTCAACGTCCTCAACCGGAAGGCCGCACTCGACTTCAACGAGTTCGGAACCGTCACTTCCGGTGCGCCGAGCTTCACCTACGGCCTGCGCACCGCGTCGCAGTCGCCGCGGTTCTTCCGCTTGCAGTTCACTGTCGGCTTCTAAGTTCTCTTCTCTTCGCTCAAAAGAAGGGGTCGGCAGCAATGCCGGCCCCTTCTTTTGATGAGTCCGCTGGGTATTCGTGCCCAACAATCGCGCTCAGCCGCGCCGCTGGCGCGAGTAGAATCGACCAATCTGTTCGGGAGCCCCGGCTTCGTCAGGGAAGGGCACCGTTCGGCCGGTTACCGCGTGCGGAACTCGGCATTCGCATGCGTCGCAGACGCACGCCATGAACGGGCCTGAAGGCTGAGGCGTACACGCTACCCCAGCTCGCGCGATCCACGCCGCGCAAAGTGAACCGGTCGCCGCGCTCGCCGGCTAACCGATCGTGGAGGCCAGCCGTTCACGTTCGCCTAAGGAAGCCGAGACGCGATCGCGCGTCCGCGGCGCCAACGCCTCAGCCGCGCTCCACGCACAAGGCGATGCCCATGCCGCCGCCGATGCACAATGTGGCGAGGCCTTTCTTCGCATCGCGGCGCCCCATCTCATACAGTAGGGTGGTCAGCACCCGGGCGCCCGACGCGCCGATCGGATGGCCGATGGCGATGGCGCCGCCGTTGACGTTGACCTTCTCCGGATCCCAGCCGAGCTCCTTGCCGACGGCAAGCGCCTGGGCGGCAAAGGCTTCGTTGGCCTCGATCAGATCGAGATCGGCGATCGACCAGCCGGCCTTTTGCAGCGCGCGCTGGGTGGCGGGAACCGGCCCGATGCCCATGATCGACGGATCGACGCCCGCCGAAGCCCAGCTTGCGATTCGCGCCAGGATCGGCGCGCCGCGCGCTTCCGCTTCCTCGCGGCTCATGATCACCAGCGCGGCACCACCGTCGTTCAGGCCCGAAGCATTGCCCGCGGTGACGCTGCCGTCTTTCTTGAAAGCGGGTCGGAGGCCGCCAAGCGCCGTCTGCTCGACGCCGTCGCGGATATATTCGTCATGTTCGGTGACGACGTCCCCCTTGCGGCCTTTCACGGTAACCTTGGCGATCTCCTCGGCGAAGCGCCCGGAGGACCGTGCGGCGGAAGCCTTGTTCTGCGACGAGGTCGCAAAGGCGTCCTGTTCGTCGCGGGTGATCTGGTAGCGCTCGGCGAGGTTCTCGGCGGTGATGCCCATGTGGTAGCCGGCGAACGCGTCGGTGAGGCCGTCCTTGATCATGGTGTCGATCATCTGGAGGTCGCCCATCTTGGTGCCGGGGCGAAGGTTCTGGGCGTGGGCGGAAAGGCTCATGCTTTCCTGACCGCCGGCGACGACGATCCGTGCATCGCCGGTGAGGATCGCTTGGGAGGCCAGGGCGACGGCACGCAGGCCCGAGCCGCAGACCTGGTTGACGCCCCAGGCGGGCACTTCCTTCGGCACGCCGGCGGCCATGGAGGCCTGGCGGGCGGGGTTCTGGCCCTGGGCGGCGGTGAGCACCTGGCCGAGGATCACTTCGCTGACGTCTTCCGGCGCGACGCCCGCCTGCTCGAGCGCCGCAACGATGGCGGTGCGGCCGAGCTCGTGCGCCGGAACGGCGGCAAAGGCGCCGAGAAAGGCGCCGACGGGGGTACGCTTTGCGGCGGTGATGACGACGTCGGTCATGGAAGGTGCTCCCGGTGTCAGAAAGGTTGGCCGCGCTCTAGCACCCCCCTGCGTTTCGGGAAAGCCAGGCGGCGAGCGGCTCCCAGAGCGACTCGCGGGCGCGGCTGCCCACGACCATGCCGACATGGCCCTGCTGCAGGCGCAGGGTTTCGCCGGCACGCGGCGCGCTGTCCTCCGGCACGATTCGGTCGGTGGCGGAGACGATGTTGAACAAGGGGCAGGGAAGCGCCGCGGGATCAACCGTCTGCCCCGCGACCGTCCACGCGCCGCGGCCGGGCAGGTCCGCCGCGAAGAAGCCCTCGAACATCTCCCGCGCCGCCGCTTCGCCGAGCGGCGGTCCGTCATTGGCCCAGTCTTCCAGGGTGACAAAGGTTTTCCCCTTGTCGCTCCCTGGCTCCAGCGCGGCAAAGCCCTCGAACTTGCTGACGGTACGGGCGGGATCGAGGCTCCAGAAGGCGCTTTGCAGCACCTCCATAGGCAACACACCCAAGGCCTTCGCCGTCGGCTGAGCACCCGCCCACAGCTTCGCCAGCGTCCCCCGGCTCTCCGCGGGGAAGCCGTCGAAATGCCAAGGCGCCGCTATGGTCGCAACGGAGGGCGCACGGACCCGCGCGGCGGCGGCGAGCGCCATGGTGCCGCCCAGGCAATAGCCGACCAGCGCCGGCCGCTCGCCCAGCGCGGCGATCAGCGGCACCGCGATGTCCTCTATGTGCCCGCCGACGCCAAGCGCGCGCCGCGCCTCCACGTCCCAGCCCCAGTCGAGAAGCAGGGGCCGAACGCCCTGCATCGCAAGCCAGCGCAGCAGCGAGCGCTCCGGCGCAAGGTCTAGGATCGTCGGCGGATTGATCAGCGAAGGGATAAACACCACCGGCGGGCCGCTGCCGCCATAGTCGCGCAGCGCCGCGCCGCAGCGCTCCGCCACCGCCGGCATCGGCGCGCGCGGCGGCTCGCGGGGTGCCTCCTGGTACATCCGCAGACCCTCCAGCGCCCGCCCCATTCGCACCGGCTCTGCTGCGGTTTCGCTGCGCAGCAATTCGAGGAACAGAGGCAGCGGCCGCGGCCTGTGTTGCGGTGCGGCAAGCTTTGGTGATAAAGCCGTTTCTTCCGGCACGGAGGGGCTCATGGCTGCGTCATCATCTTCGGACGGCACTGTCGTCATTATCAAGAAATATGCGAACCGCCGCCTCTACGACACCGAAAGCTCGAGCTACATCACGCTTGATCGCCTTGCCGAAATGGTGCGTCAGAAGCGCGAGTTCAAAGTGGTCGATGCGAAGTCCGGCGAGGACATCACCCACTCGGTTCTCACCCAGATCGTGATGGACGAGGAAGCGGGCGGCACCAACATGCTTCCGGTCAACTTCCTGCGCCAGTTGATCGGCATGTACGGCGATCAGATGCAATCCATGGTGCCGCAATATCTCGAAGCCTCGCTTGAGTCTTTCCAGCGCAACCAGACCCAGTTTCGCGACGCGCTTGCCGGCGCCTTCACCGGCGGGCCGCTTGCGGAAATCGCACGGCGCAACATGGAGCTGTTCCAGGCCGCCGCGCCGGGAGCGGCCAAGCCCGCCGCCGCCACGGCTTCTGCCGACGAGAACGAGATCGAGCGGCTGAAGGGCGAGCTCGCCGCCTTGCAGGCGAAGGTCGACAAGCTCGCCAAGTAAGGCGCCTCGGCGTCCGTTCGGCCCGCCCGCGCCCCTCACATCCTCACCGCCCGGGCTTGACGAACTTCAGCGTCATCCGGTCGCTTTCACCGATCGCCTCGAAACGGGCGCGATCGACGTCCTTGCCGCGGTAGGTTGGCGGCAGCGACCAGACGCCGCCCGGATGGTCCTTTGTGTCGCGCGGATTGGCGTTGATCTCGCTTGCCGCGACGAAGCGGAAGCCCGCCTGTTCGGCCAGCCGGCGAACGGTGGAGACCCGGACATAGCCCGAGCTGCGCTCGCGCGCCGCGTCGGCGGTTTCGGGGAGGCGGTGTTCAACCACGCCCAAGGTGCCGCCCGGCTTCAGCATGGCGAACATCTGGCGGAAGGCGTCGTCGGCGAAGGGCTGGTCGCCCATCATCCAGTTGTGGACGTTGCGAAAGGTGAGGACCACGTCGGCGCTTCCGGCGGGCACGGCAGGTTGGTCCGCGCCCGGGCGGCCGCCAGGGAAGGAGGCCAGGCGGACCTTGCCGTACAGCCCCGCGTCCCTGGCGATCAGCGCCTTGACGCCGTTCAGGCCATTGCCGTTTGCGGCGGCGATGTAGGATCCGTTCTCGGCCACCATCGGCGCCAGGATCTCCGCATACCAGCCGCCGCCCGGCCAGATCTCAACCACCGTATCGTCGGGCTCGACCCCGAAGAAGCCGAGCGTTTCGCGCGGGTGGCGATAGGCGTCGCGGGCAACGTTGGCCGGCGAGCGGCTCGGCGCGTCCACCGCGGCGGCGATCGAGGTGTCGGCGTAGACCGACGCGGCAGCGGCGCGCTCGGCGGACGCGGTCGGCCCGCAAGCGGATAAAGCGGGAAGGCAGAGCGCGACGGCGGCGGCGGCAAGGAGGTGAGGACGCTTCATCGGGGCAGCTCTCCATGTGGTTCGTTGCGCAGCCATTGCCTCACTTCGCGCACCGAGGAAAGGTTCACGTGGAGCGCCCCGCTGCACACTCGCCTCTCCCCGTTCGCGGCGCTAAGGGGCCGGCATGTTTTTCGAGAACCTTGCGGATGCGGCGGCCGAGGCGGAACCGGGCAGCGTGCTCTGGGCAGCTGCCGGGGCGCTGCTGCTGCTCGCCATCTGGTCCGCCTTCGCCGAACACCGTCGGCGCCGCCGCCGCAACCTCGACAGGCCCGGCTGGGTGCCCTGGGACCTGGTCCAGATCCTCGCCTTTCTGGCCGCCGTCATCGCCGCCGCGCTGGCACTGAAGACGTAGGGCGCCGAACGCCGGTTCAGCCGCGGTTGCGGACGTAGCTCCCCGGGGCAGGCTCGATCGCCTTGAGCTTGCCCTTGCCCGGCACCCGCGCCTTCACCTTCGGGGCCTTGCCGTTGTCGGAAAGGCGCGCATGCCAGTGCGGCCACCAGCTCCCGTCCTGTTTTTCGGCGCCTTCCAGCCACGCATCCGCCGTCGCCGGCATGTCCTCGTTGACCCAGAAGCCGTGCTTGTTGGCGCTGGGCGGGTTGATCACGCCGGCATTGTGGCCGGAGCCGCCGAGCAGGAACGCGACGTCGCCGCCAAACAGCCGCGCACTGTCGTAGGTGCCCTGCCAGGCGGAGACATGGTCGTCCTTGAGGCTGATGGCGAGCAAGGGCGTCTTCACCTTTGCTAGGTCGATCTCGACTCCGTCGAGCACCAGGCCGCCGGTCTTGAGCTTGTTGTCGCGCAGGATGTCGCGTGCCCAGCTCAGCAGAAAGGCGCGGGGAATGTGGGCGCCGTCGGCGAACCAGTACAGGATGTCGGAAGGCGGCGCTTCCTTGTCCATCAGATAGTGGCTGACCACCGACGACCAGATCAAGTCGTTGGCGCGCACCGCCGAGAACAGCGCCTGCAGGTCCTGCGCGGCCATGAAGCCCTTGTGCAGCAGGTGCCGCTCCATCGCGCGAAGCTGCTCGGGCTCGGTGAAGGTCGACCATTGGCCGAGCTGGGCGAAATCGAACATCGTGCCGATGGTGGTGGCGGAGGCGACTCGCTTCCCCTCCCCCTTCGCCGCCAGATAGGCGAGCGCGATGGCGACCAGGGTGCCGCCCATGCAGAAGCCGAACATGTCGATTTCCCGCTCACCGGTGGCCTGCTCGATTGCGTCGAGCGCGGCGACGGGGCCGAGCTTGATGTAATCGGCAAGGTCGCGGTCGGCGAGTTCGTGGCCGGGATTGACCCAGGAAACGACGAACACGGTGTGGCCCTGCTCCACCAGCCAGCGGATCAGGCTGGACTTGGGCTGCAGGTCCAAAAGGTAATATTTGTTCACCAGCGGCGGCACGTAGAGAATCGGGCGCTTATACACCTCGTCCGTCGCCGGCGCGTACTGGATGAGCTGCATCAACTCGTTCTGGAACACGACGCTGCCCGGCGTCGCGGCGAGATCGACGCCAAGCTCGAACTCCTTTTCGACCCGGCGCTGCACGATCCCCGGCGTGTCGGTGGCGTCCGCGAGCAGGTTGGCGAGGCCCGACAGCAGGCTGATCGAGCCGGTGTCGATCGCGCGGCGGATCGCTTCCGGGTTGGTCAGCGCGAAGTTGGCCGGCGAAATGGCGTTGAGATATTGCTGGGTGAAGAACTCCACCTTTGTCCGCGTCGCCTCATCGAGTCCCTCGGCGCCCTGCACCAGCTCAACCGCGCGGCGCGCGGTGAGCAGATAGGCCTGCTTCAGGTAATCGAACACCGGCTCTTCGTTCCAGGCGGGATCGCTGAAGCGGCGGTCGCCGCGCTCGGGGGCGGCAAGCGGCTCGGACGCATGGCCGGCCATTCGGGCGGCGGCGCTTTGCCACAGCTTCATCCAGTCGGCGGCGGCCTTCTGCTGGGCGGCGAGGAGCTCGCCGGGATGAGTCATCATGTGGGCGGCGAAAGCCCCGAACGCCCGAGCCGGCGCGGCGGCATCGAACGGCTGCGGCGTATGCCGATCCATCGCCCGCGTGGCGCTCGATCCCGCGAACTTGACGGCCGACGCGATCACCTTGCTCCACGCCTCGGCGAGCTCACTCGGGCTCGGCAGGCGCTCGGGGAGCTTGAAGACGGAATTCTCGGCCACTTACTTCGTCCTTCTTAGAAGCGCCGCGTCCCCGCTCATCCTGAGGAGGGACTGAGCTTGTCGAAGGCCCGTCTCGAAGGACCGGGCAGATACTCACTACGTCCTTCGAGACGCCGGTTCGACAGGTTCACCGGCTCCTCAGGATGAGCGGGGTAAGTGTCAAGCGTTCAAGCCGCCATCAGTTCCTCAAGCGCGCCGCAGTCGCGGGGGCTCACGAACAGAAAGAGCAAGGCACGGTCCGGGTTCCGGTTGGCCCAGCCGGCCTCGGGGTCGGCGGGTGTGCGGAAATCCGCATTCGCTGCCGCGGGTGCCGGGGTCCCGGCGAACAGGGTCGCGGCCGAACCATCCTGGAACGTCATGTGTCTGTACCTCTTGAAGGGGATGCAGCCCTCTCTCATAAGGGTCGCGGGAAATCCATTTGGATTGTTCCCATAACCTTGTGCGAAAGTCCCCATACCGATGCGGGAATTCGACTGGAACGACCTTCGCGCCTTTCTTGCCGTGGCGAGAAGCGGCCGGCTGACCCTCGCCGCCGCGCGCACGGGGCAGGACCACACCACCCTCTCCCGCCGCATCGGCGCACTGGAACACGCGCTCAAGGCCAAGCTCTTCGACCGAAGCCCGTCGGGCTACACATTGACTGAGCAGGGCGGCCGGCTGATGCCGATCGCCGAGGAAATGGAGCGAATGGCGCTCGGCGCCCGCGAAACGGTGGGCGGCACCGCGGCCTGCGTCGAAGGCACCGTGCGGATCGGCTCGCCCGAAGGCTTCGGCAGCTACTTCCTCGCGCCGCGTATCGCACCGCTCAAGGCGACCTACCCGCAACTCACCGTGCAACTCGTCGCGGCCTCGGGCGCCTTCAGCCTGTCGAAGCGCGAAGCGGACGTGGTGATCTCCGTCAGCCGCCCCCCGGCCGGGCGGATCACCGTGTCGAAGCTGATCGACTACGATCTCGGCCTCTACGCCGCGCCTTCGTACTTGGAGACCGCCCCTGCCCTCGCTTCAGCGGACGACCTCCAGGACCACCTTTTCGTCAGCTACATCGGCGACCTGCTCCACTTCCCCGAGCTCGACATGCTCCAGCACGTCGCCCCACACGCCGTCACCTCCGTGGAAAGCTCGAACCTCGTCGCCCAGCTCCGCGCCACCCTCGCCGGCGCAGGCCTCTGCGTCCTCCCCGCCTTCCTCGCCGCGGAAGAGAAGGGCCTCGTCCGCGTCCTGGCGCAGGAGGTAAGCCTCACCCGCCCCCTCTGGCTCGTCGTCCACCAGGACCTCGCCGAACTCGCCCGCGTAAAAGCCGCCGTCCGCTTCATCCGGGACGCGGTGGAACGCGACGCAGCGGTGTTCAAGCTGGCCTAGCTCCTCCTCCCTCTCCCCTCTGGGGAGAGAGCCGGGGAGAGGGGCAGAGCGGTCGATCTGCACGCGGGGTTAGCGACAACCACTCCCCCTCTCCCAACCCTCTCCCCAGAGGGGAGAAAGCTTCAAGCTCAGATCGCGTGCGGCTCTTTCGTGACTTCCCAGCTCTGGCCCTTGGAGACCAAGGCCTGCAGGTCCGGCTTCTTGCCCGCCGCGGCCTGCTCGTTCTGCGCAACCACGGCGCTCTCGAACGTCGGCGCCGGATCATCGTAGACGACTCCAAGCGCCGTGGGGAAGCTCCCGAACGGCATCTCCACCAGCATATGCGCCACGGACCGGTTCTTCGGATCGTGAACCAGCACGCCCGCCGCCTGCCAGTCGCCCCCCTCGACCTCCACCACCTTGAGCGCCAGCGCCTCACGGTCCAGCGCAATGCCCTTGAGCCCGCCCGCGAACAGCATCGGCTCGCCCGCCTTCAGCCAAAGCTGGTTGCCGCTATTCTCCTTGGCGGTGAACGGCGCGAACACGTCGTCGTTGTAGACGATGCAATTCTGGTAGATTTCCACAAACGCCGCGCCCTTGTGGGCATGCGCCGCCTTCAGCACGTCCGGCAGATACTTCGACACGTCGATGCCCCGCGCAATGAACCGCGCGCCCGAACCCAGCGCGAAGGCGCAGGGGCTCGCAGGACGGTCGACGGAGCCGAACGGCGTGGAGGGCGAACGCGTCCCCACCCGGCTCGTCGGCGAATATTGCCCCTTGGTGAGGCCGTAGATCTCGTTGTTGAACAGCAGGATCTGGGTGTCGAGATTACGCCGCAGCACATGCATGGTGTGGTTGCCGCCGATCGACAGCGCGTCGCCGTCACCGGTGATGATCCACACGCTGAGCTCCGGATTGGCCAGCTTGATCCCCGTCGCGAAGGTCGGCGCCCGGCCGTGGATCGTGTGGAAGCCGTACGTCTCCATGTAGTACGGAAAGCGGCTCGAGCAGCCGATGCCGGACACGAACACGGTGTTTTCCGGCCGCACGCCGATCTCCGGCATGGTCCGCTGCACCGCCTTCAGCACCGCATAATCGCCGCAACCCGGGCACCAGCGCACCTCCTGGTCGGTAGCGAAGTCCTTGGCGGTGAGCTTGGTCATCTCGTTCATAGCGAAGCGTCCTGACAGTTCCTCCCCATCGGCACGATGGGGAGGGGAACCACCCGAAGGGTGGTGGAGGGGTGATTGGCGTTGAGGTGGAAGGTTCGCGCGGGAGCCGCCGGCTTCGGAGCAGATACCCCTCCACCACCTTGCAGGTGGTTCCCCTCCCCACGCTTCGCGCAGGGAGGAACAAGGTAGGCCCTCATGCCAAAGCCTCTTCGATTGCCGCTTCGATTTCCGAGATCTTGAACGGCTGTCCCGACACTTTGTTGACCGGCCGGGCGTCGACCAGGAACTGGTCGCGCAGCACGGTCTTGAGCTGACCCTTGTTCATTTCCGGCACGATGATGCGCTCGTAGCCCTTGAGCAGTTCGCCCAAATTCCTCGGCAGCGGCCAAATGTGGCGGATGTGGATATGGCTGACGTCCACGCCCTTCGCCCGAAGCCGGCGCACCGCCTGGTGAATGGGCCCGTAGGTCGAGCCCCAGCCGACCACCGCTAGGCGGCCGCCGGCTTCACCCAGCGTCACTTCCTGGTCGGCCACGTCGACGCCTTCCACCTTGGCATGGCGGATGTCGGTCATGCGCTGGTGGTTGGCCGGCGCGTAGTCGATGTGGCCGGTGCCTTCGTTCTTTTCGATGCCGCCGATGCGGTGGGTGAGCCCCGGCGTTCCGGGCTTGATCCACACCCGCGCCAGCTTCTCGTCGCGGGCATAAGGGTTGAACCCCTCGCCGTCCGCGGGCGCATCGTCGAAGAACGTGACCGGGAACGGCGCGTAGCCCGCCATGTCCGGCACCTTCCACGGCTCCGCGGCATTGGCGATATAGCCGTCCGTCAGCAGCATCACCGGCGTCATATACTGCACCGCGATCCGGCACGCTTCGATCGCGCAGTCGAACGCGTCGGCGGGCGAGCGGGCGGCGATCACCGGCATCGGCGCGTCGCCGTTACGGCCGTAAACCGCCTGATAGAGATCGGACTGCTCGGTCTTCGTGGGCAGGCCCGTCGAAGGACCGCCGCGCTGCGAATTGACGATCACCAGCGGAAGCTCGGTCATGATCGCCAGCCCCATCGCCTCGGCCTTGAGCGCGATGCCCGGCCCGGACGAAGATGTGACGCCAAGGCTCCCTGCATAGCTCGCCCCGATCGCCGAACCGATGGCGGCGATTTCATCCTCCGCCTGGAAGGTGGTGACGCCATATTCCTTGAGCCGCGACAGATGATGCAGGATCGCGGACGCCGGCGTGATCGGATAGCCGCCGAAGAACATCTTCAGCCCGGCAAGCTGCGCCCCGGCAACCAGCCCCATCGAAATCGCCTCGGCGCCCGTCACCGTGCGGTAAAGCCCCGGCTCGGCCGGTGCCGGCGCGATCGTCTGCTGCGGAATCTGCCCGCCGATCTCCGCCGTCTCGCCGAATGCGTGCCCCGCGTTGAGCGCCGCGATATTGGCCTCGACCAGCGTCGGCGCCTTGGCGAACTTGGCCCGCAGCCAATCCTCGATCGGCGCCCGGTCGCGGTCGAACATCCACAGCGCAAGGCCCAGCGTCCACATGTTCTTGCAGCGCAGCGCCTCCTTGTTGCCGAGGCCGAACGGCTTCACCGCGTCCATGGTGAGCTGCGAGATGTTGAACTTGATGAGCTGCCAGCGCGCCAGGCTGCCATCCTCCAGCGGATTGGCGTCGTAGCCCGCCTTGGCCAGGTTCCTCGCGCCGAACTCGCCCTCATCCGCAATGATCAGCCCGCCCGGCTTCAGGTCGGCGACGTTCACCTTGAGCGCCGCCGGGTTCATCGCCACCAGCACGTCGGGCGCATCGCCGGCCGTCTCCACCGCCGCCGAGCCGAAGTTGATCTGGAACGCCGAGACGCCGAACGTCGTCCCCTGCGGGGCGCGGATCTCGGCCGGGAAGTCGGGGAAGGTGGCAAGGTCGTTCCCCGCCAGCGCCGTCGATAGCGTGAACTGCCCGCCGGTGAGCTGCATCCCGTCGCCCGAATCGCCGGCGAAGCGCACCACCACGGCCTCCGGCGTCACATCGGCGCCGGCTTCTTCGGGGGTGAGGCAATGGGTGGCAGTGGTCGCCATCGTGCGGTGTTCCTGAACGCTGAAGAGTGACGCCCTTCTATCCCTAGTAAGCGCGGCGCCCAAGGTAGATATTCACTGGGCCCAGACAACTCACGCGGGCGACAAAATGTGCCCCAGAGTCAACATGCTACGCGCATGCCTTGCCGCGACCGCGCCGACATCCGCGCCATAGCCGCCGCCCAGCGTGCCGACCAGCGGCACCCCGCGCGCCTTGGCAAGCCCCGCTACAAAGGCATCGCGCGCGTCGAGCCCCGCCTGGCTGAGCGCCAGACGCCCGAGCCGGTCGCCCTCGAACGGGTCGACGCCGCCCTGATACAGGATGATGTCCGGCCCGAACCGGTCGAGCAGCGGCACCAGACTTCGCTCCAGCGCCTCCAGATAGACTTCGTCCCCGGTCCCGTCCGCCAGCCCCACATCCACCGTGGACTCCGCCTTGCGCACCGGAAAGTTCTTCTCCGCATGAATCGAGTAGGTGGCGATGTCCTCGCGCGCTTCCGTCAACGCCGCCGTGCCATCCCCCTGATGCACGTCGCAATCGACGATCAGCACCCGCTTCGCCAGCCCCTCACCCGTCAGCCGCACCGCCGCGATCGCCAGGTCGTTGAACACGCAATAGCCTGAACCAGTGTCATACAATCCATGGTGGCTCCCGCCCGCATTGTTGCACGCAAAGCCCCGCGCCAGCGCCTCCAGCGCCGCCCGGTACGTCCCGCCCGGTACCCGCTGCGCCCGCCGCGCCACCACCTCCGTCACCGGAAACCCGATCCGCCGCTCCTTCTCCCGCGGCACCGCGGCACCAAGCACCTCGGCGACGTAAGCCGGGCAGTGCACCCGCTCCAGCCAGGCGCGCGGCATCGCCTCCGGCTCCACCCACGCGATCGCCGCGCCGCTCTCCTCCAGGCACGCCTTCACCAGCCCGTTCTTGTTCCACCGGTAGCGGCTGTCCGCCGGCGCGGGCGCGACATAATCGGGATGATGGACGACCGTGATCACCGCCTCTAGGTAGGCGCCGCACCCCCGCCGCGCCATGGAGCCTTTCTTGACCGAGCCCTTTCTCCGCCCCGAAGTGCGCAGGTTCCTCGATTTCCTCAACGCGCTCCCTGGGCCCAGCAGCCGAGAGGCCGGCCCCGAAGGCGCCCGCGCGATGCTGGTCAGGTCGCGCTACGTCGCCGATCTCCCCACCGGAGACCTCGCCGTCATCCGCGATCTCTCCTGCCCCGGCCCCGCCGGCGACATCCCCTTGCGCCTCTACGACGCCCGCGAAAGCCGCGAGGCCGGCCCACTGCTCATCTTCTTCCACGGCGGCGGCTACGTGCTCGGCGACCTCGAAAGCCACGAGCCTTTCTGCGCCGAGATCGCCCGCCAGCTCGACATGCCGGTGCTCGCCGTCGACTACCGCCTCGCTCCCGAAAACCCGTTCCCCGCCGGTGTAGAGGACTGCATCGCCGCCGCCCGCTGGGCCGCCTCCAGCCCGCCCGAACTCGGCCGCCAGGTCAGCGGCCTCGTCACCTGCGGCGACAGCGCGGGCGGCAACTTCACCATCGTCGTTACCCTGGCCCTGCGCGACGAGCCCGCCGCCGTGCCGGTCCTCGCGCAATGGCCGATCTACCCCGCCGCCGATCCCGGGCCGCATTATCCCAGCTTCGACCAGTTCGCCGACGGCCATCTCCTCAGCCGCGACTCGATGGCCTGGTTCGACGAATGCTACGCGCCCGACCGCAAGGACTGGCGCGCCGCCCCCTTGCTCAAAAGCCAGGCCGGAATGCCGCCGACGCTGGTCCTCACCGCAAGCGCCGACCCGATCCGCGACCAGGGCCGCGCCTACGCCGCCGCCTGCATCGAGGCCGGCGTGACCACCGTGTTCCGCGAAGCCCGCGGCAACATCCACGGCTTCATCAACCTCAGGAAAGCCATCCCCTCCTCCGACACCGACATCCGCGCCGCCGTCGAGGCGCTGCGCCTCCTCATCGAAGAAGCCGAGGCGAAGCTATGACCCCCGATCCCTCCACCCTCCCCTACCGCCCCGGCGCCGGCGTCATGCTGGTCAACCGCGAAGGCAAGGTGTTCGTCGCCCAGCGCCTCGATTCGACGCTGGAGGCCTGGCAAATGCCCCAGGGCGGCCTCGACGAAGGGGAGACTCCCGAGGAAGGCGCGCTTCGCGAACTTGAGGAGGAAACCGGCATCCCTCGCGACAAGGTAGAGATTATTGCCGCCGCGCCGGAGCCCTTGCTCTACGATCTCCCCGCCGATCTCGTCGGCAAGCTCTGGAAGGGCAAGTGGCGCGGCCAGCGCCAGCACTGGTTCCTGCTCCGCTTCCTCGGCGAGGACTTTGACGTAAACATCGAAACCGAACACCCCGAATTCCGCGCCTGGAAATGGGCCGACCCGGAAGACCTCCCCGCCACCATCGTACCCTTCAAACGCAAGCTCTACGAAGACGTCCTCGCGGCTTTTCGAGGCAAGTTCTAAAACAACTTTCCTACATGGGGCCGGATATGGTGTCGTGATCGAATGACCCCGCCTGTCGCCTCCCTCTGCCGCACGCCCGCCCTAAGGCGCCCCCTGGCAGAATTGACAAAGTTGACACGATTCCCCTGGCGAAACCCCGCACTTCGTCAATTCTGCAGCGCCTTTGAGGCGCCCGCGTGGTGTGGCGCTGCCGCGAATCATTGGCTAAGGCTCGGCGGATGCATGGGGTGACGAGCGAGGAACAGGCGGTGCTGGAAGCGGCCGCGGCCGCGCCGATGCTCGATCAGGTGAGCGACTGGGCGCGCGTCAACAGCGGCTCGCGAAACCTCGACGGCCTCGCCCGAATGGCGACCCTCCTCGCCGACGCGTACGCAGCCCTGCCCGGCGCCCTCACCCTCGCCGAGCCCGCGCCGGTGGAAGCCATGGACCCGGACGGCTCCCTTCGCCCGCTCGCCCACGGCCGCAACCTCCACCTCCGCGTCCGCCCGGACGCCCCGGTCCAGCTCCTCTTCACCGGCCACATGGACACGGTCTACGGTGCCGATCACCCCTTCCAGCGCCTTGAATGGCTCGGCGCCAAGGTTCTGCGCGGCCCCGGAGTGGCCGACATGAAAGGCGGCCTCGCAATCCTCCTTGCGGCGCTCAGGGCAGTGGAAACCTCGACCCTCGCCGCGCGCTTCGGCTACGAAGTGGTGATCAACTCGGACGAGGAAGTCGGCTCCCCCGCCTCCGCCCCACTCCTCGCCCAAGCCGCGCGTGGCAAGACAGCCGCCCTCACCTACGAGCCCTCGGCTCTCCCGGACGGCACCCTCGCCGGCGCCCGCCCCGGCTCCGGCAACTTCTCCCTCCGCGTTCAGGGCCGAAGCGCCCACGCCGGCCGCGATCCCGAAAACGGCCGCAACGCCCTCGTCGCCGCCGCCGATCTCGCGCTGCGCCTCTCCCGCGCCCGCCGTCCCGGCCTCTCGGTGAACCCCGCCAAAATCGACGGCGGCGGCCCCAACAATGTCGTCCCCGACCATGCCGTCCTCCGGGTCAACATGCGCCCCCGCACGCCTCAGGATCAGGCCGAAGCCCAGGCGCTGCTCGACGCCGCCATCGCCGCCGTCGCGTCCGAGCACGACGTCCGAATTCACGCTCACGGCGGCTGGGGCCGCCCGCCCAAGCCGCTCGGCGCCCGCGCCGAAGCCCTGTTCGGCCTCGTCAAGCGCTGCGGCGCCGACCTCGGCCAGCCGATAGCATGGCGCGACACCGGCGGCGTCTGCGACGGCAACAACATCGCCGCCTGCGGCGTGCCCGTCGTCGACACAATGGGCGTCCGCGGCGGCGCCATTCATTCCCCCGACGAATACCTCATCGTCGAGAGCCTGGCCGAGCGTGCGCAACTGTCCGCGCTCACCATCCTCAGGCTAGCATCCGGAGAGGCCCTTTGAGTTTCCGAGTCCGTCCCGCCGGTAACGACGATTTCGCCTCCATCTACGAAATGGCCAAGCTCACCGGCGGCGGCTTCACCAACCTGCCGCCCGATCGCGGCGCGCTGGTCGACAAGATCATCCGCTCGCAGGAAAGCTTCGCCGCCGACCGCTCGGAGCCGGGCGACGACATGTTCCTGTTCGTGCTGGAAAACACCGAAACCGGCCAGATCCGCGGCACCTGCCAGGTGTTCGGCATGGTCGGCATCGATCACGCTTTCTACTCCTACCGGATCAGCACCCTCACCCAGACCTCCCGCGCGCTCGGCAAGACCTTCCGCGCCGAGATGCTCAGCCTCACCACCGATCTCGAAGGCTCCTCCGAAGTCGGCGGCCTGTTCCTTCACCCCGGAGAGCGCGCCGGCGGCCTCGGGCTGCTCCTCGCCCGAAGCCGATACCTCTTCATCAAGCGACACCGCGAACGCTTCAACCGCCGCATTCTCGCCGAGCTTCGCGGGGTCATCGACGAAGCCGGCGGCTCGCCTTTCTGGGATGCGATCGCCGGCCGCTTCTTCGGCATGAACTTCCAGGAAGCCGACCAGTTGAACGGCACCCACGGCACCCAGTTCATTGCCGATCTGATGCCCAAGACCCCGGTCTATACCGCCATGCTGCCGGAAAGCGCGCGTGCGGTGATGGGCGTTCCCCACCCCTCCGGCCGTGCCGCCATGAGGATGCTGGAGCGTGAAGGATTCGCCTTTGAAAGCTATATCGACATCTTCGACGGCGGGCCGACCATGATCGCCCAGACCGACCAGGTCCGCTCGATCCGCGACGCCCGCGACGTCGAGCTGGTCGCCGTCGCCGACGCGGTCGAAGGGCCCAACATGATGCTCGCCGCCGGCCGCTTCGGAAGCTTCGCCGCCGCCTGCTCCAATGTCCGAATGGAGCCCGAAGGCGGCGCCACCATCTCCCGCTCGGCCGCCGCTATGCTCGGCATCGAGCCCGGCGACAGCTTCACCGCAATCGGCCGCTGACGCCCATGAACATCCGCGAGATCAACTTCGACGGCATCATCGGCCCAAGCCACAATTATTCGGGCCTCAGCCTCGGCAACATCGCGTCGGCCACCAACAAGGGCCTCGTCTCCCACCCGCGCGCCGCGGCGCTGCAGGGCCTGGACAAGATGCGCCACAACCTCCGCCTTGGCCTCGCCCAGGGCATCCTCCTCCCCCACCCGCGGCCGGACCGGGCATGGCTGGCGGAGCTCGGCACCACGGTCGAGGAGGTCCCGGCCTCCCTCCGCCCCGCCGCTTTTTCCGCCTCCGCGATGTGGGCCGCCAACGCCGCCACCGTCTCCCCCGCCCCCGACACCGCCGACGCCCGCTGCCACCTCACCGCCGCCAACCTGCGCACCATGGCCCACCGCAGCCACGAATGGCCGGCCACGCTCGCCCAGCTCCAGGTGGCCTTTGCCGACGAGCGCCACTTCGCCGTTCACCCGCCGGTGCCCGCCACCTTCGGCGACGAAGGCGCGGCCAACCACATGCGCATCGCCGCCGCGCACGGCGCGCCCGGCGTCGAGATCTTCGTCTACGGCCAGAAAGGCGGCACGTTTCCGGTCCGCCAGCACGCCGAGGCAAGCCGCGCCGTCGCCCGCGTCCATCGCCTCGATCCGAATCGCACCCTGTTCGTCAGCCAGTCCGAGGAGGCGATCGCCGCCGGCGCCTTTCACAACGATGTCGTCGCCGTCGCCAACGAAAACGTCCTCTTCGCCCACGAGCAGGCCTTCGAGGACCGCCCCGGCTTCTACGCCGAACTGAGACGCCTCGTCCCGGAAGTCGAGATCGTCGAAGTCCCCGCGGCGCAGGTCACCCTCGCCGACGCAATCTCAAGCTACCTGTTCAACGCCCAGCTCGTCACGCTTCCGACAGGCGGCATGGCCCTGGTCGTCCCCGAAGAAGCCCGCGAAACCCCCGCCGTCTGGCGCTGGCTGGAAGAGATGCTCGCCGGCAACGGGCCGATTCGCCAGGTCCTCGTCGTCGACGTGCGCCAGTCCATGGCCAACGGCGGCGGCCCCGCCTGCCTGCGCCTGCGGGTTGCCGCCGATCCCGCCGCGGTGGACCCCCGCTTCCTGGTCGATGAGCCGAAACTGGACAGCCTCGCCGCAATCATCGCCGAACACTGGCCCGAACAAATCGCCCCCGAAGACCTCCTCAAGCCCGATCTTTGGGCGCAAATGGAAAGCGCCCGCGCGGCGCTTCACCACACGCTCGGGCTCCAGGAGCTGCTCTAGGCTGATGCTGCGGCCCGGGCTCCTCCTGCTGGCCGCGGCGGCGCTTCTTTCGGGCGACGGGAACGGTACGGTGCTCGTCGAACGCAGCATCTTCTCACTCGGCGGCCGGACGTATGTGCGCACCGTGTCGAACCGCACGACCCATTTTGCCGAAGAAGACGACATACCGGTCGGCCTCAACAACGGCCCCGCGGAACACCGCACAACCTCAACGTCGTTGCAAAACCCTCAAAGCGCCGATGAGCGCGCATTCAACGCGCAGATCCCACGCCTAGTCGCCGGCATGGATCATGAAGTGGAATGGGTGACGTTTGCCGATGCGAGCGTCGCACTCGACATCGTCGGCTCGGCACCGGGCGTTATCTTGGCCCGAGAAGAACTTTGGCAGTTTCCCAAGGGAGGACCGGTGGGCGCGACGTGGTCGCGTGCATTCTCCTGGTCCTTGAGGCAACGCCGCCGCCTCACCGCGTCGGACTTCTTCGATCCGAGAAGCGGCTGGGAGAGGGCTCTGGCCTGGCCGCTCCTTGCCCGAATGTACGGGGAGCCGGTGGAGCCCTTCGGCGAATACCGGCGGCTCGACCCTGCCCAGTTCCCCCGTATCAGCAGAGCGGGCCTGTGCCTCAAGTTTGAAGAGGATGGGAGCGGGTCCTCGGTGACCGAGCAACCGACGCTCCTCCCGTGGGAAACGCTGCGGCCCTACTTGCGCAAAACCCTGCCCCTCGATCCACGGAAGATCGAAGTGCAGGATTTTTGGCTGGAATGCCCGCCCTGAGCGCCTCAGGTCACTCGGCGCTCCAGAAGATGTCCACCGGTACTTCGATGTTGGCCAGCACGCGCCCGATCGGCACCGACGACAGCGGCCCTTCCTTGATCGCCTGCTCCAGCACGCGGCGCTTCTCGGCGCCCGTCACCATGATCATCACCGTCCGCGCCGAGGTGAGCGCCGCGCCGGTCAGCGTCACCCGCTCCACCGGTGCGTTCTCCGGCATCGGATCGGGCCTGACGCCGATCGCCCGGCGCGAGCGCGGGCCGTTGATCGCGGCGTCGAGATCCGGACCCGGGAAGATGCTCGCAACATGCCCGTCCGCGCCCATGCCCAGGCAGGCGAGGTCGAGCGGCCATTGCAGCAGGGACAGGCCTGCGTCGGCAAGCCGGCCGGCTTCCTTGTAATCGCCCAAGGCCGCTTCATCGACCAGGCTGACGATGTTCGCCTTCTTGGCGCCGAAATAGCCCTGAAGCTTGCGGTGATTGCTCTGCGCGTCGCCGAGCGGCACCAGCCGGTCGTCGGTTGGGATAAGCGTCACCCGGCTCCAGTCGATGTCCTTGCGCTTGGCGAGCTGCGCATAAACGAGGTCCGGCGTCGATCCGCCCGGCACCGCGATCCGCGCGTCCCCATGCGCCTCAAGCGCGCTTTCAATCACGAAGCCGATGTCGCCCGCGACCTGCTCGGCCATTTCCTTGGCGGAGTCGAACTCCCACCATTCGATTTCGTCCATCGTTCCTCCGCTCGGATGTGCGTTGCGGAACCGCGGCGGCGGCGCGGCGGTTCCAGTTCGCGCCACCCGTTAGAGGAGCCAGCCATGCCTGCCAAATCGAAAGCGCAGCAGCGCGCCGCGGGCGCCGCCCTTTCCGCCAAGCGCGGCGACACGCCGAAGAGCAAGCTCAAGGGTCCTTCGAAGGACATGGCCGAATCGATGAGCGAAAAGCAGCTCGAAGAACTCGCCTCGACAAAGCGCAAGGGCAAGCCGGAGCATGCCGGCGGCTGAGCACCGCGGTCAGTCGGGAGGGCGGATCGTTCCCGGCGGCCCCGAACCCGAGTCGCCGCCGCTCTCCATCCGCTCATCCTGATCTTCGCTGGCCGGGAGCGTGTGCCCGGGCGCACTCGGCACCGGCCCCTCATCCTCCCCGCGCCATTTCTTTCGGGCGGCGGCTTCGTTTTGCAATGGGTGTTCGGGGTCGTTGTCCATCGGCGGTCCTCCTCCGCAGCGAACGGCCACCCGGCTTCGCTGGTTCCTGCCCTAAAGCGACAGCGCCTCGGCGGTGCTGTACGAGGTTTTTATCACCCTTCGGCTCAGCACTTGCCCATCCTCGCTGTGTACGGTGACTTCCTGCTCGAGCCGCGGTTCGCCCGCGCAGACCGCGGAAAGCGCCATCGCGGTTTGCAGCGCTTCCCGCCCGCCGGCGTCGATGGCGAACCACCCTTCCTGCGGGATGACGGCGTCGGTGGGGGAGTTCAGCACCAGCGCGCCGCCCTCCACGCTCTTGTCGAGCGCCGCCTTTGCTTGCCGGCACACCTCCGCGGGCAACCGTTCGGCGATAGGCGTAACGGCGGGCGCGTCGCCGACGTCGCACGCCGCCACCGCAAGCAGCGCCACCGGAACAAGGGAAAGCAGGCGCACTCAGCCCACCCTCAGGCAGTCCTGCAACGGCAGGCCGTTCCACGTTCCCAGCTCGCAGCGGAAGACGGCGTCCTTGCGCGGCGATTGCAGGAAGTACAGCTCCCGCCGGCAGGTCTGCGTCCGGTTGGCCGGCTGGTTGCCGCAGGCGCCGGTCGAGAGCTGCACGGTTTTCAGGTCGTAGCCGCTGCTGAGCAGTTGCTGCAGTGTCGGCTTGGCAGGTGGCGGGGCGGGCCGCGCGGCGGGCTGCTGGGCCGCCGCGAAACCGCTCCACGAGAGCGCGGCGGCGACAAGGATTCGAATCAACATCTGAATTCCGGTGCTTGGAAAGGTGCCGCGCCAGACCAGCACAAGTCGGCCCGCTTTGCCAGAGCCGCACAGGCCCGGGGCGGCAAGCGCGGGCGCGAACGCTGCTTGCGCCCGCGCAGAGCGGCGGCTTCACTCAACCGTTCAGCGTTTGATCCAACTGGACTCACTGCTGTTGTTCGCCCGGCGCAGCCACGACTTGGCGGCGTGGTCGCCCAACCCATAGGCCTGCAGGAAGCGGGTGCTGGCCTTGATGGCGGAGGCGAAGTTCGGATCCTGCGATTGCCCGATCAACTCGTGCGAGGCCCCTTTGTACATGAGGCCGAACTTGTTTCCCAATGGCGACGCTTGAACCGGCAGGAGGTGATCGTGCCAGTCCGTTACCAGGCCGGGAACGAGGTCCTGGTCGCCAGTGACGATCATAACCGGGAGGTTATCGCCCGCATACGCCTGGGGGCCGATGAGGCCGGGTACACGGCCGGGCGACGAGAAACCCATCACCGCCTTGACGGTCGGATCGCGAAAGTTGCCGAGATTGGAAAGGCCGCCGCCAAGGCACAGGGCGGTCAGCGTTCCAAAACTGTGGCCGGCAGCGATCACCGGCTTGCCCGGCCAGGTGCGCGCGGCATAGGCGCTCGCCGCTCCGAGGTCCGCGATGCGTTCGCCGAAGCTTGCCTCGCGGCTGAACTTGTCACGGTCCGGATAATGGAGGGAGTCGACGTGAACGGGAGCGATCACCGCGAACCCGGCCGCCTTCCAAGCCGATGCCACCGCATCGTATTTTTCGGGCCATGAGCCATGTCCGGTGGAGAAAAGCACTACTCCCTTCACCTTGCTTGGAACCCAGGTGACGAGATCCGTCCCCCGTTGGGGCGTGACCGATAGCGCCACATGGGCTGTCGGGGCCGCAAAAGATGGCGCCGCCCAGGTAAGTGCGATGGCCAACGCCAGGCTTGTCGATGTACGCAATTGCATGCGGCTTCCTTTCAAATCTGCGGAAAAATGCGCGTCGGGTTTGGCGCTTCAAGGTCCGCGGCTCACCGCGGCGACATCAGGCCCTTGCTTGCACTCAGCCAGAAGATTGCGGCCAGCATCAGCAGCGCAAGCCCGGCAAGAAAGGCCAGAGGCGTGATCCAGGCAACAAAGCCGAGATGCGCCAGCGTGGCCCAGCCGCCGAACAGCACGATCGCGAGGTGCAGGGTGAGAGCGGAGGCCTCGGTGCCGATGCGCTTGCCAAGCTCATCGGAGTGGTGCGTCACCGAGACGGTGAGGGCCGCCACGGCGGCGACGCAGATAGCGAGCCCCGCCAGGATAGCGGAGCGGCCGGCTGGGAGGCTTGGAGCAAAGGCCAGTGCGAGAAAGAACAGGCCCAGGAGGATGCAGGACAGGGCGCTTGGCCACATTTTGGCGCGCTCATCCCCAATCTCCTCGGCATCGGCGACGTTGAGGAAGCGTGCGCCGGCTTTGGGGGCAAGCAGGCCCGCACCGACGATTGCGCCAATCAGACAGTAGCAAAGGCCGGCGATCACGGCGAGCATGAAGCCTGGATCGCGAAATGCATGGCGGAGGTCGCCGGCCATCGACAGCAGGGCGAGCGCGGCACCCGCACCTACCACGAAGCCAAGGGTGATCCTTTGCCATAGCGGGCGATCGGCATGCGCTTGCAAGGTCGGGTTCATGAGGTTTCCTCCGGGTGCCAATAATCGATGAAAAGCTGGTCGACGGGCACGGCGAACAGTTTCGCCATGCGCAGCGCCAACGGCAGGCTGGGATCGTATTTGTCCGTCTCGACCGCGTTGATGGTCTGGCGCGACACGCCGAGGCGGCGGGCAAGTTCACCCTGGCTCCACCCCTTCCCCTCGCGAAGGCCCTTCAGTCCGTTCTCCACGCAGCCTCTATCTGTAAAGAACTCTTGACTGTCAAGAGCTCTTTACATGCCGCGCCTGCCTTCGGTGCCGCGAGGGTACCAAGGGCCACGATCAACGGGGCGAGCGGCTTCGGGCACACGCAGCATGTGCGGGCACGGATGACCCGTCCCGGCCCCCGCAGGGGCGGCGGCGTATTGGCGATTTAGGAAATTGGCGCGCCCGGAAGGATTCGAACCTCCGGCCCTCAGATTCGTAGTCTGATGCTCTATCCAGCTGAGCTACGGGCGCGCGGCAGGACGGGCACATAGGGGGAGAGTTCGGGGGACGCAAGCGTGTTGCGGGCAAAAGCCGTGCAACCTAGGAGAGGAGCCATGAAATCCGCTTTGCCGCTCCTCCTCGCCGCCGCCGCCGCATTCCTTCCCGGCTGTGCCGCGCCTGGAACCTTCCCCTCCCTCGCGCCGCGTGAGGCGGAGCGGCTCTACGCAAGCGGCGATCCGCTGCAGACCCTGCCGGAAGCGCCCGACCGTGCCGGCCTGTCCGGTCAGGCGGCAAGCTTCGCGGCGGCTGCGGCGGAGGGCGACGCGGCGTTCGAGCGCGCGCTTGCCGCCGCCCGCCCGCTGGTTGCCCGCTCAGGCGAACGCGGCGGCGAAAGCTGGATCGCCGCGCAGGAAGCCGTGTCCCGCGTCGAAGCCGCCCGTGCCGCGACCTCGCGCGCGGTTGCCGATCTCGACCAGTTCGCCACCGCGGAGGCCCACAAGGGCCCGCTCAGCACCGCCGACTACGAGCGGCTCACCGAAGCACTGGCGCGGGTCAGCGGCCTCGCCGCCCGCCAGCAGGAGGCCGTGGACCGCCTGCGCTCAAGCCTCAGCGGCGGCTGAGCGCGTCCCGGTGCGCCCTGGCAAGGGCGACATAATGCGCCACGCCCTCGCGCTGCCCGGCCAACTCCTCCGGGCTTAGATCCCGCACATATTTGGCCGGCCGCCCCGCCCAAAGCTGCCCCGCCGGAATGCGCTTGCCCGGGGTCAGCATCGCGCCCGCGGCAAGCATCGCGTCGCTCTCGATCTCACAGCCGTCCATGACAATCGAGCCAAGGCCAACAAAGGCGCGGTCGTGGAGGATGCAGCCGTGAACCATTGCCATGTGGCCGATCAGCACCTCGGCGCCGATCACCGTCGCGTGCCCGCTCTCGTGGCCCGGCTTGGGCGAATCGACGTGGATGACGCTGCCGTCCTGGATATTGGTGCGGGCGCCGATGCTGATCCGGTTGACGTCGCCCCTGAGCACGCAATTGTACCAGATGCTCGCTTCCGAACCCATGTCGATGTCGCCGATCAACCGCGCGCCCGGGGCCACGAACGCGTCCGCGGCGATGCGAGGCGCCTTGCCGCCGAACGGGATCAGCTCCGCCATTCGTTCCTCCGGATCAGATAAACGATGACGGTGCCCTCCGCCCATTCGGGGCCGGCATAATCGAGGTCGGGCCGCCGGGTCATGCCGAGCCGCTCCATCAGCCCCCAGCTCGGCGTGTTGCCTGCAACCGTAAGCGCAACCACCTGCTCGGCATCCGCCGTGTCAAAGGCGAAATCGAGCGAGGCCATCGCCGCTTCACGGGCATAGCCCATCCCCCAGACATCCTCGCGCAAGCGCCAGCCGATCTCGACATTGCCCTCCACCGGGCTGCCCGCATCGTCGGCGATCTTGAGCCCGCAAAAGCCTAGAAAAGCGCCGTCTTCCTTACGCTCCACCACCCAGAACGTGTGGCCGCGCGCTTTCTCCCAGGCCATGAAGCGGTCGCGCACCACGCCGGCGAGGAAGTCGGGCGTCTTCACCCCGCCAAGCCAGCGCATAACGCCTTCCGTGTTGGTGTGGCGAACGAAGGGTTCGATATCCTCCTCCCGCCACCCGCGCAGGATCAGCCGTTCGGTTTCGATCATCGCACGTCCTTGATCGAGTCCGGCACCCAGTTGCGCCAGTCCTCCAGCAGCGGAATGATGCTTGAATAGTCGTCCGTCCAGCCGGGAAAGCCCGGCCTGCCGACCAGCGGCCGCCAGAGATGCGCGTCCTCCGCGCTGGAGATGCGCAGCGCCATCAGTGTGTCCGCCTCCGGCGCGAGCGCGACCCACACCGACATGCTCATGTTGAGCGCCTGTTCGCCAAGGCTCGGCGCATAATCGAACACCGCGCCGTGCCAGCCGTCCTTTTCCGCGGCGGCGGCGAGCACCGGCTCCAGATCGAGATACCGGTTGGAAATGTGGATGAGCAGCAGCCCGTCGGGGCTGAGCGCCCGGCGATAGACCTGAAGCGCCTCGCGGGTGAGGAGGTGCATCGGCACCGCGTCGGAGGAGAAAGCATCCACCGCCAGGAGGTCGAGCGACCGCGGCTTTTCGCGGGCAAGGCTGATCCGCGCGTCGCCGAGCACGATACGGGCCTTGGGCGCGCAGCGGCGCAGGAAGCTGAACTGGCCGCGTTCGCGCGCGATCCGCACCATTTCCGGATCGATCTCGAAAAAGGTCCAGCTCTGCCCCGGCATGGCGTAGCAGGACAGCGTGCCCGTCCCGAGCCCGACCACCCCGATGCGCGGGTTGTCGCCATGGAACACCTCCACCGACGCCATTGCGTGGCCGATCCCCGAGCCCCGCGCATAATAAGATGTCGGCTCCGTCTCGAGGCCTGGGGTGAGGTTCTGAATGCCGTGCAATGTCGTACCGTGTGACAGAAGCCGCGCCGGCGGATCGTCGCGCGTACTCACCGAATAGACGCCGAAATAGGACCGGGTCCGGCCCGGCTCCAGCGATTCGTCGATCGTCCGCCAGCCGCCATAGCTCAGCATTAATGCGGCGAGGCACAAAGCGAAGAACCAGCGGCTGCCGAGGAACAGCAAGGCGATCAGGGAGATGGTCACGCTGGCGGCAAGCGCCACCGGCTCGTCCAGCCAGGGGAACGGCCTGCGATCGGCTGCCCAGGACAGGCAGAACAAGGCGCCGACGATGGTGAGTTTCAGCCACAGGGGCATGCGGTCGGCCCGGGGGATCAGCGCGCTTTGCGGGACAAGGGCAGCGGCGGCCAGCAGCAGCAGCGGGTGTTCGTAGGTCCAGTCGAACACGCTTGGCGCGACCACGGCGCAGAAGATGCCGCCGATCACGCCCCCGACCGACATGGCCAGGTAGAAGGTGGTGAGGTGCCCGGCCGCGGGCCGCGAGCGGTACATGGCGGTGTGCAGCGCCACGGCGATCACGAACAGGAGCAGCAGGCCCAGCGTCGCAATGAACAAGGGGCTCTTGGAGCCGCCGCTGAACGTGAAGCCGCCCGCGATAAGCAGCAGAAACGGAGCAAGCGTGGTGAGGAGATCCGCGCTCCATCGGCGGCGGGCAAAGGCGACCACGAAGCTCAGCAGATACAGGCCGAGCGGCACTACCCACAGCAGCGGCAGGGCGACGATGTCGGTGGTGAGGTGGGTCGTCGTCGACAGCATCAGCCCCGAGGGCACCGCCGAAAGGATCACCCACCAGAGGAGCTGCTTGTGGGTGGGAGCGGGCCCGGCGTCCTCCTGCGGCTCCGCCTCCACGGCGGCGGCGGGGATGGCGAGCGCGCACAAGGCCACCAACAGCACGAGCAGCGCATAGCCCGCCGACCAGAGCAGGCTCTGCTGCTGGAGCGTCAGCGCCGGCTCGACCAACAGGGGATAAGACAGAAGGCCCGCGAAGCTGCCGAGGTTGGAGGCGGCGTACAGCGGATACGGATCGCCGCGCGCCGGATCGAGCGCATACCAGCGCTGCATCAGCGGCGCCTGCGCGGAGACGATGAAGAATAGCGGTCCGATCGAACTCAGCAGCAGCCACGGCGCCCAGAGCGAGGCCGAGGCTTCCGGCGGCAGCACGATGTCGCGCAACCCGATGGGAAGCCAAAAGGCGGCGAACGCGAACAGCACAAGGTGGATGCCAGCCTGCCGCCGCGGCGCCGCGCGTGACAGGAAATGGGCGTAGGCATAGCCGCCGAGCAGCAACGCCTGGTAGACCACCATGGCGCTGTTCCACACCGCCGGCGCACCGCCGAGCCGCGGCAGCGCCATCCGCGCCACCATCGGCTGGGTGAGGAACAACAGGAACGAACCCGTGAGGATAGTGGCCAGGAACAGCGGCCGGGCGAATCGGGCGCCGATCGCGAACCGCTGGCGGTGCGCGGCGCTCACCCGCCGAGGAGCCGCGCGGCGAGCGGCGCGTGGTAGGTGAGGACGCCCGAACAGCCGGCCCGCTTGAACGCCATCAGCGTTTCAAGGACCAGCGCTTCGCGGTCGCCCGCCCCCGCGGCTGCAGCGGCCTCGATCATCGCATACTCGCCCGACACCTGGTAGGCGAAGACCGGCACTTCGAAGCGCTCCTTTACCCGCCGGACGATGTCGAGATACGGAAGGCCCGGCTTCACCATGACGTGATCGGCCCCTTCGGCGATGTCGAGCGCCACTTCGCGAAGCGCCTCGGCGCCGTTGGCGGGGTCCATCTGGTAGCTCTTCTTGTCCCCCTTCAAGAGGCCGCCCGAGCCCACCGCATCGCGGAACGGCCCGTAGAAAGCGGAGGCGTATTTGGCGGCATAGGCCATGATCTGGACATTGTGATGCCCCGCGCCCTCCAGCGCGGCGCGGATAACGCCGACACGGCCGTCCATCATGTCGGACGGCGCAACGATGTCCGCGCCCGCCGCGGCCTGGACCAAAGCCTGCTCGGCAAGGATGGCGCTGGTCGCGTCGTTCAGCACGTAGCCGCATTCGTCTGTGATGCCGTCATGGCCGTCGGCGGTATAGGGGTCGAGCGCGACATCGGTGAGCACGCCGATCTCGGGCACCGCGTCCTTTAGCGCTTTGATCGCGCGGCAGATGAGGTTGTCGGCGTTGAGCGCCTCCCGCCCGTCGGCGGTGCGAAGCGCGCGGGGCGTGTTCGGAAACAGCGCGATGCACATTATGCCCAGATCGCGCGCCTCCCGCGCCTTGTCGCCGAGCCGGTCGACCGACCAGCGCGACACGCCCGGAAGCGTCGCGATCGGCTCCTCCACCCTCTGCCCTTCGGTGACGAACAAGGGCCAGATCAGGTCCGCCGGGGTAAGAACATGCTCGGCGACCAGGGCCCGGCTCCACGCGGCGCAGCGGGTTCGGCGCAGACGCGCGGCGGGAAAGGCGGCAAAGCTCATGCGCGGCTAGTAGCGGCCCCCGCCCCGCCTGCAAAGCGGCCACCGGCGCCACCCTGAAGGGGCTCGGGACATTCTTGCCGCTTCGGCGGTTGAAGGGCCTTGATATGGAAAACCAACGTCCCCTCCCCCGTGAAGCCGTGCTCGTCGTCAACGCCCATTCGCGGCGCGGGCAGGACATGTTCGATGAAGCAACCGCCAAGCTGGAGATGGCCGGCGTCCGCCTGATCGCCTCCCACGCGCTGCGCAATCCCAAGAAGCTGGTGCCCACGGTGCGTCAGGCAGTGTGGGACGGCGCGCCGATGGTGATCGTCGGCGGCGGCGACGGTTCGCTGTCCTATGCCGTCGATGAGTTCGTCGGCCGGGACTGCGTCTTCGCCTTTCTGCCGCTCGGCACCGCCAACAGTTTTTCGCGCACGCTTGGCGTGCCGCTCGACCTCGACGGGGCAATCGATGTTATCGCCCACGGCGAACGGCGGCGGATCGATCTTGGCGTGATCGACGGCGATTATTTCACCAATTGCGCCGCGATGGGCCTGTCGCCGATGATCGGCGAGGGCATTCCGCACAAGCTCAAGCGCTATCTCGGCCGCTTCGGTTATCTCATCTGGGCAATCTGGTGCCTGATACGCTTTCACGCCTTCCGGCTGACGGTGGACGACGGCGAGAAAAGCGAGACGATCTGGGCGACCGAGGTGCGGATCGCCAACGGGCCTTATCATGGCGGCGTCGAGCTGATCGAAAGCGCGACTGTCGATAGCGGCGTGATCGTCGTTCAGGCGGTAACCGGGCGTACCGTGCTGCCGTTGATCTGGAACTGGGTGGGCAGCATGCTCCGCCTCCCCAAGCGGCAGGGACCGACGCAGGAGTTTCGCGGCAAAAGCTTAAAAATAACCACCCGCCCGCGCCAGCCGATCTCCATCGACGGCGAAGTGCTCGCCAAGACGCCGATAACCGCCAGGATCGCGACCGGCGTGATCGAGGTCGCCGCCCCGGCCACCAAGGCCGAGGACGTGGAGGCCGCCGCCTAGTTAAGCCGCGCCAGCGCCGCCCGGTACTTCTCCGCGTCGGAGGCTTTCTCGGCATGGTCGGCGCGGGCTTTCTCCACCGCTTCCGGCTTGGCGCGTTCGACGAAGCTTGGGTTGCCAAGCCGACCGGCGAGCCCGTCCCGCTCCTTCTCCGCCGCCTGCAGCGCCTTGTACAGGCGGCTGCGTTCGGCCTTGATGTCGATTACCCCTTCCAACGGCAGGATGAAGGTCGCTTCGTCCACCACAACCTGCGCAGCGCCGCCGGAGGCCTCGTCGAAGCTGACGCCGTCGATCCGGGCAAGCCGCTTAAGCGCCGCTTCGTTGCGGGCCAGTCGCATTTTGGTCTGCTCGCCGGCCTCGCGAATGTGGAGCGGGAGGCGGGCTCCGGGCGGCACGTTGAGTTCGGTGCGGGCGGCACGGATGCCGCTCACCACCCGGATCAGCCAATCGATCTCCGGCCCCGCTTCCGGATCAAGCGCTCGAGCGTCGGGCATCGGCCATTTGGCGAGGATCAGCGGGTAAGGCCGCTCGCCCATCGCGTTCCACAGCTCTTCGGTGATGAACGGCATGAACGGGTGGAGAATGACGAGGATCTGGTCGAGCACCCAGCCCGCCACCGCTTTCGATTCCGCGTCGATCTGCCCCCTTTCGTCACCGATCGAGACCGGCTTGATCAGCTCCAGATACCAGTCGCAGAAGGTGCCCCAGACGAAGTGGTAGATGGTGTTGGCGCTTTCGTCGAAGCGCAGTTCGGCAATTGCGAGGTCAAGCGCTTGCACAGTCTTCACCGTCTCGCCGACAATCCAGCGATTGACCGGGAGCTCAGCCGCGGGCGGCTCCAGCCCCGCTGAACCGCCGATGCCGTTGGCCTGACAGAAGCGCGCGGCGTTCCACAGCTTGGTGGCGAAGTTGCGATAGCCCTCGATGCGCTTTTCATCGAGCTTAATGTCCCGCCCCTGGCTTTCCATTGCGGCAAGCGTGAAGCGTAGCGCATCGGCGCCGAAGCGATCGATCAGGCCCAATGGATCGACCGTATTGCCCTTCGACTTGGACATTTTGGCGCCCTTGGAATCGCGCACCAGCCCGTGGAGGTAGAGCGTCTTCCAGGGCACTTCCTCCATGAAGTGGATGCCCTGCATCGCCATGCGCGCATCCCAAAAGAAGATGATGTCAAAGCCGGAAATCAGCACGTCGTTCGGGTAATGCCGCTTCAGCGTGTCGCTCTGCTCCGGCCAGCCCAAAGTGCCGAACGGCCAGAGGGCGGAGGAGAACCAGGTGTCGAGCACATCGCTGTCGCGGGTGAGGGTGACCCCCTCCCCTGCTTCGGCCTGCGCGTCTTGCTCGGTTTCCGCGACATAGGCCTTGCCGGTCTCGTCGTACCAGGCCGGGATCTGGTGCCCCCACCACAACTGGCGGGAGACGCACCAGGGCTGGATGTTCTCGAGCCAGTTGAACCAGGTCTTTTCCCAGGTCTTGGGCACCACCTTGATCTTGCCGGAGCGCACCGCCTCGATCGCCGGCTGGGCCAGCGTGTGGGCGTCGACATACCATTGGTCGGTCAGCCACGGCTCGATCACCACGCCCGAGCGATCGCCATAAGGCGTCTGGATGACGCGGTCCTCGACCTGGACGAGGAGGCCCTCCGCCTCCAGCCGCTCAACTACCGCCTTGCGCGCATCGAAGCGATCCAGGCCGACGAAATCGGCGGGAATCAGGCCGTCGGACGTTTGAATCACATGCGCGTCGCTGCTCAGCATGTTGAGCATGTCGCCGGCCTTGAAGCCGGCGCGCTTGCCGACTTCAAAGTCGTTGAAATCGTGCCCCGGCGTGATCTTCACCGCGCCCGAGCCGAGCTCCGGATCGGCATGTTCGTCGGCGACGATCGGGATCAGGCGGCCCGTGATCGGCAGGCGGATGCGCTTGCCGACCAGCGCTGCGTAGCGTGCGTCCTCCGGGTGCACGGCGACGGCCATGTCGGCCAGCATCGTCTCGGGCCGGGTGGTTGCGACCTGGACGAAGCCGGAGCCGTCCTCCAGAGGATATCTGAGGTGCCAGAACTTGCCCTGGATCTCCTTGGTCTCGACCTCGAGATCCGAGATGGCAGTGCCGAACTTCGGGTCCCAATTGACCAGCCGCTTGTCGCGATAGAGCAGGCCTTCGCGGTAGAGCTGCACGAACACCTTCAAGACGGCGCGGCTGAAGCCCTCGTCCATGGTGAAGCGCTCATTCTCCCAGTCCATCGAGCAGCCGAGGCGGCGAAGCTGGCGCGTGATCTCGCCCCCGCTTTCTTCCTTCCACGCCCAGACCTTCTCGACGAACGCCTCGCGGCCGAGATCGGCGCGGCGTTGCCCTTGCGCTTCGAGCTGCCGCTCCACGACCATTTGGGTGGCGATCCCGGCGTGGTCGGTGCCGACCACCCAAAGCGCATCCTTGCCCTGCAGCCGCGCATGGCGGGTCAGGATATCCTGGAGCGTATTATCGAGCGCGTGGCCGATGTGGAGCGAGCCCGTCACGTTGGGCGGCGGGTTGACGATCGTCCACGGCTCGGCGTTGGACCGCTCCGGCCGGAACATGCCGCCTTGTTCCCAATGGGCATACCAGCGCGCCTCGATGGCGGCCGGGTCGAAGGTCTTGGGGAGTTCGCTCATGTGCCGCGCTTAGACGAAGCGCGGGCGCGGGAGCAATAAGGGGGGGCGCTTAGAGGCTCTTACCCGTGATGCGGGCAATCTCCCGGGTGACGAGCTCCTCGACCAGCTCGGGTAGGTTCCGGTCGAGCCAGTCCTTCAGCATCGGCTTCAGCATCTCACGCACCACCGCTTCAAGCGGCCCGTCGCCCACCGGAAGCGCATCGCTGCGCTCCTTGAGCGCGGACAAAGCCGCTAGCGATTGCCGGCTCGCCTGCGCGGCGTCGGGGGAGATCAGGCCGTCCGCTTCCGTGACCGGATCGGACAGTTCCAGCACATCCTCCTCAACCGGCCGCGGCGCTTCGGCCGGACGCGAGCCGCGAACCGGACGGGCGCTTGCGCGGCCGTCCTCGGCGATCACCCGTTTAATGGAAGCAAGAATGTCTTCCATCGACGGATCCTGGTTAATTTCCCCCATAACGAGTGGGTTATTGCTCAATTCTGAGGCGCTGTCACGGGGGTGATTGATGTGCTCGTAACAGTACGGGTGGAGACGGCCGTAGGCGCCGCATCGTCGGCCCAGTCGGACCAGCGCCGCGAAACGCGGTTGTAGTTGGCCACCGGATCGTAAAGCGCGCCGCCGTCGAGGTTCAGATCCTCCGCTTCGGCCCGGCCCATTGCGTTGAGGAGTTGGAAGCCCGCCACATAAGCATCGCGCCGCGCGGTGACGAGCGCCACCTGGCTGTTCAGCAACTCCTGCTCGGCGTTGAGCACGTCGAGCACGTTGCGGGTGCCCACCGTCTGCTCGGCGCGGGTGCCTTCCAGCGCGAGGGTGTTGGCGTTGACCGCGACCTGGTTGGATTCGATCGCTTCCTGCGCCGCCTGATAGCTTGCGAAGGCGGCGCGAGTGTTGGACACGACCAGCCGCTCGATCTCAACGCCGCGCTCCAGAAACTGGCTCTGCACCGCCTGGAGTTGGCGGACCCGGGCGCCGACCAAACCGCCCTGATAGATTGGAATGCGCGCCTGCAGGCCGACGCTGCCCGAGCGGCTGGAGCCGCCGATGCCGGTCGGCTGCGAGCCGATATAGTTGATATAATCGGCGCTCGACACGCCGGAAACGGTCGGCAGCCGGTCCGCCTGGGCGATGGAGACGTCGCGGCCCGAAGCGCGGATCTGGGCGGCGATCGACGCGAGATCGGAATTGTTGGCGAGCGCGATATCCTCGGCCTGCTCGGCGGAGGCGGGGAGCGCCGGCAAGGGCGGCGGCGGATCGAGCTCGTCCGGCAAGGCGCCGATCACTCGGCGGTAATTCTCTTCACTGCCTTCGAGCCGGCCCTGGGCGGTGGCGAGGCTCGACTGGGCGAGCGCAAGGCGGGCTTCGGACTGGGCGACGTCGGTGCGGGTCAGGTCGCCCACTTCGAACCGATCGCGGGTCGCCTGCAAATTGGTTTCGAGCACCCGCACCTGGTTGCGGTTCAGGGTGACGATCGACCGGTCGCGGATCACGTCCATGTAGGCGGAAACGCTTTCGGTGAAGATGTCGCCTTCCGTTGCCCGCAAGTTCGCGCGACCAGCGGCGACCCGCTCATTGGCGGCGCGAATCCCGTTGCGCACCCGGCCGCCGTTGAACACGTCATAGCTGACATCCAGCCCGGCATTGATGCTGCGGCCCGGAACGGCGCCGCGGCGGATGATGTTCTGGTTGACCCCGGCGACGCCCGAAACCTGCGGCCGGCCCTGCGCCCGGGCGAGCGACACGCCTTCGTCGAGCGAGCGAAGCTGGGCACGCTGCGCCATGATCGTCGGGTTGCTGTTATAGGTCCGTACAAGCGCGTCGCGCAGCGTTTCCGCCTGTGCGGCCCCGCCCACGATCAGTGCCGCGGCACTCGCCGCCGCCAAAAGCCCACCCCGCATCCGTTCTACTCCGCTTTTTAAAATGTAAACGTCTTGGGCTTGGCAAAACCCGGAAGGATCGCCGCGTCGGCATCCGAAAACGCCGCCGTGCCGAACCCGTCCCCAGCCTTGCGTCCCAACGAAAGCCTGGACACCCCGTTGTCCAGCATCGCCGCCGCCAGCCGGCCGTTGTCGGTCAGCTGGGCAATCAGCGCATCCGGCACGAACTCGATCGCGCCGTCCACCAGGATAAGATCGTATGGCCCGCCGGCGGCATGGCCTTCGCCCAACGGCCCCTCGATCAAGGTTACGGGATAAGCGGCAAGCGCCGTGCGCGCGAACGCGGCGAGCTCCGGGTCGTCCTCCACCGCAACGACGTGGCCGACGAGGCGCGACAGCACCGCGGCGGCGTAGCCGGTGGCGGCGCCGATCACGAGCGCGCGCTCGCCCTTCTCGGGAGACGCTTCGGTGAGCAGCCGGCCAAGCGCCATCGGGTTGTTCATGTCACGCTCCGGCGTCAGCGGCACCAGCGCATCGGCATAAGCCATCGCCATCCGCGCTTCGGGCATGAAGCGCTCACGCGGCACTTCGCCAATCGCGGCCAGCACGGCCGGATCGTTGGTGCCCGTGGTGCGCAGCAGGTTCGCGATCATCGCGCGGCGCATGTGCTCGAAATTATGTTCGGTCATCGGCTCTCAATTGCACAACTGTCTTATGGATGCAATACACCTGCACTGCCCCATCGTCTTTACCGGCTCGGCTTTGGGAGGCCAAGCATTCTCCTCACCATCGGGTTGCAACACGAGAACAGCAAGAGCCGTGCCACAGCCTTTACCCTTCGCTTACGCGCTTGCGGGGGCTTTTGCTGTTCGAAACCGGACGCACGCTGTGCGGGCGCGGACAAGCGAAGCGGGTCGCCGGTAGTCGGTTTGTCGGTAAGTCGGCCAAGGCCTTATCCGTCTGGTTTTCGGACGGTTGCAGACATTTTGCAGGTGTGAGATGGTGCTGCCATGCGCTCCTTTCTCGATGGCTTGGCGATAGCGTTAGCAGGCCTCGGCTTCGGGTACTCTCAGACTGAACCAGCCAGGGAGCCCCCGCCTGTGAGCAAAACGTACAAGTTGTCCGCTGCAGAAATAAGGCCACTGGCGGTTGGACGCGGGGGCGCGATCGCAAGCGACCGGATTACTGTTAACGGGCGGCCAGTGGGCTACATGTACCGCACTCGATCTCGTAACGAGATGGACAGCGGATGGGCTTTTCTCGCAGGCGACGAGAGTGAAGCCTACATGGCTGAAAATGGGAACCACGATATTTATGACGTAAACACCATTGCCAATTATGACCGGGATATAATCCCGCTCTTGGATGCACCTGTGGGGAGCGCTTACATTCGAACCTCCCGCGGCCTGGAACAGGATCCTGAAGGCGCGCCCCCGGAGTAGCGGAAGCGACGTTACACCCCTGCTTCCCGCAGGGGCGACGTTTGCCGAGCTTGGCTCTCGCTCCCTTCCCCAGCTTTGCAATCTGCCTCGTCGCAGCCGAGCGCGCCTTCTACGGCGTCCGGATACGCCTTCAAACCGTCGCTGGTGAGCTGAAGTCGATTTGCGAGACGGGCTGCAAGGCGGTCCATGAACCACATGGCTAATGCCGCATCCGTCCGCCCACGAGGTAGTGCGCGGACAAGCGAGGCTGGGCGCCTTAAAGGTTGACTTGGGGCCGCTTCCCTTCCAATTCGGCGGCCGCGGCCCGATGGCGGAGTGGTTACGCAGAGGACTGCAAATCCTTGCACCCGAGTTCGATTCTCGGTCGGGCCTCCACTCCATTTTTCCAAAACGAACAGCGCAGATGGTGCGATGGCCTTTGCAGTGTCCGTTGGCGCTTGCGCCCGGGGGCGCCGTGGTGTCAGCTTCGGGCCATATAGTTCAACCGAGGTTTGCAACCATGTTCGCGTTCCGCTTCCTTCCGCCGCTCGCCCTGGCGGCCGCCGCGCTTGCCGGGCCGGTCCTGGCGCAAAGCGCCTCAACGACTCGCGCTGCACAGCCGATCCTGAGCGCAACCGATGGGCACTGGCTCGCCTCCGCCTGCGTGAGCCGCCAAGCAGGAGATCGCAGCTTCTGCTACGGCTATGTGCTGGGGATCGCCGATCAACTGGCGACCAGCGGCGCGGTGTGCCGCCCGGCGACCGTCTCGGGCGAGCAACTCGTCAACACCGTGCGGTCGCATCTTGCGGCAAGCGCCGATTTGCAGCGGCACGCCAGCTTTCTGATCCGGCGCGTGCTCGCGGCGAGCTATCCCTGCCGCCGCTGAGGCGTAGCGGCCGGGCGGGACGCTGTCAGCGTCCGCCGACCGACGAGATCGGCAGAACCGCGACGGCGTCGAGCCGCCAGCTCCCCTCCCAAGAGTAGATCAGGTCGAAGGCGACCGCGGTTGGCCGCATTGGAAAACTGCCGCGCATCCGAAAGGCGGTGGGCGTTACCATGTGGGGCGCCAGTTCGTAGGTGGGCGAGAACAGCAGGGTATCGGCAAGGTCGACGCGCTTGTCGCGAAGCGGCACGAAGATCTGGGCCAGCGTCTGCGGATTGTGCTTCTGGCGGAAAGCGGCGCTGCCGAGATCCCGAAGCACCGAGAAATTGCCCGTATCGCTGGCCTGATCGAGCGCCGCCATGGTGCTCCACAGCAGCTTGGAAACGACGATCCCTTCGGGAACGGGCAACGATGCGATCACGGAGGCCGGCGCGCTTAGCTGCGGCTGAGGCGCTGTACGCGCCGGCGTCTGCGCGGCACGCTGTCCACCCTGCCGGCGCTCGCGCGATTGCGCGGTCGCGGCAGCCGGAATCATCAACGCGGCGCCGATCAGCGCCGCGCAAAAAAAACGGGCCGGAGCATGAAGCCCCGGCCCGATCTTCAACCTTGTTACCATGCAGCCGAGAAGCCGGCGCGCGCGCCGATTTCACCGCTGTCCATGCCGACGCCGACGCCGGCCGAGAAGGACGACATCGTGCCGATCCGGGCCGCGACGGAGGCAGTGCCTGCGAGGCGGTTCTGGAAGTAGCCGACGCCGCCCGCCACGCCGAACCGCGCATCGCCCGGGAGCTGCGGCGTTTCCATGGCCAGGGCCATGGCGACGCCTTCGTTCGCCTTGCGAATGTCGAGACGGTTGGTTTCGCTCAGATCGAACAACGAGTTGATCTGGGTCGTCTGAGTCCCGTTCACGCCTTCGATCGACGTGAGGCGGGTGTTCTGGGCGGTGTTCATCGTTTCGACGCCGGTCAGCCGGGTATCCTGCGTGGCATTCGCGCTCTGGATGGCAGTGATCTGGCCGGCCTGGGTCGCGTTGGTCGACTCAACCGCGGTGAGGCGGGTGTCCTGAGTCGTATTCAGCGTCTGGATAGCCGCAATCTGGCCATTCTGAGTGGTGTTCATCGTCTGGATCGCAGCGATCTGCGCATCCTGGTTGGTGTTCACCGCCACGATTGCCGCCTGGCCGGCCTGCAGCGACGCGATGTTGGTTCCAATCGTGGTGTCACGGCCGATCGTGCCGTTAGCGTCGATGGTGACAAGGCCGGTCGGGCCAGTCTGGGCAAGGGTGCTTGCCGCGATGTCACCGATACGAACCGAGCTGCCGGCGCCGCCGAGAGCGACCTGGGACGCCGCAGTGGTGGTCGCGTCGCGGCCGACCGCGGTCGAGTTCAGGAATGCCGCGTTGGCATCGACACCCAGCGCGGTTGCGCCGTTCGCCGTGGCCGAAGCGCGGGTACCCAGAGCTGTGGCGACGGTTGCGCTTGCAACGGAAGCCGGTCCAACGGCAACCGCGCCGTCGGCCGTGGCCGCCGAGGCGAAGCCGAACGCCGTTGCGCCCGGACCCGAAGCAAGGGAGGTCGCGCCGACGGCGGTTGAGGCAAAGCCGGTTGCATCCGAATTGTCGCCAAAGGCCGACGAGGTCGTGCCGGTGGCGTTGGACTGACGGCCAACCGCGGTTGAGCGCGTGCCGGTGGCCGAGGACTGCCAGCCGATCGCCTGAGCGCCAACGCCCGAAGCAACCGATTCAGCGCCGATCGCGCTGGAATGGAAGCCGGTGGACTGAGCGCCCTGGCCGATTGCCGTCCCGTCTTCGTTGTTGGCGTTTGCGCCATCGCCGACGGCGACGGAGGTCAGCGCGGTTGCGCTTGCGTTGCGCCCAACGGCGACCGAACCCACGCCCGTGGCGGTAGTGTCGTCGCCGAACGCCGAGCCGCCGTTGGAGGCGGTAGCGCCGGAACCAACCGCGACCGAGCCGGTGGCAAGTGCCCCGGTGCCGATGGCAATCGAATCAACGCCCGATGCACCGGCCGTGCGGCCGATGGCGATCGCGCCGGCGGCGCTGCCAGTGGCCTGGTTGCCGATGGCGATGGCACTGTCGGCGTTTGCAGCGGTGCCGTTACCGTGCGCAATCGCGTTGTTGGCATTCGCCTGCGCGCTTGTGCCCTGAGCGATTGCATTTGCGCCGCTGGCGCTGGCCGAAGTGCCGATCGCCTGCGAGTTCACGCCGGTTGCTGCCGAAAGGCTGCCGACGGCAAGCGAGTTCACGGCCGACGAAGTGCTGCTGAGGCCGATGGCGGTGGACCCGGCGCCGCTCGCGCGGGTGCCGGCGTTGCCAAGCGCCAAAGAACGGTCGCCAGTGGCGAACGTGGTGTCGCCAACCGCAGTTGAGGAAGAACCGCTCGCCTCGGCGACTACACCCACAGCCGTGGAGAAATTGCCCGATGCGTCGGCCAGGAAGCCGACGGCGGTGCTTTGCGTGCCCGAAGAGTTGCTGAACGCACCCACCGACGTGGACTGGGCGCCGCTGGCAGTCGCGACGGTGCCGTACGCCGAAGAGTTGAACGCACTCGCTTCGGAGCCGGCGCCGGTGGCAGTTCCCTGCTGGCCGTTCGCCGTGGCTTCAAAACCGACTGCGGTCGCGAAAGCGCCGTTTGCTTCGGAATCGACGCCGCACTCGGTGGAGCCGAAGCCGGCGCCGGTGTTGCACTCGGGGGTCGGATCGGCAAGCGCCGGAGCCGCGGTGAGAGTAGCGGCGACCGCGGTCGCGGTGAGCAGGCCAAGTCGAGTCATGGTTTTCATGTTAGGAAATCCTCCCGTTGATCTTTTACGGGCAGGGGCCAAGCGCAGGTCACAAAGCCCCCTGCGCGCGCCTCCGCACCGGCACCCTGCAAAGAGCGGGTGTCATGAGTCGTGTCACTGAACATGCGCACCGTTGCAAGTGCAAAAACGAGGCGGAGAGACCGAAACGGGAAGCCGCAGGACCGAAAAGGCACGAGCGCAGTAGCCCTTTTACAACAAATTCGAGTCTCGCGTCGCTCGGGCACGATCAGGCCGGTGGTGCGATAACCTAAGTTGCTCGAGGTTCGAAAGATTGGGCTGCGCTCGGCGGGGCACCGGCCTGAAGGCGGTGCGGCGTGGCGCTCGGGAGATAGACGCGGAGGGGGAGTGCGCGCTACTGGGCAAGCGCAAAGGAGCCGCCGGTGTCCGGATACGATCTGATCTCGGGGCTGGAAGTGGATCGCGAGCTGCGGCGCTTCATCGAGGACGAGGCGCTGCCGGGAACGGGGATCCGGGCGCAGGTTTTCTGGGCGGGCTTTGCCGCCCTGCTGCGCGATCTGACGCCGGAAAACCGCCGGCTGCTCCGCACGCGCGAAAGCCTGCAGGGGCGGATCGACGCGCGTAACAGTCGGCTGCACGGGCGCCCGCCTTCGCCGCAGGTGGAGGAGGAGTTCCTTCGCGAGATCGGCTATCTGGTTGACGAGCCGGTGCCCTTTGCGATCGGAACAGACGGCGTGGACCCCGAGATCGCCTCGGTCGCCGGGCCGCAGCTCGTGGTGCCGGTCAACAATGCGCGCTACGCGATCAATGCGGCCAATGCCCGCTGGGGCAGCCTTTACGACGCGCTCTACGGCACCGACGCGCTCGGCGATCTGCCAGAACCCGGAGGTTACGACGAGGAGCGGGGCGCGCGGGTGATCGCCTGGGGCGGCCACTTCCTGGACGAGGTGGCGCCGCTTGCCGGGGGGAGCCATCACGACGTCCGTTCCTACCGGGTCGAGGCGGATGCGTTGGTAACGGACTGCGGACCGCTTGCCGATCCAAGCCTGCTTGCCGGCTGGCGCGGCAACAACGTCCTGCTTCGCCATCACGGGCTCCACATCGAGATCGTGATCGACTCGTCCACGCCCAGCGGCCGGACCGACAAGGCAGGCGTCGCCGATCTGCTCCTGGAAAGCGCCGTCACCGCGATCATGGACTGCGAAGATTCCGTCGCCGCGGTGAACGCCGCGGAGAAGATCGGGGTGTACCGCAACTGGCTCGGGCTGATGAAGGGAGACCTGACCGCCCGATTCGAAAAAGGCGGCCGCACGGTTCAGCGCCGGCTGGCCGGGGACCGCATGTACCAGGCGCCCGGCGGCGAAGCGCTGACCCTGAAGGGCCGCGCGCTGCTGTTGGTGCGCAACGTCGGGCACCTGATGACCAACCCGATGCTTCGGCTCGCCGGAGAAGAGGTGCACGAAGGCCTGGCCGATGCGGTGATCACGTCGCTGGCCGCGCTCCACGACGTGCGCGGCGCGCACCGCAACAGCGGGAGCGGAGCCATCTACATCGTCAAGCCGAAGCTGCACGGGCCTGGAGAGGCAAGCTTCGCCGGCCGCTTGTTCGACCGGACGGAGGACCTGCTCGGCCTTCCGCGCCACAGCATCAAGATCGGCGTAATGGACGAAGAACGGCGCACTTCGCTGAATCTCGCGGCAACGATCGAGGCGGTGCGCGACCGCATCGTCTTCATCAACACCGGCTTTCTCGACCGCACCGGGGACGAGATCCACACGTCGATGACGCTTGGACCGATGATCCGAAAGGGCGAAATGAAGACCGCCCCATGGCTTGCCGCGTATGAGGCGAACAACGTCGCCACCGGCCTGGCCTGCGGCTTTGCCGGGCGGGCGCAAATCGGCAAGGGCATGTGGGCAATGCCGGACCGGATGGCCGACATGCTGGAAGGGAAGATCGCCCATCCGCGGGCGGGCGCCACCACCGCGTGGGTGCCCTCCCCCACCGCCGCCACGCTGCATGCCGTGCATTACCACCGCGTCGATGTGGCGGCGCGCCAGCGGGAGCTGGCCGTGCAAGCGCCGGCGCCGCTCCACGACATGCTCGCCGTTCCGGTCGCCGCGGAGCGCAACTGGTCCGGTGCCGCGGTCGCGGAGGAGCTGGAGAACAACCTCCAGGGCATATTGGGCTATGTTGTGCGCTGGGTGGAACACGGCGTCGGCTGCTCAAAGGTGCCGGACATCCACGAGGTCGGCCTGATGGAGGACCGCGCCACCTGCCGCATTTCCAGCCAGCACGTGGCGAACTGGCTGCTCCACGAAGTCGTCACCCCCGTGCAGGTCGACGCCGCCTTGCTCAAGATGGCCGCCGTGGTGGACCGGCAAAACGCGGCCGATCCCGCCTACCGCCCGATGGCCGCCGATCGCCAGGCGAGCGCCGCCTTCCAGGCCGCGCGCGCCCTCCTGTTCGAGGGCGCGGCGCAACCTTCGGGCTATACCGAGCCGCTGCTCCACGGCTTCCGGCTCGGCAGGCGAGCGGCAGGCTAGGCGGCCATGCCCCGCTCGATCCAGCTCCGGGCGGCGCGCACCCGCTCCGCTTCCCGCCTGGCCAGCGCTCCGGCAAGGCCCGTCAACCGGCCGGCCGCGTCCTCGTAGACGGCGAGCCGCGCATCGACGTCCGGAGCGGCTGCCGCCTTTGCCCGCCAGGCCGCAAAGCGGATCCGGTCGCTGGGATGGTGAAGCGCGAAATCCTCCACCAGATCCTGTCCGTTGCCACCGCCGAAGGTGGACGCCAGGCGAACAAGCGTCTCCAGCGATGAGGTATTGAGGATCCCCGATACCCGCGACGACGCGACATCGAAGCTATATTGCTCCTCGAACTCGCTGGCGGTGGAAAGCGCCATGATGTTGAGCGACACGGACAGGCTTTCGGGCGGAAGCTGGCTGTGGACGTCGAGATGCTTTCGGTACAGCATCACCTTGCCCGGCGACAAGCAGGAGCGCTCTATGAAGCGCAGGTCCACTTCCTCGCCGGGACAGCCGGCGACGCGACCATAATCATATTCGTAATAATCGCTCAGGTAGCCGGGGCCAAGATAGCCGACCGTCAGGAAGCTGAAATTGTGATCGTGCGGCGCCCCGTAGAAAAAGGGCTGCGGCCCGCTGTTGGCGTAGACGCTGTCGGTTTCGGACGGCCAGAAATTGGCGCGGATCAGGAACCGGCGCGATCCGTGGAGCAGGATCACCTGGGCGCTATACTGGTTGCGCGCGCTTTGCCCGGCGCAATGCTGCTTGAGCTCGTCGATGACGAGGTCGCCCAGAAAGCGGCGGTTGCCGGCGAGGCGGTGAAGCGCCGGCGCCCACTGGGCCAATCCTTCCTCATCGCGGGAGTCGAAGCGCTCTTCCAAAGCTTCGACCAGTTCGCCCAGGTCGATTGGAGCCGCGTCATCGCGGCAGTCGATGGTGAGGGGCATTTCAGTGCATCTCCAAAACAGAGGGTATTGCGGCGTCCGGCGAGCCGGGCGGCGGGAAGCAGGCGGCCAGGGTCGCCTGCGCCGCGGCGCGAACATCGGAGTGGGGATCGTTCTTCGCCATCGCCGAAAGGTGCGGCAAGGCTGCCTCGGCATCGAGCGCCAGCAATTCCCGCATGGCGTGCCAGCGCGCGTAGAAATGCGTGTCGCCAAGCATGTCGATCATCAGCGGCACGGCGTCCTGCCGGTCTAGCGTTCTCAGCAAGGCGAGCATCATCTGGGTTCGGCTGCTGACTTCGTCGGTGCTGCTTGCACCGGAGAATTCCAGGCTGAGATCGTCATATTCCACGGTCAGCGGCGCCCGATCGGCGCTGGTTACCGCGTGGAAGTAGACGAGATCGGCCGACGCATGATCGATTACGAAGCTCTGCCGCCGTCCGTCGATCTGCAAGATCTCGCCGTCCGAGATGCGCCGGCGATCAACCAGCCGGCACCGGCCGCTGGACGCGGCGGTGAAATCCGCCTCGATCGGCGGCGCCTCCCAAAAGGAGAAAGTGGCGCCTCCCGAGCGAACGAACCGGTAGAGGCTTTGGTGGCCCGGAAAGACGATGGAGCGCTGTCCGTCGCGCTCCAGACGCTTGGCGGCGAGCCCTTCCGGCGGCATCACCGACAGAAACAGCGTGAGGATGGGCGTTTCGAACAGCAACAGGCCGGAATGAATGTCGGTGGCCACGCTGCGCACTGCCGGCCGGAAGAAGGGGTCGGCAGCCGCAGCCTCGATCAGGCACGCCATGATCTGCGCTATGCCCGCTTCATCGCTTATCGCGCGGCGCGCGCAGGCGAGAACCGCCGCCGCATCGGGTTCGGCAAGCCCGTCGAGCGCGTCGCGCAAATGCTGCAGCAGCGGCAATGCCTTGAGCCGCTTGGCGACATCGCCGAATCGGGCGGCGGTTGCGTCCTGCGCGTCGGCGCCGGCAAGCCAGCGCTTCAATTCCTTGCGAGGTATCATGATCGTTCCCCCTGCGGGTTCCGGAGGGAACATGAAGCTCCCCCCGGACCCTGTTCAGCCCGTGATGATCGCCACGACGATGCTGCCGCAGCCGGCGCCGCCGACTTCGCGCTGCTTCACGGAGCCGTGAATCCCGACCTTGGTGGCGAGTTCCGGCAGCTTGCTGATGTCGATCTTTTTCATAGTCGTTCCTTCCTTGTGGTTGAAGGAGCGAAGACGACCGGCCTGGGCCCACTGCCCGAACCGAGCATCGCCGCTCAATCCGTACAGTCACGGGGGACCGGAAGTTCTGTCTCAAGGACGCCCACTAAGTTGTGGACTTAATGGAGTAAAGCGCTTGGAGAATCGAGGTATGTTGAAGGAAGTTGTTGTGGGTTTCGTCCGGACCGGACTTTAACCTTCTTCGTCTGCCTCTGCTTCGTAGCCGCGCCGCAGTCCCTCCAGCCGCCGCATCTCCCGCTTGATCCTGCCGCGGGACCGCAGGCTGAACGCGGCGATAGTGAGGAGTACGACCAGGGTGATCGGAGCGCGGATCGTGTGGGTCCACAGCAGAAGGGCTTCCCAAATCTCCTGCGGACCACCGCCGGTCCGCATGCTGACCTTGAAGGCAAGCGCGACCGGGACAAGGAACGGAATGGACGCCACGCTGATCGTCACCCGCCGCAGGTTCGCACGCGCGTTGGCAAGGCTGCTCGCAACGAACGCTTCGGGCGTGGAGGTATTAAGCGTGCGGGCCATCTGGCGCATCTGGCGCCGCTTCCAGCTTAGCCATATGGTGGCCAGCATCAACGGCAGGCCGATCGCGATGGTCAGCGGGCTTGGTGAAACAAACACGCCCCCGAGCAGGATGGTGAACACCAAGGCGGCCCAGGCGGCGTCGAGATAGCCAAGCAGCTTGCCGCGCCGGCGCGCCGCGCGCGCATAAGCCTGCATCTGCTCCTGCTCGAGCGGATCGGGTTCCGAATGCCACAAAGCGGCGAATTCGTCTAAATCCGGCCGCGTCATGAGCGCTGCTCCATGATCGATTTCAGCGTGGTCTTGGCGCGCTGGCAGCGCAGCATCACCGCGTTGGACGAAATGCCCAGGATTTCTGCCATCTCCGTGTAACTGAAGCCTTCAAAGGCGAGCACGATCGCCTCCCGCTGCGGGATCGGCAGCAACTGGATCGATTCCACCAGCCTCTTCTTCTGGTCGTTGTGCAGCGCGATCTCGTCGGGCGGCGGCGAGCCCGAGACGAGATCCACCGGCAATTCCACCTGGCGCGGCTCGCGGGCGCGCTTGGTGACGTGCGAGATGCACCTTTTCTGGGCGATGGACGCCGAGAAGGTTTTAAGCGACGCGTCGCCGCGGAAGCTCGCCAGCGCTACCCAGATGGCGAGCAATATGTCCTGGATGAGCTCGCCGCGAAGCGACGGATCGGCTTCGTATGACAAGGCGATACGGCTGATCAGGCCCGTGCAGGTGGCGCTCACCTCCCGGAACAGTTGCTCTTTGCTCCCGTTAGCGGCCATGAAGACGCCGCTGCCGATCAGCAGTGAAGAAGGCGGCCAGGCGGTTGCCGTCGGTTGTTGAGGATTTCAAGTCTTAGTTCGCCGTGAGGTTTATCAGCTAATGGAACGCAGCGCCCAGAATAGCGGCACAATCGAAGTGCGCAATGCGCATCGTTTCGACGCCGCCGCACTCGAACAATGGATGCAACACGAAGTGGACGGCTATTTCGGTCCGCTTCGGATCGAGCAGTTTCGCGGTGGCCAGTCCAATCCCACGTACAAGCTTGTCACTCCGTCGCGCTCATATGTTCTTCGCCGCAAGCCTCCGGGTAAGCTGCTTCCCGGCGCGCATGCGGTTGATCGTGAATATCGCGTGATTTCAGCGCTGTTGGCGCAAGGATTCCCGGTCGCCCGTGCGTTTGGACTGTGCCTCGACGAAGCGGTGATCGGAACCGCATTCTACGTCATGGAGATGGTGGAAGGCCGCATCTTCTGGGAGGCCGAATTGCCGCAGGTCTCAACTGCCGAGCGGGCGCGTTACTTCGACGCAATGAACGCTGTGTTGGCGCAGCTCCACTCGATCGACCCGGAGGCGGCGGGGCTCGGCGACTTCGGCAAGCCCGGCAATTATTTCGAGCGGCAGATCGGCCGCTGGTCGAGGCAGTATCTCGCCGACGTGGAAGCCGGGCCGGTGCCCGCCATGGACCGGCTCGTGGAATGGCTCCCCGCCAACATCCCGCCGGGCGAGGATGAGGCGCGGATCATCCACGGCGATTTTCGCTGCGACAATATGATCTTTCACGCCACCGAACCCAAGGTGCTGGCGGTGCTGGACTGGGAGCTGTCGACGCTCGGCCACCCGCTCGCCGACTTCAGCTACCACCTGATGATGTACCGAATGCCCGCCGGAATCACGACCGGCCTCGCCGGGCTCGATCTCAAGGCGCACAACATCCCCTCCGAGGAGGAATATGTCGCCGCTTACTGCCGCCGGACGGGGCGCCAGGGCATTCCGCACCTCGATTTCTACATCGCGTTCAACCTGTTCCGGCTGTCGGCCATCGTTCACGGCATCAAGGGGCGCCTGGCGCGCGGCACGGCAGCGTCCGCCCACGCGGACAAGATGGCGGCAAGCCTGGACGGGCTGGCGGAGCTGGCGTGGAGCCAGGCTGAAAGGGCCGGCGCGCGCTAGCGGGGCGCGGAGGCCGGCCCTTGTGCCTCCCCATCGTAAGATGGGGAGGGGGACCACCCGTAGGGTGGTGGAGGGGTAATTGGCGCCGCCGTCAGACAATCCTGCGTGAACCGCAGAACTCACGGCCGTTACCCCTCCACCACCTTCAGGGCACCCGCCAAAGTACTACTTTGGCGGGAACCCTCGTGGTCCCCCTCCCCACGGAGCTGCCGCTCCGCAGGGAGGCAGGAGGAGCGACCGGCCGGCGCTTACTTCACCGGGAAGCCGCGCTTGCGCATCAGGGCCTTCACGTCCGGGTCGCGGCCGCGGAAGGCGCGATAGGCTTCGGCTCGGTCGGTTTCGTTGCCGGTCGACAGCAGGGTCTCGCGGAACCGGTCCGCCGTCGCCTTGTCGAACGGGTTGCCCGCTTCCTCGAACGCCGCCCACGTGTCCGCGTCCATGGTTTCCGACCACAGGTAGGAATAATAACCGGCCGAGTAAGCGTCGGAGGAGAAGAGGTGATTGAACTGCGGCAGGCGGTGCCGCATCACCATTTCCCTGGGCATGCCGATTTTGGCAAGCGCCTCGCGTTCGAAGCGGTCCGGATCAACCACGCCGGTCGGATCCATGTGCAGCATCATGTCGACGATCGCCGACGACAGATATTCCACCGTCGCGAAGCCCTGGTTGAAGGTGGAGGCTTTTTCGATCTTGTCGATCAAAGCCGCCGGCATCGGCTGGCCCGTCTTGTAGTGCTTGGCGAAGCGGCTGAGCACCGGCTGGGTGAGCAGCCAATTCTCGTTCACCTGGCTTGGATATTCGACGAAGTCGCGCGGGGTGCCGCCGAAGCTCGGATAGTACACGTCCGACAGGAAATAGTGGATGGCGTGGCCGAATTCGTGGAACAGCGTCTCGGCGTCGTCGAGGCTGATCAGCACGGGCTGGCCGGGCGCCGGCTTGACGAAATTGTTGTTGTTGGAGCCAAGCACGATCTTGTCGTCGAGCAGGCCCGCGCGGCTGCGGTAGGTGGTCGCCCATGCGCCGGAGCGCTTGCCGGTGCGGGCGTAATCGTCGCGATAGAAGACGCCGAGTTGCTTGCCGGTGCCCCGCTCGGTCACCGAATAGACCCGGATGTCGGGGTTCCAGGCAGGAACGGTGCCGGTAATCTCCTTGAAGTCCAAACCGTACAGCTCGCCGGCCGCCCAGTAGGACGCCTCGATGATGTTGTTGAGCTCGAAGTACGGCTTCACCTCTTCCTGGGTGAGGTTGTAGCGCTGCTTGCGCACCTTCTCCTGATAGTAGCGATAGTCCCACGGCTCGATGGTGAGCTTCGGATCGGTCTTGCGGGCAAGCTTCTGCATGTCCGCGACCTCCTCCTTCACCCGCGCGACCGCTGCGGGCCAGACGCCCATCATCAGCTCCTGGGCACGCGCAGGCGTCTTGGCCATCGTGTCCTGCATGCGGAACTCGGCATGGCTGGAGAAGCCGAGCAGCTTGGCGCGGTCGGCGCGCAGCTTGACGATTTCGGCGATGGTCTGGTTGGTGTCGTTGGCGCCGCCGTTGTCGCCGCGGTTGACGAAGGCGGTCCACACCTTCTGGCGAAGCGCGCGGTTGTCGGCGAAGGTCAGGATCGGATCGACGGCTGAGCGGGTGTTGACGATTGCGAAGCTTCCGGCCGGAAGCTTGCGCTCCTCGGCGGCGGAGGCGGCGGCTGCCTTCACGTCGGCGGGAACGCCCTTCAGCTCGGCTTCCGTGGCGGTGATGTAGGTGCTTTCATCGGCAAGCACCTTCTCGCTGAACGTCGCGAATTTCTCGGCGAGCTGCGAGTTGTATGCGGAAAGCTGCTGCTTCTGCGCGCCCTCGAGGTTGGCGCCGCGGCGGGCGAAGCTCTCGTACAAGCGGGTGACGAGACGCTGCTGCTTGGCATCGAGGTTCGAACTCTCGCGCGCGTCGTACACCGTCTTGATGCGCTGGAAGAGCTTGGGATTGAGCGTGATCTCATCGCCCGCCGCCGACAGCTTGGGCGACCATTCCTTGTCCAGCGCCTGATAGGCGGGCGTCGCCATGTTGCTGGTCATCACCCCGAACATCGAAAGCACGCGGTCCAGCCGTTCGCCGACCTTTTCAAGCGCTTCCACCGTGTTGGCAAAGGTCGGCGCTTCGGGATTCTCGGCGATGGCCAGCACTTCGCGGCGCTGCTCGTCGATTCCGAACTGGATGGCTTCGGGGAACAGCTCGGGCGTCACCTTGTCCCACGGCGGAACGCCGTCATACGGCCCCGTCCAGTCGGCGAGAAGGATGTTGTCCGGCACGGCCGGCGCGGCGGGCTCGGCGGCCGGGGCGGGATCGGCGGCGGCGGTTTCGGTCATGGCGGTTCCGGTGTCGGTGGTGGCGCAGCCGGCCAGCGCAAGCGCGGCGGCGGAAGCGAAGAGCAATGCCTTCAAGTGCGTAAACTCCTGATGGGGGGCGCACGCGGCTGCGTCGCCTCGTTGATCGCGCCTCTATAGGAGCGCGCCTTAACTATCGGCAACAAGGCTTTCTCGGCGCGACAGGGCGGCGGCACTTGCCAAAAGACTTGGGGTGGGTGAAAGCTCGGCCTTCATAACCATCCTGGGGGCAGGATGAGCAGGGTGATAAACGATGGCCGGCTTCGGCGCGTCGTGTCGATCGTCGGCACGCGCCCCGAAGCGATCAAGATGGCGCCGCTCGCGCGCGTTCTCGCCGCGCGTCCCCGCATCGAGCACAAGGTGGTGCTGACCGGTCAGCACAAGGCGCTTGCGCCGCTGCTCGGCGGATTGCCCGAAGGCGTGGTGCGCGAGCTCGCCTTCGATCCCGCCAGACGCAGCGCCGCACGCCTGCGGGAAGCGCTTCACCGGCTGCTGTGCGGCGCGTTCGCGGGCGCACCGGCGGATCTGGTGCTGGTCCATGGCGACACTTCCACCGCCCTTGCCGGAGCATTCGCGGCGCACGATTGCGGAATCGCCATCGGCCATGTCGAGGCGGGGCTCCGCTCCGGCGATCTCAAGCAGCCCTGGCCGGAAGAAGGCTATCGGGTTGTGATCGATGCCTTGTCCGAACTGCTTTTCGCTCCGACCGAGGCCGCCGCCGACAATCTTCGGCGCGAAAGCCGGGTGCGCGGCAAGATCCTGGTCACCGGCAATACCGGCATCGACGCCTTGTTCGCTGCCCGGGGCGATGCTCCAGCGGCGGGCAGTTCGGTGCGGGAAGCAGGCGGGCTCAAGACCATCGTGGTCACCTGCCATCGCAAGGAAAACCAGGGCGCGCCGCTGCAGGCGATCTGCGCGGCGCTGAAGCGGCTGGCACGCGCCGAGCCCGTGGAGATCGTGCTGCCGCTCCCGGTCAATCGCCACGCCCGCCGCCCGCTCGAGGAGGCGCTTGCCGGGCAGCCGCGCATCCGCCTGATCGAGCCGCTGGATTACCGCGACATGGTTGCGCTGATGGCTCGGAGCTGGCTGATCCTCACCGACAGCGGCGGCCTCCAGGAGGAAGGGGCGGCGCTCGGCAAGCCGGTCTTCGTTTTGCGCGCGGTCACGGAGCGGCCGGAAGCGGTGGCCACCAACAACCTGCTGCTGGTCGGCACGGAGGAAGAGGGCATCGTCCGCGCCGTCTCCCGCTTGCTGCGTGAGCCGGCGCATTACGAGCTGATGTCACGGCCTTCCCTCGCGTTCGGGGACGGCAAGGCGGCGCCGCGGATCGCCGACGCGATCGAGCGCTGGCTGGAGCCTAAGCGGCGGCGCGCCTGAGCCGGTCGAGCAGCCGGCCCCGCGCGTCGAGCACGTCGGCCTGACGCTCGATCAGCAGATCGCGGGCGAGGAAGTGGCCGGTGATCCGGAAGCCGTCGTGGATGTCGTCCCAGTTCGCCGCGCCGCCTTCCAGCAGGAACGGCGGCAGTGCGAAAAGCTGCCCCCGGTACGGCTCCCCTGCCCCGGCGCTGACCGCGCGGCCGCTTTTCGGGCTGACGAAGGCGAGATCTTCCGTGACGCCGGTTGAGGCGCATTCGGAGAGGTCGAGACCGAAGCCGAGCTCGGCGAGGACGAGCAGTTCGTAGCGAACCAGAGCCGCTGCCCAGCGGCGGGCGGCGGGTGCGGACTCGATCGCCACGAGCAGGCCGTCGAGGGCCTGGAAGACGCGCGGATAGGCCTGTGCCTCGGGGAGAACGGAGGTGGTGAGGGCGGCGACCCATTCGATGGCTGCGCTGGCAAGCGGTTCGGAGAGAAGGGCTCCGCGGCTTTCGGTGAGTTCCACGGTGAGGTGGGGAAGCTGGTCGTCGGTGCGGGCGCGATATTCGGCGTGGACCTTGTTGCCGGGGAGCAGAACCGGGCGCAGCCGGCGCGAGCGGCCGCCGCGGACGTAGCCGGGCTGGATGCCGTCGGCGGGGGTGAGCGCGCGGACGATCGCGCCATGCTCGCCATGCGGCCGGACCGCGCAGATGATCGCCTGGGTTTCGAGCCGCATGAGCGCCCAGCCTATCAGCGGCGGAGGCGGCGGGCGAGGCTTTCCAAATCGGAGCTCTCCCTCACCCGCTTGGATGGAAGAAGTCGTAGATGCTGCGCGCCATCGCCTTTGAGATGCCCGGCGCCCGTTCCAGATCCTCCAGCGCCGCCGCTTTCACCGCCTTGGCCGTGCCGAAGTGCATCAACAGCGCCCGTTTCCGCCCGGGGCCGATGCCGGGAACCTCGTCGAGCGGACTCGCCGCCATGCTCTTCGACCGCTTCTGGCGGTGGGCGCCGATGGCGAAGCGGTGGGCTTCGTCGCGGAGGCGCTGGAGGTAGAACAGCACCGGCGAGTTGGGCGGGAGCTGGAAGTCGCGGCCGCCCGGCATGTGCATGGTCTCGCGCCCGGCGTTGCGGTCCGGGCCCTTGGAGATGCCGACCACCGGCACGTCGTGGATGCCCGCGCATTCCAGCGTTTCCAGCACCGCGCCAAGCTGCCCCTTGCCGCCGTCGATCAGCAGCAGGTCCGGCCAGTCGCCGTTGCTCCGGTCCGGATCCTCCGTCTCGAGGCGGGCGAAGCGGCGGCCGAGCACTTCGCGCATCATCGCGAAATCGTCGCCCGGCGCCGTCTCCGGCCGCTTGATGTTGAACTTCCTGTACTGGTTCTTGAGGAAGCCCTCCGGCCCGGCGACGATCATCGCGCCGACCGCGTTGGTGCCCATGACGTGGCTGTTGTCGTAGACTTCGATCCGCTGCGGCGGCTCAGGAAGTTCGAACAAGTCGGTGAGGGCACGCAGGTTCTTCGCCTGGGTGCTGCTTTCGGCGAGGTGGCGGTCGAGCTCCTCGGCGGCGTTGCGGCTGGCCTGCGCCACCATCCGGACATGGTCGCCGCGCTTGGGCGAGCGGAGGACGACCTTGCGCTCGGCGCGTTCGCCAAGCGCCTCGGCGAGCAGCTCGGCTTCGGGCAGGTCGCGGTCGAGCAGCACGGTCTTGGGCGGCGGCACTTCCTCGTAGAATTGCATCAGGAACGCGGCGAGAACTTCCTCTTCGGCGAGGTCGGCGGTGTGGGCGGGAAAGAAGCTGCGGTGGCCCCAGTTATTGCCGCCACGGATGAAGAAGGCCTGGATGCACATCGTCCCGCCCTTACAGGCCAATGCGAAGATGTCGGCATCGCCAAGCCCTTCGGCGGCGATCGTCTGGGTACCCTGGA